>JBILLS010000006.1:0-60237 GCA_044375955.1 Candidatus Nanopelagicales bacterium | reverse complement strand
CCGAGGTGTAGTTGTTCGCCTCGTCCTCGCCCTCCCAGGTCGGGGCGTAGGTGATGGTCGTTCCCGGGTGTGCGCCGACGGGCGAGGCGGCCGCGAGATCCAACTGGGGTCGTCCCACGGGAATGAGGTGGGACTCGTCGAACCAGGCGAGTGCGGCGCGGTGACGCTCGATGGCCGCGTCACCGGCCACGAAGACTCGGTCGTACGCCTTGGCCTGGTTGCTGACCATGCAGATCTTGTCGCTCTCCCCGTGGTTGACATGGATGTGCACGGCCTCTTGGTAGGCCAGCGACTGGAAGTTGCTCCACCCGTTGTTGACGTAGACAACACACCGGAAGTCGGCCTTGTCGTAGAGCGCCATTAATTCCTCAAAGGTGGGAACGAGGAGTACGCGAAGCGGTGTCGTCCCTGCGAGTGCGTCGTAGGTCTCCACGGAGCGTGTGACCACGATCGTCGGTCGTGGACCGGACTCGAAGATCGGCAGCCACTGCTTCAACTGATAGAGCTTGCTCGGGGTATCGGGGAAGTAGAGGGCGATGTCCGCGTGCGGGATATCCGCCAGCGTGAACCCCTCTGATTCACCTTGCCCGTATTGCCGGAGTCGGTTACCCACTGCGCGCGCTGCCTTGCGGCTCAGGGATGACCATGACGATGTGGTGCGACTCACGTGCGGAGGTGCTCCTCGTGAATGCCTGTGTCAGGCGGGGACTCGCATCGGACTGGCCTATCGTAATCGCCGTGCGAACCATCTGGGAGCACCGGCAAGTGCTCCGCATGCTGGTGCGCCGTGACCTCCAGCGTCAGTACACAACGTTTCGACTCGGCTATGTGTGGACGCTGCTCGAGCCGCTCGGCATGGCGGCAGTGCTCTGGTTCGTTTTCTCGGTGCTTCTGGGCGCCCGCGACTTCGGATTGAGCCCGTATCTGCTGTTCATCGTCGCTGGTGTTCTGCCGTGGTGGTGGTTCCTCAAGGGGATGCGAGCGAGTACCAAGGTGCTGCGACGTGCCCGCGGCGAGTTGGTCTTCAGTCTGCTGCCGACCCAGGTGTGGATCCTGCGCGTCATCATCTCCTCCGGCGTGGAGTTCATTCTCTCGCTCCCGATCCTGTTGCTGGCCATGGTGCTGACCCAGGCACTGCCTGGTCCGTTGATCGCGCTGTTCCCGGTGGCGATCCTGGTGCAGTTCGTCGTCATGTACGGGCTCGCACTCATCATCGCCCCGGCAGTTGCGCTCACGCCGGATCTCGGACGAACCGTGCGCATAGTGCTGCGCGCCATGTTCTACTTCACACCGATCCTCTACACCCTTGGACGTATCCCTGAGACCTTCCAGAATCTTGCGGCGATCAACCCGCTCGTGGGTGTCCTCGGTCTGTACCGCATCGGATGGTGGCCAGGCGAGGCGATCTCGACTTCTGCGTTGCTGATATCACTCGCAAGCGCAGCAGTGATCCTGGTGATCGGACTGATCGTCTTCCGCCGTCTTGAACCGCGCGTGCTGAAGGAGGTGTGAGGTGGCGCGCATCCGTATCAATACTTCGCTGGCATCGGCTGTCGAGTTCGATCACGTGTCGCTCGCATTGCCCAAACGCAAGCGACGCCAGGGGGGAGGACGACGGCAGCGCCTACGTCGTCTCGCGGGTGAGACTCGACGGGAGGAGTTCCCGGCTCTCAGCGATGCGACATTCGCTGTGGCCACAGGGGAGTCCGTGCTTGTCCTCGGCGCCAGATCCGCACATCGACGTGCACTCCTTCGACTTGCCGCGGGAACGCTGCTGCCGGATTCCGGGTCGGTCGTCCGACGGTTCCCGTGGATCCCGATGATCGACCTCGCGCGGACATTGGGTCGCGGGTTCACTGTGCGCCACAACATCTATCTCCTCGGTGGCCTGTTGGGGATGACGCCCGCCGAGGTCACCGACCGAGTCGCAGCCATCGCGGAAACGGCGGGACTCACCCAGAAACTCGATCGACACCTCGGCCAGGCCCCGGCGTCCGTGCGCCAGAAGCTCGCCTGGGCCACCGCGATGGCGACCGACGCACAGGCCTACGCGATCGATGAGGTACTCGCGGTAGGTGAACCCGCATTCCGGGAGCGGTGCTTCGCCCAGGTATCCGAACTCCGCGCCCGCGGCGTCACCTTCCTCGTCGCGACGGATACGCCACGCCAACTCGACGCTGTGTTCGATCGCGCCCTCTACATCGATGAGGAATCCCGAGTGCACTCGCTTGACGTGGACGCGGGCATCGAAAGGATGCGCGCCGCACGGCGTGCATTGCGCGCCGATGAGGATCCGCAGGAATTCGAGGACGACAACTAGGCTCGCGGGTATGGGTGGCTCCCTTCCCGCCGTGGACTCCCTTCCGGAGGATGCGGTCCTCCTGCACATCGGAGTCCATAAGACCGGGACCACTGCCCTACAGGCGGCGCTGGCAGATGCGCGCGAGGATCTCGCGGCAGCGGGAGTGCGCTATCCCGGAAAGTTGCAGGCCCAGCATCGGGCGGCCCTCGCCGTGTTGGGTCGTCCCTGGGGCTGGAACAACCGCGGTGGTGCAGTCCTGGATCGGGCGCACTTCGATCGTCTGAGCGCGCGAGTCGCCGAGCATCCCGGACGGGTCGTGATAAGCAGCGAGTTCTTCTGCGAGGCACCCGAGGATGTGGCGCGTGAGGTTGTCTCCGGCCTCGGTGGGCAGCGCGTGCATGTCGTGGTGACGCTGCGGAATCTGGGCAAACTCCTGCCCTCCTCATGGCAGCAGTACCTGAAGTACGGCCTCACCACCGATTACGAAACCTGGCTCGAGGACGTGTTTGCCACCCCCGGCTCCTCCCGGATGTCACCGACATTCTGGAAGCGGCAGGCGCACGGGGCGGTCGTCGAGCGGTGGGCTGCCGCGGTCGGCCCGGATCGGCTCACCGTCGTCGTGCTCGAGGATGTGGATCGCTCGGCCATGTTCACCACGTTCGCGCAGATGCTGGGCGTCAACCCGCAGATCCTCGTCTCCCGCATGGATCTAACCAGCAATCGTTCGATGACGGCGGCGGAAGCCGAGCTCCTGGTGCGGCTCAATGCGCAGGTCAAGAAGCAGATGGACTGGACCGAGTACGTCACTGTCGTGCGCCGTGGCGTGGCCAAGGGGATGGTGGAGGGTCGTGAGCCGCTCCCGGAGGAGGCGCGCGTTGCCACTCCTGGGTGGGCCTTGGATGCTGCCGCGAACGAGGGACGCACCGCCGCAGCCCACATCGCTGCGAGCGGGGTTCGGGTCGTGGGCGACCTCGATGCGCTGACCGTTCGGCTTCCGGATGAGACTGGCGTGACGCCAACCGATATTCCGATCGACGCGGCCGTCGCTGCGCTCACGGCCATGGTGGAGGCAGTCCACGAACAGCCGACGAGTCGCCAATTGGCCGGTCGCCTGTGGCGCGAGGTGCGCCGTCATGGTTGGCGCAGCCTGCTGCGGGAGAAGTCGGAGTGATCCGGCTCCACGGTCGGAGAGTCAGTGCGATCCTGGATCGACTGCGTACCGGCACGGATCCCGTCGTTCTCGTGGCCAACGACCTGGTCATCGCCGACGCTGCCCTCGCACCACTGACCTCGGATCCCTTCGTACCGACCTCGATGCTGGTGCGCCCCGATGCGAGGGGCAATGTGACGGTTCGCCATCACCGCGTGGTCTCCGCGGGCAGCAGCGTGCACCGGGTGGGCGCTCCCACGCACGTGGGTGTCGGCGCCCTGGTCATCAGTGCAGCAGACCGGGGTGCGGCTGTCGCTGCTCTGGAGGGACTGGACACCTTCCTTGCCGCGGAGGGTCTGCCCGTCGGGGACGAGGAATTGCTGGAACTGTGTGTCGTGGCACTTGTGCGCGCCGGCATCGGTGTCCAGGCGATCGAGCTGGTCGACGTGCCCTGGTTCCGGAGTCCCGTCGACCCGGACGAGGCGCGTCGTGCCATCGGTGCGGTGAGTGACCGTCGGATCGCCCAACTCCAGGCCAACCGCGTCGACGATGGGTTCTACTCGACCTTCCTCGTGCGCCGGATGTCCAAGCCGGTCACGCGTCTGGCGCTGAAACTTGGGCTATCGCCGAACACGATCACACTGATCTCGTTCCTCATCGGCATGTGCGCCGCCCTCGCCTTCGCCCAAGGCACACGACCTTGGTTGATCATCGGCGCGATCGCCCTCCAGATCTCCTTGATCGTGGACTGTGTCGACGGGGAGGTGGCTCGTGCGACCCGGCGCTTCAGTGCACTCGGTGCGTGGCTGGATGCCTCGACGGATCGAGTGAAGGAATACGCGGCTTACGCCGGACTCGCTGCAGGCGCGCTGGTGGGCGGACTTTCTGCATGGTGGGTGGCCATCATCCTGATCGTCGTGCAAACGGCGCGCCACATGGGCGACTACACGTTCTCCCGTGTTCAGCGGCTGCGTGAGGCGTACGTCCCGCTACGAGCGCTGACTGATACGGACGACGGCGCTGCCGATTCGGGTGGAGTACTCGAGGCGTCTGCGCGCATGAATCGACGGCCGAGTGTGCGGTGGGCGAAGAAGGTCGTACACATGCCGATCGGGGAGCGCTGGCTGGTACTCAGCGTGGGCGCTGCGTTCTTCAATGGGTACGTCGCGCTTGTGGCGCTACTCGTCCTGGTTGTCATCGCATTGCTCTACACCGCACTCGGTCGCATCGCGCGCACACTCACCTGGCATGGCCCGACCCCGGAGGCAGGAGTCTCACTGGTCCGCGCCCAGCTCGACGCCGGTCCCGTGGGATCGGCGATTGCGGCACTCCTGCGGCTGCGCCTCCCCACGGGTCGCTGGGTGTGGGTGTGGCCGGGCTTGATCTGTGCCCTGGAGATGGGGCTGGTGGCCGCGATAGTGCTCGGCGGCACGTTCCTCCCGCTCGCATTCGGCTACCTCTTCATCGTCGCCTACCACCACTACGACACCCTCTACCGTGCACTTCAGGGCTCGGTTCCGCCTCGCTGGCTCACCTGGCTGGCCCTGGGCTGGGACGGTCGCACGATCCTCGTCCTCATCGCACTGGGCGTGGGAGCACTCGCCCTGGAACTCCGCGCGGCGTCGATCTGGTTGCTCGCGGTGTGCGTCATCCTGGCCTCCGTACAGTGGCTGCGATCGGTGAGGAGGGTGTCCTGATGGCAGCGCATCCGTCGATCGCGGAAATCCGCGCGGTGTGTCAACCACCATCCGTGCGTGGCCGGCGCAACTCCGAGCACTGGGTCGCCGATGTATATCTGCGCAGGATCTCGCCGTATCTGACCTCACTTCTCCTGCGCACCTCCATTACGGCCAATCAGGTCACGTGGTTGATGGTCCTGACCGGAATCTCCACCGCTCTGGTCATCCTGATCCCGGGCCTGCCGGGTGCAGGTGCGGCATTGGTTCTGGGTCAGATGCAGATGCTCTGGGACTGTTCGGACGGTGAGGTCGCCCGCTGGCGGGGGACCACGAGCCCGCTCGGGGTGTTCATCGACCGGGTCGGGCACTACACGACCGAGGGCCTCATCCCCATCACCCTGGGACTTCGTGCAGCCGGATTCCCGGAGGCGGGTTGGCTCGACAGTCCGTGGCCCTTGCTGGGCGCACTCCTCGCGGTGCTGATTCTCTACAACAAGGCGTTGAACGACATGGTCCACGTGGCACGCGCCTACGCCAACCTGGACCGGTTGGAGGACAGCGCTGGCGTCGCGACACCCCAGGGGGCACTGCTGCGTCGGCTCCGCTCCCTTGCGCGCGCCGTGCCCTTCTATCGGGCCTATCACTCCGTGGAGTTGACCATCCTCATCTTTATCGCGGCGGTCGTCGATGTGGTCCTGGGTGATCTCGCGGCGACGCGCGCGCTGCTCGCGGCACTTGTGATCCTCGCGCTCGTCACGGTGGTGGGGCATCTGCTGGCGATCCTGTCCTCGCGCAAGCTGCGCATATGACGATCGGGGTCGTAGTCCTCACGATGGGGACGCGTTCGCAGGAGTTATCTCGGGCGCTCGAGTCGCTGCTCTCTCAACAGGATGTCGATCTCGACGTCGTGGTCGTCGGCAATGGCTGGCAACCCGAGGGGCTCCCCGCTGGTGTGCGAGGACTCGGGCTGACCGAGAACCGCGGAATACCCGCGGGGCGCAATGCCGGTGCTGGAGTCGTCGCGGGTGACCTGCTCTTCTTCCTGGACGATGACGCCTGGTTGCCCGATCCCGGTTTCCTCGCGGCCGTGCAGCAGCGCTTCGCGCAGGATCCCCGCCTGGGACTGATCCAGCCGCGCGTCGTCGACCCCATCGGCGCTGCGACCCCGGGTCGGTGGGTGCCTCGATTGCGCGTGGGGGATCCGGGCCGTCCCGGGCCCGCGACCACGTTGTGGGAGGGTGCGACCGCGATTCGCCGCGCAGTGTTCGACAGTGCGGGCGGCTGGCCCGAGGAGTTCTTCTACGCGCACGAGGGCATCGATCTGGTGTGGCGGGTGTGGGATGCGGGTTACGTCGCCTGGTACGCGGGAGACCTGGTCGTGTACCACCCGGTGATCGATCCCCTGCGGCACGCGGACTTCTATCGGATGAACGCCCGTAACCGGGTGTGGTTGGCGCGTCGCAATCTGCCGCTCGTCCTCGAACCGGTCTATGTCGGGACCTGGATCGGTCTCACCATCGCGCGAGTGCGCGAGCCTGAGGCCCTGCGCGCGTGGTTCGCCGGTTTGCGCGAGGGAATGCGCGTCACCCCTACCGGACGTCGACCGATGCGATGGTCCACCGTGTGGACCTTGACTCGCGCGGGGCGCCCCCCGGTGGTCTAGAACTACTCCGCGCAGAAGGATTCGTCAGCGGAGTTGACGTTGGTGGTGAAATCGCTGGCCGCCTCGCTGACTTGCACGTCCTTGACGGCGGTGAAATCCGGACCGATCACCAGGCGCATCGTCTGGCCGTTGCCTGCCGTCTCGACGCCCTTGGCGTTCGCCGCGTAGATCAGGGTCTTGGCTGATACGTCCCAGCGTGGGTCGTAGAGGACGGTGGTCGAGGTGTACTCACCGCTCTTGTCGTTCTTGACATTGACCACGTTGTAGCCCGCTGTCGTGAGCAAACGCTTGGCGGACTTACCCGCACCCTTGGTCCCGGTGGCGTTGATGATCTCGACGCGAATCGTCTCGGGGGACGCCTTCAGGAGTGGTTGATCCGCAGAGGCCTTGGGTGGCCACTGGGTGTCGTTCTTGATGGCCTCCCAGAGTGCCTTTGCCTTCTTCTTGTTGGCGAGGACGGTCGCACCATCACCCGACGATCGCCACGGAAGGGTGGCGAAGACGATGTCACCGGGGCGCAGGCTCTGCATACTCACGGCCAGCTCGGCGACGTTCTCGCTGTTGGCCAACTGGGGGTCCGTGGTGAGGGACTGGGTTGCCGCGTTCAGGACGGTAATCAGGGAGGCCGGGTTCAGCAGCACCTCGCTGCTCAGTACCTTGCGGGCCATGGAGGACAGGAAGGCTTGCTGACGACGGATACGTGACGTGTCCGATCCATCACCCAACCCATGCCGGGCTCGCACGAAAGCGAGTGCTTCCTCGCCGGAGACGACGTGCTTGCCCGCGGGGAGATTCAGTTTGCTCTGCCGGTCATTGACCGCCTCGGTGAGGCAGATCTCGACACCACCGATCGCCTCGGTGATGCGCTTGAAGGCGCCGAAATCCACCACCATGAAGTTCTCGATGGTGAGTCCGCTCATCTCCTCGACGGCAGTGATCACGCAGCCGGGGCCGCCGAGCACCATGGCCTCGTTGAATCGGCCCTGGTACCCGCCGACGGTTTGACCGTCCTTGGTGCACTTGGGCAGCGTGATCCAGGTGTCGCGGGGAATGCTGACGCCGATCGCCCTGGTCCGATCGGCGTTGACGTGCAGCAGGATCGTGGTGTCCGAGCGTTCGATGTCGCCGTATTTTTTGGCGCTCCCGTAGCCCCGGTTGCCTTTGCCCACGCGTGAGTCGCTGCCCATCACGAGCACGGTGAAGGGTTCCTGTACGCCGGTTTCCTCGTCGATGACGAGTGACTCGGTCTCCTCGACCACGGTCCCGGTCTGCTCGGAGACGTCGAGCGGGGTGATGTTGTCGCTGAGCTGCCCCATCAGGGTCGTGACGCCCGCGCCGACCACGGTGACCACGAGGACGAGGCTCGCGAGCACCCCCGCGAGCACCCGCGGTAGACGCCGTGCGCTCACACCGCTCCCTAGGGCCGTTCCCCCACTGCGGGGAGATGCCATGGTAAGTGCCCCGTGAGGGGGGCCCCGGTAGGACGCACCCCCTGTGGACGAGGTTCCTGCGAGGAACACCACAGTGTCTGGTGGGGCGGAAGGGCCGTGTGTGGCTTGGTTTTGCCCCCTGCGCATGGCACCGTGGACGACGGGTGGTGAGGGTACGTGCGGCAGTGGCTGGTGGCTTTCCTGGTGATCGCCCTCGCGGGCGTCGCCCCCCGTGCTGTCGCGTCCGAGGTCGCCCCGATCGCCCCGGCGTCGTTCACCCTCCAGGGGGCGGGTTTCGGGCACGGGGTGGGGCTGTCCCAGTACGGGGCCCTCGCTATGGCCAAGGCCGGGTTCGACGCGGCGTCGATCGCCACCTTCTATTACCCGGGTACCTCGGTCGCACCGGTGCAGGACGACATGGACATCCGGGTCAACATCGACTACCGCAAGCCCGAGATCAGCGTTCGCTCCGAGCCCCTGGACCCGACGGGTGGACCCATCGAGGTCAACGTCGGCGGGACGATCACCCTGGGAGGACCGGCCGACGTCTTCCGTTTCGCGAACGAGGGCGGCAGCGTCCGGGTGACGCGCGTGACCGGGGAGTCGGTTGCGGATCTGGGGGTGGCCCCCAGCGTCGTCGTGAAGTGGGCTGGAACGCGGGACTCGGGGCAGGCGGTCGGAGGACCGACGGTGCTCAACGTCGTCGGTCCCGCCCGCAACTTCGCCTCGCCCGGTCACCGGTACCGCTACGGATTCGTCGAGATCACCCCCACGACGGGTGGCCTGAATGCCGTCAACGTTGTGCGGATGCGCGACGAATACCTCTACGGGATCGCCGAGGTGTCGAACTCCTGGCCAGACGCCGCGCTCCAGGTGCAAGCTCTCGCGGCTCGCACCTATGCCATGGCGAAATTCATCGCGGGTGTACGCAAGGCGTGCAACTGCCATGTCGACGACGGCGCCGGTCCCTACACCGATCAGATGTTCGCGGGGTTCGCCAAGGAATCGAGTACGGCAGGAGATCGCTGGGTGGCCGCCGTCAACGCCACGCATGTGTCGCCCAATGCCGGCAACGCGATCCTGTTCAACGGCCAGCCGATCACCGCGTTCTACTCGTCGTCGAGTGGCGGTTTCACCCACGCGAGCAGGGACGCCTGGGGAGGTGATCGCCCCTACGCCCAGGTGGTTGCCGATCCGTGGTCGCTCACCGAGGACAACCCCAACCGGAGTTGGTCGGTCACCGTGCCGCAGCAGCGGATCGCGGCAGCGTTCGGAGTGGGTGAGGTGCGGTCGCTCACCATCGCGGAACGATTCCCCTCCGGGGTGCCGAAATCCGTCATCGCCACGATGCCGGATGGATCCCAGGCCGCGCGCAGTGGGGGAGCGCTGCAACGCGCCCTGCGGTTGCGATCGCCCTACATCCAGACCATCGATGGTCAGATGGGAGCACCGCTCGCCAGTCCCGGTGCACCGACGCCGCCGGGTGCGGCACCCACACCCGCTCCTGCACCCGCGCCTGCTCCGGTGTACGAGACGACGGTGGAGTTGACCTCGGGGCTCACCGTGAACGCGCCCGCGCTCGAGACCCTGGAGATCGCCGCACGTGTCCTTCCCGCGGAGAAAGGGCGCATGGTGTGGCGCCAGCAACTGGTGGGCGAGGAATGGGTCACCATCGACAAGGCGCGCACCGATCGCAAGGGCCGAGTCGAATTCGTCACGAAGAAACCCTGGCCACCCGGACAGGTCACCTCGGAACGGCTGCTCGTTGTTCGGCAGGGACAGCCGATCGGTCTCAGTGACCACATGGCGGTGACGGTCGTCCCGAGTGTCACACCGCGCACCGTCGTGCTCAAGAGTCCAGCCGCAATCGACGTGCGTGCCGGCAAACCAGTGACGATCACCGCGCGAATCCGCCCGCGCGTGGAGGGCATGCTCGTGGTCCGGCAAGCATTGAGCGGCGACCAGTGGGTCACCGTGGATCGCGCGCGTACCGATGCGAAGGGCCGTGTCACCTTCACAATCAAGAAAGCGAAACCTGCGGGCGCCGTGTACACGTACCGACTCGTGGCGATCGAGCGCAGGCAGGCCGCGGGCGCCAGCCCGGACATCACCGTCACCGTCCGCTAGTCGTCACGGACCTCCCGCGCACACATGCGTGATGTGCTCGCGCGCGGTATCGACGTCATCGAGTTGCTGGGCGAGTACCACACTCGCGCCGGACACGAGAGGGACAAGGAGCGGGAGAAGTGCACTCCCGGGCGGTGCCAGAAGGCGATCGCCGGTGGTGATGCCGAGATCGTCGGCGAGGGCCTCGGCGTCAGTCAGTGGCGCGGTGTTGCGCGTAGGCGGGGAGAGCAGGAGGTCGGGCTGAATCCGAACGATGGCGGTCACGTCCTCGACACCCGGGGGTAGCGGTGCGGTGATCGGGCGACCCCACGGGTCCAGGGACACGGCCCAACTCCCGGGGGGCGCATCCGGCGTCCCCTCGCCGACGATGCGGATGTCGGCGGGCTCGGCGATGGTGCGCTCGGAAACCCAGACACCGCCCTGCCAGATCGGCAGCTGCCAGTGCCACGGCAGGTCGAGTCGAACACGGGAACCCGCGTCGAGATCGGTCGCGAGGGCATTCGCCACCTTGGCGACACCGTTGATGACCGTGGTCGTCGACAACTCGACGCGGTGGGGGCCGTCGATCCACGTGACCAGTGGTGCTGCGGGATCGCGGCGTCGGGTCAGGAGCGACCAGACATCCGCCATATTGCTCATGGTAGGTATGGCAGGCTGCTGATGTGACAGAGGCGGTGCTGCTGGTTGGCGGTCAAGGGACGCGACTTCGCCCCTTGACCGTGGGCACTCCCAAGCCGATGCTCCCCGTTGCCGGCGTCCCCTTCACCGTGCACCAGATCACGCGGGCGCGCGACGCCGGAGTCACACGCATTGTTCTGGCGACCAGCTACCGGTCCGAGGTCTTCCGCGAGTTTCTGGAGGACACCGACTTCGGTATCGAGATCGTGATCGCGACCGAAGAGGAACCCTTGGGGACCGGAGGGGCCATCCGGCACGCGCTTCCTCACCTGAGCAGCTCGGGGGATGATCCGGTGATCATCTTCAACGGGGACGTCCTGACCGGTGTCGACATCGCAGGCCTGGTCCGTCATCACGTGGACACCTCGAGCGACGTCACTCTCTACCTCACCCCGGTTCCCGATCCGCGTGCCTACGGATTGGTGCCCACCGACGCCGATGGTCGGGTGACCGCGTTCTTGGAGAAGCCGCAGACACCCGAGGAGATCGTCACCAACCAGATCAATGCCGGCTGCTACGTATTCCGCGCCTCCGTCATCTCGTCCATTCCGACCGGTCGGCCGGTGTCGGTCGAGCGGGAGACTTTCCCGCAGTTGCTCGCCGGGGATGCGCGCGTGTCCGGTGTCGTCGATCGCGGTTATTGGCTTGATCTCGGAACCCCGCTTGCGTTCGCGCAAGGCAGCCGCGACCTCGTTCTCGGCCATGCTCCCTCGCCCGCTGTTCCGCACACCGGTGAGTCGCTCGTGCTCGCCGACGCCGTCGTGGCCTCTGACGCTGTCCTCTCCGGTGGAACCACGGTGGGTCGACATGCGCGGGTGGACTCGGCTGCCGTCGTCGAGGGCAGCGTCGTCTTCGACCACGCACACATCCATGCCGGCGCACGCATCCGGGACTCGATCATCGGTCGGGGTGCCGTGGTCGGGGAGGGGACCGTCATCACGGGTGGAGTCATCGGCGATGAGGCCCACGTTGGTTCCGGGAACGAATTGATCGACGGGGTGCGCATCTGGCCGGGTGCGCGCATCGGCGATGGTGCCGTGCGCTTCTCCTCCGATACCTAGATTCGGAAGTCCTTCCCGATGAGCGGGTGGCGCTCAGCCGGCGAGTGCTCGGGATAGCCGACGGCGATCGCGCCCAGGGGCTCCAGGGAGTCGGCGAGACCGAGTGACGCGCGGATCACCGTGGGCGCGAAGATCGACGAACCGATCCACGCCGAGCCCAGGCCCTGCGCGGCCAGGGAGACCATCAGGTTCTGGACGGCGGCGCCCCCGGCGACGAGGAACATGTCGCGCTCGGCACTTCGCCGCCGGTCATCCGGGTAGTCGTGCGCGGCGCCCGCGAGATCCACGAACGGCCAGATCACGACGGGTGCGGTGCGCAGAATGTCCCCGCGTCGGATACGAGCCTCGACATCGGTGACCCCCGGTGTCGCATCGAGGTCGGCACGCCAGGCATCGGCGAGGTCATCGAGCAGGCGTGCTCTCTCCTCGCCGGGGCGCTGGACCCGGAATCTCCAGGGACGACTGTGGTGTGGGGCGGGTGCGGTGATGGCTGCATCGATCGCCTCGTCGATCGCCTCCTCCGGAACGTCCTCGTCTCGGAAACTCCGGATCGTGCGCCTTTGCTGGACCGCCGAACGACGCGCCTCGCGCACTCCGAGGGAGAACATGTCCTCGCCTGGTGGTCGCACGATCGCTGTTGCGGGGGTGTCGAGGTTGCGTGTGACCTGCGCACCGAGTCCGCGCACCACTGCCACGGGGGCCGATCGGGTCTTGCCCGTCGCGAGGTCCGCGGCTGCAGCGACTTCGTCGGCGACGGCGACGACGGTCATCTCCAATGTCCGACCGAAGGGGTCGACGCGACCGGTGTGATCGTCGAGTGGCGCGAGTCCGGCCACGCCGATGGCGACGTCGGTGACTCCGAGTCGCCAGGGCCGACCCATGGTGTCCGAGACGATGACGGCCAGTTCGACACCGAACTCCGCCCGCAGGCGACTCGCGATCTCGCGTGCCGATGCATCCGGGTCCTCGGGAAGGAGCACGACCGTCCCCTCCTCGGTGTTACTCGCATCGATGCCGGCCGCTGCCATGACGAGACCGTGGCGCGTCTGGACGACGCGTGTGTTTCCACGAGGTGTGCGCCACTCGGCGACCGTGCGAACCGATTCCCGGTCGATCCATTCATCCCGGCTTGCCGCTTCGACGACGCGACCCTCGCACTTGGCCACCACTTTGCTGGTCACGATGACGATGTCACCGTCGCGGAGCCCGGAGGATCCGTCACTCCATGTCACCGACGCCAGGTGTGGGCTGATCAGTGCAACAAGGTCATCACCGGTCGTGAAGGCGTGCTCGATCGGGACTGCAGCGACGTCGATTCGATCACCCGACACGGGGGCCGGCCAGTCGAAGTGCCTCGTCGGCCATCTGGGCGGTGGCGTCCGGGTCGGTCATGAAGAGGGGCACGGCGGTGCAGGTGATGCCGAGGCTCTCGATCTGCGCCACATCCCCCGCGTCGACCGTGTCGACCAACCAAGCATCGAGGACTCCGCCCGCGCGGCGTGCCCCGTAGTGCTCGGCCACTCCCGCGGCGGTGGTCGGGACCCCGATGGCGGTCAGACAGGCGTCGGCCATGCCGCGCACGGGAGCCCCGCCGATGATCGGGGACAGGCCCACGACGGGCGCCGGGGTTGCAACGACGGCGTCACGGATCCCAGGCACCGCCAGAATCGTCCCGATCGAGACCACCGGGTTACTCGGGGAGAGCAGGACCGTATCCGCATCCATGATCGACTCGACCACGCCGGGAGCAGGGCGCGCATCGTCGATTCCGACGATGATGAATCCGTGCGCCGGCAGAGATGCGCGGTGGCGGATCCACCATTCCTGGAAGTGGATGGCCACGCGCAATGGTTCTTCGGTCTCATCCGCGCCATCAGGGTCATCGACGATCACATGTGTCTCGGCTCGATCGTCCGTCATGGGGAGGAGGCGAACTCCCGGTCGCCAGCGATGGCAGAGTGCCGCGGTCACATCGCTCAGTGGGTAGCCCGCATTCAGTGAGGTGGTGCGCACAAGGTGAGTCGCGATATCGCGATCCCCGAGACCGAACCACGTGGGCTCGACTCCGTACGCCGCGAGTTCCTCCTTGGCATGGAACGTCTCTGCTTCGCGACCCCACCCGCGCTCGGTACTGATACCGCCGCCGAGGGTGTACATCAGGGAGTCGAGGTCCGGACACACCCGCAGGCCATGGACCCAGATGTCATCCCCGGTGTTCCCGATGACGGTGATTTCGGTGTCGGATCCGTTAAGGAGATGACGGAGTCCCAGACAGAAACGGGCCCCACCCATCCCCCCTGCGAGAACGGTGATCCGTCGCGTCATCGCGGCATCCTGTCACGCGCGCCGGGCGCGAATGTGTCGCAGATCTCTCCAGAATGTCCGACTTTCCGCCGGAATCCGTCCGAATAAGGGGGATCGGGCTTGACGTGGGGGAATCACATCGTTGTAATACTCCCTGGACTCGCTGGAATGACGGGGCGAGCGAGGCTTGGGTCGAGGAGGTCCATCGCGTGAGTGACAACCTGGCATTTCTGCCGTTGTCCGATGTCGAGGAACTCTCCTGGCAGGAGCGGGCCCTCTGCGCCCAGACCGATCCCGAGGCCTTCTTCCCCGAGAAGGGTGGAAGCACGCGCGAGGCTAAGCGCGTGTGTCTCTCCTGCGAGGTGCGGGTCGAGTGCCTGGAGTACGCGTTGGAGAACGACGAGCGTTTCGGCATCTGGGGTGGCCTCTCCGAGCGCGAGCGTCGTAGGTTGAAGAAGCGCTCCATCTCCTAATCAGGGGAGCAATTTCCGGACCGTACAGTGGGCGGGTGACCGAGTCGCTCGAGTGGTTCGTCGCGGACGAGGACTTCGACTTCGACGACACCGACGAACCCGTGATCCCTCGTCGGCGCCACTGGGTCAATGCGATCATCGTCGCGCACGACGGAGCCACCTGGTTACCGGCAGCCCTGACAACTCTCGCGGCGCAGTCCCGCCCCCCTGACGCGATCGTCGGAGTGGACAACGCCTCGTCCGATGACAGTGCGCGCCTGCTGCGCGAATCCCTCACCGCTGCACGCGTCGTCGAGACGGGGATCAATGCCGGTTTCGGTGGAGCCGTCGAGGAGGGCCTACGCCTGATCGGCGAGTGGGATCTTCCCGACGACGTCGTGGAGTGGATCTGGCTGCTCCACGACGACAGCGCACCCGATCCCGACTGCCTCGACCAGCTCCTGCTCACCGCCGACATGTTCCCGACGACCGCCATCCTCGGGCCCAAGATCCTCGGCTGGCACGATCGCCGACTTCTGCTCGAGGTGGGGATCAGCGTCGATTCCGATGGTCGCCGAGTCACCGGGCTCGAGCGCCGCGAGCACGATCAAGGGCAGCACGACGGTGCACGGGAAGTCCTGGCCGTCAGCACGGCCGGGATGTTGATCCGACGCGACGTCTTCATCGCCCTCCATGGATTCGACCCGAACCTGCCGCTGTACCGGGATGACGTCGACCTGTGCTGGCGTGCGTGGCGTCGGGGTGAGCGGGTCATGGTCGCCCCGGATGCCGTGATCCATCACCGCGAGGCGTCCGCCCACGCCCGGCGCCGCGGTGACGACCATCCCCACCGGGACGACCGTGAGGCTGCCGCACACCTCCTTCTCGCCCAGGCACATCCGCTGCTGGCCCCCCTGATCGCCCTGCGACTGCTGCTCGGGAGTGCGATCCGCTCGACCGTCTACCTGCTGGGGAAGGACGTGCGTTCCGCGCGCGACGAGGTCGCGGCGGTCGCCCGCGTCGCCTTCCACCCGGGACGACTCCACGCCTCACGGGTGCTGGCATCGGAGGGTGTCACCGAGCCCGCCTCGGTGGTACGTCACCTGCGTCCCACCACCTGGGATCAGGTGCGTGCCGTCGCAGAAGCGATCGGCGGGTATCTGACGACGAGTAGTTCTGCTCTCAGCCCGGGCGTCAGCGCTCTCGACAGCATCGACGAGTCGGTCGCCTATCTACCGGACGAGTCCTACAGCCGCGTCCGGCGGATCCTGACCAAGCCGAGTGTCCTGCTCACGCTGGCGCTCCTCGTGATCGCCGTTCTGGCCACACGTTCCCTCTGGTTTGGGGAGGGGGTTGTCCAGGGCGGGGCACTGCTTCCCGCTCCACCGGGTGCCAGTGATCTGTGGCAGTCCTACATAGAGACGTGGCATGACGTCGGACCGGGATCGACGACACCGTCGGCGCCCTACCTGCTTGTGCTCGCGGTGCTCTCGACGACGCTCCTGGGCAAGTCGGCCTGGGCTATCGCGGTGGTACTCATGCTCGCGGTTCCGATCGCCGGATGGTCGGCCTACATCGCATCGCGCGACATGATCCCGTCGAAGATCACCCGGGCATGGATGGCCGGTGCATATGCGCTCCTTCCCGCAATGACGGGTGCGATCGCGTCGGGTCGAATCGGCACGACGATCGCCTCCATCGCACTTCCCTTCGCGATTCGCTCGCTGTGGAGATTGACGACTCCGCGCGGTTCCTTGCGACGTGCGGCGGGCACCGCGATCCTGATGAGCATCGTGCTGGCCGCCGCTCCGGCGATGTGGATCGTGCTCGTGCTCGCCACAGTGATCCTGACGCTGCGCCGGGTGTCGCGCCAGGTGGCCTTGAGGCTCGCACTCGCACTCGTGGTTCCCCTGGCCGTCCTCATGCCGTGGACCTGGTACCTCATCACGAATCCCGTCCTCTTCCTCCTCGAGCCGGGAATGCAGCGCACCTCCTTGATCGACCCCGACCTCGCCCCACTCGACGTCGTCGCCTTGCATCCCGGAGGCCCGGGAATGACACCGCTCTGGGTGACCGGAGGGATACTGCTGGGCGGCATCCTCGCGCTGCTGCGCCGCGACACCCTGCCCCTCGTCGGCGCCTGGTGGATCATCGGAGGTCTCGCCGCGATCGTCGGGATCGTTCAGTCCCTGGTGCGCGTCACGCCGCCGGGGTACTCCGAGTCGATCGCACCGTGGCCGGGCCCCGCAACACTGGTCTGGGGGCTTGCTCTGATCTGCGCCTCGGGCGTCGCGGTCCGCGGACTGCGCGAACGTTTCGTGCGCTCGAACTTCACCATCTGGCAGCCGATCGCCGTGATCGCCGTGATCGGTGCAGTGGCGGCGCCGATCATCAGCGCGGTCTGGTGGGTCCCTGCGCGGGACCTGGCCGTGACCCGAGCTCCCGTCTCGCCGCTTCCCGCCTTCGTCGGCGCCGAGGCTGCCAGTCCCCAGGCTCCGCGGTCACTCGTGATCGCCAGTTCGCGCGCGGGTGCTGTGACCTACTCCCTGGTCAACGGTGAGGGCGAGGTGCTGGGCGACGCTGAGACGTTGCCGCCGGCCGAGGTCTGGGAAGGCCTCAACGAGTACGTGGCATGGATGGCATCGGGCCGAGGTGGCCCCGAGGTACCGGCGATCGCCGGATACGGAGTGCGCTACGTGGTGCTGGATCGTGGCACCACCTCTGAACTCGTCCAAACCCTCGACTCGGAACCGGGCCTGCGACGCCTGTCGAGTGCGGACGACGCGGTCCTGTGGCGCGTTGCGGGAGTGACATCGCGTGCACGCGTGGTGGCGGGAGCCGACCAATCCCCGCTCGGACTCGCAAGCCCCGAGGTCGTAGGAGTCGATCCCTATATCGAGCAGTCACTTCCGGAGGGGTCCGGTCAACGGGTCATCGTCGTCGGCGCGACGCAGGACTCGGGGTGGCGTGCGTCCTCGGGCGGGGTGGAACTCACGCCGGTCATCGCTCCCGAGCCCTTTGCGTGGTCCTCCGCTTTCCTGGCACCCGACGGAGCCCAGCCGATCCGCGTGTGGTTCGACGCGGGGGCGCGACCGTGGTGGCTGTGGGCGCAGGTGGTGATCGTTGCCGCGCTGGTGATCCTTTCCCTTCCGTCGCGCCGAGCATTCGATCCTGATCCCGACGCCGAGGTGGACTCATGAGTCTCGTGCGCAGACCGGATCTCACCCTGCGGTGGACCCTGGCGGCGATCGTCGGCGTTGTCGTGCTCTCGCTGCTGGGGGAGCTCGCCCAGCGCTGGATCGGTGCACCCGCGACGGAGCCGGCCGTGACCCGCGAACCGCTCGCATCGCAGGTGCTGCTCTGCCCTGAGCCGGGAGCCGGCGGTGACCTCGGAGTCCGGGTGACCGGAGCGGTCGTTCCCGGACAACCCGGCGAGGGCCCGGGGAGCGCGGGCTTGGTGACCCTGCCGGGAACGGGGTCCGCATCGACCCCCATCCGCCAGGTCGGGGAGCAGGGACAGATCGAGGCCTTTGGCACATCCCTTCCCCCGATCGTGGCGTTCGGCGAGGGATCGTTGGCGCCGGGTCTCGTCGCCGATCAGTGGGGTCGTGATCCCTCTGGGCGGGGTCGTGGCATGGCGAGTACCGCGTGCGCGCCCGCGGCCTCGGATTTCTGGTTCGTTGGAGGTGGTGCGGTCGCCGGTCGTCGCACCCGGGTCGTGATGGTCAACCCGGATGAGACCGCGGCCATCGTCGACGTGATCATCCACGGCCCCGACGGGATCATCGACTCCCCGGCGAGTCGTGGACTGGTGGTCAAGGGTCGCGAGCGTCTCGTTTTGCCTCTGGATGTGGTTGCCCCCGGAGTCAACGGCACCGCGATCCACGTGATCGCGCGCGCGGGACGGGTCGGTGCGTCCGTGGACGACGAACAGCGCACCGGTCTGGCCTCGATCGGAACGGACTGGATCCCCCAGGCAGCCGCGCCCGCGACGCGCGTCTACGTCCCCGGGATCATCAACGGCGATGGTGCACGCGTTCTCTCCGTTGCTGCCGTCGGTGAGGACGACGCCATCGTGAACGTGCGGATCATCGCGCAGGACGGTGCCTACGCACCCGCGGACCGCAGCACGATTCAGATCCCGGCCCAGTCGGTGGCGACACTCGATCTCGCTCCCGTACTGCCGCAGACACCTGATGGAGTGCTCCCCGCGACCGTCGAATTGACAAGCGATGTTCCGATCGTCGCCGGCATGCGGCAGTTCTTCGGAGGACGTCGGGTCCAGGACGACACGAGCTTCGTCGGAGGATCACAACCCTTCGTGGGTCCCGCGGCCGTCACGGGGCTGCCCGTGCGCGCGGCCACGGATGTGCGGTTGTCCATCACGGCGCCCGACTCCCCGGCGACGGTGGACATCACCCTGTTGCCCTTCCGCGGTGGCAGGGAGGTGTCCGTACCCACGCCACCCCAGCGGGTACAGGTCGAGGCCGGACAGCTGCGCTGGGTGAAACTCGAGCCGCCGTCGGACGTGGACTGGTACACAGCCATCGTCACCCCGACACCGGACTCGGGCCCCGTCCTCGTCGCGCACCGGGTACGGGAGAAGTCGAGGTTCGGCGATCTGATCACCGGCTACTCCTGGCGGCCGCTGCGCACGGAAGTGATCGTCCCCGTGGCCACCCAGGACATCGCGGTGGCCGCGAACTGACGGCGTGCCTGAGGGGTAAAGCGTGCTCAGGCCGCTACCGTCGGGCGGGTGAACCGGCGCCGTTGCTCGAAACCGTCGTGTTCCCAGCCGGCTGTGTCCACGCTCACCTACGTCTACGCCGACTCCACGGCGGTCCTGGGCCCACTGGCCACGTACGCCGAGCCCCACTGCTACGACCTCTGTCAGATGCACAGTGAGCGGATGACCGCACCGATCGGTTGGGAGATCGTTCGGATCTCACCGGATCCGGATGCGCTGAAGCCGTCGGTGGATGATCTCGAGGCACTCGCGAACGCGGTACGCGAGGCGGCGCGGCCACGTTTCGACGCTGCCGATCCGGAGCCGATGTACACGCCGGGATCCGTGGAAGTGGCACGTCGGGGTCACCTCCGAGTTCTGCGCTCGGTCGACGAGTCCGAGCAGGCGGGGGACGTCGGGTATCAGCAACGACTGGACACTGACGACTCCTGGTAGTCCGCGCGCCACTAGCCTGTTCACGTGAGGGATCTCGGCGCGATCATCAAGGCATACGACGTACGCGGGGTCTATCCCGATCAACTCGATGAAGACCTCGCCCACGATGTCGGTGCAGCCTTCGTGCGCGTCTGTGGGATCGCCGACTCCGAGGGCGCAGTGGTCATCGGACACGACATGCGTCCGTCGGGGCCGGATCTCGTCGCGTCTTTCGCCGAGGGGGTGAGGGAGCAGGGCTGCGATGTCGTGCTCATCGGTCTCGCAAGCACCGACGGCTTGTATTACGCCTCTGGAGCGCTCGGCCTTCCGGGAGCGATGTTCACCGCGAGCCACAACCCGGCCAAGTACAACGGCATCAAGCTCTGCCGCGCAGGCGCAGCTCCGGTGGGTCAGGACTCGGGTCTACGCGAGATCCGGGCGATGATCGAGGCGGGGATCCCGGTCGCATCGGGGCGTGTCGGTGAGGTGACCCACCGAGATCTCCTGGCCGACTACGCCGCATTTCTGCGCTCCCTCGTCGATCTCCGCGATATTCGTCCCTTGCGTGTGGTCGTGGATGCGGGCAATGGCATGGGCGGGTACACGGTCCCCGCGGTATTGGCGGATGCGGCAGGTCTCCCACGCCTTCCGCTGGAGATCATTCCCATGTACTTCGAGTTGGACGGAACCTTCCCCAATCACGAGGCCAACCCCATCGACCCGGAGAACATGCGTGACCTGCAGGGTCGGGTTCTCCAGGAGCGTGCGGATATCGGCCTTGCTTTTGACGGTGATGCGGACCGGTGCTTCGTCGTCGATGAGCGCGGGGAGATCGTCAGCCCGTCGGCGCTGACGGCGCTGATCGCCGAACGGGAGTTGAAGCGGCATCCGGGGGCGACGATCATCCACAACCTCATCACCTCGAAGACGGTGCCCGAGGTCATCGCCGAGAACAAGGGAGTGGCGGTGCGCACGCGGGTCGGACACTCCTTCATCAAAGCGACGATGGCCGAGACCGGTGCGGTCTTCGGTGGGGAGCATTCGGGTCACTTCTACTTCCAGGATTTCTGGCGCGCCGATTCCGGGATGCTCGCCGCCATGCATGCCTTGGCGGCCCTCGGCACCGCGGGACAGGGGGAGCCGCTGTCGTCGCTGATGTCCCCCTTCCAGAGGTACGCGGCGAGTGGAGAGATCAATACGGAGGTGTCCGATCAGGCTGCGGCGACCGCGCGGATCAAGGAGCGTTACGCGACCCGGTCCGACGTCGCAGTTGACGAGCTCGACGGGTTGACGGTCGACGGGGGCGACTGGTGGTTCAACGTCCGACCGAGCAACACCGAGCCGCTGCTGCGCCTCAACGCCGAAGCGCGGGATCATGATCAGATGGAACGGCTGCGCGATGACGTGCTGTCGCTGATGCGGGAGGGTGCGTGATGGCCGGACCCCTGGGTCTCTCGGAGAATTTGTGGGAGGTTCTCGCCTGCCCGTGCGATGACCACGGTTCCGTCGTTGCGGATGAGCAGGCGCAGATGATCGTGTGCACCGTCTGTCAGCGGCGCTTCCCGGTGCGCGACGGTGTTCCCGTGATGCTCCTCGACGAAGCACTCATGCCCCCGGCGGTCGAGGGCTAGTGCACCGGATCACCGGCGCCCTCAAGGACTACGACTGGGGTATCCCGGACGGTCTGTCCGCGTGGTGTGGTTCCTCGGATGGACAGCCCCAGGCGGAACTCTGGTTCGGGGCCCACCCGAGCGGGCCGTCGCCGCTCATCGACGCAACCGCAACGCTTGCCGATGTGTGCTCTGTCGACGACGTACCGGTGCTGGTCAAACTCCTCGCGGCGGCGCGCCCCCTGTCGATCCAGGTCCACCCCGACGCGGACAGGGCGGCTCGGGGCTATGCGCAGCAGGGTGATGCCGCGATCTACAGCGATGACCGGGAGAAGACCGAATTGCTCGTGGCACTCGAACCCTTCGAGGCATTCTGCGGGTGGCGCGCTTCGGAGGAAGCGGCCCGGGTGCTCGCGCGGCTTCCAGGAACCGAGGGCGCTGTGCGCGCACTGCGGGAAGGTGATCGCGCGGGGGCGCTGCGTGCCCTGCTGGCCCTCGCAGCGCAGGTGGACATCGGTACATGGAACGCAGACCTGCCGGCAGCGGTGGAGGCTGCCGGGCTCGGGGCTGCCGATGTCGAGGCCTACCGGACCGTGGTGCGTGAATTCCCCCGTGACCCTGGTGTCCCGGTCGCGGTTCTGCTTGACCGTGTCTCCCTCGACGTCGGTGATGCTGTCTACGTCCCGGCGGGTATCCCGCACAGTTATATCCGCGGGATCGGTCTTGAGGTCATGACGTCATCGGACAACGTCCTGCGCATGGGTTTGACGGGAAAGCCGGTCCACCAGGAGGAGGCGATCCAGTGTCTGGACTGGTCGTCGAGGCCGGCCGTGATCCGCGGGGCGCGGCACATTGCGCCGGCCGGGGCGCCGTTCGAAGTAGACGTGGTGCAGGAGGCCACCGTGCCGTCGGGCGCCTACCGATTGATTCTCGGGATCGATGGTCCGGTGACCATCGAGTTTCCCGGGGGGGAACTCGCCCTGGCACCAGGGGAGGCGGCAGCGTTGACCGCGAACGAACCCGCTGTCCACGTGCGTACCCCGGGTCGGGTTGCTGTGGTCCGCGCCACAGCCTGACGCGCCGAGTGGGCGAACCCGCCAACGTCTGGCAGACTGATGGTTACAGCGGTCCGGAGCCCTGGTTCCCGCTGGTCCGCGAACCATCGAAGCCTCGTGACGTTCGCTCCCATGAACCGCGCCCCTGGCGCCGATGAGGAGTTGTTATGTCGTTGACCAAGCCTGATGGCACCCCCGACTACAAGGTGGCGGACCTCGGTCTCGCCGAGTTCGGACGCGATGAGATCCGCCTGGCCGAGCATGAGATGCCCGGACTCATGGCCATGCGTGCCGAGTACGGAAAGAGCAAGCCGCTGACCGGTGCCCGCATCACCGGGTCCCTGCACATGACCGTCCAAACGGCCGTGCTGATCGAGACCCTGGTCGAGCTCGGTGCAGACGTGCGTTGGGCGTCCTGCAACATCTTCTCCACGCAGGATCACGCCGCAGCCGCGGCGGTTGTCGGTCCGAACGGCACCCCGGAGAACCCGCAGGGCGTTCCGGTCTACGCCTGGAAGGGTGAGACTCTGCCGGAGTACTGGTGGTGCACCGAGCAGATCCTGATGTGGCCGGACGGCAAGGGCCCGAACATGATCCTCGACGATGGTGGCGACGCCACCCTCCTAGTCCACAAGGGCACCGAGTTCGAGGCCGCCGGCGTCGTTCCCCAACCGGATGAGTCCACCTCCGAGGAATACGCCGTGGTGCTGGAGACCCTCCGCCGCAGCCTCGCCGAGGACCCGCAGCGTTGGACCAGGATCGGCGCGGGTATCAAGGGTGTCACCGAGGAGACCACCACCGGTGTCCATCGCCTCTACGAGATGCTCCGTGAGGGCTCGCTGCTCTTCCCGGCCATCAACGTCAACGATTCCGTGACCAAGAGCAAGTTCGACAACAAGTACGGCTGCCGTCACTCGCTCGTCGACGGGATCAACCGGGCAACCGACACGATGATCGGCGGCAAGGTCGCGGTGGTCTGCGGCTTCGGCGACGTCGGCAAGGGCTCGGCGGACTCGCTCCGTGGCCAGGGTGCTCGCGTGATCATCACCGAGATCGATCCGATCTGCGCTCTGCAGGCCGCGATGGACGGCTACCAGGTGGCTCGTCTCGAGGATGTCATCGACAGCGCTGACATCTTCATCACCGCCACCGGCTGCTACGACGTCATCACCGTCGATCACATGGCCCAGATGAAGCACCAGGCGATCGTCGGCAACATCGGTCACTTCGACAACGAGATCGATATGGCCGGATTGGCGCAGGTCCCGGGCATCACGCGCAAGACCATCAAGCCGCAGGTGGATGAGTGGACCTTCCCCGACGGTCACTCGGTCATCATGCTGTCGGAGGGTCGCCTGCTGAACCTCGGCAACGCGACCGGTCACCCGTCGTTCGTGATGAGCAACTCCTTCACCAACCAGGTGCTCGCGCAGATCGAGCTCTTCACCAAGCTCGACCAGTACCCGCTGGGCGTCTACACCCTGCCCAAGCATCTGGATGAGAAGGTGGCGCGCCTGCACCTTGATGCCCTCGGAGTGCGACTCACCGAACTATCCAAGCCGCAAGCCGAGTACCTCGGCGTGGATGTGGCTGGTCCCTACAAGCCGGATCACTACCGCTACTAACCCGTTTTGGAAAGCCCGCCTCTCACAAGGGGCGGGCTTTCCTCATGTACGGGCCCAGCAAGTCTGATTGGTGACGTCTAGTGGTTCCGTGAATCGGACCGGAACTTGACAGCGAATCCGACTTCTGACGTGACCGTTCCAGTGCCCGAGCGTGGTGTTGAATTGTTCTCGGCCCGAAGGGGGATAGGTGGTAGCCGCGTCAACTACCGAGCGATGCCCAGGGTGCGGGTCGTGCTGCCGTCGGTTCTCGGGGCTCCGCACCGTTACATGACCGCATCGGCTGCTTGCTGGGCTGGGTACGGGGAGTTGCTTGCGGCACAGTATGCGGAGCCGTCTCGTATGGATTTCCACCAGTTGGTGGTGGACGCATACGCGCTTCAGCACCCGGGTGGAGTTCTGCCGCAGCAAGTTCAGTCCGTTGGTATCCACCTCATGACCTTGGCGCTGTTCATCGAAGACGGCACGGATCCCGCGCTGGGCACCAGTTTGCATCGGGAGTTGGTGGCCCGGCCGGTTTTCCATTACCTGCCGCCCCCCGCGTCGCGCGGTGAGTTGACGTACGCCGATGTCCCTTTGGGTGGTCCCGCCGATGAGTCGCGGTCGGCCGCATATGCCTGGGCGGGCAGCACCTGGTCGGCGTGGGGGGAACACCATTCGACGGTCGACGCCTGGCTCAGGGAGTCAGGGCTTCGCCGCTGACGCAGGCGAACCGGCATTGACTCACGAATCCCAGCCGCGGACAACTACCGCTACTGAGCCACGCGGGGCCGCACCGCGGTGCGGCCCCGCGTAGCCTCCGCCCATGGTTCACGTCATCGGCGGTATCGGAACGGTCCTGGTCCTGGTCGCGTACTTCCTCGTGTCCAACGGCAGGCTGAAGTCAGCCTCGCTCGGGTTCCAAGGCATGAACTTCGTAGGCGCTGCGTTGCTCACCGTGTATGCGGTGCTGCTCTTCGCCTGGGCGTCGGTAGCCCTCAACGCCATTTGGGGGCTCATCGCGGTGGTCGCGCTGGTGCGCGTCTTGCGCGGGCGCTCCCGGGCTGACGTCGCACCCGACGAATAGGTTCTCGGTATGGCTACGCGCGCACCGGCGGATTACCCCGGGTGCCCAGATACGGTGCGTGCCGCCGAGGCATCCGGCATCCCGCTCATCCCGCCACGGTGGGGTATTCCCGATGCACTTGTCACGATCGGACTGTCGGTCGTATTCGCTGTCATCGTCGGAGTGATCGCGCTCGCACTGGACCTTCCCCTCGGGGTTGCGGTTATCGGGGGCATCGTCGGACCGTGGATCGGCCTCCTCGGGTGGCCACTCCTCGCCACTCGCCTGCGTGGCAACGGGCCCCGTATCGATCTTGGTCTGCGATTGACGTGGTCGGATGTGGGTCTCGGTGTCGCCGTCGGGGTCATCGGACTCCTGCTCGCGGGTGCCGTCGCGCTCCTCACCCAGGGTGTCGTCGGCGAGTTCAACTCCGCCGCCGGCGAGGTCGCGCTGGAGTTGCAGGACGAGGGCACCCTGGCGATGCTCGCATTCGCTCTCGCGGTGATGGTCGGTGCGCCGATCGTCGAGGAGGTCGCCTTCCGGGGAATGGTCTACAACTCGGTCCGCAAGCGTGGTCTCGGTGCGGTCTGGACCATTCTGATTTCGGCGGTGGCCTTCGCGGCCTTCCATCTGGAGCCGGTCCGGTTCTTCATCCTGCTGCCGATCGGAGTTCTCTACGGATGGCTGCGGTGGAAGACCGGCGCGCTGGGGGCGCCGATCATCGCCCATATGGTCAATAACGGACCGGCTGCGGTAGTCCTTCTCCTGGGCCTACCCGAGGTGACACCATAGGGCCATGTCGAGCCCGTCTGGAATGACCCGGGGCGTCGTTCTTGTCGTCGACGACGATTCAGCCCTCGCCGAGATGCTGGGCATCGTCCTCCGGGGTGAGGGTTTCGAGCCCGTCTTCTGTGGTGACGGGCTGAGTGCCCTCGATGTATTCCGTCAGACCCAGCCCGATGTGGTTCTTCTCGACGTGATGCTCCCTGGTCGCGACGGGATCGATGTCTGTCGTGCGATCCGCGCGGAATCGGGAACGCCGATCGTGATGCTGACGGCGAAGACGGACACCGTCGATGTGGTCGTCGGACTCGAATCCGGTGCCGATGACTACGTGGTGAAGCCGTTCAAGCCCAAGGAGCTCGTGGCGCGCATCCGAGCTCGCGTGCGTAGGCGCGACGACGGCACCCCGCAGGCATTGACGATCGGTGATCTCAGTATTGATGTCGCTGGTCACACCGTTCGACGCGGATCCGAACTCGTGGCCCTCACCCCTCTGGAGTTCGACCTCCTGGTCTGTCTGGCGCGGAAACCAGGGCAGGTCTTCTCTCGTGAGGCGCTACTACAGGAAGTGTGGGGCTACCGGCACGCTGCGGATACCCGGCTCGTGAACGTGCATGTGCAGCGTCTGCGCGCCAAGATCGAGCGGGATCCCGAACGGCCCGACATCGTGTTGACCGTGCGCGGGGTCGGGTACAAGGCGGGTCCCGGATAGCGATGCTGCGCGCACTCCTCTGGCTTCCCCGATCGGTGCGGCGGATGTGGCGGAGATCCCTCCTCGTTCGTGTCACCGTGACCGCGCTGCTCCTGTCGGTTCTCGCCACTGCGGTCCTCGGATTGCTCCTGCTCTCGCGTATCACCACCGGTCTCCTCGATGCGAAGGAACGTGTCTCCGTGGGTGAGGCCTCGGCCGGACTCGGCGAGGCGCAGCGTCTCCTGGACGCAGCCGACACCGGTCCGGTCGCTCCACCGCCAGCGCGCCTCGTCGACAGTGTGGTGACGACACTGGCGACCCGGGCGGGTTCACCGGCCACTTTCGACGTCCTCCTGTTGTCCTCGGGTCCGCTCGTCGATGCCCCCGAACGCGGAACCAACCTCGTGGCCGTCTCCAGCATCCCGCAAGCCCTGCGCGACGCCGTGACGTCGAGCAATCGGCAGTCCTGGACATACACCGAGATCCGTTTCCTCGATGGTCGTGTGATTCCTGGCCTCGCTGTCGGCGCGCCACTCACGATCCCGAGTGTCGGGCCGTACGAGTTGTATTACCTATTCCCGCTGACCGGCGAGCAGCAGACGCTCGACCTCGTCCGAGGTTCACTGATCGGCTTCGGCGTCATCCTGGTCTTGAGCATCGGACTCATCGTCTCGATCGTCACCCGCCAGGTCGTCCTCCCCGTGCGCGCCGCCGCCCGTACGGCTCGTCGCCTGTCCTCTGGCCACCTCGAGGAACGCCTCCCCGTGCGCAAGGACGATGACCTCGCACAACTCGCGCGTTCCTTCAACGAAATGGCCGAGAGCATCGACGCCCAGATCGGCCAACTCGAGGAGCTCTCGCGCCTCCAGCAACGCTTCGTATCCGACGTATCACACGAGTTGCGCACGCCGTTGACCACGATCCGGATGGCGGCGGACGTCATGTACCAGGAGCGACGTACCTTCGATGCTGATACGGCACGCAGTGTCGAGCTACTCCAAAACCAGCTCGACCGCTTCGAGGCCCTGCTCGCCGACCTTCTCGAGATTTCCCGCTTCGATGCCG
The DNA here is from genome assembly GCA_044375955.1 of Candidatus Nanopelagicales bacterium. Classification (GTDB taxonomy): domain Bacteria; phylum Actinomycetota; class Actinomycetes; order S36-B12; family S36-B12; genus VGCC01. The sequence continues at coordinate 32,359 of JBILLS010000006.1, read as the reverse complement.
GAGCTGCGGTTCTGGACGTCGAACATGTGGATCTTGCTCAACTCACGCAGCGCGCGATCAGTACGTGCGAGCCACTTGCGCAACGGTCCGGCGTGCGTATCTCCTTCGCCGCGTATTCGCGCCCGTGCGGGGTGCAATGCGACCCACGGCGCATCGATCGGATCCTGCGCAACCTCCTCGACAACGCGATCGAGCATGCGGATGACAACGGAGTGGTCATCGAGCTCGCGGCGGATTCCGAGGTCGCGACGATCACGGTCCGCGACTTCGGTGTCGGCCTACGGCCCGAGGAGTCGGCCCTCGTCTTCAACCGGTTCTGGCGTGCGGATCCCGCCCGTGCCCGCACCACGGGTGGAACCGGCCTGGGACTGTCCATCGCCCTCGAAGATGCCCGGCTCCACGGCGGGTGGCTCGAGGCCGAGGGTGTTCTCGGTCAGGGAGCCTGCTTCCGTCTGACGCTGCCGCGCGTGGCCGGGGGAGTGGTCGACCACGCGGTGCTCCCGCTGCGCGAGGAGCTGGGTGAACCCGAGGAGGACTCGGTTCCGGTGAGCGCGCGACAGGGGTCAGACTCATGAAGACGGCCGTGACCCTGCTCGTGGGCGTGAGTCTCGGGTTGTCCGCGTGCTCGAGTGTGAGTGACATCGGCATCACCCAGGCCCTTTCCGCGCAGGTGCCGACGAGTGGCCCGATCGAACAGGGAAATCAGGTCGCGAGCACCGACACGAATCAGTTCATCCGCGTCATCGCGAGTCCACCGACACCCGGCATGACTCCCGTGCAGATCGTGCAGGGCTTCCTGGAATCCTCGGCCTCTTTCGACGGCGATCATGCCGTGGCTCGCCAGTACCTGGCGCCACAGGCCAATGAGGAGTGGAATCCAGGGTCCGGGGTTCGGGTCTACGAGGGAATCCCGTCGCTCTCGGAGTCCGGGTCCACGGTGCGGATGGTCGGAAGCGAAGCCGGCCGGATCGCCTCTGACGGCCGATACGAGGTCGCCGCCGCAGGCAGTGAGATGCGGGTGCGCTTCGGCCTATCCCGAGTCGGGGGTGAGTGGCGGATCGCCGCAGCACCCGAGGGTCTCCTGCTCTCGCAGGTCGACGTGGACCGCGCCTTCCGAAGCCACTCGCTCTACTTCTTCAATCCCGGTTTCACCACGCTGGTCCCGGACGTGCGCATGGTTCCCGTCATCGGGCCAGGACTCGCGACGACACTCGTTCGACGACTCATCGACGGACCGAACCCGTGGCTGCAGCCTGCTGTGAGGACGGGATTCCCAGCCGGAGTGGATCTCAACATCGAGGCTGTTCCGGTAGAGAGCGGTGTCGCGCGCATCGATCTGACGGCGAGTGTTCTGGTTGCCGATGGTCCCGCCCGGGTCGCGCTCTCCCAGCAGCTCGTGTGGACCCTGCGTCAGGTGCCGGAGGTGCAGTCCGTCTCCATCACTGCCGCGGGTCAACCCTTCATCGTTCCGGGGATCGCCAATCCGCAACCGCGTGACGCATGGACCGACGTGGACCCGAATGCCTTGCCCGCTGGCTCCCGCGGATACATCGCAACCTCCGTCGGAGTGCGTGCACTCCTTCCGCAGGGCACGATCCCGGTCCCAGGGGCCGCGGGCAGGGATGAGCCCGTGATTGGAGACATCGCGGTATCCGCCGACAGCAGCCAGGTGGCTGGATTCGATGTCGACGGAATCCTCTACACCGCACGCCTTGCGCCGGAGGCGCAGCTCGTGCAGCGTGGTGAGTACCCAGGTGCGACGAGCCTGGCATTCGACAGTTCGTCGGTGCTCTGGTTGGTGGACTCGGAGAACTCGCTCCTCATCATCGGGAATGAGGCTCGAGGGGTCGTCGTGGAGGGTCTGCCACGCAATGCCCGTCTGCAGGCGGCCGTCCCATCACGTGATCGCACGCGCGTTGCACTGATCGTCCGCGAACCGCAACGAACGAGCCTCTATCTCGCACGGATCGTCCGAACCGGTACGGCTGCAGGTGCACCCGTCTCGATCGAAGCACCCATCCGCGTGGAGAGCCGCCTGGCGGAGGCTGTGGACGTGGCCTGGTCCACAGCGGATTCCCTGGCGGTGCTCGGGAGTGAAAGCGCAGGAGCACTGCAGGTGTACGACCTGTCGATCGGGCGCGGTTCCCTCGTGCCGCGGGGCTCACCGGAGGCTCCGGTCTCCCTGGCTGCCGCCCCAGGCTTTCCCACGTTGGTCGCCGCAGCTGATGGAGTCGTCTACGAGAACTCCGGCACCGGATGGCGGGGACGCGCCAACGCCGCGTCCCCGGCCTACCCGAACTGAGTACCCGCCACCGCGACCCCCGCCACGACCTGCACCCCGGAGTGCATCAGCGTGATCGCGGCCTCCCGCATCGTCGATCCGGTTGTCACGACGTCGTCCACGAGTAGGACGGGCACGCCGGGGTTTCGACCGCGGACGCGGAATGCCCCCGCGACCGCTGCACGTCGGTCTGCACTTCCGAGTCCCTTGTCGCCACGGCCGGTGCGATCGTCAGCGAGGAGGGACTCGATGCGCAGGGATGGGTTCGTGCGCGGCAGGGCGCCCTCGAGGAGGTGGAGCACCGGGGAGAATCCGCGCCGTCGTGCTGCTGCGCGTCGGATGGGAATCGGCACCGCCGCAGCCGGGGTAACGTCGAGCACACCCAGGGTTTCGGTCAGGACGGCTGAGAGGGCGCGGATCAGAGTGGGTGCCACGGAGAAGTCCCCGTGGTCCTTGAATCTGTAGAGCACATGGCGACGGACCCCGGAGTAGTCCAAGGGGACGAAGATCGACAGACCGACTCCCGGCGCGATCTCGTCGAGGTGCAGCCGGGTATGGAAGCGAACCCGTGGCACCAGTTCGTGACGGCACTCCGGGCACAGGAACATCCCCGGTCGATCGCAGCCCGCACAGCAGCGACCCAGCGCGAGGTCGGCGGTCGCCGACCCCAGGGATGCCCACCACGTCATGACGACAGTGGGCCACAGTCCAGTCATGGGCGCGTGGGCTCGGGCCCCTGACCTGCGGGCGCCACCCCCTGGGGACAACCGCATACGATGAGTGTCCCGTCGTCCCCGTCAGAAGGGTCTGTGTGCTGTGGGTGTTCTGGACAAGGTCCTCCGGGCCGGCGAGGGGCGCACCTTGCGCAAACTCGAGAACATCGCTCGCGCGGTCAATGCCATCGAGGACGACTTCATCTCGCTGACGGATGAGGAGCTGCGGGCACTCACTGCGGAGTTCAAGGAGCGCTACTCCCAGGGCGAGTCCCTCGACGACCTTCTGCCGGAGGCGTTCGCCACGGTTCGCGAGGCGGCTCGCCGGACCCTCGGCCAACGTCACTACGACGTCCAGATCATGGGTGGTGCCGCGCTCCACCTGGGCAATATCGCCGAGATGCGCACCGGCGAGGGCAAGACCCTCGTGTCCACCCTGCCCGCGTACCTCAATGCACTCTCCGGCAGGGGCGTACATGTGGTCACCGTCAATGACTACCTCGCTGAGCGCGACTCCGAGTGGATGGGCCGCGTCCACCGTTTCCTGGGCCTCGAGGTCGGAGTGATCCTCGCTCAGATGCCGGCAGCTCAGCGCAGGGAGGCCTACGCGGCGGACATCACCTACGGCACCAATAACGAGTTCGGATTCGACTATCTCCGCGACAACATGGCGTGGAGCAAGGCCGAGATGGTGCAGCGTGGACACAACTTCGCGATCGTCGACGAAGTGGACTCCATCCTGATCGATGAGGCCCGCACCCCGCTGATCATCAGCGGTCCGGCCGATCAGGCGACCCACTGGTACGGGGAGTTCGCCCGGATAGTCCGCCTCCTGCGGCGTGACGAGGACTACGAAGTCGATGAGAAGAAGCGCACTATCGGTGTGCATGAGAGCGCGATCGATCGGGTTGAGGACCAACTGGGCATCGATAACTTGTACGACACGGTGAACACCCCCCTCGTTGGATTCCTGAACAATGCGATCAAGGCGAAGGAATTGTTCAAGAAGGATCGCGATTATGTGGTGATCGACGGCGAAGTGATCATCGTCGATGAACACACTGGGCGCATTCTCAAGGGACGCCGCTACAACGAGGGCCTGCACCAGTCGATCGAGGCCAAGGAAGGGGTCGAGATCAAGGCGGAGAACCAGACTCTCGCCACGGTGACCCTGCAGAACTTCTTCCGGCTCTACGACAAGCTCGGTGGCATGACGGGCACCGCGATGACCGAGGCCGCGGAGTTCAATCAGATCTACGACCTCGGGGTGGTTCCCATTCCGACTAACCGACCGATGGTCCGCGTGGACCGCTCCGATCTCGTCTACCGGACGGAGGAGGCGAAGTATGCGGCCGTCATCGAGGACATCGTCGAGCGGCACGCCACGGGTCAGCCGATTCTGATCGGAACCACCAGCGTTGAGAAGTCCGAACTGCTCTCCGGGATGCTCAAGAAGAACGGGGTTCGGCACGAGGTCCTCAACGCCAAGCAGCATGAGCGTGAGGCGTCGATCGTCGCGCAGGCGGGTCACAAGGGTGCTGTGACAGTCGCGACGAACATGGCCGGTCGCGGTACCGACATCATGTTGGGTGGGAACCCGGAATTCATGGCGGCGTCGGTGCTGGCCGCGCGTGGTCTCTCCCCGGTGGAGGACCCGGAGGCCTACGAGGCCGCGTGGCCCCAGGCCCTCGAGGAGGCGAGCACGGCGGTCAAGGCCGAGCACGACGAGGTGGTCGCCCTCGGTGGCCTCTACGTCCTGGCCACGGAGAGGCACGAGTCCCGCCGCATCGACAACCAGCTGCGTGGTCGATCGGGCCGCCAGGGGGATCCGGGCGAATCGCAGTTCTACCTCTCGCTCGAGGACGACCTCATGCGCCTGTTCAAGGCCGACATGGTCGATGCCTTCCTTCGTCGGTTCAATGTGCCCGACGACGTCCCGATCGAGGCGAAGATGGTCACGAACGCGATTCGTTCGGCGCAAACGCAGGTCGAAGCACAGAACTTCGAGATCCGCAAGGACGTGCTCAAGTACGACGACGTACTGAACAACCAACGACTGGTGATCTACGGGGAGCGACGTCGCGTGCTCGAAGGCGAGGACATCGCCGACCAGGTACGTAGCTTCATCAGTGACACTGTGGCCGGATATGTCCGTTCGGCCACCGCCGACGGATATCCCGAGGACTGGGACCTGGAGCAGCTCTGGACCGCCCTGGGTCAGCTGTATCCCGTGTCGCTCACGATCGAGGACGTGGAGCGGGAGTCCGGTGCGGGCCGGGATGGTCTGAGCAGCGAGTTCCTCGGCGAGATCATGGTCGCCGACGCCGAGGCCGCTTACAACCGTCGTGAAGCCGAACTCGGCGAGGAAGTCACCCGTGAGCTCGAGCGCCGTGTGATCCTCTCGGTCCTCGACCGTAAGTGGCGTGAGCACCTCTATGAGATGGACTATCTGCGCGATGGCATCGGTCTTCGTGCGATGGCGCAGCGAGACCCGCTGGTGGAGTACCAACGCGAGGGCTACGACCTCTTCGTCGCGATGATGGATGCGATCAAGGAAGAGACGGTCGGCTACCTCTTCCACGTCGAGGTCCAGGTCAACGCCGAGGAGGCTCCGGTCAGCGACGCGGCAGGTGAGGAGTCACTGGAATCGACTCCGGCGGTGGTCGAAGAGCACCATCCGCAGATCGCGGCCAAGGGCCTCGGGCCCAGTCGCCCGCAGCAGCTGGAGTACTCGGCTCCCACCGAGGATGGGGGAGTCGAGCGCGGCTACATCGACGACAGCGGCGAGGAGCCGATCGAAGTCGTCGAGAACGCCTCGCGGGCCGAGCGCCGTCGGGCCGAGCGGGCCAACCGCAAGCGTCGGGGCTAGCGCATCTCGACCGCGGTGACCACCCAACGGCCGCGGTAGGCCTGCAGGCGGAAGGCGATGGCCGATGACCGCTGGGCTCCCACGATGACCGCGCTCGCCTCGACGATGCCTGGGCCGACATGGCAGCACCGAACCCCGCGGATGCGGCGCAGTCGTGATGTGGAGCCCTGACTGCGGGCTGCAGGGTGACGGGCGAAGCTGCGCCCGCGGGCAGCGAGGGCGGATAACTGCGACTTCGTGACCCACTTCGAGAGTTGGGCGGGGGGACGCTCGCCGTGGGCCACCTCCACGATGGCACGTGCGATCTGCGGTGCCCAGCCGGCCGGGTCGGGCATGGCATCGTCAAGCGATACGGCGGCAACGGGTGTCGATGGATGCGCGGGAACCCCGGGCGCGACCTGCCAGGTCAGGGGGAGAGGCAGTTGCCGGGGATCCGACCCCCCGCCTCCTTCGATCACGGAGAGGTGGCGCCGGGGTGCTGTCTCCTCGGCGGTCACCGAGGACCGGGATAGCTGTGAAGTCGTGACGCTCATGGCCCCTCCTGGACCCTTGGATGATCATTTACCATCGTTTGTAGTTGTTTGATGCTGTTTGCTGGATCAGCATCGGTTGAGGTCTGGGCCGTGTCAAGGGGGGAGGGGATACCCGTGGATAACCCGGACCTCGGTTAGGGAGATGGCCCCCGACCAGGCATCCGAAACCTGGTTTGCTCCGGCTGCGATCCGCCCACACCAAGAACGTGAACACCGGAGCCGGAGACGATGGCATGTGGGACGCACTGCGCGGTGCCCTCGTGACATCCTCGATCGAGCGCGAATCCCGCGAGGATGTCCTCGACATCGCTGCCGCGGAACTGGCATTGATGCGCGTGGTGGATCGGGGTGAACGGAGTTCGCGCGTATCACTCCATATCGCCGGTGAGGTCATCCATGGCTCGATTCAGGTCTGGAGTGACGACCTTGTGATCCTGGCGAATGGAGCCGATTCCTGGGCTGTTCGCATCGCGGCGGTCGACGCCATCACCGGACTCGTGCGAGCACTGCGCATGGAGCGGCCAACGGCTGTGACCTCCCGATCACTCCTCGATGGGTGGACCGGCGACGACGTCGAGGTCTGGACTCGCGGCGGCCGCTTCCGAGGTTCACTGGTGGTCGCCTCGGATCATCTGGAGCTCGCTCGGACGACGGTGATCCCCTGGGAAGCCGTAGTCGTGGTGCACAGGCGGACCTAGTCCGCGTCCTCCGGCGCCAGGGATCCTGTGTCCACCAGGGCCCGGGTCTGCGCATACATGCGCGCGATGTAGTCCTCGAGAACGCTCGATTCAATGCGCCATTGACCTCGACCGCCGACCTTGATCGCCGGGAGTTCACCACTGCGCACGAGTGCGTAGGCCTGGGAGGCGGAGACATTCAGAGTTTCCGCGACATCGGCGAGGGTGAGGAACCGTGCCATGGACGCATCGTGCCAAATCCCCGCGTATCCGGCATCTGCGGCTGTGGATAACGGAAAGCACGGGATCTGCGGATAGCCCATGCTGCGTCTGGGGAGTGGGAGGTTGACATGGCACAACGTCGCGCAGTGCGCGTCTCGATGCCCCGATGGACGGATTTCCGTCTCTGGTTGGGGTTGGCCCTCGTCGTGGGGGCGATGTTCGCCGGAGCCCATCTGCTGTCATCCGACGGTGACAGCGTGACTGTCTGGCAGGCCACACGGGACCTCCCCGACGGGGCGATGGTCGCGGACCTGCGCCCGGTCACCGTCGCACTGGGCGAGGCAAGCGATGACTATCTCGCTGCGGACCAGCCAGTGAGCGGCCGAATGCTGTGGCCGGTCGCTGCAGGAGAGTTGGTTCCCCGACGAGCCGTCGTCCCAGGTGAGCTGGCGGGCGCTCGACTCGTCACGGTTCCCGTCGATCCTCTGCGTCTACCCCCGGACGTCTTGCCCGGTGATCGGGTGGATGTCTGGTCCACATCGGGAGAGCGCGCCGACATTCTTCCCGTGCCCGAACTCATCGTCCCCGGAGTGACCATTGCATCCATCTCTGAGGACACCGTGGGCATCGGCGGCCAGATCGCCGTCGTCCTGACCCTCGCGGAACCCGATGTAGCGCGGGTGGTCGCGGCCTCGCGGGCAGGAAGCCTCGATCTTGTATCCGTGCCCCTCGCCAGTCAGAGTCCTGACGCCGATTCCTTTCTTGAGGCCGCCGATGCTGTCCCGTGACCGGAACCGGATCGTGTGGTGCACTCCAGGAGTCGTGGATGAGCTGGCGTTGATCGACGCCGTCCAGGCGGATGGATGGACGATCGCGCGCCACTGTGTCGATGCCGCCGACACTCTGGCAGCGGTCAGCATCGAGCCGGATTCCGTGGTCGTGGTGTCCACGGCCTTGCAACGCGTCGATGCCGCTCTGTGGGCTGAACTCTGCGAGCGGGCAGCCGGGGTGATCGTCATCCGGGCCGCGGGCGAATCCGGAATTCCTCCGTCATCGCCCGGCGCAGCCCATATCGAGGCGACGTCGACGGCGCTGCTCGGGTCGCTGAATGTTCCTGGTCCCGCAACGTCGTCCGGTATCGAGGGTGCGGGTTCGGTGATCGCGGTATGGGGCACCGCCGGCGCTCCCGGGCGCACCACCGTCACGATCGCGCTCGCCGAAGCCTGCTCCCGACTCGGGTTTCGGACCCTGATGATCGACGGCGATACGCACAATCCCTCGATCACCACCACTCTTGCGATCACCGAGCAGGCCAGCGGTGTTCTCTTGGCCTGCAAGCACGCCGAACAGGGGTCCCTCGATGAATCTGCGATGGAGCGCGCCCTCCGGTGTGTGAAGCCGGGTCTCGACGTTCTCACCGGACTCGATGATCCGGGACGCTGGGCCGAGCTTCGAGGGGGACCGTTTCGGCAAGTACTTCGAACCTGTAGGACGATCGCCGACATCGCGGTCGTCGATATCCATTCGTGTATCGAATCGACGTCCGATCCGGTCACCGGCTTGCGGGGTGAGCGGAATGCAATCGCCCGGGCCGCACTCGCCGATGTCGACCAAATCCTCATCGTCGCGCGACCGGACCCGGTTGGAGTCGCGCGGCTCGTCCGATCGCTCTCGGTGCTGGACGAGGTGACCCGGGATCGGCGCCCACTAGTCCTGGTCAATCGGATCCACCGATCGTGGCAGGTGAAGGAGGTCCGTCAGGTTCTGACCCGGACGGGATTCATCGTGGATGTCGAGGGGATACCGGAGGATTCGAGCGTGCTCAAGGCCGCCGCTCGCGGCAGCCTGCCGAGTGAGATGCGCGGCCGATCCCCGGCACGGTCTCGGATGCGACATGTCGCCCACCACCTCACGGCGGCTTAGGGCGACGGCAGCACCACCACGGTGTCGCCCTTCTTGGCCCAGTTGTAGAGGAACTCCGCATCCTCCGCCGCCATGCGCACGCACCCGCCCGTCGCCACTGGGAGGCCGAGCTGATCGGTGTCGTGCATCATGCGTCCGTCGTAGTAAATCGGGATGCTGTGGAACCCGATTGGCGTCTTGCCATCGAGGCCGTACGCGAAGCGCGTCATGTGATCGAAGGTCACACCGGAGTTCGGATTGCCGCTGCGTTCTGACTGTGAGTAGATCGTGTACGTGCCCTGCACCGGTCGATCCCACCTGCCGACGACAGGGAAGCGCTTGACCACGGTGTCGTTCTCGTCGATCAGCCACACGTGCATGAGTGTCTTGTCGTAGACGATTCGTCGACCATCGCCGTCATCCAAAGGACGCACGGGCACATTGCGTGCCTTCTTGGTCCGTGTCGCGGCCTTCGGCTTCTTGTATTTGGCCGGGCGTGGTCCCTCGGCACCGAGGACGCTGACGTCCACGACCGTCGGAGTCGGAGTCGGAGTCGCGGTGGGGGTCGGAGTGACCGTGGGAGTGGGTGTCTCTGTGACCGTGGGAGTGGGGGTCGGGGTGGTGTCGGAGGCCGACGCCGCGGGGAGCAGCAGGCCGACACCGAGGCCCGCGGCAAGGCTGGTGGTGAGCAGGGCGGCGAGGGTTCGCCTGGGGAATCTGCGCGCCAGTCCGACCATTCCAACACCGTACCCGTGCAGGCGTCTACTCGTCGCGGTCACGGGGGAGTGTGCATGGCGGGGGAAGTGCACTCCAGCAGGGTAGGGGTGAGGACGTGTCCCATGACGCACCTTCGCGGTGTGGCGCGTGCCAGGATGACGGTCGAGGAGGCGAGTGTGCACACTCCACGGCGGGGCTTGGTCCTCGGAGGGGGCGGGGTCCTCGGGGGCACGTGGTCCGTCGGGGCACTTGATGCCCTCCGAGCCTTCGGGGTCGACACCGAGGATTTCGACATCATCGTGGGCACGTCCGCCGGGTCGGTTCTCGGCGCCCTGGTCACCCTGGGTGTCTCCTTGGAGGAGATGAGGGGTCACTACGCCGGCGATGATGTCGGAACCGGACCGCTCGCCCATTACGAGTTCGACCCCGATCGCGCGACCGGTGGCCAACGTCCAGGAGTGCCCCGTCTCATCGTCCCCGGCTCACCCGCACTGATCGCCTCGAGCATGCGTCACCCCGGACGACTGCCGGTGACGGCGGTGCTCTCCGCGCTGATTCCCCCCGGATCGCGCTCCCTCGGCCAGGTCGCGCAGTTGATCGACGCGGCGAATCCCGCAGGTACGTGGCCGCAACGACTCTGGGTTGTTGCGATGGATTTCGTTGATGGGCACCGCGTGGTCTTCGGGCGTCCCGGCGCACCGGTGGCTCCCTTATCCGATGCTGTCGTGGCGTCGTGCTCGATTCCCGGATGGTTCGCCCCGGTCGCGATCAACGGGCGCACCTATGTCGACGGCGGCGCTATCTCCGCGACGTCGGTCGATGTCCTCGAGCACATGGGTCTGGACGAGGTCTACGTGATAGCCCCGATGGTGTCCTTCGCCACAGACCATCCCACCGGCCTTGCGGCGCGTCTGGAACGGCGGTGGCGCGGCGAGGTGACCAAAGTCTGTGTCGATGAAGCCGACACGGTGCGGGCGCATGGCGCGCATGTATTCATCCTCGGTCCTGGGCCGGAGGATCTCGCCGCGATGGGTGCAAACCTCATGGATGCATCCCGGCGCAGACATGTCCTGGAGACGTCGATGCGGACGTCACCCTCCGGTTGGGCGCGCTCCCTCGAGCTACGCGCGTCCTAGCCACTCGGCGGCGAGGGATTCCTCGACGCGCAGGTACTTCTCGGTCTGTCGTGCCGCCTCCTCCTCGATGGTTCCACCAACGAAGGGCACCTTGGCCGTCAGTCGACCAATGGTGTGAATGGAGCAACCCTGAGCGGTGGGTCGGAGGTCCGCGGTCCCCTCGAAACGCAACGGGCCGGAGAAGCGCACCGTCACGATCGCCGAGCGTGTTCCGTCGGCATCCGGCGCCGACCATTCCTGGATCTCGGTGACGTCGATGGTCTCGCCGACGAAGGACTTTGCAACAGCGGGGACATTCGCGGGAAGTACGCGCTCCGTGCGCACAGTGATCGCGGATCCCGCATCACCGGAGATCTCGATCCTCGTGCGAAGTGAGCCGGTCGCTGCACACTTCGCCTCGATGTAGTCCCGATCGGTGAGAACCCCAAATGTTCTGAACGCATCGGCGGGGAACTCCTGGACGACATCGAGGTGAGTGCTCACCGTCCGATCGTGGCATACGTGGCCGGCTGGAGAACAGTGGGCGACCTTCGGGCTCATCCACCCGTCCGCGCCGAGGGAGGACTACCGTAGGAGAGGTTCGGGCACTGCGTGCGAAGAGGCGATAAGCGTGAGCGTTCCCGCGGCGGAACAGTCCGTTCCGGATCTGGCCACTCTTGTGGCGCGTTTCTCGCGACACGTGGCTCCTGAACAGGTTCGCGATCACGATCAGCTCGTCGACGAGGTCACCTCGATGGCGCGCTGGGCTCGAGTGCGGAATCCGGGAGAGACGCTGGTCCGGGCATTCGAGACTCCCACCGGGACCGTCCTCGAGGTGGTCACGGACGACATGCCGTTCCTCGTCGATTCGGTGACCAACGAGATCACCCGTCGCGGTCGCAGTGTCGAGATGTTCCTGCATCCGCAACTTGCCGTGCAGCGAGATCACGATGGGAAGCTCATGCATGTCCTGGACGCGGATGTGGGACATGCGTCCGATGCGCTGGCTGAGTCGTGGATGCACATCGAACTCGAGCGCGACTACCGCAAGGATGATTCGGAGGCCCTCCGCACAGGGGTGCGCCGGGTCTTGGGTGATGTCCGTCGCGCGGTGACCGATTGGCCTGCCATGAAGACGAGGGTCGTCACGATCGCGGACGAGCTCGAGAGGAACCCGCCCGTGGGCATAGCCGCGGACGAGGTGGGAGAGACCATTGCGCTTCTTCGATGGATCACCGCTGGCAATCTCACGCTGCTCGGCTACCGCGCGTATGACCTCATCACGGCAAACGGCGAGGACGCCCTTCAGGCAGTGCCCGGCTCCGGGCTCGGCATCCTGCGCCGCGACGGTAGTGAGGATCAATCGGTCTCGCCCAGCTTCGCTGTACTCCCTGCATCTGTTCGCGCCCGGGCGAAGGACCCCGAACTCCTCATTCTCACCAAGGCGAATGCTCGTTCGACGGTGCATCGACCCGGCTATCTGGATTACATCGGCGTCAAGCGTTTCGATGACCAGGGGACGGTCATCGGAGAGCACCGGATCCTGGGCGTATTCGCGGCCCCCGCATACACCTCCAGCGTCCTGGAGGTACCGATCCTTCGCCGCAAGTACGACCGTGCCATGAAGGCCCTCGAGTTCGTCCCGAACTCCCATAGCGCACATGATCTGCAGCAGTTCATGGAGACGTACCCGCGCGATGAGCTATTCCAGATTGGCCAGCAGGCTCTCAATGACACGGCATCGGCAGTCCTCCACATGCAGGAACGCCGTCAGACCCGCCTGTTCCTCCGGCCCGACGCGTACGGCCGCTCGGTCTCCGCTCTCGTCTACCTACCCCGCGATCGGTACAACACCGCTGTTCGCACCCGCATCTCCGAGATCCTCCAGCGCGCCTTCGGGGGCACGTCGATCGACTTCACGGTCCTCGTGTCCGAGTCGGTGTTGGCACGTTTGCTCTTCGTGATCCGTGTTCCTGCGGATCAACCCCTCCAGGACGTGGATCGGGGGAAGTTGGAGGCCCAGGTCGCCGCCGCGACCCGCAGTTGGTCGGACGACTTCGCTGATGCAGTCCTGACCCGGGTTGGTGAGGATCGTGCGCGCGACATGATCCACGTATTCGGTGAAGCGTTCCCCGAGGCCTACAAAGAGGACTTCACCCCGGAAGATGCCGTAGATGCCATCGAGGTGATCGAGACACTTGCTCCGGACGAACTTGCCGTGCGCATGTCAGCCGGGGAGGAGTCGCTGCAGTTCACCATCACGCGCAGGGGCCGGGCCCTTCCCCTCTCGCGTGTCCTGCCGATACTCCAGAACCTTGGATTCGATGTCCTCGATGAGCACCCCTACGAGGTCGAGCTATCGGACAGCCAGGTCATCTCGATTCTCAACTTCGGGATGGCTCCTCCACCGGGTGCCCCGGAGTTGACGGATGCGGACTTCCGCAACGTCGAGGAGGCCTTCCTCGCCACCTGGTGGGGTTCCTGCGAGATCGACACGTTTACGAGCCTGGTGATCCTCGCGGGCTTCACGTGGCGGGAATGTGTCGTGATGCGTTCCTACGCGCGCTACCTCCGCCAGATCGGTTCCACCTTCAGTCAGGGATACATCGAGCAAGCAGTACTTGCCAATCCCGCCGTAGCACGGTCGCTCATCGATCTGTTCCACGCACGGTTCGATCCGAGTCGCGAGGGAGACCGCGATGCCAACATGGATCGCTGCGCCGAGCAGATCGAGGGGCAACTCGTCGATGTCCTGAGCCTCGATCAGGACCGCATACTTCGATCCTTCCTCACACTCCTGCAAGCAACGGTGCGCACCTCCTACTTCCAGCAACCGGAATCCACCACGTTGTCTTCCAAGTTGGAGCCCCGCAGCATCCCCGACATGCCGCTTCCCCGCCCCGTCCATGAGATCTGGGTCTATTCCCCCCGTGTCGAGGGCGTCCACCTGCGCTTCGGAGATGTTGCGCGCGGCGGCCTGCGGTGGAGTGATCGTCGGGAGGACTTCCGCACAGAGATCCTTGGCCTCGTCAAGGCTCAGGAAGTCAAGAACGCGGTCATCGTTCCGGTGGGCGCCAAGGGCGGCTTCTATCCCAAGCAGCTTCCGGATCCGGGGATCGATCGCGAAGCGTGGCTGGCCGGTGGTCGGGCGGCCTATGCGGAGTTCGTGACCGCGCTGCTCACCATCACCGACAACCTCATCGATGGCCAGATCGTCCCTCCGGCGCGAGTCATTCGACACGACGGTGACGATCCCTATCTGGTCGTCGCCGCTGATAAAGGGACCGCCTCGTTCTCCGATGTGGCCAATTCGATCTCGGCGGACTTCGGTTTCTGGTTGGGCGACGCTTTCGCCTCGGGGGGTTCAGCGGGATACGACCACAAGGCCATGGGTATCACTGCGCGTGGGGCCTGGGAGTCGGTGAAGAAGCACTTCCGTGAGCTGGGAATCAACACACAGACCCAGGACTTCACCGTGGTGGGTATCGGGGATATGAGTGGTGATGTCTTCGGCAACGGGATGATGCTGAGTGAGCACATCCGCCTCCTCGCCGCATTCGACCATCGCGATATCTTCATCGATCCCGACCCCGATCCGATCGCCTCCCTGCGGGAGCGGCGACGACTCTTCGAACTTCCGCGCTCGAGTTGGGCCGATTACGCGCCCCAGCTCATCTCGGCGGGCGGTGGCGTCTTCTCGCGCTCGGCCAAGTCGATCACCCTGACCGATGAGATCCGGGAGGCCTTAGGTCTCGAGCCTGACGTGCACCATCTGACTCCCGACGAGCTGATCTCCGCGATCCTCAAGGCGCCGGTCGATCTCCTATGGAACGGGGGGATAGGCACCTACGTGAAGGCGCAGAACGAGGCCTCTGCGGAGGTGGGTGACAAGGCCAACGACGGGATCCGGATCAATGGTCATCAACTCCGTGTACGCGTGGTCGGGGAGGGTGGAAACCTCGGGCTGACCCAGAAAGGTCGCATCGAGGCGGCGCGCCACGGCGTGAAACTCAACACCGACGCCATCGATAACTCCGCAGGGGTCGACACCTCCGATCACGAGGTCAACATCAAGATCCTGCTCGACTCGATCGTGTGCAGCGGAGAGATGACCCTGTCCGAACGGGACGCCCTACTTGCCGACATGACCGACGATGTCGCCGCCTCGGTGTTGCGCGACAACTACGACCAGAACGTCGTGCTCGGGAACGCCCGGCGTGGCGCACCCGCCCTCATCACAGTCCACCAGCGGATGATCAAGGAAATGGAGCGGCGGGGAGTCCTCGACCGAAGCCTCGAGTCCCTACCCAACGATGAAGAGTTCGGGACCCTCATCGCTGCCGAGTCCGAGCTCACCTCACCGGAACTCGCGGTCCTGCTCGCCTACTCCAAGAACTGGCTCACTTCGAATCTGAACAAGTCGACCCTCAGCACCGACCCGTGGTTCCACGCGACGTTGATCGAGTACTTCCCGCCCGCGCTGCGCGAACGGTTCCCCGCCGCAATCGCCGCGCATCCCCTCAGGGCGCAGATCATCAACACTGTGGTCGCCAACTCCCTGATCAACGTGGGCGGTATCACTTTCGTCTACCGGGTCATCGAGGAGACCGGTGCGTCGGTTGCACAGGTGGTGCGGGCTGCGACCGCAGCGATGGGTGTCTTCGGTATCCGAGAGACGTGGGACTGGATCAACAGCTTGGACAACACTGTCCCCACCTCGGCGCAAACCTCTCTTCAACTCGAGACGCGACGTCTCTTGGATCGCGCCACCCGCTGGTTCCTCCAGTTCCGCGGGGGAGAGCTCAACATCGCTGCCGAGGTCGCCACCTTCCGATCCACGGTCGCAGATCACGCCCACGAGGTTCCCGCGGATCTCACCGGGCAGGACGCGGAGCGCTTCCGTCGACGCGTGCAGCGTTTCCGTGAAGCGGGAGCACCCGACGAGCTCGCGCGAGAGGCTGCCGCGGCCCTCGACGTCTTCTCGCTCCTCGACATCACGGACGTGTGCAACCGGACGGGAGAGACTGCAGCCACAGTCATGCCGTTGTACTTCACGCTGTCCGACCGCTACGACGTGGATCGAACGCTGATCCGGATCACCGACCTGCCGCGTGGGGATCGGTGGACCGCACTTGCTCGGCAAGCGATGCGCACGGATCTCTACCAGGTCATCGCCGCCCTCACCGCCCGCATCATCAGGGCCACGGACCCGAAGCTTCCGGCTCTCGAGCGGGTCGAGCGGTGGGAGGGAATGCACGCCGAGGGGGTATCGCGTGCGCGCACCACCCTGCAGGAGATCGCAGCGGTGGAGAACCCGGACTTGGCCACCTTGTCCGTATGCCTTCGGGTGCTGCGCAACCTTGTGGCTCAAGGGGATGTCACCGGTTGATCAGAAGCGGTGGCGATTGCGCGCCACCCAACGGTAAGTCCACTCGGTGATGACGCGTACCCCAGGCGCGCTGCCGATGACGCCGATGGTGCGCCAATGCCACGCTCCGGTGCGCAACGCCGCGCACATGGCAGCCCCTCCCGAGTAGGTCCGACCAGAGGGATCCACCCACTGCACCGCGGTCTGGCACTGGTCTGCGGTCAGACCGAGTACGTCGAGGTCCGCGTCCTGCCACGCCCGCATGGCCATGTCGGGGTCGACATGGCGCCGCGCCCACCCGGCGCTTCGACGGCAGAAACCGCACTCGCCGTCGTAGATCAGCACACTCGATTATCTGCGCTACGTGTCCACAGGTCCTTTCCTGGCCTGGTGGGAGGGCGCTTCGTCACGGCACGATGACGCCATGCCCGAGTTAGGAGTTGTATCGAAGGTATTACCGAGTAATACTTGTGCGATGAAGTGTGCGATTTCAATTCCGGACGAGATCTTTCGCAGGGTCGACATCGAGTCGGAGCGGTTGGGTGTTTCGAGGTCGCAGTTCTTCGCAGACGCCGCGCGCCGCTACCTCGATGACCTGTCCCGCCGGCACATCTCTGAGCAGATCGACGACTTCGTCCGTGAGCACGGAGATGTCATCTCGGATTCCGATGTGTCCTGGGTTCTGGAAGCGGGCCGCAGTCGTTTGTCGAAACCCGACTGATTCCTCATGAACCCAACTCAGTGGCTGGTGAGCCAGGGCGACGTCTTCTGGTACGACTTTGGTCAGGCGGATGGGTCGGAGCCGGGAGGCCAGCGGCCCGTGGTGGTCATCCAGGGGGATTCTTACAACCACTCGGCGTGGGGCACGACAGTTGTCGCAGCCATAACAACCCGACTCGAGCGTGCCGAGCTTCCCGGCATGGTCTTCGTGGCCCAAGGAACTGCTGGATTGGTGCGCGACTCGGTGGTGAATCTGACCAGTCTGGCCACGGTCGACAAGTACCGACTCGTGGAGCGCCTCGGAACCATGCCACGTCACACCTGGCTCCAGATTGAGCACGGGTTCGATGAGGTACTCGACCGCATGAGGTAGTACTTCTGCGAGGACTTTGCAGGTGTTGGATCGCCAGCATCGGGGCCTGCCCACGGAAGTTAGCCTTGCTGCCACTCGTCTCACTAGGAGTAGTCGTGACCTTGCCCGCGCTCGTCGAGCCCGCCGGAGAGCTGACCCTCGATGAGGTTCGCCGGTACAGCCGGCACCTGATCATCCCCGACGTCGGCATGACGGGCCAGAAGCGGCTGAAGAACGCGCGCGTGCTGTGCGTGGGTGCTGGTGGGCTCGGATCACCCGCCCTCATGTACCTGGCGGCCGCGGGTGTGGGAACCCTCGGGATCGTCGAATTCGACGTGGTCGACGAGTCGAACCTGCAGCGGCAGATCATCCACGGGCAGAGTGATGTGGGTCGATCCAAGGCGGAGAGCGCCCGGGACTCGATCAAGGAGATCAATCCCTTCGTCGATGTGGTGCTCCACGCTGAGCGTCTGGACTCCTCCAATGTGATGGACCTGTTCGCCCAGTACGACCTCATCGTCGACGGCACCGACAACTTCGCGACCCGCTATCTGGTCAATGACGCGTGTGTGCTGTTGGGCAAGCCGTACGTCTGGGGATCGATCTACCGATTCGATGGCCAGGCCTCGGTGTTCTGGGCGGAGTACGGCCCGTGCTACCGCTGCCTCTATCCCGAGCCGCCTCCCCCGGGGATGGTGCCGTCCTGTGCCGAGGGCGGAGTACTCGGTGTGTTGTGCGCGTCCATCGGTTCGATCCAGGTCACCGAGGCGATCAAATTGATCACCGGGATCGGGGATTCGCTCCTCGGGCGCCTCATGGTCTACGACGCCCTCGAGATGAACTACCGACAGGTCAAGATCCGCAAGGATCCGAACTGCGCGGTCTGCGGCGTCAACCCAACCGTGACGGAACTCATCGACTACGACGCCTTCTGCGGAGTCATCTCCGATGCAGCGGCGGAGGCGGCGCGCGATTCCACGATCTCGGTGCACGATCTGAAGCGGATGCTCGACGAGAGGGCCGCGGGGGAGCGGGACTTCATGCTGATCGATGTCCGCGAACCAATCGAGTGGGAGATCGTCACCATCGATGGTGCGGAACTGATCCCGAAGGGTGCCTTCCTCGATGGGTCTGCCCTCGAGAAGTTGCCGACCGACAAGCAGATCGTGCTGCATTGCAAGGTCGGCGGGCGCTCGGCGGAAGTGCTCGCCGTGCTCAAGGGCGCCGGATTCGCGGATGCCGTCCATGTTGGTGGCGGCATCAACGCCTGGGTCAGTCAGATCGAACCGGAGAAGCCCAACTACTGAGTTGACTAACTTGATCAGACCCTATTGGTCACATAGTCTGCTCGCATGGCACCATCGAGCATCGTCAATATCTATGAAGCCAAGACCCGCTTTTCCGAGTTGATCAAGTCGGTCGAGTCCGGCGATGAGTACGTGGTCGCTCGGGCCGGCCGCCCGGTGGCGCGGATCGTCCCCTACGTGTCCGAGACCGGACCGCGGCCAGGTCGAGGATCCGCCCGAGGCCGCATCTGGGTCTCGGAGGACTTCGATGCACCTCTCGCCGATATCGAAGAAGATTTCCTGGCTGGCACAACGATCCCATGAAGTACTTGCTCGACACCCATGTTCTGCTGTGGTGGTTGGACGGGACAGATCTGTCCGAGGCTGCCCTCGAAGTCCTGTCCGATTCACGATCTGAAGTGTTCGTCTCGCCCGTGTCTGCGATCGAGATGTCGATCAAATCCAGCCGAGGTCGCGTCTCGGTACCCGACGATCTCCCTCACCTGATCAGCGACAGTGGTTTCGAGACCCTCACCATCCGCTGGGAGCACGCCTGGCGGGCAGGTCAACTCCCGTGGCACCACCGCGACCCATTCGATCGGCTACTTCTGGCCCAGGCGCTTGTGGATGACCTCACGATCATGACCCGGGACCCGGCATTCGTCGCCTACGACCCGCTGCTGATGATCGCCTAGCGGCCGCGTCACGGCGGCGGCGAGTGTCAGACGGCGCAGGCCATGTCCGACCCACAGCACATCGGCGACTTGATCTTGCCGTGGCCATTGGGGCAGACAGAGATACCGATGCGGGCGCCGTCGTCCTTGACGAGCACGTCGTCACCGAGGGCAGCGTCGCAGGCACCACAGGTGGTGTTGACGGACATGTTGCATGCAGGACATGTGTAGAGGGCCATGCGGGAACCCTAGCCCACAACACCGGTGCGCGTCAGGCGAGTTGAACCTCCGGGAGGGTCGCCAGGGCCGCCTGCAGGCGCTCGTCCGTGAAGTCCTCGTCGACCATCGTGCCGTTGAGGAACGACTCGTACGCGGCGAGGTCGAAGTGCCCGTGGCCGCACAGCGCCGTCAGGATCACGGTCTCCTCGCCGGTCTCCTTCGCCTTCAGCGCCTCCCGGATCGCCAGGGCGATCGCGTGAGTGGGCTCGGGTGCGGGAACGATCCCCTCGGTGCGGGCGAATTGCAGTGCCGCAGCGAAGCACTCCGTCTGCGGAACCGACTCCGCATCCATCATGCCCAACTCGTAGAGGTGCGAGATGAGCGGTGCCATTCCGTGGTAGCGCAGGCCACCCGCGTGGATCGGATCCGGGATGAAGTCGTGACCGAGGGTGTGCATCTTCATCAACGGGGTCATGCCTGCGGTGTCACCGAAGTCGTAGGCGTAGACGCCCTTGGTCAACGACGGACACGATGCGGGCTCGGCAGCGAGGATTCGCGGATTGATCTTCCCGGCCAGCTTCTCGCGGATGAACGGGAAGGACAGCCCCGCGAAGTTCGAGCCGCCGCCGGTGCATCCCACGATCAGCGTGGGGGTGTCGCCTGCCATCTCGAGTTGCAGCAGCGCCTCCTGGCCGATGATCGTCTGGTGCAAGAGCACGTGGTTGAGTACCGAGCCCAGCGCGTAGCGGGTGTTGGGATCTTTGGCGGCCACCTCCACTGCTTCGGAGATCGCGATTCCAAGGGATCCGCTGTGGTTCTTCGGATCGGCGCCGAGGAGCTTGCCGATGTCGGTGACGTTCGACGGGGAACGGTGGATGGTGGCACCGAAGGTCTCGATCATCAGGCGTCGATAAGGCTTCGCGTCGTAGGACGCGCCGACCTGCCACACCTCGCACTCCAGGCCGTAGAGCGCGCAGGCGAACGCGAGTGCCGTTCCCCACTGTCCCGCACCGGTCTCCGTGGTGAGTTTCGTCGTGCCGGCCTTCTTGTTGTAGTAGGCCTGAGGCACCGATGTGTTGGGCTTATGCGATCCCGCGGGGGACACACCCTCGTACTTGTAGTAGATGCGCGCGGGGGTGCCGAGTGCTTGCTCCAGGCGGTGGGCACGGAAGAGGGGAGAGGGACGCCACTGCCGGTAGACGTCGAGGACGCCACCGGGGATGTCGATGTAGCGCTCCGTCGACACCTCTTGGAGGATCAAGTCGATCGGGAAGAGCGGCAACAAGTCGTCGGGGCCCACGGGATCCATGCGTCCCGGGTGGAGCGGTGGGGGCGGGGGTGCCGGTAGATCGGCCAGGATGTTGTACCAGGCCGTCGGCATTTGGTCCTCGGACAGGACGTACTTGTGCTGGTTGACGGTGTCGCTCATGGGACTCCTTTGCTCACCAGGGACGCTAGTCCGGCTCCGGCGAGGTCATCAACCGATTCGCATCAATTGATCGCCGTTAGGCGCTCGTCCAGTTGTTCCGCTTGTGGCTGCCATCGCAGAAGGGCTTGTTGGCGCTGAAGCCGCAGCGGCACAGGTAGGCCTTGTCACCCTCCTTGAGGACCGTGCCGTCCGGGTCTTGAACGGCCGTGGGGCCGCTGACCTCGAGTGGGCCGTCGGGCAGGGGGGTGATCGTCACATGTTCGCTCATGGGCCGAAGCCTGCCGTGCACGTCGGACCGTCGCACATCCGGGTCAGAGCAGACCCTTGCGCGTGAGATTCGTGAACGCCCAATAGCCGGGGAGGGTGGGCAGCCAGAAGGTGATGAGTCGGTAGAGCAGGACCGCGGATACGGCGATGCCCGCGTCGAGGCCGCCGGCGGTCAGGCCCGCGGCGAGCGCCGCCTCGACGGCACCGAGTCCACCCGGAGTGGGCGCCGCCTGGCCGATCGTGGCACCGGCGAGGTAGACCACGGCGACCACGGCGATGTTCATCGATCCACCGAAGGCCTCGACGCATGCATAGAGCACGCCGATGTAGGCGGCATTGAGCAGCACCATGCCGCCCACGCCCTCGAGCAGTTTGAACGGCCGTTGGGCGACAGTGACCAGCCGGGGACCGACCTCGCGTAGGAGCGGACCCACGCGGGAGGTGATGAGTCGACGGACTGCCGGAATGGCGAGCAGGGCGAGGGCGAGCACCGCTACGGCCGCAACGCCGATCACCGCTGCACGTGGGGGATCGAAGGTGAAGTCGGCCTGGGTCCCCGCGGCGATACCGAACCCCAGGAGGAGGACGATGTGCACGACGAAGGCCATGACCTGGGACACCCCGACGCTGGCGGCGGCGAGGGCCGGATGCAGACCCGACTTCTGCAGGTAGCGGACGTTGATCGCGATCGCGCCCAGGGTCGGTGGTGACACGAGGGTGGCGAAGTCCCCGGCGACCTGGGCCTGGATGGTCCGCGTCAACTTCAGCCGTTCGGGCACAAAACCCGAGAGTGACCACGCGGCGCCCACATAGGTGACCAGGCTCAGCAACAGGCCGATTCCCAGCCACGACCATTGAGCGTTCGCGATGAGCGCGACAAGGTCGACCTGTGCCAATTGGGACAGCAGCACATAGCCGGCGATGCTGCCGAGCACGATCATGATCAGCGTTCTCGGTCGAATGCGCTCGAGCTGGATTTGTTCGACGTCTGCACCCGGGCGCATCTCGACGAGAGCGTCGCGCAAGCGCACGAGGAGGCCCTTGTGCTTGCGGAGTGCCCGGCGGGTCGGACTGCCGAGTGCGACAGGCTGCAGTGTCGGTAGGGCGCGCGCCAACCCTTCGATCCCCATCACCTTGATACCGCTTGCCACGGAACGCTCGACGCTCGTGAGCATGGCGAGCGTGCACAGCAGCATCGACAGATCGATCCGTCGCGCGACATCGCTCGCGGCGACGGCACCCGATCTGCCGCCGAGCAACCAGATAGAGCCATCGGTTGCGCGCAGCAGGTGGTCGGCATCGAGGGAGCGGTGGGCGATCTGGTGCTCGTGGAGCGTGCGCACCGCGCGCCACGCCGCCTCGAGCTCCGCGTCCGTGAGCGCTGCCACCTCCGCAAAAGTCTCACCGTCGATGAACTGGTAGGCGAGGAGGCAGGAGTCGGGTCCGATCTCGCTGGTGAGCAACAGGCGCGGCTCGGGTGCGCCTGCTGCCTCGGCCGCATACGCGACGAGTGCGGCATGGTCCAACGATCTGCGCATGTTGAAGGCTCCAGCGCTGCTGTCATCGCGGAGACGTAACGAGGTCCACATCGCACTGGCGAGCCCCGCGCCCTCCAGATCACGATCGAGCACCGTCACCTTGAGTCGATCACCCGACCGGGTTCGGGCCATGTAGCGACGTCCACGTTCGGTGGACTCCTGGGCACGGAGTTCGGTGATGGGGAAGCCGCCGGCGTCGAGCGCCTGGGCGATCTGCATCCCGCTGGGCCGGGTGGTGGGTGTGCCCACGACGTAACGCGTGATCAGGCCCACGGCCCAACCCAGGGCCAGTGAGACTCCGACCCCGGCGATGGCGATGCCACCACTCAGGATCGTGACGATGATCAGGGAACCGATCACGATGACGCTCAGGACGTTCCACGGGCGTCGACCCATGAGTCGCGCCACGGTCAGGAAGGCGAGCAGTCCACCGAGGACCGGCGCGGTCGCACCGCTCTGTGGGTTCGTCGATCCGGCGAGGGCGATCAACAGGCGTGGGTCACTCAACAGGGAGACGGCGTATCCGATCGCGGTGAGAGCGGACACCGCCAGGAGTAGTGCGACGAGCGCGTCGAAGAGCTGGCGTACCCGCGATCGCATGAGCAGGGAGATGGCGACCGCCACCGGGAGTCCCAGGGTGCCGATACCGCCCACGATGTTCAAGACGAGAACCGCCGCAGGGGGAAAGAGTGCGACGCTCGAGTCGAGGTCCTGCTCGAGTCCGGTCGTGGTGCCCGTGGCGAACCAGGCGAGGAAGACCGTTCCCCCCGTGATGGCCAAAGCCAGCGCGAAGCGGGCGAGGTCGAGCGGGCGTCGGACGCGGCGCGGGATCACCCCCGCCTCGATGATCAGGGTGGTGGATTCGGGCGGAGTCGAGGGCGGGGGATCGGCGAGGGCGGGGATCAGGGGGACGGGACCGGCGATCGTGAACTCCACGGGCTCCCGTTCCCTGCTCACCGGGTGATCGTGTCATAGCCACCTGCTATCCATGGGTCCATGGAATGGCGGCTGGACCTCACGGTTCCGCCCCCCGCGCCCGCTCCCGTCCTCGATGCGGACCAGCAGGCGGTGGTCGCCCACACCGGGGGTCCCCTGCTCGTGCTGGCCGGGCCCGGCACGGGGAAGACCACCACGATCGTCGAGTCGGTCGCAGCGCGGATCCCGTCGATCGCGGCGGGGCAGATCCTGGTGCTCACCTTCGGCCGCAGGGCCGCGCGCGAGGTCCGCGATCGGATCGCGGCGCGCCTCGGTGGTGGCCCGCAGCCCCATGTCTCCACCTTCCATTCCTTCGCCTACTCCCTGGTGCGCGAGTTCGCACCGGACGGTGAGTACCTGGACCCACCGCGCTTGCTCTCCGGTGCGGAGGAAGACGTCCGTATTCGCGAACTACTCCTCGGTGCTGCCGCAGACGGTCACACCCGATGGCCCGATGACCTCACCGGTGCACTCGGCACCTTGGGACTTGCCAACGAAGTCCGGTCGATGATCGCCCGGATGCGCGAGTGGGGGATCAGCCCTGCACGTCTGCGTCGCATCGCCGAGGAGACCGGGCGTCCGGCGTGGAGCGCCGTCGCCGCGATCGCTGAAGCCGATCTCGCGGTGATGGCGCTGGAGAACGTCCAGGACTACACCGAGTTGATGCGCCGCGCGGTCGAGATCACCGCGCAGTCGTCCGTACGGGCTCGGATGAACGAGCGTCATCACGCGGTATATGTCGATGAGTATCAGGACACCGATCCACTCCAGACCACGTTGCTCGGCAACATCGTCACCCCCGCCTCGACCCTCGTCGCGGTCGGCGATCCCGATCAGGCCATCTACGCATTCCGCGGTGCGGACATCCGTGGAATCGTGGACTTCCCCGAGCGGTTCCGCACGTCAGCTGGCACCCCGGCCCCGATCGTCGTCCTCGGCAGCACACGGCGGTTCGGGCCACGCATCCGCACCGCCGTGAGTGCTGTGCTCCCCCCGGCTTCTTACGCAACGTTCGGCATCGATGTCATGAAGCGTCACCGAAGTCCCACGACGCTGGGTGCCGGCCGCGATGAGATCCGGGTGCAGCGCTTCGACTCGGAGAGCGCGTGCGCGGAACACGTCGCTGCAGCAGTGCGCCGCTCCCATGTCCTCGACGGCGTTCCGTGGAGTGACCTCGCCGTCCTCGTTCGCAACGGGGACCAACTCGTCGGGATCGAGCGATCCCTCCAGCGGCTCGGTGTTCCGGTGGCTGTCTCCGCGGATGAGATCCCACTGCGCTCGGAGCCTGCGGTGGCGCGCATCCTCGAGGTGCTGCGCCTCGCGACTCACCCGCAGCGATCGACGGCGATGGGGGTCGTGGACGTGCTCACCGGGCCGATCGGCGGGTGCGATGCCGCGAGTGTGCGCGGCCTCGGTCGCCTGATGCGCAGGCTGCAGGTCGAATCCGACGCCCCGATCACCCCGTCCCGTGAAGCGATCCGGGCCGCCATCCTGGATCATGAGTCCGTCCTCGACTCGAGTGCCCTGGCGCTCGCGGGCACCGACGAGACCGCGGTTGCCCGGGCGCGCGCTCTCCGTGCACTCGTCGCCCGGGTGCGCACCATGATCCGGAGCCAGGCCCCCATCGACGAGGTGCTGTGGCAGGTGTGGACCGGAGGCGAACCGGGGCACGGGTGGCCGAGGCGGTTGCGGGCGGCGGCACTCGCCGGCTCCTCGAGTGCGCACCACGACATTGATTCCGTGATGGCGCTCTTCGACGCGGCCGAGCGCGCGGCCGAGCGTTACCGCGGCGTCGTGGGTGTCACCTCGTTTCTGTCCGCGCTCGACAGTCAGGAGATCCCTGCGGAGCCGGTCGCCGAGCGGGCGGCGCGCGGTGATGCGGTGCGTCTGCTCACCGCGCACCGGGCCAAGGGTCTGGAATTCGAGCGTGTGTGGGTGGTGGGCGCGCAGGAGGGTGTCTGGCCGGATCTGCGTGAGCGCGGAAGCGCCCTCGAGTTATCCGCACTCGCGGAGTTCGCCGAACCGGGAGTGGTGTCGCCCACGCGGATCGACATCGAGGAACGCAATCTGTTCTACGTCGCCTGCACCCGCGCCCGCGAGCAGCTGAACGTCTGTGTCGTGGATGGGGGCGATGACGGAGCGGATGAGCCGAGCCGGTTCATCGACGACGTGCTAGCCGGTGGCGCAGCGGATGAACGAGTCTCTGGCCACCCGCAGTCCCTCACGACGTGGGACGGGCTCGTCGCGGAGCTGCGCGGTGCCCTCATGGACCCTGGGACACCCTCCGACGATCGTGCGGCCGCCGCTGAACTGCTCGCCGCGGCGGCGAGTTTGAGGGATCCCACAGGTGCAGCGCTCGTGCCGCTCGCCGATCCGGTCACCTGGTGGGGTGCCGCAGACGTCACCGTGGGGCAGCGCCCCGTGCGGGATGAGACGCAGCCGATCGCCATGTCGGGCAGCCGGCTCGATGACCTCATCGCATGCCCGCTGAAGTGGTTCCTGGAGCAGGACGTCCGAGCTGAGACACCCCGCGGATCGGCAACGCAGTTCGGATCGATCATCCACGCGGTCGCGGAATACATCGCCAAGGGTGAAGCGAGTCCCGAGGAGGTCGACGTCCTGATCGAGCGGGTGTGGGGCCGCGTTCCCTTCCAAGCGGGGTGGCAGTCGGAGTCCGAGCGCCGAGCTGCCCAGGAGGCACTCGCACGCTTCCTCGCGTACCACGCGGCGGCGCAACGGGAGTTGGTGGCGACGGAATGCAATATGCGCGCGGAGATCGAGGTAGCCACGGTCGACGGTCCCGACACCGTGCGGCTCACCGGCTTCGCGGATCGCATCGAACGCGATGCGGATGGCCGGCTTGTCCCCATCGACCTGAAGAACATGAAGAACCCGCCACCGGATTCGAAGGTTCCCGAGCATGGGCAACTGGGGGTCTACCAACTCCTGGTCGAGCGTGATCCCCCCGCGGATCTGGACGCCGCCGTCAGCGGTGGTGCCGCACTGGTGCAGTTACGCGACGGCACCGTCGACGGCTTCCCGAAGGTGCAATTCCAGGCGCCGATCACCGACGATCCGGCGTGGATCGTCGATCGACTCGGTGAGGCCGTATCGATCCTTCGGCGCGAGGAGTTCACACCGCGCGTGGGCAAGCATTGCGACTACTGCGCATTCAAGGCGAGTTGTCCCACCAAGCCGATATCCGACGACCTGGTTCCCCAGGAGCGCCCATGAGTACCGATGTGCGCGCCGCCGTGAACTCGATCATGGGATTCGATCTCAGTGAGGAGCAGTGGCGGGCCGCCTCAGCGCCGCTTGCCCCGGGCGTCATCGTCGCGGGGGCTGGAACGGGCAAGACGACCACGATGGCCGCGCGTGTGGCCTATCTCGTCGCGTCCGGGCGCGTGCGGCCCGAGCGTGTCCTCGGACTGACCTTCACTAACAAGGCGACCGCGCAATTGCTTCGCGCGGTGCGCAGAGCGGTCGCCGAGTCCCCGGAGCCCGGTGAACCGGAGGTCATGACCTATCACGCCTTTGGAGCACGGATCGTCAATGAGCACGGGATGCGGCTCGGTCTGGAGCCGCGGACTCCCGTCCTCACCGATGCGGCGCGGTGGCAGTTGGCGTATCGCGTCGTGTGCTCGGCTCCCGAAGTCGATCTCCCCATGTCGCCGGAGTGGCTCACGCGCATCATGGTGGAGCTCGACTCCCAGATCACCGAACTTGCGATCGATCCAGAGGAGTTGATCGCATTCGACACCGATCTCATCCGTTTCCTCGAGGTGGATGAATCACCCCAACGCTCCGGTGAGGACATACTCGAGACGTCGATCAAGCGTCGTACGGCGGCGCGTCTGATTCCTCAGTGGCGGGCCGAGAAGTTGGATCGCGGACTCGTCGACTACTCGGATCAGATCCGTCTCGCGGGAGTCCTGGTGGACGCCTATCCGAGCATCGGTGAACAGATGCGCTCCCGATACGACGTCGTACTTCTCGACGAATACCAGGACACCTCCGTCGCCCAGCGACGAATGCTGCAGTCGGCGTTCGGTTCCGGGTTCCCCATGACCGCCGTGGGTGATCCGTGCCAGGGCATCTACGGATGGCGTGGTGCTTCGGTCGAGAACATCGATCGGTTCCTCGAGCATTTCGGGGGCGCTGAGGACGCATCGTTCACCTTGCGGGACAACCGACGATCGGGGGAGAACATCGTCGTGGCGGCGAACAGGGCCTCGGCGACCCTGCGTGCTCGCCACACGGGGATACCCGAGCTCCGCGCCACACGTGAAGCGTCCAGCGTCGACATCGCCATGTTCGAGACGGCACCGGAGGAATTGGCGTGGATCGTGGAGCGCATCTCCGGGGTGCACGGTGCGGAGGGGGAGACCATCGCCGTCCTGGCTGCCACGGGTGGCACCCTGGTGCGGGTCGACGCTGCGCTGCGGGCCCGCGGTATACCGACCCAGGTGCACGGTGCCTCGCTCCTCATGGATCAACCCGCGGTGCTGGACCTGCGTGCGTGGTTGCAGGTGGTGCACGAGCCCACCGCGAATCCCGCATTCATCCGACTTGCCGCGGGTCCACGTTGGCGTCTCGGGCCCCGTGACCTCGCCGCACTCGGGGTGCGCGCGCGGCTGCTCGCCGGGGGTGGGACCCGCAGTACCGCGACCGAGATCCGGGCCGCCCTCGCCGACGCCGTCGTCGGTGGCGATGTGGTGGAGTTGACCTCGCTCACCGACGCGGTTCTCGATCCCGGCCCATCGGACACCTATTCGCCCGAAGCGGTCGAGCGCCTGGCCGAGTTCGCGGCCACGCTGCGGGAGCTTCGCTCGCACACCGGTGAGCCCCTCGGCGACTTCGTGCATCGCGTGGCCTCGGTCACCGGCATCGCCGTGGAGGCGTTGGTTGCTCGACCCGACTCCACGCAGCATGAGGCGCTCATGGCCTTCTACGACCTCGCCGTCGAGTTCACCGACCTCGACGGGGGAGCATCACTCGGCGCGTTCCTGTCGCGACTCGACGACGCCGATCGGTTCAACTACTCCACGCCGCTCGACACCCACATGCGCTCCGGCGCGGTGCAACTCATGACGATCCACAAGGCCA
Source organism: Candidatus Nanopelagicales bacterium (assembly GCA_044375955.1). Taxonomy (GTDB): domain Bacteria; phylum Actinomycetota; class Actinomycetes; order S36-B12; family S36-B12; genus VGCC01. The sequence continues at coordinate 3,396 of JBILLS010000006.1, read as the reverse complement.
AGGGTCTGGAGTTCACCCATGTGGTGATTCCGGAAGTATCGGAGAAGGACTTCCCCGGTGGTCGTAGCAATGGGCGTTGGCCCACGTCGGCGAGTGTCGTTCCGATGCCGCTGCGCGACGATGTTCCCGAGGCACTGCGGGCCTACCCACCGCGCACGCACTTCCCGAAGGCCAAGGAGCTCCAGGCATACAAAGACCTCCTCGCCGACGTGGATGAGATCGATGCCGATCGGCTGGCCTATGTCGCGCTCACTCGCGCGAAGTCCACCCTCGCGGTCACGGGTCACTGGTGGGATGCCCAGCGCACCCAGCCGCGCGGTGTGCACCGTGTGATGGAAATGCTCGAGGCCTCCGCTCCCCACGTGCGCGTCGTTCATTGGGCACCGGAACCGCCTGCGGGCGCCGGCAATCCGATCCGGACTCCGGGAGCGGACGTGCACCCATGGCCCATCGCCGTGAGCCCCGACTACTCAGCGCGGTTGATCGGGGCCGCATCGGATGTTCGCGTCGCCGCGGGTCAGACCGAGCTCCCGATGGGTGAGGGGAGGCGTGAGCGCTGGTCCACGGTCTTCGCGGCCCTCACCGACGAGTCCCATCGCCGTCAGGCACCGCTACGCGAGGTGCGCCTCGGCGACTCCGTGGGAGCCACCATGTTCCTACGCGCCCTGCGCGAACCGGAGGCTGTCGCACTCGACATCGCGCGACCCATGCCGGTGAAGCCGTCACGCGCAGCGCGCCGCGGCACGGCCTGGCATGCCTGGATCGAGTCGCGTTATGGACAGCAGTCGCTCATCGACCCCTGGGAACTCCCCGGCGCAGCCGATGACGCCATCGACAGTGATGAGCAACTCGAACAGTTGCGACGGGCGTTCGAGCAGACCCCGTACGCCGGACGTGATCCCGTCGCCGTCGAATACCCGTTCTCACTCGTCCTGCACGGGCGGGTGATCCACGGCCGCATCGATGCGGTGTTCACCACCGAGACCGGATTCGAGGTCGTGGACTGGAAGACCGGTGGTCGCGAGCACCTCGACCCGGGCCAACTCGCGATCTATCGACTTGCGTGGGCGGAGGTCATGGGTGTGCCATGGCACGAGGTCGATGCCGCATTCGTCCTCGTCGCCAGTGGTGACGTGTTGCGTCCGGACACGGATGCCCAGGTGCACGCACTCCTGGGTCAGTCCACGCGCCTCTGATCCGACTCCGGAACCTCCACGGGCAGGATCGGGCCCCGGGCACCGGAGTCCACGATCTCGGCCTCGCCGGCTTCCTCCGTCGGCTCGCGTCGCGTACCGATCAGACCCCTCATCCACTTGCGTGCCGGCTCCTCGATCCACCGCCACATCGCATACGCGACCAGGAAGCATCCCGCGACGAGCGCGAGCACCGACAGCGTGTAGAGCAGCCCGGACTCGATGCCGAATGCACGTAGTCCCGCACGCCAGAGCCCGAAGACGATCAAGTGCGTCATATACAGCGAGTACGAGACGAATCCGCCGAGGATCGCAATACGGGTGGCCAGGGCACGGGCCATGCCACCCTGCGCAACCGCCAGAGCACCGATCCACAGGATCAGAAGCGGGACGAGGGTGAGGTGGAAGTAGGGCGGGAGGGGCTCGCGGTCGCCATCGATCACCGGGCCGCCCGGCTGCGCAGGCCCCCAGTTCCCAAGGAATACCGCGCCGGCGATCACGAGGAGCGGAAGTAGGTAGGAGGCGACATTGGCGATGCGAACTGTCCGCGGCGCTGGTCCCTCTTCGGTGAACATTCGTCGCACGATCAAGTACGTGATGGCACCTGCGGTGAATTCGGTGAGGATGCGGTAGGTCGAGCCCCAGTTGTCCGTGTAGTACGCATCGGAGGTGGATAGTGCGTAGCTCACTAAGGGCGCCATCACGGCGATCCACGCCGCGACTAGTAGCCAGGTGGGAAGTCTCCGGTGCATCCAGAACAGGACGATGACCAGCAACGGGAACAGCAGGTAGGCCAGCCACTCCATGGACAGTGACCAGGCGACGAAATTCCACCCGCGCTGCGGATCAGAACCCCACTCCTGAATCAAGAGCAGGTTCTTCACGAAGTCCCAGGGATTCAACCAATCCCGGTCGAGTGCCTCCCCGGTGACGCGCGCCTGCAGCACCACAGCGACCCCCGCGACCACCAGCATGACCAGATGCACCGGATAGATACGGGCGAGGCGCAGCCACCAGAACTGCAGGGTGCCCCGGGCGCGGATCGCAGGACCCAGTCGCGTCAGGTAGGTATGCGTGAGGATGAAGCCGGAGAGCGCGAAGAACAGGTCCACTCCGAGTCGCCCGACCCGCAGCACCTCCGGGAGGACCGGCAGGGACAGGACTCCGATCACCGCGAGTGGGCCTTGCAGGTGGTAGAGCAGGACCCACGCGGCCGCCACGAAACGGATCCCCGTCAACTGCCGGATGAAGACGTTCACTCCGACACCCTAGGCTCGCCGCACTCGTTGGGAGGGATGGCATGTCGGAGGATCGCCGTCTGCTGCAGGATCTCGTGCTCTCCCGCTCGACGACCCAGCGTGCGGGACATCTGCGCGAGAATCCGGATGCACTCGCTGCTCTCGCCGACCGTCAGTACGTGCACGTGGGTCCACGCGGTGCCCGCATCGACGGGAGTGCCCTCGTGTGGGAGCCGGTTCCCTGCCGCGACCATGCGGTGTCGTTCCTTGGCGTCGAGGGGACCACGGCCTATTTCTCCTGCCATCACGGGGATGGTGAGGAGTCGGATGAATGGCGCGACCTGCGCCAGATCGGCTCCCGCCTGGAGGCGAGGGATGTCGGACTCATGGTCAGCGCCGTCGCCCTGGACAACTGGCGACGGAGTCACGCCCACTGTGGACGGTGCGGTGCACCGTCCGAGGATGCGCACGCGGGCTGGGCACGCAGGTGCCCGGACTGCGACCACCTGCACTTCCCACGCACCGACCCTGCCGTGATCGTCCTGGTGCGGGATGGCGACGACCGGGCACTGCTCGGTCGTCAGGCGCAATGGGCCGAGGGCTGGTTCTCCACCCTGGCGGGATTCGTCGAAGCGGGGGAGACCGCGGAGGCCGCCGTGGTGCGCGAGGTCCGCGAAGAGTCCGGTGTGCACATCACTCTCGACTCGGTCCACTATCTCGGTAGCCAGCCCTGGCCATTCCCGTCGTCGCTCATGTTGGGGTATCACGCCTGGACGGACGATCCGACGACGGACCCGGATGGTGAGGAGATCGCTGAAGTGCGCTGGCTCAGTCGCGACGAGCTCCGCACCGCCTGCCAGTCCGGTGAGGTCAAACTTCCCCCGCGGATCTCCATCGCGCGCATGCTGATCGAGCGGTGGTTCGGTGAGCCGATCCCGAGTGAGTGGGGAAGGAACTAGCTCGAG
>JBILLS010000004.1:0-66931 GCA_044375955.1 Candidatus Nanopelagicales bacterium | reverse complement strand
CTGCGATATCGCCATCGTCGGCGCGGGCCTTGCCGGGCTCGCGGCCGCGCGCGAGGCCTCGATCCACGGACTCGACGTTCACGTCGTGGAGGGTGGCGATGACGTGGGAGGACGCGTCCGTACCGACGTCGTGGACGGTTTCCTCCTCGACCGCGGATTCCAGCTATACAACCCTGCTTATCCGGAGGCGGCACGCGTCCTTGACCACGAGGCGCTGGACCTGACCCCGCTCACCTCGGGGGTGATGGTCGCGATCGGAGACACGCGCACACGTCTCGGTGACCCGCGCCGACTACCCGGCTGGGCCGCGGATGCGGCATCGCCCCGCACCGGATCACTGGCCAGCAAGGCACGGTTCGCGCGGTACGCCTGGTCCTGCTCCCGCGAGCGGATCGAGGACGTACTCGCACGGGAGGACAAACCCGCGAGTGTCGCCCTGCGCTCCGCAGGTATCGACGCGCGCCTCTATGACCGGGTGTTGCGTCCGTTCCTCACCGGCGTGTTCCTCGAGTCGGAATTGCGCACCTCACGACACTTCCTCGATCTGACCCTGCGTTCATTCGTCCGGGGTCGCCCCTCCCTTCCGGCCAACGGGATGCGGGCTATCCCCCACCAACTACGCGATGCACTTCCCGACGGCAGCATCACGGTGGGGAGCAGCGTGCACCGCGTCGGTCCGGGTGTGGTGGAGCACGATGGCGGAAGCCTCGACGCCCGGGCCGTGATCGTCGCCACCGACGGCACGACCGCCGCGGGTCTGCTGCCCGCCATCACCGGCCCGCAGTGGAATGCGGTGACCACCTGGTACTTCGTTGCACCCCCGGGAACGCAGATCACCGACGGCCTCGGTGTGCTCGTGCTCGACGGGGATGCGTCGGGTCCGGTGATAAACACCGTGGCCCTGAGCAACGCGGTGGCGAGCTACTCCCCCGATGCGCGCGTGCTCGTGTCCGCGTCCGCACTGGGCACGGCCACAGGTGCGGAGCAGGAGGCTCGGGTGCGCGCGCATCTGCAGCGCATGCTCGGTACTTCCACAACGAACTGGGAGATGCTCGGTGTGTATCCCATCGCCCACGCGCTGCCCGCGATGATGCCGCCGTTCCCGGTGCGTCGACCCGTGTCCCTCGGCGACGGGCTCTTCGTCGCGGGCGATCACCGGGTTACGTCGTCCATTCAGGGTGCGATGGTGAGCGGACGGCGCGCTGCCGATGCCGCGATCCGTTCCCTCGGGCTTAAGGTCATCGAGTGACATCCGAGGCACTCGCACTCGATGTGCGCGTCGTCGGTTTTGGTGACGACGCGGTCGACTATGTCGCGGCGTGGGATCTGCAGCGGCGGGTGCATGCGGAGGTCGTCGCAGGAGCCCCGGACACGGTGCTCCTGCTCGAGCACCCTCCGGTCTACACCGCGGGGCGTCGAACCGAGCCGCTCGAGCGACCGCTTGACGGGACCCCCGTGATCGACGTGGATCGCGGCGGGAAGATCACCTGGCACGGCCCCGGTCAGCTGGTCGGCTACCCGATCATGCGCCTGCCCGATCCCATCGACGTTGTCGCGCACGTACGCCGCATCGAGTCGCTGATCATCGCTGTCTGCGCGGACCTGGGGTTGGCGGCGGATCGGGTCGAGGGGCGCAGTGGGGTGTGGGTCCCCCAGGGCGACGGCCCCGACCGCAAGATCGCGGCCATCGGGATCCGGGTGGCCGAGGGGGTCACGATGCACGGCTTCGCGCTGAACTGCGATTGTGACCTCACCTGGTTCGATCGGATCGTGCCCTGCGGGATCCGCGATGCGTCGGTCACCTCCCTGAGCCGGGAACTCGACCGCGACGTGCGCGTAGCCGACGTGACCGAGATCCTGCTGCCGCACCTGCCCCTCCTCCATGCCTAGGCTGACCACGTGAGCGTGAGCGTCGATCCCGAAGGACGCCGGTTGCTGCGGATCGAAGCGCGCAACTCCTCCGTCCCGGTCGAGCGCAAGCCGTCGTGGATCCGAACCTCGTTGAAGACGGGACCGGAGTACACCCAGATCCGGGACCTGGTTGCCCGCGAGGGACTGCACACCGTCTGCCAGGAGGCGGGCTGCCCGAACATCTACGAGTGCTGGGAGGATCGGGAGGCCACCTTCCTGATCGGCGGCGAGCAATGCACCCGCCGTTGCGACTTCTGCCAGATCGATACGGGAAGGCCCACACCCCTGGACCGCGATGAGCCGCGGCGGGTTGCGGAGTCTGTTCTGTCGATGGGTCTGCGCTACGCCACCGTCACGGGGGTGGCGCGCGATGATCTCCCGGATGAGGGTGCGTGGCTCTACGCCGAGACGGTGCGACAGATCCGGGAGCTCAACCCGGGGATCGGTGTCGAGGTTCTCATCCCCGATTTCTCCGGCACACCCGGACTCCTGGGACAGGTGTTCGACGCGCAGCCGAGTGTGCTCGCCCACAACCTCGAGACCGTTCCGCGCATCTTCAAGCGCATCCGCCCGGCGTTCCGTTACGAGCGCAGCCTGGATGTGTTGACGCAGGCACGTTCTGCTCGCCTCGTCACCAAGAGCAACCTCATTCTCGGACTGGGCGAGACAGACGAGGAGATCGATCGCGCACTCCTCGACCTGCACGGCGCCGGCTGTGACCTGATCACGATCACGCAGTACTTGCGCCCCACGAAGCGCCATCACCCGGTCGAGCGTTGGGTGCATCCGGATGAGTTTGTGCGCTGGTCACAGCGCGCGGACGAGATCGGCTTCCTCGGTGTCATGAGCGGACCACTCGTGCGTTCGAGTTACCGGGCCGGCCGGCTCTACGCCCAGGCCGTGGCGGCGCGCACATGACGGCACCCACGGTCGTGGCGGTCCACGTGTGGCCCGCGGACTCTCCGACACCGATCCCGATCGATGAACTCGAGTTGACGTTCGCGGGCGTGGTCGGTGATCGCCACTACGGCGAGACCATGGCATCGGATACCCGCCAGTCGAAGGTCTACGAGCGTGGGACCACGATCCGCAATCACCGCCAGGCGTCGATCGTGGACGTGGGCGAGTTGGCGACCATCGCTTCCCGGATGGGCATTCCCCGTCTCGAACCGGGGGTGATCGCCGACAACATCTGCACATCCGGGATCCCCGACCTCACTGGCCTTCCCCGGATGACCCGCCTGGAGTTCGGCAGTGGGGCGGTGGTGATCCTCGGCGGGGAGAACTTCCCGTGCGTGATCGCCGGCGGCCTGGTGCACGACACCTACGGAACGCGGCCGGAGGCATTCCCGAAGGCGGCGATGGGTCTGCGCGGTGTGACCGGCTGGGTGGACCGTCCCGGTCTCGTGCGACCCGGGGACAGCATCACCCTGCATCCGCCGCTGTAGTTAGGCTTCCGAGCATGGCCAAGGGACGCATCCGCACGAGCCTGTCCGCGATCGGACAGAACTGGAAGATGACGTCGGCGGCGTACCCGACTCTCCCCCTCGAGGTCATCGGCATACTCCTCGGCGTCGGGGCTGCGGTGGCCGTCCCGGTCGGACTTCTCGTCAACTGGCTCACCGGCATCCTGCTCGGTATCCCGACGGGCCTCCTGGCCGCAACGTTCTGGTTCAGTCGCCGCGCCGTCCGCGCCGCCTATAAGCGCATCGAGGGTCAACCGGGCGCCGCAGCCGCGGTGCTGGAGAGCATGCGTGGTTGGGCGGTCACGCCAGCTATCGCGGTGAGTAAGAACCAGGACATGATCAGCCGGGTGGTCGGGAAGCCCGGCGTGATCCTGGTCGGCGAGGGGCCTGCGTCGCGCATCACGCACATGCTGGCCAACGAGCGCAAGCGGACCGCGCGGTGGGTGCCGGACGTCCCGATCTACGAGGTTCAGGTGGGCGACGACGAGGGCCAGGTGACCCTGCTGAAGCTTCAGCGCTCGATCCAGAAACTGCCGCGCAGTCTCCGCGGTGGTGAGATCACCGAGGTGCGTCGCAGGCTCGAGGCTTTGGGCAACGCCCGCAACTCCATGCCCGTCCCGAAGGGCCCGATCCCCACATCCCCGCGTCAGGTGCGACGGCCCCGCTAACGCACCCGCACGCAGACTGAGCCCACGGCACGGTCATGCAGGCCGCGACCGTCCTCGTCGTAGACCACGGCCGGGATCACCAGGCAGACCAATGCGGTCCGCAGGGCCGCCCGCCACAGGGGTAGGCGCGCCCCGGTCACCGATACGACGCGCAGGCCGACGACCAACTGTCCGAAGGACCCCTGGATCAGCCATGTGAGCAGGGTCACCTCCACGAAGAAGATCGCCAGGGTGGCGAAGGAGGACTCCATGGATCCGTATGCGAATTGACCGAAGGCCAGTCGCGCGACCAGGAGGGAGGCCACCCAGTCGATGGCGAGGGCGACCGCGCGGCGCCCGAGCCGGGCCGGCGGTAGCCCCGCATAGTCGTGACGCACCCCAGCACGGTAGCGGTTAACACGGGTGAAACAGACGGGATACGGCCGCGTCACGGCGGGTGCCTAGCGTCCTCAGCGGTGAAGGTCACCGCGCGAGGCGAGTACGGAGGTTCCATGTTCAAGAACGCCGACGATGTACTGAAGTACATCAAGCACGAGAACGTCGAATTCGTCGACGTTCGATTCATTGATCTCCCGGGCGTGATGCAGCACTTCAACATGCCTGCGTCGTCCTTCGGCATGGAGGTATTCGAGGACGGACTGATGTTCGACGGTTCGTCGATCCGCGGGTTCCAGGCGATCCACGAGTCGGACATGAAGCTGGTGCCGGACCCGGCCACGGCTTTCATCGATCCGTTCCGTGCGGCCAAGACCCTGGTGATGAATTTCTCCATCCTGGATCCGTTCACGAATGAGCCCTACAGCCGCGATCCACGCAACGTGGCGGCCAAGGCCGAGGCCTACCTGCGCTCCACGGGCATCGCGGACACGGTCTATTTCGGGCCCGAGGCGGAGTTCTACGTTTTCGACGATGTCCGGTTCGAGACCAATCAGCACTCGGGCTACTACTTCATCGACTCGATCGAGGGTGCATGGAACACCGGTCGCGTCGAGGAGGGTGGCAACCGCGGCTACAAGACCCGCTACAAGGGTGGCTACTTCCCGGTGCCGCCGGTCGATCACTTCGCGGATATCCGCGACGACATGGTCACCAACCTGCTCAAGGTCGGACTCGAGGTCGAGCGTTCGCACCACGAGGTGGGCACCGCGGGTCAGGGTGAGATCAATTACAAGTTTAACACCCTGCAGCATGCCGCCGACCAGGTGATGCTGTTCAAGTACGTCATCAAGAACGTCGCCTGGGCGCACGGCAAGACCGCCACGTTCATGCCGAAGCCACTGTTCGGCGACAACGGCTCGGGTATGCACTGCCACCAGTCACTCTGGAAGGACGGCAAGCCGCTGTTCTACGACGAGATGGGCTACGGCGGGTTGTCTGACATCGCCCGCTGGTACATCGGTGGTCTTTTGCACCACGCACCGTCTCTGCTCGCCTTCACCAACCCGACGGTGAACTCCTACCACCGCCTCGTGCCAGGCTTCGAGGCTCCGGTGAATCTCGTCTACTCGGCGCGTAACCGCTCGGCGTGCATCCGCATCCCCGTCACCGGGAACTCACCGAAGGCCAAGCGCATCGAGTTCCGCGTGCCGGACCCGTCCAGCAACCCATACCTGGCCTTCGCGGCCATGATGATGGCCGGTATCGACGGCGTGAAGAACAAGATCGAGCCGATGGCACCGGTGGACAAGGATCTCTACGAGCTCCCACCGGATGAGTTGGCGAACATCCCGCAGGTGCCCGGTTCACTCTCCGAGGTGCTCGACGCTCTGGAGAAGGACAACGACTACCTGCAGGCGGGTGGGGTCTTCCCGGCGGATCTGATCGAGACCTGGGTGGACTACAAGCGCAGCAACGAGGTGGATCCGATTCGCCTGCGCCCGCATCCGCACGAGTTCGAGATGTACTACGACATCTGATCCTCCCTTCGCGTCGATTCGCCTCGCGCGCATGGGAATGGGCAGCCCCCCGGTTCTCCGGGGGGCTGTTCCTTGTACGCGCTACGTGCGGACGATGTGATGGTGACTACTCACGCGCCGTAGAACACGCGCTCCATCACCTGGCGCGCACGCCTACTCACCCGCAGGTAGTCCTCACGCATGTCGGTACCGGCGCGCGCACCCCTGCCGAGGATGAACCCCACGGCCATCGCCTCCCGCGCATCCGTGGGCACCATGTCGCTGGGCCGCCCACGGGAGAGCATCACCGCGTTGCGAATCGACGTGGCGGCCTCCCACGAGGCACGCAGGGTGCCCGCATCCGGGGCAGGCAACAGGTCGTGCCGCACGGCCGCATCGAGGACAGCCAGGGTGCTGGTGGTGCGCAGATCCTCGATCTCGTGTCCATGCTGGAGCTGCAGCAGTTGCACCACCCATTCGACGTCACTGAGGCCACCTGGGCCGAGTTTGGTGTGTAGTCGGGGATCGGCACCGCGCGGCAGTCGTTCGGACTCCATGCGCGCCTTGATGCGCCGCATCTCCCGTAGGGCATCCGGGGCGAGGCCCTCGATCGGGTAGCGCAGCGGATCGATCATGGCGATGAACGCGGCGCCGAGTTCGGCATCACCGGCCACCGCGCGCGCACGAAGCAGTGCCTGGGCCTCCCAGGGCGAGGACCAACGGGCGTAGTAGGTCCGGTAGGAGTCGAGGGAACGCACGAGCGGACCGGACTTGCCCTCGGGCCGCAGGTCGGCGTCGATCTCCAGGGCCGGGTCGGTCGAAGCGGTCATGAGAAGTGACCGCAACTCGTTCGCCACCGCGAATGCCTGCTTGCCCGCGTCCGTCTCGTCTGCACCCGGGATTGCTTCGAAGACGAACATCACGTCCGCATCGCTCGCGAAGCCGAGCTCGGCACCTCCGTACCGACCCATCGCGATCACCGCGAGACGGGCCACCGGTTCGTCGTCACCGAGGACCGACTGCCACGCCGCACGCAGCGCGCCGTCGATCGAGGCCGTCGCGACGTCGGTCAACCCGCGTCCCACATCGGCCGGACTCGTCGAGCCCAGGATCTCCCCCACCGCCAAACGGAAGAGTTCCTTCCGCCGCATGGCGCGAATCGCCCCGACGATCGCCTCGGGGGTCTCGTGACGCCCCGCGATGGCGTCCACCTCCGCGGTGAGCGAGTCGAGGGAGCGCGGCGTGAGTTCCTCGTCACTGGACAGCATCTGCACCGATGCGGGGGCGCGCAGCAGGAGGTCGGTGGCGTAGCGGCTCGAACTGAGGATGTGTGCCATGCGTTCGGCCACCACGGACTCATCGCGCAGGAGGCGCAGGTACCACGGTGTTGCTCCGAGGTCGTCACTCACCTGGCGGAAGCCGAGCAGCCCCGCATCCGGATCGGGACCGTCGGCGAACCAGCCGAGCAGGACCGGAAGCAGGGTGCGCTGGATCGTGGCGCGGCGACTCACTCCCGTGGTGAGCGCGGTGAGGTGCCCGAGGGCCCCCGACGGGTTGGCGTATCCCAGCGCGGCCATGCGCTCCTCGGCTGCTTGCAGCGAGAGGCGCGCCTCGCCGGCATCCAGGCGGGCGACCGCCTGCAGGAGCGGTCGGTAGAAGAGCTTCTCGTGCAGCCGTCGCGCTTCACGTGCATGTCGTCGCCACTCCTGCAGCAATTCGGCGACCGGATCCGAGCGGAAACCCAGCGACCGTGCGATGACCCGCAACTCATCCTCGTCGTCGGGAAGCACGTGCGTGCGACGCAGGTTGCGGAGTTGCAGGCGATGTTCGAGGGTGCGCAGGAATCGGTAGGCGTCCGAGAGGCTGGATGCATCCGAGCGCGCCACATAGCCCCAGGTCGCGAGCGCCTCGAGCGAGGTGAGGGTCGCGGGCCTCCGCAACATGACGTCGCTCCGGCCGTGCACCAACTGCAGGAGTTGGACACTGAACTCGATATCCCGCAGGCCACCGGGTCCGAGCTTGATCTCCCGATCGGCGAGCGCCGCGGGCACGTTGTCCTCCACGCGCCGACGCATCGCCTGAACCTCCTCGACGAATCCGTCACGGTCGGCAGCCGACCAGATCAGCGGCGAGACCGCATCCACGTACGCATCACCGAGGGCGCGGTCACCCGCGGAGGCACGGGCCTTCAATAGGGCCTGGAACTCCCACGTCTTGGCCCAGCGGCCGTAGTAGGCGAGGTGGGATTCCAACGTGCGCACGAGCGCACCCTGCTTGCCTTCCGGGCGCAGGGCTGCGTCCACCTCCCACAGGCCTCCCTCGGCCGTCGAGGTGCTGCAGATGCGCATCACCGCCTTGGCCAACACCGTGGCGCTGTTCACCGCATCCGACTCATCCACTCCGTCGGGCGCCGCGGCCACGAAGATGACATCGACGTCACTGATGTAGTTCAACTCACGGGCCCCGCATTTACCCATACCGATGATGGCCAGGCGCGCGGAGGCCGCATGATCGGGATAGGCCGAGCGCGCGATCGCAAGCGCTGCCTCGAGAGCCGCATCAGCAAGATCGGACAGCCACTCGGCCACGACGTCGACCGAGGCCAGACCGGAGACATCGCGCGCGGCGATCCCGAGAAGGAGTTCCCGGTAGCGCACACGCAACGCATCCATGGCTGCGGCCTCGTCCAGTGACGCGACCGGATTCACGTCGTGGGGATCCGCCCCCACCCCTGTCAGCAGCGCGACACGCATCCGCTCGGGAGTCGGCACCTGGGTGAGTGCTTCGGAATCGCCGATCACGGTGCGGGCTTCCGGGTGGCGGATCAGGAAGTCCCCCAGGGCAACGGAGAGACCCATGATGTCCACGAGGCGCGCGAGCACATCGGGGTCGGCCGCCCACTCGCGAATCCACCGACGCTGGTCGGTATCCGAACCGCTCTCCAGAAGTCGGGAGAGTTGCACGAGACCGAGATCGGGATCAGCACAGGTGGCGACCGCAGCCTCGATCTGCTCCCCGAGTTCGGCGTGGACGCCCGCGAGAACAGGTGACTGGAACAGTCGCTCCGCACGCTCCGGGTCCCGGAAACCTGACCGCGCGAGCCGCATTGCAGGGGCCGACGGCCGCTCGGTGGTCACAGGGAGGGAAGGTACCTTTCGAGCTCCCACGGGGTCACCTGACGGCGGTAGTCCTCCCAGTCCGCGCGCTTGTTGCGCAGGAAGAACTCGAACACGTGTTCCCCGAGGGTCTCGGCGACGAGTTCGGACTTCTCCGTGATCGCAATCGCCTGGTTGAGGCTCGCCGGGAGGGGCTCCATGCCGAGGGCACGACGCTCCGCGGCGGTGAGCGCCCACACATCGTCCTCGGACCCCGGCGGGAGTTCGTAGGAATCCTCGATCCCCTTGATGCCCGCAGCAAGGAGGACCGCGAAGGCGAGGTAGGGATTGGTGGCACTGTCCATCGCCCGGTACTCGATACGGGTGCTGTTGCCCTTCGATGGCTTATACATCGGCACACGGATCAGCGCGGAGCGGTTGTTGTGACCCCAACAGATCCACGCCGGTGCCTCCGCCCCGCCCGCCAGACGCTTATAGGAGTTCACCCACTGATTGGTGACGGCGGTGATCTCCGGAGCGTGCACGAGCAGTCCCGCGATGAACGAGCGCGCCACCTTGGAGAGCTGGTAGTCGGCACCGGGCTCGAAGAACGCATTGCGATCACCTTCGAAGAGTGACAGGTGGGTATGCAGGCCATTGCCCGGATGGTCGCGGAAGGGCTTGGGCATGAAGGACGCGAACAGCCCCTGCTCGAGGGCCACCTCCTGCACCACGAGTCGGAAGGTCATCAGGTTGTCCGCCGTCGTCAGGGCGTCGGCGTAGCGCAGGTCGATCTCCTGCTGACCGGGGCCGCCCTCGTGGTGACTGAACTCCACCGAGATCCCCATCGCCTCGAGCATCGTGATCGCCTGCCGACGGAAGTCGTGGCCGATGCCGTGCGGTGCGTTGTCGAAGTAGCCGTAATGGTCGACGGGCACGGGCACGTCACCGGGCTGGGGCATGCCCTTGAACAGGTAGAACTCCACCTCGGGGTGCGTATAGAAGGTGAAGCCGAGGTCGGCGGCCTTGGCCAGGGTGCGCTTGAGCACATGGCGCGGATCGGCGTAGGAGGGTGACCCGTCGGGCAGCAGGATGTCGCAGAAGAGGCGAGCGACCCCGGGGCCCTCGGTGCGCCAGGGAAGTATGGAGAACGTGCTGGCGTCCGGGCGCGCGATCATGTCGGACTCGTAGACGCGCGCGAACCCCTCGATCGCCGACCCGTCGAAGCCGATGCCCTCGGCGAATGCCCCCTCCAACTCGGCGGGGGCGATCGCCACGGACTTCAGGGTGCCGAGGACGTCGGTGAACCACAGGCGCACGAAGCGGATATCCCGCTCCTCGATGGTGCGCAGAACGAACTCCGCCTGCTTATCCATATGAACCCCTCCGTCCGGACCCCCATGATCTTCCTCTCCGCCGTGTTTCCGGCGGATTAACGGGCCGATCCGAGGGCGTCTCGCCTTGGGTACCCTCGCAGCATGCCCGGCCTGCGCATCGCCCTCGCCCAGGTCGACCCCACCGTCGGTGACCTGGTGGGAAACGCCGGACTCGTCCGCACCCGGGTGGCCGAGGCAGCGGCGCAGGGTGCCCAGGTGGTGGCGTTCCCGGAAATGACGCTGACCGGCTACCCGGTCGAGGATCTCGCGCTGCGTCCCTCGTTCCGTCGCGCATCCATCGCCACCCTCGAAACCCTCGCCGCCGATCTGGCATCCGATGGCCACGGCGACGTCGTCGTCCTCGTCGGGTACCTCGACGATGTCGAGGGCCCGGTCAACGCCCTGGCCGCAGTGCACGGGGGCGAGGTTCGGGCTCGCTACATCAAGCACCACCTACCCAACTACGGCGTGTTCGATGAAGCCCGGTACTTCCGCAGTGGGGATACCCCGGTGCACCTGAGCATCGACGGCATCACCGTGGATCTCGCGATCTGCGAGGACCTGTGGCAGCCCGGTGGTCCCGCCCAGTGGGCGCGTGACGCAGATGCAGGACTCCTCGTCGTGGTGAACGCATCACCCTACGAGCGCCACAAGGACGACGCGCGCCTGCAACTGTGTCAGCGTCGGGCGAAGGAAGCACGGTGCACCCTGGCCTACGTGAACCTCGTCGGTGGCCAAGATGAGCTCGTCTTCGACGGGGATTCCATGGTCGTCGACGCGCAGGGCCGACTACTCGCCCGGGCACCGCAATTCGTCGAAGACCTCCTGGTCATGGACATCGAACTGCCCGCAGCACCTGCACCCGCGGACGCCGTCGCAGTGACCACGCGCCCGCCAGGAGACGCAACGATCCCCGCACCGGTCATCGCGGAACGGATCGAGGACACCGAGGAGGTCTACCGGGCACTCGTTCTCGGGCTGCGCGACTACGTTCAGAAGAACCGCTTCCCCAGCGTCATGCTCGGACTCTCCGGTGGCATCGACTCCGCACTCGTCGCGGCGATCGCCTGCGACGCACTCGGTGCCGACCGTGTCTACGGGGTGGCGATGCCCAGCGTCTACTCCTCCCAGCACTCGCGCGAGGACGCCGCCGACCTCGCCGCCCGCTGCGGACTGCACTTCCGGACCGTGGAGATCTCCCCGATGGTCGCCTCCTTCATCGAGCAACTCGGGCTTACCGGGCTAGCCGAGGAGAACCTTCAGGCGCGGGTGCGCGGCACCACCCTGATGGGCCTGTCGAACCAGGAGGGCCACCTCATCCTGACCACCGGTAATAAGAGTGAGTTGTCCGTCGGCTACTCCACCCTCTACGGCGACAGCGTCGGTGGATTCGCACCGATCAAGGATGTGCCCAAGATGCTGGTCTGGGAGCTCGCGCGCTGGCGCAACACCCAGGCCGCCCTTCGCGGCGCGACTCCCCCGATCCCGCCGAACTCCATCGAGAAGCCCCCCAGCGCCGAGTTGCGTCCCGGGCAACTCGACACAGATTCACTCCCCGACTACGCCGAACTCGATGCCGTGCTCGACCGGTACATCGAGGGTGATGAGGGAGCGGCGACCATCATCGCCGCGGGTTTCGATCGAGCGCTCGTCGAGCGCGTGCTGCGGATGACCGACACCGCCGAGTACAAGCGCCGCCAGTACCCGCCGGGCACGAAGATCTCCTTCCGTGCCTTCGGCCGGGATCGCCGCCTACCGATCACGAATGGGTGGCGCGAGCAGGGTGACGCCTAGCGGCGCTCATCGGGGGGGATCTCTTCGGTGAGTTCCTGACGGTAGGCATCGGCCTCCCGTTTCACGAGCGCGTCGGCGGGATCGACCGGCGGAGGTGACTCTCCCCGTTCCATGGCCTGTGTGGGCGGGGTGATGCGGGGCAGAGCGAACGCGACGATGAGTGCGGCCACGATGACGACCCCCACGGAGATCCAATTCGCAAGGTGCGCAGCCTGAAGGAAGGCGTCGTACACACCTGCACGCAAAGGATCGATGAGGGTTGCCGGGGCCCCCTGCGCGGCCGCCGCGTCGAGGACCGCATCGGCTGCGACGATCGATTCGGTCGCGGCGTCGCGTGCAGCGGGCGGAATCGCCGGTGGCAGCGTCGCAACACTCGGCGCGAGGTACTTCGCGTATTGGGTCGCCAGCACCGTACCGATGATCGCGACCCCCAGTGCTCCTCCGACCTGTCGCACCGTGTTCTGCACGGCGGAACCGGCGCCCGCACGCGCGAGGGGCAGCACGTTCTGCATGAGGGTGGATCCGGGGGCGATCACCATGCCCATCCCGAGACCGAAGAGGAAGAAGGCCACGAGAACGAACCACAGGGCGGTCTGGACACCCAACTGAGTGAGGCCGACCAGAGCGACCGCTACGAGGGACAGTCCGAACGTCATCACCGGCTTGTAGCCGAACCGCTGCACGAGGGAGGCACTCCGCGGGGCCGAGAGCAATTGGCCGATCGCGAATGGGAGGAAGCACAACCCCGCCTGCAGGGTCGAGTACCCGCGGACGATTTGCAGGTAGAACGGCAGGGAGAAGGTGATGCCGCTCAGGGCGAAGAAGGCCAGCGTCACAGAGGTGAGACTGACCGCGTAGCCCCGGTTGCGGAAGAGGGAAACATCGAAGCTCGAATGGTCGCTGCGCGCCTCCAGGACGATGAAGAGCGCGATGATGGCGATACCGAGAATGATCGGGATCAGCACACTGGGATCGATCCAGTTACGCGTCTCGGATGCATGGATGATCCCGTAGACCAGCAAGACCAGGCCGACGACCGAGATCACCAATCCCTGGATGTCGAGACGACGCGGGTGCGGATTGCGACTCTCCGGGACCACACGCAGGATCCCGATGACTCCGATGATGACGATCGGGACGTTGATGAGGAACACCGATCCCCAGGTATTACCGGTGAGCCACTCCGACCACTGCGGATGCTCGAGCAGGATCCCACCCAGGACGGGACCCAACGCGACGGCTGCCCCCACCGCACCCGCCCAGGCCCCAATGGCCTTGCCGCGCTCGTGCGGCGGGAAGACGACGGTGATGATCGCGAGGGTGGTGGGCATGACAGCCGCTCCCCCGATCCCCATCAGGGCGCGGAAGCCGATCAGCCACGCACTGCTCTCACTGAATGCACAGAGCGCGGAGGCGACACCGAAGACGAGCATCCCGATCAGCAGGATCCGCTTGCGTCCATAGCGATCACCCAGAACCCCCCAGGTGAAGAGGAGTGAGGCGAAGGCGAGCATGTAGGAGTCGATGGCCCAGACGAGCTCGCCCGGGGATGCCGACAGGTCTGCCTGGATCGTGGGCAGGGCGATGTTCAACACGGTGTTGTCGAGCACCACGATGAGGAGGCTGACGACGAGGACCCCGAGGATCGCCCACCGTCGCGGATGACCCTCGCCGGACGTCATCCAGTCGGGTTGGGGGGCAGTGCGGGGTGCGCTCAACGGATCCCTCGGGTGGTTCCCGGCGACGGCGTCCGGGAAGATGCCTTGAGGGTACTCGTCCCGTGGAACTGGCAGGCGCGCTGGCGGCGTGCCACAATGAGTGAGTCCGGGGACTCCGTCGGGAGCCTCGAGATGGGAGCGAGATGTCTGTTCATGCTGCGCAGAAGCGCACCACCGTCCGTGACCTCCAGGAAATGACTACGCGCGGTGAGCGCTGGTCGATGATCACCGCCTACGACGCGATGACCGCGCGGATCTTCGACGAGGCCGGGATCCCGGCGATGCTCGTCGGTGACTCGGCGGCGATGGTGGTCTATGGATACGACTCCACCGTTCCGGTCACCTGCGAGGAACTGCTTCCCCTCGTCGCGGCAGTGCGCCGTGGATCGCAGCGGGCATTGGTGGTCGCGGACCTCCCCTTCGGCTCCTACCAATCCTCGCCCCAGCAGGCACTGGAGACTGCCTCCCAATTCCTCAAACTCGGTGGAGCCCACGCGGTGAAACTCGAGGGTGGAGCGGCGATGCTCCCCCAGGTGGAGGCCCTCGTCTCCGCGGGCATTCCCGTCATCGCCCATGTGGGTCTCACCCCGCAATCGGTGAACGCGACCGGCGGCTACCGCGTCCAGGGCCGCGGAGAGGCCGGGGACATCCTGATGCGCGACGCGAAGGCATTCGAGGCCGCCGGCGCGTCCGCCCTGGTACTCGAACTGGTGCCCGCGGAACTCGCAACGCGGGTCAGCGACATGCTCACCATCCCGACGATCGGAATCGGGGCCGGTGCGGGCACCGATGCCCAGGTCATCGTCTGGCAGGACCTCGTGGGTCTGACCCCGGGTCCCCTGCCGAAATTCGTCCGGACGTATTCCGATGTCCGGACGGTGATCACCGACGCCGTGTCGCGATGGAATTCCGACGTGATCGCGGGTCGGTACCCGGCAGCGGAGGAGTCGTACTCCTAGTTCAGAGGTCGGTGACGCGGATTCCCGCGTGGATCTTGTACCGACGATTCATCGAGATCAGATTCGCGGTGAAGGCTTCAACCTGACCCGCGTTGCGGAGTCGGCCGCCGTACACGCCACGTGCTCCGGGGATCCGGCCGACCAGTGCCTGCACGATGTCCGTGGCCTCTCTGTCATCACCAAGAACGAGAATGTCGGTATCGATGCTCGCGATGTCTGGATCAAGGAGCAGCACCGCAGAAACATGGTGGAACGCAGCAACCACGGTGCTTTCCGTCAGGATTGCCGCAGCCTGCTGGGCAGCCGATCCTTCAACAACAGCAAGGGAAAACGCGCCCTGCTTATCGAAGCCGAGTGGATTCACGCAATCAACGACGATGCGGCCTGCGAGGTCGTCGCGAAGTGCCATCAGGGTGTCCGCATGACCGTCCCACGGCACCGCCACGATCACAACATCGGACTCACGCGCCGTGGTGGCGTTGTCCGCTCCACGCACTCCATGTCCCAACTCCCCGGCGATCGCCGATGCGCGCTCACCGTCACGTGATCCGATGGTCACATGCTGCCCAGCCATAGCGAGTCGACGAGCAAGTCCACGCCCCTGCTCCCCCGTTCCACCGAGCACTCCCACGCGGAGATGCGAGACGTCGGGAAGTGCGCGCGGATCGGGATTTGGGGAGTCAGACATAGCCTCTGACTACCACGGGCGCGACACGAAACACGCGCACGACGCGAATATCTTTGTTTTTTGACACATGCTCTGTCAGAGTTCTCTCAGAGGACCGTGTACAGGAGCATGGTCCGCTAACACAGGAGGCAATGTGGCGGTCGCAAAGAAGACTGCTCGCAAGGCGTCGGCCAAGAAGGCGGCTCCTCGCAAGGCAGCCAAGAAGGCAGCCAAGAAGCGCCCTGCCAAGAAGGCAGCCAAGCGCACAGCGAAGAAGGCAGCAAAGAAGGCTCCGGCCAAGAAGGCTGCAAAGAAGCGCTCAGCGAAGAAGGCAGCTCCGCGTAAGGCAGCAAAGAAGCGTCCGGCCAAGAAGGCGGCGAAGAAGGCAGCCAAGCGTCGTCCTGCTAAGAAGGCGGCCAAGAAGGCAGCTCCGCGCAAGGCAGCCAAGAAGGCTGTCCGCCGGAAGAAGAAGTAAGCCTCAGGCGTCAGCAAAGGCCCGCATCCTTCGGGATGCGGGCCTTTGTGCTGCGTTAGGGCGTCTGCAGTTCAGTCGTCGTCTTGGGCATCGAATGCCGCGTTGCGCTCTGCGGCACGGGTCAGCGCCGTCGAGGCCTCGGCCTCCGTCGCATACGGACCCATGCGCTGGTCGTTGGCGCATCCGTCGTCGGGCTCGACGCGCTGATGGGTCAGGCAGTAGTACCAACTCATAGGGACTCCACTCGAGCGAACTGACACGTGAAGCCCCACTGTATCCACCCGTACACTCACCCGACATGCGCACGTTGACCCCTGGGCGCATCTCGCCGACTCGATCGGTGCCGCATCGCATCGAGCGGCCGGAATACGTCGGCCGTCCTGCACCATCCCCCTTCGGGGGGTCCGACGTGCAGACCATCGAAACCCTGGAAGCGATGCGCGTTGCCGGGCGCCTGGCCGCCGACGCCCTGCAGGAGGTCGGCCGACATGTCGCCCCGGGCATCACCACCGACGAGTTGGACCGCATCGGTCACGAGTTCCTCTGCGACCACGGCGCCTACCCCTCGACCCTCGGCTACCGCAACTTCCCGAAGTCCCTGTGCACCTCCCTCAATGAGGTGATCTGCCACGGGATCCCGGACTCCACGGTGATCCAGGACGGGGACATCTGCAACATCGACATCACCGCATATATCGGTGGCGTCCACGGCGACACCAACGCGACGTTCCTCGCCGGGGACGTGTCCCCGGAGGTGGTCGACCTGGTGGAGCGCACCCGGGAGGCCACGATGCGGGCGATCCGTGCGGTGAAACCTGGACGACCCCTCAACGTGATCGGCACGGTGATTGAGAGCTACGCGAAGCGATTCGACTACGGGGTGGTTCGCGACTTCACCGGTCACGGGATCAGTACGTCGTTCCACTCCGGGTTGATCGTTCCCCACTTCGAAGATCCCGACCTCGACACCGAACTCGTACCCGGCATGACCTTCACGATCGAGCCGATGCTGACCCTGGGAACGATCGACTATGAGATCTGGTCGGACGGCTGGACCGTGGTGACGAAGGACCGCCGCTGGACCGCCCAGTTCGAGCACACGATCGTCGTGACCCACGACGGTGCGGAGATCCTCACCCTTCCCTCGGCGGCAGCATGATCACGACCCTCTGCGTGGACATCGGCGGAAGCGGCCTCAAGGCCGCCATGGTGGATTTACACGGGGACCTGATCACCGAACGCCTGCGCGTCGACACCCCCTACCCGTGCCCCCCGCGCCGCCTCGTCGAGACACTCGCCGAGCTCGTGAGCCCGCTCGGGCGCGCGGATCGCGCCACGGTCGGCTTCCCGGGACTTGTCCGCGACGGCCGGATCCACCACGTCCCTTCCCTGACGCGCGCGCGCTACGACGGGCCGACAGACCCCGACCTCCAGGCGCTCTGGGACGGTTTCCCGCTGGAGTCGGCGCTTCAGGACGCTTTCGGCATCCCGACGAAACTCCTGAATGACGCCGACGTCCAGGGCTGCGCGGTCATCGCCGGGCGCGGCCTGGAGTTCGTCTTGACCCTCGGGACCGGAGTGGGCACCGCCCTCTTCCTGGACGGACGCCTTCTCCCCCATCTCGAGTTATCCCATGGACCGTTCAAGAAGGATGTGAGCATCGACATCGCGTTGGGGAACGTCGAGCGCAAGCGGCTGGAGCGCGACCACTGGCGGGCTCGGGTCCGCACGGCCATCGACATCTTCGACGCCATGCTCTATTTCGACCGCATCTACGTGGGTGGTGGAAACGCCAAACACTTGGATCCCTCCGACGTCGGCCCGAAGGGCACGATCGTTCCCAACTCTGCGGGCATCATCGGAGGCGTCCGCGCCTGGGACTTCGCGGGTTAGGCTCGCTGTCCATGACCCGCTGGCTCAGTGACGACGAGCAGCGCGCTTGGCGTTCATGGGTGAACGCCTCACTCCTCCTCAACGACCGCCTCAGCCGCGACCTCGCCGAGAAGCACGACCTCACCATGGCCGATTACGAGATCCTGGTGCAGCTCTCCGAACACCCGGAACGCCGCATTCGCATGAGTGAATTGGCCGAGCGCACGCTGAGCTCCCGCAGCCGGCTCTCCCACCAGATCGACCGCATGGTCCAGGCCGGACTCGTCGTCCGCGAGGCCTGTGCCGATGACCGGAGAGGATCCTTCGCCGTGCTCACCGACCACGGGTGGGAGACCATCGTGGCGGCTGCCCCGGACCACGTCGCCGCGGTACGCGAGCACTTGGTGGATCTGCTGGGCCCGGCGCGGTTCGCTGAATTCGGGGACACATGCAGGATCATCGTGGACGATCTGGTGGAGCGATCCGGTGCGCGCCGGATCGTCGACTGAGGGAGAACAGATGACAGAGCACCGGGATCCACGGCCGTGGTCGGCGAAGAAGCCACAGAACTACGTCCTCAGCGCAGTGTTGATCATCCTGGCGATCGCCCTCGTCCGGCAGGGATTCGACTACATCGGTCAAGGTGTCGGCGGTTTCGTCCCCTACGCCATCATCATCGGTGGCCCCGCCCTCGCGGCCTACTACACCTGGTACTTCACCATGCGGAAGTTCGAGGGTGAGTGAGGGACGAGTCGGCCTGTAAGCCGGCTTCTGTCTCCGCTACGCGGAGGGTGACCATCCATCTGCGATCACCGTTGCCGATGACCTGGTGCGGTCTACCAGCGGAATGTGAGCGGGCCACTCTTCCGCCTGGATCGGTTGCCCGATCCGCTTGACCTTGCTCCGGGTGGGGTTTGCCTAGCCACCGCAGTCACCTGCGGTGCTGGTGGTCTCTTACACCACCGTTTCACCCTTACCTCGATTTCTCGAGGCGGTCTACTTTCTGTTGCACTTTCCCGCGGGTTTCCCCGGGTGGGTGTTACCCACCACCCTGCCCTGTGGAGGCCGGACTTTCCTCGACGCTTGCGCGCCGCGATCACCCGGCCGACTCGTCCTCGACAAGAGTACGCCCGCACGCAACGGGCGGACGTGGTCATGACCCAATACCGTCGTTCAGTGCTCATCCTGCTGCCCCCGTCCGAGGGGAAACGCGCACCGGAGACAGGCCCCCGGGTGGCACTGAAATCGCTCACCTGGCCCGGCATGAACGCGGCCCGTCGCCAGGTACTCGACGCCCTGGTGGACCTCTGCGCCTCCTCCCCGTCACGGGCTGCGACGGCCATCGGGGTGACAGGCACGCAGCGCGCGCTCATCGAGCAGAACGCGCGCCTGCGCACCGCGCCCACCGCACCCGCCATCGAGGTGTACTCCGGGGTGCTCTACGACGCCCTGGATTTCGACTCGCTCCCTTCTGCTGCGCGAAAACGAGCGGACTCCCGCATCGCGATCTCCTCGGCGCTATGGGGCTTGGTGCGGCCCAGTGATCGCATCCCCGCCTACCGCTTCAGCGCGGACAGTCGCCTTCCGGGACTCCCACCCCTCACCCAGGTGTGGTCGAAGGTGGTGGGTGCGGCGATCGGTGAGGAGAAGGGAGTCATCGTGGACATGCGCTCGGGTGCCTACGAGAAGCTCGCCCCCCTCCCGCAGTCATGCGCGGGTCGCGCTGTCGCGCTGCGGATACTCCAGGATCGGCGAGGCACGCTGAGCGTAGTCAGCCACCACAACAAAGCGACCAAGGGGCGCCTGACAGCAGGGCTGCTCACTCTTGCAAAGGAGCCGCGCTCGATCGAGAACCTCATATCGGCTCTGCGATCCCTGGGGTACCGGGTCGAGGAGGGGCGCGGCGGGGGAAAGGGAGCGACCACCCTGGACATCATCGTCAAGGACCTGTGATTGCTTACATGGCTCG
The DNA here is from genome assembly GCA_044375955.1 of Candidatus Nanopelagicales bacterium. Classification (GTDB taxonomy): domain Bacteria; phylum Actinomycetota; class Actinomycetes; order S36-B12; family S36-B12; genus VGCC01. Next base: position 47,066 of record JBILLS010000004.1, on the reverse strand, counting down.
AATGTCTCCCAGCGCTTCCTCGGATGTCGCCGACGCAGACTGATCTCAGCGCTCGGGCACCCGTCCGAGGGAAGGGATCGACAATGAATCGCACACGACGCGTAGCCATCGGAACGACAGCCGTGCTCACGAGTATCGGACTCGTTCTTGCTGGGGCATCGACGGCCCAGGCCCACGACCGGGGCAACGGCCCGCTCTCCACGTTGGTCGCTAACGGCACCGTGACGTCCGCCCAACTCTCGGCGGTCAAGGATGCACTCAAAGCAGCACACGAGTCCGACCGTGCCGATCACCTCGCAGAGAGGAAAGCGGCGCGCGATGCAGCGCTGGCATCTCTGGTCACCGCGGGCACTCTCACATCGGCGCAGGCCTCATCGATCGCCGCCGCAGATCGTGACGGGTTGCGCGACCTCATCGACGAAGGCACCGTGACACGCGAGCAACTGCGCGCGGTACACGATGCACTGAGAACCGAGCGCGCATCATCGCGCACCGAGCATCGCGCGGAGAAGGCTGCGGAACTGAGCGCCGTTCTCGCGACACTCGTCTCCAAGGGAACCCTCAGCCAGGCCCAAGCCGATGCAGTCAAGGCAGCGATCGCCGAGCGCCCTGAGCGCGGAAAGCATCGGGGGCACGGACTGCTCGGGGGACGCAGCTAGCTCGACGTGAGGGGTCGGTTCGACCGGCCCCTCACGTGCCCGGCGGCGCCTTGACCTCGCTGAGATGCCCCGCCTCGGCGAAGGAGAACATCGAGGAGTTCCCATCCGGGAACCAGGCGAGCGTCGTCAGGGAGCAGGGCGGTAGTTCCATCCGGTACATGCTGCTCAACGGTGCATCGATCGCCATGCCTACGAGCACCTTGATCGGCGAGACGTGCGCGACCACCAAGACGTCCTCGCCCGGGTATGTGTCGAGCACGTGCTGACGGGCCGCGAGCACCCGGGTGCGCAACTGCTCGAAGGACTCACCACCCGGCGGCGCGATCGACATCGACCCGAGCCATTCGGAGAGCTCTTCGGGCCAGCGTTCCCGCACCTCTGCGAGGGTCAACCCGTCCCATTCACCGAAATCGCACTCGCGGAAGTTGTCGACGACGTCGACGTGCAGACCGGTGGCCTCGGATACGACCTGCGCTGTCTGCTGCGCCCGGAGAAGCGGTGAGGCGACGATGCGTTGGGCGGTGCCACGCCGCACAACCTCGGCGGCGAGAGCCTCCGCCTGCGCGATACCCAGCGGGGCCAGGGGAGGGTCGTACCCGCCCCCTCCACTGAATCGGCGTTCGAGGGAGAACTGCGTAGCGCCGTGCCGGGCGAGATGGGTGGTGGTCGGTTCGCCGATGTCCTCCCACCCGATCATGACGTTGCCTGGACGCGCCGCCACGGCCTCTTTGACCAATGCCTGCGCCTGCGCCTCGAGTGCTGAGCCGACGACATCCTCCGCGCGCGTGGTCGCCGCGCGAGCAACGGCTGCGCCTTCGCGATGGACCGTGGTCGCTCCCCCACCGAGGGTCTGATCGAGCACCTCATTGACCAGTGCGTCGGCACGGAAGTTAAGGGATCGACCCACCCAGGAGTAGGTCACCTGGTCCACGGGCAGGACGTCGCGCGCCTCGAGCGCGAGCGCACGCATGTCCGGGTGCTTGATCTTCCAGCGACCAGACATCTGCTCCACGATCAATTTCGAATCCAGGCGCACATCCACGGTGGCAGCAGGGTCGATGTTTCTGGCGAGCACGAGGCCCGCGATGAGGCCCCGATACTCGGCGACGTTGTTCGTGGCTTCCCCGATGAACTCCGCGGATTCGACAAGAACGTCTCCCGAGTCGGCGTCTCGGACCACGGCGCCGTAGGCCGCGGGTCCGGGGTTTCCACGGGATCCGCCGTCGGCTTCGACGATGAGGCGCGCAGACATCAGCCCAGTCCCGACTCCGGGGTGCGCACCAGGATGCGTCGACACTCTTCGCAGCGCAGCACCTCATCGGCGGGGGCCGCAGCGATATCCACCAATTCCTGGGGCGGGAGTTGGAGGTGGCAGCCCTCACACCGACCCCGGTGGAGGGGTGCGGCACCCAGGCCGCCGTGATCCGCGCGGACTTTCTCGTAGAGGGCCAGGAGATCACCGGGGAGTTCGCCTGCGATCCGGTGCCGTTCCTCGGTCACGGTCGCGCGCTCGGCGTCGATGACGGACATCTGTGCCGCGATGGCCGCATCGAGGTCCGCACGCGTCGCGGCAAGCTCGGCCTGCTCGGCGGTGAGCACGGCGACTGCTTTCCCAGCACCCTCGAGCCGCTCCATGATCTCGAGTTCGACGTCCTCGAGGTCGGACTGTCGTCGAGCGAGTGACTCCAACTCATGTTGCAGGTTCTGCAACTGCTTCGGGTCACCGATGCTGCCGGAGTCCAGGAGTTCACGGTCCTTGCGCGCACGCTCCCGGACCAGGTCCACATCGGCATCGGCTCGGCGCTGCTCGGTCTCGAGGTCGGAGACGATGGTGTGCGCAGCGACGATCTCCTTGCGGAGGCGATCGAGGCGTTCATCGACCGCAGCGAGCTCACTCCGCTCGGGGAGATTCGTCGCCTTGTGATCGAGCTGCGTGAGCCGGGTATCGCGCTCCTGGACCTGAAGGAGCGCGAGCTGCGCGGATGGATCAGCCTTCATCGTCGCTCCTCACTGTGGCCGTCCAGGGATCTGTGACGATGGTGGAGACCCCGATATCCACCCCGTGCAGGGTAGGGTCATTCCGGAGCAGCTCGGCCGCCTGGTGCAACCACGGCCACTCACTCGCCCAGTGCGCCACATCGATCAGCGCACTGCCTCCTGCGGCCAGATGATCCTGTGCACGGTGATGACGCAGATCCGATGTCACGTACACATCCGCGCTGCTTCCGATCGTCTCGAGGAGTGAATCACCGGCTCCCCCACAGACGGCCACGGTCGTCACGACGCGGTCCAGGTCTCCCGCCACGCGAATCCCCTGCACGGTTGCGGGGAGGGATCCGGTCACACGCACTGCGAACTCCCGCAGGCTGCACGGGTCACCGATGCGTCCGATGCGCCCCACTCCCACGCCCTCGCCACCCGTGATCTGCACCGGCACGGTGTCGTGGACGCCGAGGGCCGCCGCCAGCGCATCCGATACTCCCGGCGAGGCGTGGTCGGCGTTCGTGTGTGCGCAGTAGAGGGCGATTCCATGGCTGATGAGTGTGTGGACGACGGATCCACCCGCCGTCTCCGGAGTGACCGCGTGCACACCGTGCAGGAACAGCGGGTGGTGGGTGATGATCATGTCCGCCTGCACCAGCAGGGCCTCGTCGACCACCGAGGAAGCAGGGTCCACGGCGAGCAGGATCCGCCGAACGGATGCCCGGGGGTCGCCGCAGACCAATCCGACGGCATCCCAGTCGGCCGCCCACTCCTCGGGATAGTGGCGGCGCATCACGGCACGCACATCGCCCACGGTGCATGCCATGACCGCAGGCTACCCAGCGGGATTCCCAGGCCCTCAGGATCGGTAGCCTCCCTGCGGGCCCATAGCTCAGTTGGTAGAGCGCTTCCCTTACAAGGAAGATGTCATCGGTTCGAGTCCGGTTGGGCCCACCACTGCGCCTTCCGCGCGGCCGATCGGTCCGTCGCGTCGTACACTCGTATCACCCGGGGAGCTCACGAGATCGGTGGGCTGAGAGGGCAGACGCTTCTGCCGACCCACTGAACCTGAACTGGGTAATGCCAGCGTGAGGGATGGTGGTCATGGTCCGTCGCATCGTCGGTCTTGCTCTCTGCGGCCTGATCGTTGTGGGCTGCTCCTCCGGTACTCCCGAGGTCGCCGAACCGGGAGACACCGTGCGCCTCCTCGCCCACGATTCCTTCCTGCTCAGCGAGGACGTCCTTGCCTCCTTCACTCAAGCGACCGGGATCGACGTCGAAGTCCTCTCCGGCGGTGATGCCGGCTCGATGGTGGCCGGGGCGGTGCTCGCCGCGGGAGCACCTACCGCGGATGTCCTCTTCGGCGCGGACAACACCCTGGTGCAGAAAGCGATCGACGCGGGTGTGTTCGAGCCGTACACCGCGATCGGACGCGACCAGATCATCCCGGCCATTGCTTCCTACCTCGACACCGACGCGGTCACCCCGATCGACTTCGGTGACGTGTGCATCAACATCGACGATGCGTGGTTCGCGCGCACGGGAATCGCACCACCCACATCCCTCGAGGAGCTCACCACACCGACGTATCGGGACCTGCTCGTGGTGCAGGATCCCGCGACCTCGTCGCCAGGATTGGCGTTCCTGCTCGCAACGATCTCGCGGTTCGGCGACTCATGGACGGACTACTGGTCCGCACTGCGGGACAACGGCGTGAAAGTCGCGGGATCGTGGACCGATGCCTACTACTCGGACTTCACTCCCGCGGGAGGCGACCGCCCACTGGTGGTCTCGTACGCGACCAGCCCTCCGGCAGAGATCGTCTTCGCCGAGGGGACTCCACCCACACGACCCTCGACGTCGGTCCTCACCGACGGCTGCTACCGGCAGATCGAGTACGCCGGGGTCCTCGCCGGCGCCCAGAATCCGCAGGGCGCACGCCTCCTGATCGACTGGTTGCTCAGCACACCGGTGCAGGAAGACATCCCGTTGAACATGTTCGTCTTCCCGGCTCGCTCGGACGCCGCACTCCCGCAGGTGTTCACCGACTTCGCCGCGCAGGTGGAGGACCCCGAGCAGATCCCCGCGCAGGAGATCGCAGGGAATCTCGATGACTGGTTGGCACGGTGGGGCGAGATCCTGGGACGCTGACCGTCCCGGTCGGCCTGCGGCTCGCGTGGTTGCTACCCGCGGGTTTCCTCGCGATCTTCCTGATCGTGCCGCTCATCGCCCTCGGCACCGTGGTGGCGGACCCCGCGATGTTCACCGCGTTCGTCGACAGCCGATTGTGGGAAGTGGCGATCGACGCCACGGCGCAGGCGGGTCTCAGCGTCGCGCTAACCCTGATCATCGGACTTCCCATCACCGCGCTGCTCTACCGGTTCACCTTCCCCGGGCGCCGCGCGCTCATCGCCCTGGCGACGGTGCCGTTCGTGCTCCCGACCGTCGTCGTCGCACTCGCCCTGCGCACCCTGCTCGGCGATGTCCTCGACCAGGGACTCGCCCTGGTCGTCCTGGCACATGTCTACGTCAACCTCGCCGTGGTGATCCGCATCGTCGGCGCCCGGTGGTCGCGACTGGACCCGCGGGCCACGGCGGTCGCGCGGACGCTCGGCGCGCGACCACTGACAGCGTTCTGGACCGTCACCCTCCCTGCACTGCGGTCATCGATCGCTGCGGCCGGGGCCGTCGTATTCGTGTTCTGCTTCACCTCACTCGGGATCATCGCCATCGCAGGTGACGGCAGCGTGCGCACACTGGAGTCGGTGATCGTGCGACGAACCTCCGTGCTTCTCGACTTCCCGGGTGCGGTCGCAGCCGCACTCGTGCAACTCGCGGTGGTGGTGGCCGTCCTGGTCCTCACCACGCGCCTGTCCTCCACACCCTCGCGTGGACGGGATACACCTCCCTCCCCGCCCGCGCGCCGAAGCGTTCGGATCACGGTGATCACGGGGGCACTCATCGTGAGCGGTGCGCTGCTCGCCCCGCTGCTCACCATGGCGATCGCCTCGATCCGCGTGGAGGGCGGGTGGACGTTGGCGTGGTGGTCCGAACTCGCGGTCGGGGCCCTGGGCGTCGGCTCCCCGCGTGATGCGTTGGTGCGCAGCGTGGGCATCGCGCTCGTGACAGGCGTGATCGCGGCACTTATCGGTGGTCTCGCGGCCGCCTCGGCACTCACCCACCGGGTGGGACGCGCGGTCGCCGGTGTGGGCCTCCTGCCCCTCGGCGTCTCGGCAGCAACCCTCGGACTCGGGACCCTGCTCGCCTTCGGACGCGCACCCCTGGATCTGCGGGCAACCGGGCTCCTGGTTCCCATCGCGCATGCACTCGTGGCGGTTCCACTGGTGATCGCGGCCGCGACCCCCGCCCTCGCGAGCACGAGTCCCCAGCGTGGTTTCGTCGCGGCCTCACTCGGTGCTCGACCCGGGCGCGCATGGTGGACCTGCTACGGCCCCGTCGTGCGGGTCGTGATGATCGCCGCCGGTGGACTCGCGGCCGCCGTGTCCCTCGGTGAATTCGGTGCCGCATCGGTGCTCACGCGAGCAGACTCCCCCACCGTGCCCGTATTGATCGAACGCCTGCTCGGACGACCGGGTGATGCGCCGTTCGGGGTGGCAGCATGCTTGTCGGTGGTGTTGATGATCGCGACACTCGTCCTCGTTCTCGCGATCGATCGACTCGGACGCCGACGCGGGGTGACGACATGAACGACGGCCTCCGCCTCGAGGAACTGGTGATCGGATACGGCACGCCGTTGCGTGACCCACTGCGCGTGCATATCCCGCCCGGTCACATCCTCGGGGTGCTCGGACCCAGCGGATGTGGGAAGTCCACCCTGCTCGCGACGATCGCCGGCGTGATCCCGGCGCTCGGCGGCGAGATCGTCCTCGACGGTCGGCGCATCACCGATGCCCGCATCGACGAACGGCGGATCGGCCTGGTGTTCCAAGAGCCCCTGCTCTTCGACCACCTGTCCGTGGTCGACAACGTGGCGTACGGATTGCGACGCCAGCACCTCCCACGCGAGCGGGCGCGCGAGCGGGCCACCGAACTCCTGGACTGGATCGGACTCGAGGGGTACGGGCAACGCTCGATCGAGACACTGTCGGGCGGTCAGGCACAGCGGGTGGCGCTGGCCAGGGCGATCGCACCGGGCCCACGCGCCCTGCTCCTGGATGAACCCTTCAGTGCATTGGATGCCCCCCTCCGACGCCGGCTCGCGCGCGAGACCCGCGAGCGCATCGAATCCCTGGGCATCCCGGCGATCCACGTGACGCACGATCCGGAGGAGGCTGCGCTGCTCTGCAGCGAGATACTGTCCTGGTGAGCACACCGTGGACCAAGGCACTCGATAGCGCCTACCTTCGTCTTGCGGTCTTCACGTCCGTTGCCGCGTTCGCGGCCTACGTCGTGGCCGAACTCATCCCGTACACGGCGGCCGTGCCTGCGGCGATCACTGCGGTCGTGGGTGTCCGGGTCACCTTCCACAGCGCCATCAAGGAAAGCCTGTTCCAGGTGCTCGGTGCCCTCATCGGTGGCGCGATCGCTCTGGGAATCGTGTCGCTGATCGGCAGCAACCCGATCGTCATCCTGCTGCTCGTGCTGCTGTCCTTCGCGATGGCGCGCATCATGCGCATCGCATCACCGGAGGAATCCCCGTTCGTCGCGGCGAGCCTCGCCGTCACGGTGATCCTCGTCGTGGGCACGCACCTGACCACCGAACTCGCCGTCGAGCGCTTCCTCGGTGTGGGTGTGGGGGCGGTATTCGCATTGATCGCCACCCTCCTCACCGCACCGACCAAGGAGTCGCGGGCGCTGCGCACAGAAATGGACGAGGTCCAGCAGGCATTGAGCGACCTGCTCAATCAGATCGCGCAGGACCTCCGTGACGGGCTCACTCCTGCCATCGCGAACACCCGATTCGACGAGGCCGTGGAGTTACGCAACCGGGTACTCGGACTCGCCGTGCAGTTCGAAGACCTGAGCCGCAACCGTCGCTGGAACCCCCGCACGTCGGCAACCGACGTCGAGCGACTCGAAGCGACGATGACCGCGAATCAGACCATGAGCGCCCGGGTGCTCTCCCTCGCCGCGGACCTCCGCGGCCAGGGCCCCTCGAACCTGCCACCGGAAGCCGTGAACCCCCTGGCCGACCTCATCGCGATGGCGGCCGAGAACGTCGCCGCCGAGGATCCGGCCACCTCCCTCGGGCGCACCGAGGCGCACGAGGCGGTGCGCGGCGTCGACGCGACGGCGCAGATCGCATTGATCGGCGGGATCGTCTCCCACGTGAACCGGATCAATCAGGCTTCGGCAACCGAGACCCCGCCGGACGAGTAGTCCGTGGCCGCCTCGGTCTCGGGCCCGGGCGGCCACGGACCTCTAGTTCACACCCATGGGCGCGATCGCGCACCTCGACTAGTCGAGGGCCGCCAGGGCGGCGGCGTAGTCGTCGGCATTGCGCCCCTCACCGGGACCATTGACCACCATCCACCGGATAACACCCTCTTTGTCGATGACGAAGGAGCCGCGCGTGGCGAATCCCTTGTCTTCGAGGAAGACCCCGTAGGCCCGGGAGATCTCCCCGTGCGGCCAGAAGTCGCTGACCAACTGGTGGTCGAGGTTCTCCGACTCCGCGAACACCTTCAGGGTGTAGGGCGAGTCGCAGGAGATGCTCAGCACCTCGGTGGTGTCGTTCTCGAACTCGGGTGCCCGGTCGCGGATGGTGCACAGCTCCTGGGTGCACAGGTTCGTGAACGCGAACGGATAGAACATCACGAGCACGTTCTTCGTGCCCCGGAAGTCCGAGAGACGCACCTCGTCCCCGAACTGGTTCTTAGCGACGAAATCCGGGGCCACCTGGCCCACGGAGAGCTGTGATTGCGACATGTCATGCCTCCCCAGGCGAAATCATCTTTTCGATCGCGGTGCAACCAAACGAGTTCCCTGCCAGTCGGACCCCGCACTGATCGTCGTGGTCTGCTGGAGTCCGGCTGTGGGGGCGGCATCCGAGATGTCCTCGGGCTCGATGTGGCCATCGCGGCCGGGCTTGGGGGTCAGGAGCCAGACCACACCGTGATCGGCCAGCGGCCCGATCGCATCCACGAGGGCATCGACCAGGTCGCCGTCGTCGTCACGCCACCACAGCACCACGACATCGACGACGTCGTCGAATTCCTCGTCGACAAGCTCGGCACCGATGATCGCCTCGATCCCGGCGCGGAGGGTCTCGTCGACGTCGGAGTCGTAGCCGAGTTCCTGCACCGTGAGACCGGCTTCCAGGCCCAACCGACCGGCCCGTTCCTTGCCGTCTCCCGCGGACGCGGCCACATCTCTCCTCACAGTAGGGGCCCGAATCGTCGGGCTCAGGAGGTAGTCCACCGAAATGGGGGCGCCTTGGCAAGCGCATCCGGACAATCCGTCGGCCCGAGGCGCGCGTGGGTGGAGAGATGGGGAAGGATGGGAGGTATCGCAGCACGTCACCACCAGCGGCGGAGACCCCGATCGCTGGGCGAACGGAGGTCCACGTGACAACCCCCCGTGAGCGAGATCCCCTCCTGGCCGGAGGGCTCCCCACGCAGTACGTGGACGTCGATCCGGATGAGACCGGCGAGTGGTTGGACTCCTTCGACGCCCTGGTCGAGCGCTCGGGCAACCACCGGGCCCGCTACGTGATGCTCTCGCTCCTCCGGCGCGCGGCCGAGCGCAACGTCGGGGTCCCCAGCCTGCGCAGCACCGACTACATCAACACGATCTCGCCGGAGCGTGAGCCCTTCTTCCCCGGCGACGAATACGTGGAGCGGGAGATCCGCAACATCATCCGGTGGAACGCGGCGATCATGGTCCACCGGGCGCAGCGCCCTGGAGTCTCCGTCGGTGGACACATCTCCACCTACGCGAGCTCGGCCACCCTGTACGAGGTTGGGTTCAACCACTTCTTCAAGGGCCCGGATCACCCCGACGGCGCCGACCAACTCTTCATCCAGGGTCATGCCTCACCCGGCATCTACGCGCGCGCCTTTGTCGAGGGGCGCCTCACCGAGGCGCAGATGGATGGCTTCCGCCAGGAGTTGTCGCATCCCGCAGGGGGCCTGCCCTCCTACCCGCATCCCCGACTCATGCCGTGGTTCTGGCAGTTCCCGACCGTGTCGATGGGTCTCGGGCCCCTCAATGCGATCTACCAGGCTCGGTTCAACAAGTACCTGACGCACCGCGGCATCAAGGACGTGTCCGCCCAGAAAGTCTGGGCCTTCCTGGGTGATGGCGAGACCGACGAAGTCGATGCCGTCGGTGCGTTGACCCTTGCCGCTCGTGAGGAACTGGACAACCTGATCTTCGTGGTGAACTGCAACCTGCAGCGCCTGGACGGTCCCGTGCGCGGAAACGGCAAGATCATCCAGGAGTTGGAGAGCTTGTTCCGAGGCGCGGGATGGAACGTGCTGAAGGTCGTCTGGGGGCGCGGATGGGACGAACTCCTCGCCGCGGATCGCGACGGCGCACTCGTCAACCTGATGAACAACACCCCCGATGGTGACTTCCAGACATACAAGGCCGAGAACGGCGCCTTCGTCCGCGAGCACTTCTTCGGGCGCGACCCTCGAACCGCGCAACTCGTCGAGTCCTGGACCGATGACCAGATCTGGTCGCTCCAGCGTGGCGGGCATGACTATCGCAAGATGTATGCGGCCTACGAGTCGGCGGTGAACCACGCCGGTCAGCCGACGGTGATCCTGGCCAAGACCATCAAGGGCTGGACCCTCGGATCCCACTTCGAGGCGCGCAATGCCACGCATCAGATGAAGAAATTGTCGGTGGAGGACCTGCGCGAGTTCCGCGACAGGCTCTACCTGCCGATCCCGGATTCGGCACTCGATCCCTATCTCCCGCCGTACTACCACCCCGGTCCAGAGGATCCGAATATCCAGTACCTCATGGATCGCCGGCGTCAGTTGGGTGGATCACTGCCCACGCGCCGCCAGAAGGCACGTCCACTCGCACTTCCCGCGGACTCCCACTACGAAGTGACCCGGCGTGGATCCGGCAAGCAGCCCGTGGCCACCACGATGGCGTTCGTGCGCCTGTTGAAGGACCTCATGCGCGATGAGGGGATCGGTGCGCGCATCGTGCCGATCATCCCCGACGAGGCCCGCACCTTCGGCATGGATTCCCTGTTCCCCACGGCGAAGATCTACTCACCGCACGGTCAGCAGTACACATCCGTCGATCGGGAATTGATCCTCAGCTACAAGGAATCCGAGACCGGTCAGATCCTGCATGAAGGAATCAACGAGGCCGGATCGGTGGCATCGTTCACCGCCGTCGGTACCTCGTACTCCACCCACGATGAGCCGATGATCCCGATCTACATCTTCTACTCGATGTTCGGATTCCAGCGCACGGGTGATGGATTCTGGGCCGCGGGCGATCAGATGACCCGCGGGTTCGTCCTCGGGGCCACCGCGGGACGCACCACACTCAATGGCGAGGGCCTCCAACACGAGGACGGTCACTCGCACCTGCTGGCCAGCACCAACCCCGCGGTGGTCGCCTACGACCCGGCCTACGGGTACGAACTCGGACACATCGTCAAGGACGGCTTGCGTCGGATGTACGGCCCGGATTCCGAGGACGTCTTCTACTACCTCACCGTCTACAACGAGCCCTATCCGCAACCGGCGGAGCCCGAAGGCCTGGACGTCGAGGCCCTGCTCAAGGGCATGTACCTGCTCTCCCCCGGTACGGGCACCGGACCGCGCGCACAGATCCTCGCCAGTGGTGTGGGCGTGAACTGGGCGCTGCGCGCCCAGGAACTCCTCGCCCAGGACTGGGGTGTCGTCGCCGACGTGTGGTCGGTGACGTCGTGGAACGAGTTGCGCCGCGAGGGACTCGCCTGCGATCGGCACAACCTCCTCCATCCCACCGACACCCCCCACGTGCCCTTCGTCACCGAAGCTCTGACCGGACGACCCGGACCGGTGATCGCCGTTTCGGACTGGATGCGCGCCGTGCAGGACCAGATCCGCGAGTGGGTGCCGCAGCGGTTCGTGTCACTCGGCACCGATGGCTGGGGCCTCTCCGATACTCGCGGTGCACTGCGTCGCCACTTCCTCGTGGATGCGGAGTCGATAACCGTGCAGACACTCGCTTCGCTCGCGGAATCCGGGGAAGTGCCCACCGCATCCGTCGCCGATGCGATCGAGAAGTACCAGCTCAAGGACCCCGCCGCCGCGGACGCGGGGAACACGGAGGGCTCGGGATGAGTTCGGATCCGCGGCGCTTCCTCACCTACTTGGAAGCAGAACGCAACGCGTCGCTCCTCTATCGGGCACTCGCCGAGACGACCGACGGCGAGCGGCGTGAGGCACTCCTCGAACTCGCCGACATCGAAGACGATCACGCGGCGCACTGGGTCGCCAAGTGCGAGGAGTACGGGGTGGCGATCCCCCCCGTTCCGTCATCGCTGGCCCCCGACGATGTCCAGCTCGTCGCCCGGGCACGCTCCCTGGGCCTCACCTCCATCCTCGATGTGCTCGAGGAGACCGAGGGCGCCAACGCGGGCATGTACGACGACGAGCCCGAGGCCGGTGCCACGATGTCCGCGGACGAGCGCCGTCACGCAGAGATGTTCCGCGCACTCAAGGACGGGCATGTCGTGCCGGTCCTGCCGGAAGGCACGTTCCCGCATCGCACGCTGAAGCAGGGAGACGGGGAACCCTGGCACCGTGCGGATAAGTCGGGTTCGATCCGCGCCGCGATCTTCGGCGTGAGCGACGGCTTGGTCTCGAACACCGCACTCGTCATGGGATTCGCCGGGGCCAGCATCGCCGGTGCCATCGACAACTCCACCGTTCTCTTCGCCGGTCTCGCCGGCCTGCTCGCCGGGGCGTTTTCCATGGCAGCCGGCGAGTACGTGTCCATGGCGAGCCAACGCGACCTGTTCAAGCGCGAGATCGCACTCGAGGCATCCGAGTTGAAGGAGAAGCCGGAGGAGGAGCAGCGCGAGATCGAGTTGATCTACCGGGCCAAAGGTGTCCCCCGCGAGGAAGCCGCACAGTTGGCGCGCCGCCTCATGACCAATCCGGACACCGCCCTGGACACCCTGGTCCGCGAGGAACTCGGACTCGATCCCGGTGACCTCGGCTCCGCGTGGAAGGCGGCCGCCTCAAGTTTCATCGCCTTCGCCATCGGAGCATCGGTGGTGGTGATCCCCTACGCGCTACTCAGCGGTGTCGCCGCACTCATCACCGCCATCGTCATGGCGGTCGCGGGACTGATCATCGTGGGTGGCCTCGTGGGTCGTTTCTCCGGGCGAGGGGCCTTCTTCTCGGCCGGGCGTCAACTCCTCTGGGGGGTCGGCGCCGCCGCCGTGACGTACCTCGTCGGAAGCATCGTCGGCGTCAACGTCGGCTAGTCCCGTTGCGGTAGGTTGCACGCGTCGCCGTCTCGGAAGGCCGTGCCCGTGCTCGTTGTCGTCGCCCCCGGTCAAGGGGCACAGACCCCGGGCTTCCTGACACCCTGGCTCGAGGTGCCCGGTGTTCGCGAGCGACTCGAATGGCTGTCCATCGTGTCCGGCATCGATCTCATCACGCATGGAACGGTCTCCGATGCGGACACGATCCGCGATACATCCATCGCCCAGCCGCTCATCGTCGGCGCCGGCCTGGTCAGCCTGCTCACCCTGTTCCCGCACCCGTCGGCCGCCTATGCATCGATCGGTGCCGGATCGGGGCATTCCGTCGGGGAGATCACCGCGGCGGTTGGCGCTGGCGTGCTCTCCGCCGAGCAGGCGATGATCTTCGTGCGTGAACGCGGCGCTGCGATGGCGCGTGCGGCCGCGATCACCCCCACCGGCATGAGTGCCGTCCTCGGAGGTGACCCGGAGGCCGTCGCGGCCGCGGCGCGCAGTGCAGGTCTCACCCCCGCGAACATGAACGGTGCGGGCCAGGTCGTGGTCGCGGGAACCCTCGATCAGTTGGCCGCCTTCGCGGAGGCGCCACCCGAGGGCGCACGCGTACGTGCCCTCGAGGTTGCCGGCGCGTTCCACACCGAGCACATGGCGCCCGCGGTGTCCCATCTCGAGCGGCTGTCGCAGTCCATCAGCACCCATGACCCGCGCTTGCGCCTGATCTCGAATGCCGATGGCCAGGTGATCCACGACGGACGCGAGGTGCTGCGCCGCCTCGTCTCCCAGGTCAGCAATCCGGTACGGTGGGATCTGTGCATGCGGACCATGGCAGACCTTGGTGTCACCGCGATCATCGAGATCCCCCCGGCGGGAACGCTCACAGGCCTGGCCAAGCGCGCGTTGCCGGGAGTGGAGACCTTGGCGGTCAAGACTCCCGATGACCTCGACGCGGCGTGGACCCTGATCCGTGACCACGGCACCATCTCGCCCCTCGACGGCAAACCCACGTGGCGCCTGATTGTGTCCCCCGCGAAGGGCACGTTCACCCGCGTTGCCGATGCGGCCACCGGTTTCGAGTTCGCACCCGGTTCCATCGTCGGCACGGTCGCGAACCTCCGCGAATCACTGACGGTGGAGGCGCCACACGGAGGCCACATCGTCGAATGGCTCGCCGAGAACGGTGATCCGGTCAATCCCGGTCAGCCGCTTCTTCGGCTGCACCCGATCAGCAGGGAGATGCACGCGTGAGCGCGCCCCTGGCGACGACGACGGGGGCGGCATTCGCCCGGATCATGAGCGTCGCCAGTTACCGACCTGAGCGCGTCGTCACCAACGCGGAGATCTGCGAACGCATCGATTCCTCGGATGAGTGGATCCGAGAACGCTCGGGCATCATCGAACGTCGGTGGGCGCGGCCCGACGAAAGCGTCGTCGACATGGGTCGCGAGGCGTCGATCATGGCGCTGGCCCGTGCGGGAGTCGACCCCACCCAGATCGACATGGTGCTGACGGCCACGGTGACCCATCCGTATCAGACCCCGTCCGCCGCGGCAGTCCTCAGTCATCACATCGGAGCCGTCAACGCCGCCGCGATGGACATCTCCGCGGCATGTGCCGGTTTCTGCTACGGCATCGGACTCGCATCCGACATGATCCGCGCCGGTAGTGCGCGGCACGTCCTCGTCGTCGGTGTCGAGAAGCTCAGCGAGTGGGTCAACCTCGACGACCGGAGCTCGGCATTCCTCTTCGCCGACGGTGCGGGAGCGGTCGTCGTCGGACCTTCGGATGTCAACGGCATCGGCCCGGTCGTCTGGGGCGCCGACGGTTCGCAGAACGAGGCCATCACCATGTCGCAGTCCCTGATCGACTTCCGTGATCAGGGTGGCGACTTCCCCACGCTGGTCATGCATGGGCAGCAGGTCTTCCGCTGGGCGGTGTCGGAGATCGCCAAGGTGTGCCACCGGGCACTCGAGGCCGCAGGCGTCACCGCCGAGGATCTCGACGCCTTCATCCCGCATCAAGCCAACAATCGCATCACCGACGCCATGATCAAGGCCATGGGACTGCCCGCGAGCATCCCGGTCGCCCGGGATATCCAGTTCACCGGGAACACCTCGGCCGCCTCGATCCCCCTCGCCATGGACCGGATGCTGGCCACCGGGGAGGCACCCCACGGGGGAACCGCCCTGATCGTGGGATTCGGCGCCGGCCTGGTCTACGCGGCGCAGGTCGTGACCCTGCCCTAGCGACCCGACAGAATGTCCCCCGCGTGGGATGACCCCTCGAAGGAAGGTACGAGATGAGCAAGGAAGAGATCCTGGTCGGCCTGGCCGGCATCGTGAACGAGGTCGCCGGTGTTCCCGTGGACGACGTGCAGCCGAGCAAGTCGTTCGTCGACGACTTGGACATCGACTCCCTGTCCATGGTGGAGGTCGTCATGGCCGCCGAGGACAAGTGGGGGGTCAAGATCCCCGATGAAGAGGTGAAGAACCTCAAGACCGTGGGCGATGCCGTCGCCTACATCGAGGCGCACTCGTAACCACCATGTCGCGCACAGTCGTGGTCACCGGCCTGGGAATGACCACACCCCTCGGTGGGGATGTGGCCAGTTCCTGGAATGCCGCCTTGGCGGGTACATCCGGGATCAGCACGATCGACGCGGACTGGGTCGCCGAGCAGCCGTCGAAGATCGCGGGTCACCTGAAGGTCCCGCCCGGCGACGTACTGGACCGCGTCGAAGCCCGTCGCATGGACCGTGCCCAGCAGGCGGCACTGATCGCCGCACGCGAGGCCTGGGCCGATGCCGGCGCACCGGAGGTCGATCCCGAGCGCTTGGGCACCGTCATCGCGACGGGCATGGGCGGGCTTACCTCGCTGATGGAGGCCTACGACCTCCTGCTCGAGCGCGGACCCTCGCGTATCTCCCCGCACATGGTCACGATGATCATGCCCAACGGCCCCGCGGCGATCGTCGGCCTCGAGGTCGGTGCCCGCGCAGGCGTCCACACACCGGTGAGTGCGTGCGCGTCCGGTGCCGAGGCCATCTCCTATGCGGCACGCATGATCCAGACCGGACGCGCAGACGTCGTCATCGCCGGAGGGACGGAGGCGGTCATCCACCCGATCACGATGGCCGGGTTCGCCTCGATGCGCGCCCTGTCGACGCGCAACGACGATCCGGCACGGGCATCGCGTCCCTACGACGTCGACCGTGATGGATTCGTCATGGGCGAAGGTGCCGGCATCCTCGTCCTCGAGTCCGAGGAGTTCGCGCGCGCCCGGGGTGCACGCATCCATGCCGTCTACGGTGGGGCGGGTCTCACCTCCGACGGTCACCACATCGCGCAGCCGGATCCGGACGGCGCGGGTGCTGCCCGGGCGATCACCGAAGCCCTCGCCGATGCAGGCCTCTCCCCCGCAGACATCGTGCACATCAACGCGCACGCCACCTCACCTCCCCAGGGTGACATCGCGGAGGCAGTAGCGATCCGGCGCGCACTGGGCGCCGACACCGATCACGCGATCGTCACGGGCACGAAATCGATGACCGGACACCTGCTCGGTGGCGCGGGGGCCGTCGAGTCGATCTTCGCCATCTTGGCGCTCCGTGATCGACTCGTGCCTCCGACCGCCAACCTTGTCACCCAGGATCCCGCCATCGACCTCGATGTGGCGAGCGGGGAACCGCGCCCACTCCCAGCAGGAGACCTCGCAGCGCTCAACAACTCCTTCGGATTCGGTGGACACGACGTCGCCGTCGTGTTCCGGACCGCATGAGATGAGCGACGAACTCGATCCACGATCCCCACGCGCACGTCTCGCCCACTTCTTCGACGACGCGACCTTCACGACCATCACACCCGAGGACGACCGCGGCGTTCTCGTGGCTGTCGGCCGGGCCCACGGGACACCCGTCGTTGCCTTCGCCACCGATCCCACTGTCCAGGGCGGCGCGATGGGCAATGAGGGATGTCGCGCCATCGTCACCGCCTACGACCGAGCCTTCGCGGACTCCTGCCCGATCGTCGGGCTCTGGCACTCCGGTGGCGCTCGATTGCGCGAGGGTGTGGCCAGTCTCGACGGCGTCGGTCGCGTCTTCGCGGCGATGACACGCGCTTCGGGCAAGGTGCCGCAGATCTCCGTAGTCCTGGGACCCGCCGCCGGTGGTGCGGCCTACGGACCCGCACTCACCGACATCGTCGTGCTCGGACCCGCGGGCCGGATCTTCGTCACCGGGCCGGAGGTCGTGCGGTCGGTGACCGGTGAGAACGTCGACATGGACACCCTCGGCGGCCCCGAACCCCACGGACGTCGCAGCGGTGTCGTCCACATCACGACCGAGTCCGAACAGGAGGCACTCGACCAGGCCCGCGGGCTGGTCCACCTCCTCGGATCCCAGGGCTCCATGGACATGTCAACCATCGAGGACATCGACCTCGGCGTCTTCCTGCCCGAGTCCTCACGCCGGGCCTACGACGTCCATCCCCTCGTCGAAGGCTTCGTGGATGCGGGCACGTTCATGGAACTCCATGCGCGCTGGGCACCGAACATCGTCGTCGGATTGGGTCGCCTCGGGGGTCGCACCGTCGGCATCGTGGCCAACAACCCGCTCCGCCTGGGTGGCTGCCTCGACTCCGCGAGCGCGGAGAAGGCGGCCCGCTTCGTGCGCATGTGCGATGCGTTCTCGGTACCGCTGGTCGTCCTCGTCGACGTCCCCGGCTACCTCCCCGGGCTCGGCCAGGAGTGGGAGGGCGTCGTGCGGCGCGGAGCGAAACTCCTGCACGCATTCGCGGAGTGCGTCGTGCCGCGGGTCACCGTGGTGACGCGTAAGGCCTACGGCGGTGCGTATGTAGCGATGAACTCGGCATCCCTCGGCGCTACCCGCGTCTATGCGTGGCCAACATCCGAGGTGGCGGTCATGGGTTCGGTGGCCGCCGTGCGCATCCTGCACCGCAGGCGCCTCGCGGAACTCCCCGAGGAATCACGGGAGCAGGTCGAGCTGGAGTTGGCCGCAGAGCACGAGGTCATCTCGGGTGGCATCGCGCGGGCGATCGAGATGGGCGTCGTCGACGAAGTCGTGGACCCCACGCGAACCCGCACGGCCGTGGCGAAAGTCATCTGGGACACCCCGGGCGTACGTGGTCAGCACGGGAACATCCCGCTCTAGTCAGACCACCTCGTGAAGGAGCCGCACGGTCGAGTCCGCGTGCGCAACCCGGAAGGGTTCGAGTTCCTCATCCCAGGGCTGTCCGATCAACCGCCGCACTTCGTCGGCGAGTGACTCACCGGTGGCCGATGTGTGCGCGAGCGCGCTGCGCAGGCGGTCCTCGTGCACCATCACGTCACCGTGCACACCGATCGTGGCGCGGAAGAGCCCCAGACTCGGGGTGGCGACGAAACGCTCACCCTCACGCTCGCCGGACGGATCCTCCGTCACCTCGTAGCGCGCCTGAGTGAAGGCGAGCAGGGTGCTCGCGATGCGGGCACCGGTTCCGGTCGGCCCGGACCACAGGATCTCCGCACGCATAGCCCCGGGCGCAATCGGTTGCGGTGTCCAGTCGATGGTCACCGTGGCCGCGAACACCCTGGCCAGGGCCCATTCGATATGCGGGCACACCGCACCGGGAACCGAGTGCACGAACAGCACTCCGCGCGCAGCCGCCGCGGATCCCTCCGCGGTCTGCGCATGCACGACGACCGTCATGTGACCCTCCTTCGTGAAGGACGCCTTCCCCAGCGACTTCCCGACGGATCACATGCATGGCCAGGATAACCCGAGCGCCCCTTCGCTACAGTGCGGCACACCACCGACCTGGAGGTTCCATGGCACTGGCCACCCCGGCACCCCGCGTCCTCGCGGACTTCGCAGCCCGCACGTGGCTGGCCCAGATCGCCCTCGTCGTGGGGGGTGCTGCCTTCGTAGGACTGTGCGCCCAGGTGGCGATCCCCCTGCCCTTCACCCCCGTCCCCCTGACCCTGCAGACCTTCGCGG
Source organism: Candidatus Nanopelagicales bacterium (assembly GCA_044375955.1). Lineage (GTDB taxonomy): Bacteria > Actinomycetota > Actinomycetes > S36-B12 > S36-B12 > VGCC01. Next base: position 28,027 of record JBILLS010000004.1, on the reverse strand, counting down.
TCCTCCTCGTGGGTGCCAGCCTGGGATCCCTGCGCGGTGTTCTGTCGATGCTGCTGTACGTGGTGGCCGGAGTCGCGGGTGTGCCCTGGTTCTCCCAGGGTGCCTCCGGGTTCGCCCTCGCCTCCTTCGGTTACATCCTCGGGTTCGTCCTGGCCGCCTACATCGTCGGCCGCCTCGCGGAGCGTGGCGCCACCCACAGTGTTCTGCGCACCGCCGGGCTCATGGTCGTCGGGAACCTGGCGATCTACGCGGTCGGCGTCACCTGGTTGAAGTTCGCCATCGACGTCACGTGGATCGAGGCCTTCAGCCTGGGCGTGCTGCCGTTCCTCATCGGGGACGCGATCAAGATCGCCGCGGCGGCGGGACTCCTGCCCGGCGTCTGGCGACTACTGCAGCGTCGCTAGGACCTCGTCGACCACGTCGGTGGACGTGGCCGGGTGCAGAAAGGCCAATCGCGCCACGGTCTCATCGCGCCACTTGCTCGGGGTGACGAAGGCGATCTGCTCGCGCAGGAGACGGTCACCCCAGGCGTCGTAGTCGGCCGGGGACCAACCCTCCACTCGGAAGAGCACGACCGACAGGTCGGGTTCACGGAGCAATTCCAGACCCGGGGTCTCGCGAATGCGGTCCGCCGCGTAGCGGGCGATGTCGTTGGCCGCACGGACCGCGTCACGGTAGGCGTCGAGCCCATTGACCGCCAGGGAGAACCACAACGCCATGCCGCGGGCACGGCGCGTGAGGTGGAAAGCGAGATCGCTGGGGTTGAACTCCGAGTCATCGGTGTGGATCACATCCAGGTAGGACGCGTCCTGGGTGTGGACGGCCCGAGCAAGACGGGGCTCGCGATAGATCAACGCGGCCGAGTCGAAGGGAGCGAACCACCACTTATGGGGGTCCATCACAAGACTGTCGGCCCGCTCGATTCCCCGGTAGCGGTCGCGGACGCGATCATCGAGCATTCCGGCCCCGCCGTAGGCGCCGTCGACGTGGAACCACCACCCGTGCTCCTGAGCGAGATCGGCGCACGCGTCGAGATCGTCGATGATCCCGGCATTGGTGGTGCCGGCGGTACCGACGATGGCGGCGACGCGCGAGAGGTCCCGTCCCTCGAGTTGCCGATGCAGATCCCCGCGCGTGAGTCGGCCCTGCGTCGTGGTGATGACGAGCGGCTCCATCCAGCAGATGTTCAATGCGTTCGCGATGGACGAGTGCGACTGGTCACTGACGATCACCTGGAATCTGTTGTCCTGCTCACCGCGCCGATGCCGCGCGGTGTCGCGGGCGACCACCAAGGCGGAGAGGTTCCCCGCGGAGCCGCCGGAGACGAACACACCCCCTGCGGTGGGCGGCATCCCGGCGATGCGCGCAAGCGTTTCGAGGGCCTGGTTCTCCGCCATCACGGCACCGGCCGCCTCGAGCCACGAGCACCCCTGCAGCGACGCGGCCGAGACGACCATGTCGAAGAGCAGCGCCGCCTCGGTGGGGGCCGCCGGGATGAAGGCGAGAAAACGGGGACTGTCGGCGGACATGATCGTGTCCGCGAGGTGGTCCACGTAGACGTCGAGCACCTCGCGGGGATCGCGCGGATCGTCACCGATCAATCCCTGGAGCGCTGTGCGCATGGCTTCCCGATCACCGAGCCCGTCGATGGGCGGTTCGGTCAACGCAAGACGCTCGGTCACATAGCCGAGCACGGTTCCCATGAGGTGCGGATCGAATTCATGCATGCGAGTAGGACGACTCACGGATATTCCCTGGGGAGTGCGCGCCGACAGCCTTCCTGCCAGCGGGCGCATCCCGATGCTAACTCAGTGACACCGGTGCAGTAGAACGTGCCCGTGACTCCTCGCATCCTGGCGACCAGCGGTGGCTTCGTCGGAACCGGACTCTGGGGTGTGCAACGGCCCGGGCGCACGTTCCTGCGGGCCCTCGAGCTCACTGGCAAGGAACGTCCACGCGTCGTCCTGGTGATGACCGCGTCCGGTGATGACCCCACCTACCTCGCCCAGATGTACTCCGCGCTCGCCGGCAGCTCATGCGACGTGGATCACCTGGCACTGTTCACGCAACCCAATCGCAATCCCGCGGAGTTACTACCGAGTGCGGACCTGATCTGGGTGGGTGGGGGCAGTGTCGCGAACCTGCTCGCCCTCTGGCGCCTCCACGGCGTGGACATGGCGATGCGCGAGGCATGGGAATCCGGAACCATCCTGGCGGGGGTGAGCGCGGGCTCCATCTGCTGGCATGTCGGCGGTCCCACCGATTCCTTCGGCGCGGTCCTGCGCCCGGTGACGAACGCCCTCGCGCTGCTGCCCTTCGGCAACGGGGTTCACTACGACTCGGAGGAACAGCGGCGCCCGCTCCTCCATCAACTGGTCGGCGATGGTGTGCTCCCCACGTCCTATGCCACCGACGACTACGTCGGCATCCTCTACGAGGGCACCACTCCCGTCGAGGTGATCTGCGATCGTGACACCGATCCCGCAACAGGATCCGCGGCCTACCGAGTGGAGCGCGTGGGGGAGGAAGTCGTGGAGACCCGACTGCCTCCGGGTCGGATCGTCAGCCCTGCGTGACGCGCACGGGCAGACCCGTGCGCGCCGATTCCCCGGCGGCCAGTCCCAGAACCACCGGTGCACGGGCGTCGGAGCCGGGAACCGGTGAGGGGCCGCCATCACGCACATAGTCGATGAACGCCCGCCACTCCCGACGATAGGACTCCGCGTACCGCTCTAGGAAGAAGTGCGGAATGAGTTGGCCGCGCAATCCTTCGCGGGTGACGGTGATCCCGCTGTGGACATCCGGATTCTCCGATGCAGCCATGCCGAGGGAGCCGAACACCTCCACCCGCTGGTCGTAGCCGTAGACCGCCTGACGACTGTTGTCGATCATCGTCACAGCGCCGTTCGCGTGGGTGAGCATCACCGATGCGGTGTCGAAGTCACCGGCCTCGCCGATCGCGGGATCGATCAGGACCGCACCCTTGGCGTAGACCTCCACCACGGGTGAGCCCACGACGAACCTGGCCATGTCGAAGTCGTGGATCATCATGTCGACGAAGATCCCCCCGCTGACCCTGATGTAGTCGAGTGGGGGCGGTGACGGATCGCGGCTCGAGATGCGGGCCACGTGCACCTGTCCCACCACTCCGTCGACGACGGCGTCGTGGACCGAGCGATGAGCCGGATCGAACCGACGGTTGAAACCCACCATGAAGGGAACCCCGGCCTCTGCGACCGCGGCCAGTGCACGATCCACTGCTGGCAGGTCCAGGCTGATCGGCTTCTCGCAGAACACGGCCTTCCCCGCCCCGGCTGCCGCCACGATGAGGTCGACGTGCGTGTCCGTACTCGTGCAGATCGCCACCGCGTCCACCCCCGGGTCGGCGATCACGTCCTCGACGCTCATCGCGGGGACGCGGAACCGGCTCGCGACACTCTCCGCACTGGGCGCATGCACATCGGCGACGGCTGCCAACACAGCACCCGGGGTGTCCTCGGCCACGATGCGTGCGTGCAGTGAGCCGATGCGCCCGGCACCGATCACGCCGACGCGCACGTCCGTCACGCGCGGGTCCTCGAGATGGCCGAGGTCATCGGCAGACGTGGGTCCTGTTCCTGGTCGGCCCACGATGCGCGGATCCAGTGGTGGTCCGGGTCATCGCAGAACGCCATGGTGCGCTCCTCGGCCGGTCCCGCGAGGACATTGAGGAAGTACATCGGGTATTCCGGCGGTGCCACGGTGGGTCCGTGGTACCCCTCGGGGAGCAGGTAGATGTCGCCATCGCGCACAGTCAACGTCTCATCGACACGACCATCCACGGTGTACACGTGCATGAGCCCCTGCCCGAGTGGATCCCCATGTGGTGAGTCCCCGCGTCCCATGCGGAAGTAGTAGATCTCCTCGTTCATCGTTGTGCAGTCACCGATTCCGTCGTGTCGATGCGGCGGCCACGAGGACAGGTTCCCTCCCGGGGTGATCACCTCGCACACGTTGATCTTGTGTGCGCCTTGGAAGGAGTCGGGAGTTGCGATGTTGGTCACCTGGCGAGTGGCGCGCCCGGCACCACGTACCTCCACGGGCACGTCCGTCGCGGGCACATACGCAACCGGGAACACCTGGCTGGCGCGCGCGGTGCAGATCGCAACCTCTCCTCCGCTGCCGCTGATCTGGACGTCGCTTCCAACGGGTGCGTAGATCCAGTCACTCACTGCATCGAAGACTCCGATGCGGCCGTTGAGCGTGTACGTGACGCCATCGATCGTGACGGTCACGTTCTCGGCGGACAGCGGCACGATCACCGCCTCATCGCGGGCGAGTGAGACTGAGACGGGGCCGCGCGCCAGTTCCACGATCCGCATCCCGCTGTAGGGCCATCCGGCGCGCTCCGGCGTGACGTCGACGAGCGAGTCCGCGGTCGATGCGCTACCCGCAGGGAGGAACCAGGTCATCTCCGCCTCAGCCGTGGACGATGGAAGCGGCTGCGGTGACGGCATGCACCACATCGCCGTGGGAGGGGTACAGCAAAGCACGACCTGCGACGAGTCCCCGCACGTTGGGCTGCGCCATCGCGGCCCGCCAGAGAGCGAAGACCGCCTCAGCGCGGTCCCCGGGGTCACCGCCGAGCATGAGGATCGGCATGGTCGTAGCACCGGCCACCTCGGCCATGCGATCGACCGCCGGGATCTTCAGCCATGTGTACGCCGATGAGGAACCCAGACCCGAGGCGATGGCGACCACGCGCACAAGTTCCTCGACCGAGGTGTCCAGCCGCGCCCGACCGGCCTCATCCTTGAGATACGGCAACGGCTCGATGAGGCACATGATCCGCCGATCCGAGAGCTCGGTCGTGATCGCGGCGACCATCTCGAGCGTGCGGGCGACCCCCGGGTCCGTCGCTTCGATTCGGAGCAGGACCTTGCCACCGTCGAGACCGAATTCCTCGACGTGATCGGAGTCATACGCGGTGAGGCGATCATCGAGTTCCCACCGTGCACCGATGATGCCGCCACGATTCATCGTGCCGAGTGCGAGTTTCCCGTCGAGGGCGCCGAGGAGTGCGAGTTCCTCCAGCAGATCGGCGCTGGCGAGTACCCCGTCCACCTGCGGGAGCGCGAGGGCGGCGACGAGGTTGCTGAGCAGGGTGAATCTGTCGGCAACGGCGAGGGGATCGGAGCCCACCGCGAGCATGCCGCGCGCGGTGTGGTCCGCGGCCACGATCAGCAGATTCCCGTCGTCGCCCAGGAGATCGCGGCGTCGCCGTTCGCGCAGAGCGCGGCGAAGGGACTCGGGGTCGCGCAGGCGCGCCTCGAGGAGGCCGGCATAGCTCTGACGGTCCATCAGACGATCCTTCCCTGGGTTCGAAGAGCCTCAACCTGATCTGCGGTCGGCATGGCATCCGCGCAGGTGAGTTTCGTTGCAACATAGGCGCCCGCGGCGTTGGCGAATTCACCGATCTCACGTAGGTCCCACCCGGCGAGAAGGGCATGTGCAAGTGCGCCGCCGAATGCATCTCCCGCGCCGAGACCGCAGAGGACGGAGATGGGCACCGGGGCGATGCGCACCCGCTCGGTATCGGTGGCAAGCAGCACTCCACCGCCGCCCATCTTCACGATGGCTAGCGATACACCTGCCGTGAGAAGTGCGTCTGCGGCCGCATCTGGTTCGGACACACCGAGGGCCATCGTGCACTCGTCGCGATTTCCGACTACGACGGATGAACAGGCGATTGCCTGCTGTGCGGCCACGCGTGCGGTCTCGATGTCCGGCCACATGGTGGGTCGGTAGTCGAGGTCGAGGATCGTGAACTCTGCACGGGCTCGCTGCTGCAGCCACGCCAGGCTGCTGCGCGCTGTCTCCCCCTGCGCCAATGCACCCTGGCTCATCCAGAACACGCGAGCGTCGCGCACGATGGCATCGCGCTCCACCGTGCGCGCGATGCGGGTATCCGGGGCGGCCTCACCGCGATAGAACATGATCGTCGGATCCTCCGGAGGGTCCAGTGCGGCGAGTACCACGGGCGTGCGCACACCGGACACGCGTTCGATGTAGTCGGTCGTGACACCCCACTGTCCAAGCCGAGTACAGACGTACTCCCCCAGGGCGTCGTCACCCACTCCGGTGAGCACCACGGATGAATGCCCGTACCGCGCCGCGGCCACGGCCACATTGGTGGGACTCCCACCCACGGACTTGGCGAATGTCTGCGGGTCAGCGAAGGACGCGCCCACCTCCTGGGCATACAGGTCCACACTCACGCGCCCGACAGTGACGACGTCGAATCGCTCGCTCACCCAGAATCACCCACTTTCACGCGTCCTTCCGTGCCACTCGGCCTGCTTCGCGCCCAGCGCGCGAAGGCCTCGAGGGACTCCGGATTAGCCACCCCGGTGAGGTCGCGAACGGGACGTCCGTTTACCGCATCGGCGACGGCCAACTCGGCGAGTTTGCCCGACCGCGTCCGGGGAACATCAGGGACCACCTCGATGATCGCCGGGACATGGCGTGGGCTGCGCCGCTCCCGAAGGGCTGTTCGAATCTCGTCGGCCCGTTCTGCCGTGAATTCGGCACCCTCACGGGGGACGACGAAGAGGGCGACAACCTCATCCAGGCCCTGCTTCACCCCGACGACGACGCAATCCGCGACCCAGGGAAGGTCGTTGACCACCGGGTAGAACTCCGCGGTCCCCATCCGGATTCCGCCCGCGTTCAATGTGGCATCCGATCGGCCATGGATCACGAATCCACCCGACGCCGTGCGCGTGATGAAGTCACCGTGTGTCCACACTCCGGGGATACGCGCGAAATAGGCGTCATGGAACCGCGCACCATCATCACCCCAGAAACCGAGGGGTACGGAGGGGAAGGGGTTGCGACAGATTAGTTCGCCCGTCTCCCCGACATCTGCGGGCGCCCCCGACTCATCGACGACGTCGACATCCATTCCCAAGGCCGGTCCTTGTATCTCGCCCCGATGCAGCGGCCGCGTCGGATCCCCGAGAACGAAGCACCCGCAGATATCCGTTCCACCGGACATCGACACCAGGTGCACGTGTGGACCGAATGTCCGACGCACGAAGTCGAAGGACTCAGGGGCAAGCGGTGAGCCGGTTGAACCTAGGGTGCGCAGCGTTGGCACGTCGACGTCGAGAGGTGTTTCGGAGCGCAGCAGGTCGAGATACTTCGCCGAGACACCGAGGAAGGTCAGCTGGTGTTGCGCTGCGATGTCGATGAGGCGCGTTGCGCGGGGCCAGACGGGACTGCCATCGATCATCACGACGGTTGCCCGGGCACCCAGGGCCATCAGCAGCCAGTTCCACATCATCCACCCGGTGGTCGTATAGAAGGTGATGCGATCTCCGGCGCGGATATCCAGGTGGTAGACCTGCTCGCTGAGGACCTTCAGGAGAACTCCCGCAGCCGAGTGCACGATGCACTTCGGTTTTCCCGTTGTTCCACTCGTGAACAGAATGAATCCCGGATGGTCGAATGCCAGAGGGACGGGATCCAGTGGTGCACCCAGATACGGAGCAACCCAGTCATTCCACCCATCGAGCTCGATCACCTCGCGTACCGACGCCACGCCGTGAGCGATGGCCTGGGCGGATGGGGCATCATCGAAAACCCGACCGCCGTACGTGTGCTGTGAACTGACGAGTAGGAGGACCGGGTCGACCTGAGTGAGGCGGTCCAGCACCGCATCCGGGGCCATGTCCGTCGGGGTCGTGCATACGACCGCGCCGATACTCAGTGCGGCAAGTGCAAAGATCGCGACTTCGGGGATGGTGGGTGCCCACGCGGCGACGCGATCACCTGCCACCACACCGGCGGCGCGCATCGCCGCCGCAGCAGCACCGACGGCCGCGCGCACATCATCTCGGGTGAGCGGGCGTGCGGCGTTCCCCTCGTCGACGCCGACGAGGACCACATCCGACCCGTCACCGGCGAGCAAGGTCTCGACGACATTGAGGCGCGCGTCGGGGAAGAATCGGGAATCGAAGCCCCCGGGCACCCAGGCCCGTTCCCCGCGATCACCCACGATGCCGAGGTCGTCCCATGCGACGGACCAGAACATTCCTGGATCGGACACCGAGAGCCGATGTGCCTCGAGGGAATTCGCGACTCCGAGTCGGTCGGCCAGGGCGCGCATGGCGCGACCGGACTCCTCGTCGGGCTGCCACACCACTGGCTCGGGCACGGCGGCAAGGATGCCAGAGCACCCGGGGGCTGGAACCTCAGTTCTTGCGGACCCAGAACCGCAGGATGGAGTCATCCTCCTGCGAGTCCACGAGTTCGTTACCGGTCTGCGCGACCCACGCCGGGACATCGGACCGGGAGCCGTTGTCGGTGGCCTCGATGAGCATCACTTGACCGGGCTGCAGCTCCTTGGCGGCCTTGGCGGCCATCAGGATCGGCATCGGGCACGACTGCCCCTTGGCATCGACAGTCGTCGCCACATCGATCGCGTCGCTCGTCTCCACTGTTTCCTCGTCTCGGGTGTGTTCGGCTAGATAAAAAGGTTGATCTGGGACTTCGACATGCGGGCGAGGGCTGTGGCCGCACCCACGGGCTCACCGAGTCCGGAGCGCATCTGCTCAGGCCTGATGCCGAGGAGGTCCATGGTCATCTGGCAAGGCCACATTTTGACTCCCATGTCCTGGGCCATCTCGAAGAGCTGCTCGGGCGGGAGGACCTTGTTCTTGCCGGCGACCTTGCGCATCATCCAACTGCCCATACCGCCCATGTTGAGCTTGGAGAGTTTCGCCCTCTTGAAGCCGGGGGCGTTCATTCCCGCGAGCATCTTGGTCATGGGGTCGAAGCCGGTGATGCGTACGTCGTCGCGCACCAGCGGGAAGAGCCCCCAGAAGGTGAAGAACACGGTCACGTCCATCCCGCTGGCCGCTCCCGTGGAGCTCAGGATCATGGTGGGCCACAGCTTGTCGAGGTCACCGCTGAAAGCGATGATCGTCATGGACTCCGGGGTGTCGGACACGTCGGCTCCAATTCCATACAGAATTTGTAGGGTAAACCAGAGGGGCCGTCAGCGCCACCCCACGTGCCCCAGGAGGCTTAGCCTGCACCATCACATACGTGGGCGATCACCCGGCCTTGCGCGAGGCGTGCACCTCCGCTTCCTTGACGACGGCCTCGAGTCGCGTGACCGCGGCGGTCAGATGTCCATCCCATCGCTCCGCGCGGACGCACCACATCACCGCGTCCTGGCACTCCTCCACCGCGTGGCGCAGGGTCACCGGCCCTCCCCCGTGCAATCGGGTCAGCACACGATCCGCCGCGGCAACCCAGGTCTCGGCAACGCGCAGATGGTCCACCTGTTTGGCGATCTCCTTGGCCGTGGCACCGGGATGGTGTGCCGTGGGAGACAGCGCGACGAGCATCGCCTCAGCGCGCAACACCGCGGTCAGCAGGTCCTTCTTCATGGAATCGTGGATCGCCGAACGTCGGATGATCGAGCGCAGCTCCTCGCAGGCATGCCGAGCGTCGGTGCGCGCGGCGAAGAATCGCTGTTCGGACCTGTGGGGCTTGTATTTCGCGGCTGCTCGACTCAGTCGGGTCTTGGAGTTCTCGGACATGCGGCCTCCTCGCGTGATGACCTCCATCGTGACCCAGGAGGTGCCCTCAACGCCAGTGGTTCCCGGTCAGATCGAGAGTTCACCCATCGCACGGAGCACACGAGCCACGTCCGGAACTTCATGCACGCGGAAGACGCCCACACCTCCGAGCCGGGCCAGCACCGTGAAGAACGGTTCCCCCAGCCGGTAGCGCTCCTCGAACAGATCGAATGCGTGGGGCATGATCTGGCAGACCGGAAACCCCAGTCCGCGCAGTCGGAACGAGTGCATCAGCACCTGCGCCTGGTGCAGGTACTTCTCCCGGGGAGTGACGTGAGCTCCGTAGAAGAACCCGAGTCCCGGGTCCAGTGCCAGGGATGCCACTCCCAGGGCCCGTGCCCGCTCGATCCGAGGACCGAAATACTCGAGGAGCGGCGGGATCGGATCATCGTGGATCGTGAACGGCGAACCGTCGCGCACATGAACCCCGGGCACGAAGCACATCACGACGGAGGCACCCGCCTCCGCTGCCATCGCCAGCATCTCGTCTCCGGGGTCACTGCCCGTCAGGTTCAGGACGCCCGCACCTGCTCGAAGGCATGCACGCACGACATCGGGCTCGTACGACTCGATCGACAACGAGACTCCCGACTCGCGACACTGCTCGATGACGGGAACGAGGCGTTCGATCTGTCCTCGGGCATTAACACGAGCAGCATCCGCTCGACTTGACTCTGCACCGATATCCACGAGGTGCGCGCCTTCGGCGACCTGAAGACGCGCCTTGCGCACCGCCGATTCGGTCGACACGGCGATGCTTTCACGGTAGGTCGAGTCGCGTGAGAGGTTCACGACACCCATGACGACCGGTGACGTGTCGGTGTCGAACACCTGGCCGTCGATGATGAATGGTGCGACCGGAGCGTCCGCAAGTCCGGGGTACGCGCTGTGCAAGCGCGCGATGGCTTCGGCGGTGATCACTTGATCAGGCTAACGTGCCATTCTTCAGATACCGGGTGAAGAGGAACCCATCGATCACCCAGTGCTCTTCGAGGTGCCAGCGCCGTGGTGACGTGACCGGGTACGCCGGCGAGATGGCTCCTGCGAGTACAGGCGAGAACGTAATGTCGAGTTCGTCGACAACATCCTCATCGATCATCTGCGCCACTAGACGTGGACCTGCCTCGCAGGCGATGCGCGCTAATCCGCGGTCGTTCAGCGCGTCGATGACGGCTCGCATCCGCAGGGTTGCCCCATCCAGGGCGATGACATTGCACACTTCCTGCGCGCGCGTTCGGAGACTTTTCGGCACTGACGTCGAGGTGACGACCACCGGTGGCACCTCGGATTCGGTGAAGACCGGTTCCTCCCAGGGCAGATCACAGCTTCCCGTCACGATCACGAGCACTGGGGCACCTGCTAGACCAGCGGCACGACGTCCATCCGGATCCGCCGCACGCAGCGGTCGGTATCGCTCGGCGCGGAGCGTGGCGCCACCGATCAGGACGGCATCGCTGAGCCGTCGGACCTCAGCCATCGCCGCACGATCGGCCGGCGAGGAAATCGACCTACTCCGGCCGTCGGGTCCACCGACGGACCCGTCCAACGTCACGGCATTCATGACGCGCACCCAGGGTTTCCCCATCGGCCACGGATACCGGCCCACCCACTCTCCGGGTGAGGTGCTCATGATCCGCGGCGATAGCGCCAGGCCATTACGCCACAGACCGACAGCCCGGAGAGGATGCTGAACGCGCTGAGGAACGAGCCAATGGACCCAATGCTGGCGAAGGAGCCGACCGAGCCGACCGAGAACACCGACCCGGTGGAACCAATCGATAGAAATGAGTTGCGGGAGGCGATCGAGAGCACGGAATCCCTGGACCGGATGCTCCACACGTCCCGAGATCGATCCATCCCCCCATTCTGGCCCTATGCTGCGGCCGTGGACAACATCCGTGTCGAGCCGCAGGCGCGTTCATCGACGCTTACCAAGGTCATTGCTGTGATTGCAGCCATTCTCACGGCGGGTTACCTGCTCCCGTGGGCGATCGCTGCCGTCCGGGAAGTCCCACACTGGTCTGTTTTCTGGATCAATCTGCTCCTTGGCTGGACCATCATCGGCTGGATCGTCGCGCTCGTGATGTCCCTGCGTATGCAGCGTCAGGTCATCGTCTACGAGTAGGCGTGTTCCAACGATTCGCCGCACTCGGTGACAGCTTCACAGAGGGGCTGTCCGATCAGCGTTCCGACGGTACGTTTCGTGGCTGGGCGGACATGGTGGCCGTACGCCTCGCGCAGGACAACCCCGAATTGGACTACATCAACCTCGCGGTGCGCGGCAAGAAGCTGAGGCAGGTTGCAACCGAACAGGTGCCGGTCGCAGTGGACTGGAACCCGGACCTGATCAGTATTGGCGCCGGTGCGAACGACATCATCCGGCTCTCTACCGACGTCGCGACTCTGGGTCGCTTGGCGCATGCGACCCTCGGTCGGCTCGCGGACTCGGGCGCCCGCGTGGTCGTCTTCTCCGGATTCGACCCCCGCATCCGCATTCCGCTGACCCAGCGCTCTGGAGCGCGCGCAGAACAGTTCAACGAGTCGATCCGCCGCTCAGCACGCTACTTCGACGCGACGTTTGTCGATCTCTGGGACCTTCCACGTCTCTATGAGGACTCCATGTGGGCTCCGGACAAGCTCCATCTGACCCCCGCCGGCCACGCACTCATCGCCGACGCCGTGCTGGCCGCCCTCGGTATTCGTAGCGACACAGTGCCCCCGGCGAATACGACGATGGCCGACCCCGATAGGTGGGAGGACGCGCGCTGGTTCGTTCGCGATGTCATCCCGTGGATGTATCGAGGCATGATCGGACGCTCTTCGGGAGACGGCATGGATCCCAAGTACCCCTACCCGGTGCGCCCCGCGAAGTGGTCCTCGGCGTCCAAGACTCAGGACGTGTGACTCGGGGGATCCGCTAGTCGGTTCCACTTCTTGTACAGGGGAGCCATTGCAGCGACTATGGCGATGGCGACCCCCACGCCGAGAAGCGTGGCAACGAGCCGCCAGCGCCCGGTATCCGCAACGGACGTCGACGTTCCTTCCAAGAGGACGACAGCGACGGTCATCGCGGTTGCGAAAATGCTATAACTCCATGAGCGTCCCAGCGCGAACAACGCAAAACCAGCGAAGGCCGCACCGATGACATAGAGCCCCCAACCCGCGGGCACGACAAGGGAGAAGCCAAAGGCGATGACGAATCCGATGATCGTGCCCAGCGCGCGACGCCATGACTTGTCGACCGCATCGTGCAATTGGGGCTGGATGACGATCAGCGGCGTCATGATCAACCACCCTCCCGGGTGTCCCCAATTGCCAAGGACAGCGATCGGGGTTGTGACGACGGCCGCCACGGCGAGCATGATCGCGTAGCCGCGCGCGCGCACACCGCTCACGTCAGACTGCCGCGCGGACGTCGGGTGTCGGGAGAGCAGCGCCGATACGACCACACCGAAAGCGGCTGTCGCCGCGGTCACGACCGCTATGGCCAGCAAGGGCCGGTCGCCGCTCCAACCGGTCGACGGCGGTGACGCGATGACGAAGGCGATCGCGATAGGAACCAGGCTCAGGCCCCGCTGCCAGCCGCGGGTCGCACTCAGCCCGTACACGGCGGAGACCGCCACCATCACCAACGTCGAGGTGAGCCAGGACCCTGCCGCGGCGTCGGCGAGCACCACACCCGCGGTGACCACGACCGCGGCCAGCGCGCCCACTCGCCACCCGAGGGTGGCACTGGCGATGGTTGCTGCCAGGCCGGCAAGGCCGATGACTCCGGCACCCGTGACGCCCGCCTGCTCCAGGAGCACTCCAGGGACGACGAGGGTGATCCCGGCGATCGCGAGGGAGACGAGTAGCCGCACTGCCGAGCGCGCCTTGGACACGCCGGGGACCCTAGACCGAAGGGATTCTTGGAAGCAATCCATCTTTGGACAGGTTCCACAACCTCGCCTAGGGTCATGCCATGTCCCAGTCGGCAGATCTCCTGCGACGCACCGGCCTGTCGGTCACGGCCCAACGCCTTGCGATCCTGGGGGCCGTCTCGCGACTCCCCCACTCGACTGCAGATGATGTGGTCGAGGCAGTGCGCGCGGAGATCGGATCGATCTCACGTCAGTCCGTCTACGACACGCTCCACGCGCTGGTCGACGCGCACCTGATCAGGAAGATCCAGCCGGTGGGTTCTGCCGCACGGTTCGAAGACCGCGTGGGTGACAACCATCACCATGTGATCTGCCGAGAGTGCGGGGCATTGGCCGACGTCGATTGCGCGGTGGGGTCTGCCCCCTGCTTGACGGCATCGGACGACCAAGGCTTCGTCATCGACGAGGCCGATGTGGCTTACTGGGGACGCTGCCCAGAATGTCAGCGCGACGCGGTGTGATCAACGAAATAGAGGAAGAGGTCAACATGGCAACGGAAAGCAAGTGCCCGGTCACTCGCGGGCTCGCGCAGGGTGGCACCAAGAACGACGACTGGTGGCCGAATGCACTCAACCTTCGGATCCTCCATCCGAATCCGCCGGCCACGAACCCCATGGGAGAGGACTTCGACTACGCGAAGGAATTCGCGTCACTCGATCTCGCCGCGGTCAAGGCCGACCTGCATGCCCTGATGACCGACTCGCAGGACTGGTGGCCGGCGGACTACGGCCACTACGGCCCGCTCTTCATCCGCATGGCGTGGCATGCCGCAGGGACGTACCGCACGAGCGACGGCCGCGGTGGTGGTGGATCTGGTATGCAGCGCTTCGCGCCGCTGAACAGCTGGCCGGACAACGCGAACCTGGACAAGGCGCGCCGGTTGCTCTGGCCGATCAAGCAGAAGTATGGCCGCAAACTTTCCTGGGGGGACCTCTTCATCCTCACGGGCAATGTCGCCCTCGAGTCCATGGGCTTCCAGACCTTCGGGTTCGGTGGGGGTCGCGCGGACGTCTACGAGCACGATGCGACCTACTGGGGCACCGAGGCCGAGTGGCTCGGTGACTCCCGCTACAGCGGTGATCGTGAACTGGCCAATCCCTTGGCGGCAGTGCAGATGGGTCTCATCTACGTCAACCCCGTGGGCCCCAATGGCGTGCCGGATCCGAAGGCATCGGCTCGCGACATCCGCGAGACGTTCGCTCGCATGGCCATGAACGACTACGAGACCGTCGCACTCGTCGCCGGCGGTCACACGTTCGGGAAGATGCACGGTGCAGGCCCCGACTCCCTCCTCGATGAGCACCCTGAGCAGTTCGTGGGCCCCGATCCTGAAGCTGCGCCGATCTGGCAAATGGGTCTGGGCTGGAAGAACTCCCTGGGAACCGGTAACGGTGACTACACCATCTCGAGCGGACTCGAGGGCGCATGGACGGCGACGCCGACGACGTGGGACATGAGCTACCTCGAGACCCTGTTCGGGTACGAGTGGGAACTCACCACCAGTCCGGCAGGTGCGCAGCAGTGGATCCCCACGGATCCGGCGGCAGCCACGTTGGTTCCTGATGCCCACGATCCGAGCAGGCGCCACGCACCGGTCATGACCACGGCGGATCTGGCACTGCGCTTCGACCCGATCTACGAGCCGATCGCGCGACACTTCCTCGCGAATCCGACTGAATTCGCCGACGCATTCGCACGCGCCTGGTTCAAGCTCACGCACCGCGACATGGGGCCGAAAGTCCGCTACGTCGGGCCTGAGGTGCCGGCGGAGACCCTGATCTGGCAGGACCCGGTTCCCGCGGCGCAGCAGCCCCCCATCGGCAGTTCGGACATCGCGGACCTGAAGAAGGCTCTGCTTGCAGCCCTGTCCGTCGAGCAACTGGTGACCACGGCATGGGCATCCGCGGTGACCTTCCGTGGCACCGACAAGCGCGGTGGAGCCAATGGCGCACGGATCCGTCTGGAACCCCAGAAGGCCTGGGAGGTCAACAATCCCGAGGAACTCGCGCGCGTCCTCACGGCGATCGAGGGAGTCCAGCGGGAATTCAACGCCAAGGGCGGGGCGCAGGTGTCGATCGCCGATCTCATCGTCCTCGGCGGTTGTGCGGCCATCGAGCAGGCAGCTGCCAAGGGCGGTCATCAGATCGCGGTGCCCTTCACCCCGGGACGCACGGACGCGACCCAGGAGTGGACCGATGTCGAGTCGTTCGCGGTCCTCGAACCCACGCACGACGGGTTCCGCAACTTCCTCGGCAAGGGGCACGAACAGCCTGCGGAGAAGTTGCTGGTGGAGCGGGCCTGCCTGCTCACCCTGACGGCACCGGAGATGACCGTGCTGTGGGCTGGACTGCGCGCACTCAACGCGAATTACCGCCAGTCCCCCGATGGTGTGCTCACCGACCGCCCCGGCACGCTGACCAACGACGTCATCGCCAACCTGCTGGACATGGGGACCGAGTGGAAGCCGGTCGATGAGGATCAGCAGTTCTTCCAGGGCCGCGACCGGAAATCCGGCGCGGTGAAGTGGACGGCAAGCCGCGTGGACCTCGCGTTCGGTTCGAACTCGGAGTTGCGTGCGATCGCCGAGGTCTACGGCGGCAGTGACGCCGAGGCGAAGTTCGTCGAGGACTTCGCCGCAGCCTGGAACAAGGTGATGATGCTCGATCGCTTCGAGGTGAAGCGCTAAACCAACCAGAGCGAGGGGCCCCGACGATGGTCGGGGCCCCTCGCATTCGTGCCACGGTGCGCGACCGCGATGCTTCGGGTGCGAGCGCGCGCGGCACCTCTCCCCCGCCCCCGCAAGCGCAGACGGGTGCAGGGAGATCTAGGCGGTGCGGGCGATCGGGACGCGGTGGCTTTCCTCGCTCGGAGCCTTCAGAGGTATCTGCACCTCGAGGATGCCGTCACGGTAGGAGGCTTTGATGTTCTCCTCCCCTGCACCAGCGGGAAGGCTCAGCGTGCGCATGAAGCGCCCGTAATAGAACTCCGAGCGATGACCTGCCTGGTGCTGCTCTTCACGCTTGCCTTCGATGGTGAGCATCCCGTCGGTGACGGTGATTTCGACATCCTTGTCCGGGTCGATCCCGGGCAATTCCGCGCGAATTATGAAATCGCCGTTCTTGGAATACTCCTCCACTCTCATGGAGTGCGGGAATCCGGTTCGCCAACTGAGGTCGCTGGGCACGAGTGCGTCGAGCCAGTCGGTCAAGCGAGGCCACACCTCGCGGGTGCGCATCAGTGAGGATTCCGAGGTTGTCAAGGGGCCCATGCTGGTCCTTTCCGATGTGAGGATGTTGTCCCAGCATGGAGCGACGGAGTGCGCGACGAGCAGCCGAGGACGGTGGGTGACCGGACAGTGGAGGGTCAGGTGCCGATCGAGGAGCGAAGTGCGCCGAGGTCCAAGATGCCGTCCCCGCAGCGCCCTTCTCCCTGATCACACGCTCCGGGAGGGAAGGGAACGAGGAACCCAGTGAGGCGATCCCGCAGTTGAGCCGGGCTGTCTGAGGGATAGGCCCGCGCCAGCAGGGCAGCCGCACCGGACACTCGCGCGGTGGCTGCGCTCGAGCTTTGGTAGAAGCCGTAGCCGGGTTTCCCAGGTTCGTACCTGCCCTTGTTGGTCGTCGTGAGGACCCCGTTCGCCGCCCGAACCGTCATGTCACCGCCAAGGGCGGAGAAGGTGACCTCCTCACCGAACCCCGACGTGGGTGTGCGCAGTGCGTCTCGGTTCACAGACCCCACCACGATCACGTTCGTGCAGTTGGCGGGCGTTTGCCTCGCGGTGTCGGCGCCGGTGCTTCCCGCGGCAGCCACTATCAGCGAACCGCGAGCGACCGCTGTGTCGATGGCGGTCTGTAACGCCAGGGAGCATTTCGGGCTCGCACCACTCATGGACAGGTTCACGATGTTCGCCGGGGTCGGGTTCAGTGGGATGCCGGGAACCTGCTCGCCCACGGCCCAGAGCAGTGCGGCGGCGACGTCACCCGTGTTTCCCCCGCAACGCCCCATGATCCGCACGGGCAGGATCCGCGCTGTGGGGGCGATGTCCACCACGGTCCCGATGACGTTGGTTCCGTGCCAGGAACTGCGACGGTTCGTGCACGTCCCATTGCCCTCGGAGTCGCGTACCCCGTCTCCGGGGTCCGAAGGATCAGGATCCCAGCCGTCCCCGTCGGCGGCCTTCCACGGATCGGAGATGAAGTCGTATCCGGGCAGGGTCCGCCCACGGGGAATCCCACGTCCCGCCGGGTCGATCGACCACCCGAGTGCCGGGTGCGCGGTGATACCGGTGTCGAGGACCGCCACCACGGGTCCGGGGGGATTCGGGGTAGCGGCCACCGGGCCGCTGACTGCAATGACCAGTCCGACAGCCGCGAGCACACCGCCCATGTACACGCTTACATTTTACCGTGAGGTGCTGGCGTATGACGCAGTGGAACGGTGTATTCCACCCGGGGCACCTCGGCCCAGGCCACGCCCGGGCACCGGTCGATCTGACGGGCGATTCGCTCGGCCACCCGGGGGGCAACCGGCGGCTCGACAACCACCACCCACATGCCGACCCCCAGGGCGCGCTTGGCGACTAAGCGTTCCCGGTACTTGCGGTCTACGCACTGCACGCCCCAGGGAGGGGCCTCGCGCCGTTGCTTCGGCGCATCCGCCCCATATCGCACGATGAGCTGGACACGTGGCTCATCGCTTGACGTCTGCACGAGCGTTGCATGTGCACTACCGGGCATCCCGATAGCAAGGACACCCATCAGGGCGTGCGAAACCGCTAGAGCGATTGCAGCGATGAACACACGTCCATGATCACTCAGTAACGAACGCTTTCCTCATCGAATGTACGTCTACTGCACGTTGCTGAACGAAGTGTGCTCACATCAACTGTCAGGTCATTGTCAGCAGCGCGCAAGGCAAGCGTGAGCATTACGTGAGGTTGGACAACTACATTCAATCTCACCAACCTTCCCTTTGGAGTGTGCATGTCACGTCAATCGCCCACCATGCTCGACTTGATCGCTTACCTCGCAGAACGACCCACGATGGACCAGCTCGCTCAGTATCTGGTCCTGCAGACGTTCCGGCAGCACAGTCCCCGCGGGGCACTGATCTACGTCTTCTTCTCCGATGGCACTGTGCAGTCGGCAGGGTCCTTCGGGCTCCCCACGGATGTGGTTCGTGCCCTGCAGTCACTTTCGCTCTGGGACCACGCCCCCGCTGTCGATGCGATCCGCGATGGCTCGCCCGTCATCCTCAATGGGGCGGATGCGATCCGGACGACGTATCCCTGGCTCGAACAGCAGCCGGCGATGCTGACTCCCACGGTCGCGTGGCCGCTCGGGGTGGGCCATAAGTGCGACGGCTCATTGCAGGTTCACTTCGCCGAGGAATTCGATGAGTCCCACCTGAGTGAGACCTTCGCCGAGATCTCCCCGATCCTCGGCCTCTACATGGGAATCCGCAACGCCGCTAGTGAAGCCACCCATGACCTGTATGACGGCCCGCGCCGTCACGCCAACGGGCATGTCCCCGCGAAGCCGGAGAAGCTGACCACTCGACAGCAGCAGATACTCGAATTCCTCGCTGCGGGAATGACCAATCCCCAGATCGCATCACGCATCGGGTTCAGCGATTCCACGGTACGGCAGGAGACCATGGCCATCTACCGGTTCCTCGGAGCGGATGGACGTCGGGATGCCGTCCAGATCGCCATCATGCGTGGGCTGCTCGACACAGCGACGATCTCCTGACCGTCCAAGGCTGGCTCGCATCGGTCTCTCGCACGGCCATCTCTCAGTCATCGCCCTGACAGTTAGAGGTGGATGGACATTCCATCCCACTACTGCAAAGGACGACGATGACCAAGCGAACTGCGGCAGCGGCAACAGCCACTGCCATCGTTGCGGCGGCCGCGGGCGGAATGCTGTTCGTGACGTCAAGCAACGCAACGCCCAGCAAGAAGGTCGACATCTGCCACGCCACGAGTTCACTCAGCAACCCGTACAACTCGCAGCAGATCAATCGATCCAGTGTCGACAACGAGGGAAACTCGTTCCTCAATGGTCATGGTGATCACATCGGGCCGGTCTTCGACCCCGAGGCCGGTTCAGGTCAGCCCACGTGGGGCGACATCATCCCGCCCATCGAGAGTCTGACGGACCCGGCAAACAACTACGCCGGCCTGAACTGGCCGGCAGGGCAGTCGATCCTCGACGCAGGGTGCAACGTTGTGCGTCCTACCGAGTCGCCGACGCCGACACCAACGCCTACGCCGACTCCGACGCCGACGCCGACTCCGACTCCGACTCCGACGCCGACTCCGACGCCGACTCCGACTCCGACGCCGACGCCGACTCCGACTCCGACGCCGACGCCGACGCCGACGCCGACGCCGACTCCGACTCCGACTCCGACAAGTACCCCGACCACTCCGGCGGGTGGAGGCGGGACGTCCACGGTCAGCCCGGCTGCACCGGCACCGACTCCCACGGACACCCCCGTGGCGGTCGCACCGGCGGCTCCGCCCGTTGAGTCCGCTGTCACAACCACGGTCGGACCTGCAGCTGCGCCGTCGAAGGATCGCCTGGTTCCGGCCTCGGTGCCTGCCGGTGGAGGTGCTGCAGCAACCCGGTGATCACCTCACGGGTACTGGCAGCGATTGCTGTCACCACGATCGCCCTCGGACTCCCCGCCGGCACCAGGCTCCCCGGTGGGGAGTCCGAGAGGCCCACTCAAATCACCCTCACTCCTCCGACACCCGCGAGCGTCTCAACTGAAGTCGAACCGGCTGTCAGGGTGACGCCAGTGCGCATCACGATCCCGCACATTGACGTGGTGGCCGATGTTCTCCCGGTAGGTCTGGATACGAACTCCGTCATGGAAGTTCCCGCGGATATCCGTGATGTCGGCTGGTACGCCCCTACCGCCCCGCTCACCCTGGAGTCCGGCTCCACCGTCTTAGTGGGCCACCGAGATGGCAGACGTGATCCAAACGGTGTCTTTCGAAATCTGGAAGACCTCGAGCAAGGGCGCACGATCAAAGTCCTGGATTCCGCAGGGGTTCCTCACGAGTTTCGGGTGGAGTCGGTCACTGTCCTCCCCGATGCAGAATTCACAGACCGTGCGCGAGAACTCTTCCTCTCCGAAGGAGTTTCCCGACTCGTCCTGCTGACCTGTGGTGGCGAATACGTGCGCGATGAGGGTGGTTATCAGTCGACGATCGTTGTCGTCGCCACCCCGAAGTGACCGTTCACGCACCGCTGGCTGACTGCAATGACCTATGTCGTGGTGGTGCGTGTGCCCCAAGGTGTTCCTCTGACGCCCAACAGGAAGGACGCCCGTGTCTCCTCGAGTAGCCATGCTGAGTACTTACCCGCCGACACAGTGCGGGATCGCAACGTTTGCCCGGTCGATGGCGAATGCCATGAATGGTCTCGGCCAGGACGTGCGAATCATGAGACTCAGCGGCGGTGACCCTCAGCCACGATCAACCGTCGTGATCCACGACCATCGGGGAGAAGGGGACACTCCGCGCACCATCCACACACTGAATAGCCACGATGTCGTGATCATCCAGCACGAATTCGGCATCTATGGCGGCCCGGATGGTCGTGAAGTGGTGGACTTCCTTGCCGAGCTCACCGTCCCCGCCATCACCGTGTTGCACACCGTGGTGACCACCCCGAGCAACAATCAGCGACGGGTGATGCAAGGTCTGCTCAACGGATCCGATGCCATCGTTGTGCTCTCCCATTCGGCCTCCCATGCACTCACCCGGACCTACGACGTGGATCGATCGCGCCTTCACGTGATCCCACATGGTTCACCGGACTTCGGCCTCCCGAAAAGGCCCTACGGATTGCGCCTGAAGCCACGGATCCTCACGTGGGGCCTGCTCAGCGACGGCAAAGGCATCGAGTGGGGCATCATGGCACTGTCGCTCCTCCAAGACCTCGACCCCCTACCCGACTACTACGTGGTGGGACAGACACACCCGAAAGTCGTGGCCCGTGACGGTCTGCGATACCGCCATGAGCTTGAGCGCCTCGCGACTCGGCTCGGCGTGCGCGACCAGGTCCACTTCATCGACGGTTATCTCGACACCCAGGGGCTCACCCGGCTCATCAACTCCGCCGATATGTATCTACTGCCGTACGACACGCGCGATCAAGTGACCTCCGGGGTTCTCGTGGAGGCGATGGTCGCTGGTGGCCCAGTGGTGGCGACGCGATTCCCCCACGCAGTGGAACTCCTCAGTGACGGATCAGGGGTGCTCGTGCAGCACGAGAGTCCGGCAAGCATCGCGGAGGGGCTTCGCTCGATCATCCAGAATCCGTACGCACATCGACGCATGCGGGATCTGACCGACAGGAAGGGCGCGGACTTCCTCTGGCCGAGCGTGGGGGCATCCATGATCTCCCTCACGCACGCGGTGGCGCGCAAGGCCCGCTACTCGCCTTCACCCGCGCGCGCCGAACGAATCCCGGCATGAACCTCGGTCACGTCGAATCACTGACAGACGACGTGGGGATCTTCGAACACTGTCTTGGTGATCGGCCCCGCACCGAGCACGGCTACTGCGTGGATGACGTGGCCCGCGCACTCATCGTCGTCGAGCGGACAGGACGCACGGATGCTGCGGCCCAGCGCCTCGCCGACGTGTACTCGACCTTCCTCACCGGATCGCAGACGGACGACGGACGGGTGATCAACCGTCGGGCGGTCTCGGGCGTGTGGTGCGGAGCACCCAGCACCGAGGATCACTGGGGGCGGGCGCTCTGGGCATGGGGAACCAGCATGCGCTGGGCCAGAAGTGATCTACGCGCGGAGGAATCCCTGCGACGCTTCGAGGGATCGGCACGCCAGCGGTCGCCCTTCCTCCGCTCCATGATGTTCGCCGCCCTGGGCGCCATCGAGGTGCTGGAGGCGGTCCCCGGACATCGCGCATCGGAATCACTCCTGCGGGATGCACTCGACATGATCCCCGCCGGGGGTCGGCCTCGCTGGCCGTGGCCCGAACCACGGCTCACATACGCCAACGCCGTGATCCCCGAGGTCATGATGCTGGGGGGCTCCATCCTCAACGATGGCGCAGTCGTACGCCGCGGCAAAGAACTCCTGGCCTGGTTGCTTGAGGTGCAGACCAACGCAGGGCGGTTCTCGATCATCCCTCATACGGGTTGGGCCCTCGGTGAACCACTACCCGCATTCGATCAGCAGCCGATCGAAGTGGCAGCGCTGGTGGATGCGTGCTCCACGGCATTCGATCTCACCAGCGATCACCAGTGGCGGGACTACGCCGTCCTCGGGCGGCGCTGGTTCGATGGGCACAACGACCAGGGAATCCCGATGCGAGACACCGCAACCGGTGCCGGCTTCGATGCATTGACAGGTGACGGGCGTAATGCCAACCAGGGAGCGGAATCCACGCTCGCTCAACTCAGCGTGTATCAGCGCACGGAACGGTTCCTGCAGGCGGCGGCGTGAAGTCGCTGCAGAGATCGAACCTCATACTTGCGGGCAACCCGGAACGAGTCCTCTGCCGGATGTTCATTCCGGGCGAAGAGGAGTTGATTCAAGGTCAATCGCGGATTCCCCAGGTCATCCAGAGGTGCCTCGACATGGACGAGTCCGAGGTCACCTCGACCCTGAAGGCGATATTCCAGAGGTTCACCCCGCGTCACCGCAATATCCGCGAGCAGTTCCATTCCCACTTCCACGCGGTGACCCACCTGGTGGATGGAGGCATCTCCGAGGAACGGCAGATCCTCATCGGTGCGTATCTGAGTCAGGAGTATGCAATTGAGGGGGCCGCCTACTTCAACCCCTCGATCGTTCCCATGGTGGGCAAGTTCTCACCCGACAGACCCTTGCACTTCGTCCTCAGCGTTCGGGCCGTTGGAGAAGGCCACATCTCCACCATCGTCTTCCGCACCGGGATCATCACCCACGACGGGATCCACATCGATCCCGCATCGCCCTATGCCACCACCCGAGCGCACCGTTTCACCGTGCTTCGCAATCGAATGGTGCGCCAGGAAGCCATCGAGGCCGGCGTCAGTTCCGCGGATCTCGAACTTGTCCTCGGACTCCTACCCGACAAGTTCACCATCGAGGACCTCACGGCAGCCCTAACACAACTCGATGTGAGCGGGATGCGAAATGCCCCGTCCGACGATCTCGTCAGCATCATGGGTCGGATCGCATTGAGCAACTACGAGGTGGACTTTCCCGAGGAAACGGAGATCAGCGAGCGTGTCCTCTGGCCCACCGCACCGGTCGAACGCCGCGGAATGGAGGATGCGCGGTTCACGCTGATCTGTGACGATGACGATTGCGTGCGCTACCGCGCCACCTACACGGGCTTCGATGGCACCCAGGTGATCTGCCGCGCACTGGAGACTGATGATTTTCGGACCTTCTCCTCCATCAGCCTGACCGGCCCGGGAGTGCGCAACAAGGGCCTGGCGTTCTTTCCCCGGCGCGTGGATGGCACGTTCACCGCGCTGTCACGCTGTGATCGCGAATCGAACTTCATTTCCCGATCCGAGGACGGATACCACTGGAACGACGTTCATCCTCTCCACGACCACAAGCAACCCTGGGAACTCGTCCATTCCGGGAATTGCGGTTCACCCCTGGAGACGGACGCGGGATGGCTCGTCCTCACACACGGCGCGGGACCGGTCCGCCAATACGCGATCGGCGCCATGCTGCTCGACCTGAACGACCCCACTCGGGTGATCGGACGCCTGCAAGACCCCTTCCTCGAACCCATCGAGGGTGAGCGCGATGGGTATGTGCCCAACGTCATCTACTCCTGCGGAAGTGTGATCCACGACGGAACGGTGGTGATCCCCTACGGGTTCAGCGACTGGAAGATCCGGTTTGCCACCGTGGAGGTATCCGAACTCCTCGAACACATGACGTAGTCGCGCGGACAGGCGTGCCAGTCGCGGACATGTCGCGGCTCTTGTCTGTACAAGAAACCGGCTAATCCAGGACATACCCCCCCCCCCCCCGACTACACGGGAACCTCACAGAACGCTCGACACGGCTTTCCATTCCGGCAAGAAGGCACGACGACTACGCAATGCTGTGCATGCGATTTCCGGCCATAACTGGTCGGACGGGGGATCGTGAGGTGCACATGGTGATGATCGATGCCGCATCGCGGCGCGTGTGGGTCCGAGACTCACTGCTGTCCCTCACCTGGACGGAGTTCGAGATCCTCTCTCTCCTGGCATCTGTTCCTATGCGCTGCTTCTCGAAGTCCGAGATCACTCGCCATGTGTGGGAGCGCGACTACTTCTACGACGGCCACACCATCGAATCCCACATATCGCGCCTGCGTCGCAAATTGCGTCACCTAGACCCAGAAAGGACGTGGATCACCACCGTGCGCCGAGCCGGCTACCGCCTTGACGCTGCGGATGATGGCTCGCTTGTTCTAACTCAGGAACGGATCGCGTCCCGCCCCTACGCCTGAGTCTCACGTCGGCGCACGATGACGTGGGCGGACTCCGACCCCAAGGACACCTGGACAGCGCAGTCCTGGATGAACCGAGTCGACGCATCCCGGATCGCCTCGATGGGCACGATCATGACCAGCTCCTCATACCCCTCGTCGCTGAATCCTCGGATTGCGAGGTTCTGCTCAGGTGTACGCCGAACGAGACTCTCCAAGTAGACGAGCACATCATCCGGGTACCGATCGGCACGCGTGAACGGAGTCAGAATCTCCACGTCGACGGTGGCACTCACGTGGGCCGCAGCACGCACCAATCGCCTCGTCAAGTGACTGACCGCGTCACCCGGCGCATCAGCGAAACCGAGAGCCTCGCGGATCGCTGCGCCTTCTGCCGCCGCGCGGGCCCGCACTCCCGGATCGGTCATCCGAAGTGACCCATCGGCCAAACCCTCGAGGAGATCCCTGGCTCCAGGCCCTACCTCACCCCACCCGGAGAGCGCGGCAGCCCGCGACTCGACCTCGGTTTCCGATCGAAGGAGTGCCCGCCACTGCTCCTGCGCTCGTTGCCGTCGCCCTTCGAAAACCACATCCGCCCAGCTAAGGCCGACAGTGAATGCAAGAACGTATGCCACGGTAGAAAAAGCGGTCAGAAGCGACAGCGACCTGCAGGTATCCGGTAGGGACAGGGGCACTGCGAGTGACGCGCATCCCACTGCAACCAGGAAGGAGATCCGCACCCACCACCCGCGCAGACTCACGAGGGGCAGCAGAGTGGCTCCCCCGGACATCCCGGTCAGAAGAATGACCACCGCCCACTCAGACCCGCAATCGAGATCGGATCCCGCGACAACAGTGAAGGTCGCGAGAAGCACGGCGATGGCCGTGACCGTCAATGGGATTCGCAGCCGCGATGTCCACAGGATCGCCACGGCGACGAGGATGCCGATGTAGAGCAGGATCCCGCTGAGCACCACCGCCGTATGCGTCATCGCCTGGGCGACAGGCACCGCGAAGATCGCCATGAAGGCACTCGTGCCAAGGACGCCGAATCGAGCAGCCGGACTGGAGTCGAGGGCACCCAAGAGCGGCAGTCGCGGAGACTCGTTCGGCGCTGGTACCGATGCAGGAGCAGCGAGCGACACCACCGTTCCCCCGCTTGTCGGCGCGCGCACTTCGACGCGCCCGCCAACGGATTCGACCCCGGTGCGAATTGCGTTACGAAGTCCGAACCGCTCCAGGGCACCCTCGGACATGCCGACACCACGATCGCTGATCTGGATGCGGACTTCGTCGTCTACGCGTGCCCGAATCAGCGCTGCGTTCTCCCCCGAGTGACGCTCGACATTTCGGAGTGCCTCCGCGACGGCATCTCGGATCGGATTCGCGATGACCGCGGGGATCTTGGTGGAGGTCGAGCCGCCCAGGTCCACATCCACGCGGCGAAGTGTGGTGACCTCGGTGGCGGATTGGAGGATCTCGGCAATGGTCGAGTCGGGCAGGAGTTTCAGGCCCAGTTCCATCTGCTCGAGATCGTGGCGGCAGGCCTGACGCGCAGCCGTCTCGCTATCCGGCGGGATACCGATGGAGATTGCGGTCAGTGTGTTGAGGATGGTCTCGTGGATACGTCTGGCGACGGCTGCAGACGAGTCACTGCGGGCCCGCAGACGCTCCCGCGCCTCCGTCGCCTCGCGAATCTCGGCGTGCTCGATGTCGGCGGATTCGATCGTCGAGACCCAGCTTCGCCACGCGATGAGCAACCCGCCTCCGGCGAGGATCTGAAGGAGTGCGCCTGTCGCGACGGGGAACGGACCAGCGTCATACAGCGTGACGGCGGCCGAGGGAACCAGTGCGAGGACCACGTCGAGAGCAGACGTAATGATGATCAGGATGCCGGCGGCCTGCCAGGGCAGGGTGAAAATCGCGGCCACCACGACGGCGAATGCGATCGTCGACACGGGGATCCATGCATCACCGGGAACCACGGCCGCCATGAGCATGAACAGCACGCCGGCGCCCGATTGAATCCAGGCGCGGAACGGACGTGCGGTGGGAACGAATCCGAGCGACCAGATACCAACCGGGATCAGCCAGGCCAACCAATCCGAAAACGAGGAGTTCCCCCGTGCCAGCAGCAGGATGAAGGCGGGCACGAAGATCACGACGCCGGCCACGGTGAGGGCGATCAGCCCTGCGGCCCGCACGAGGTCGGAGAGCGGGACTTCCTCGGCGCGCACCCCGTCCGTCGACACGGGGAGAGGGTGCCACAGCGGCCGTTAGGGCAGGAGACCCTCCAAGCGGGCCACTTGGTGCAGCTGCATCTTGGTCCGGGCGGCGATTCCGGCCGCGGTGTACTTGTCGCGCACCCGATCGAGGTAGTGCTTCACGGTGTTGGGTGTGATCTCCATCCGGCGCGCCACCATCTCCAGGGTGAGCCCCGAGGCGTAGAGGACCAGGGCGCGCTTCTCCTGGGCGGAGAGTTCCACGGAGGTCGAGGTCCTCAGCACCGCTCCCGCGAGGTCCGGGGGGAACCACGTTCCCCCATCGAGCACCGTGCGGACTGCCATGGACAGGTTTCGCAGGCTGGACCGCTTCGCGATGAACGCCTGGGCGCCGGCCGCCATGGCGGCTTGGAGCACGTCGGGGCGGGCCATGGCGCTCACCACGACCACGGGGATGCCCCGTGCGGTGAAGGCGGACACGGTCTCGGCCACCGGGGTCTGATCCCCCAGGTCCAGGTCCACGACCGCGCAGTCGCACTGCGATGTAGCGGTGGCCTTGAGGGCGTCGAGGAGGGAATCACCCGAATAGACCACCCGAGCTCCCGGGAAGTCGGTGGTGAGCTGGCGCTCCATTCCGTCGCGGACCAGCTCGTGGTCGTCGAGCACCACGAGGGCGGGGCTGTCCACCAGGCCCATCACCACACCTCCCGGGCGTTCAAGGGTTCCCGCGAGCCTAGGCAGGCCCCTTCCCCGAGGGACCCCCCGATTCGGGGGGTCTGCCCCATAGAG
>JBILLS010000020.1:0-35342 GCA_044375955.1 Candidatus Nanopelagicales bacterium | reverse complement strand
ATAGAGCCCCCCAAACGGGGGGTAGAAGTGGCGCATGCGACACGAGGGACAAATGGGGCCAGAGTTACTCGGTCCCCAGGGGGGCGAGCCCTATCTTTGAGGGGTCCCGATCTTCCCCGACCCGTCGAGGACATATGGCTGGCAGCACGCTGACCGAGCCAGAGGCACCGATCCGGCCTCTGGTGACGGTTCGTGACGCCCGACTCCGGGTCGAACCGGGTCAGATCGCGACCACCGAACTGACGGTGAGCAATCAGAGCGGCATCGTCGAGACCTACGACATCGCCGTACTCGGGCCCGCAGCCGCGTGGGTGACAACCGATCCGCTGTCCGTGTCGCTATTCCCCGGCGACGAACAGGACGTGACGGTCACGTTCCAGCCGCCCATGACCTCGCGGATCGTTGCGGGCGAGTACGCCCTGGGATTCAAGGTCACGTCACAGGTGCGCCCCGAGGGGACAGCGACAACCGAGAGCGTCGTCACCGTTCCGCCCTTCTACCGCTTCCGCATCGTGCAGGCACAGAGCGCGTACACGGTGCGTACCAAGGCAACGACATTGGTGCGCGTGGTCAATGAGGGCAACTCCACGGTCACGTACGGAGTGAAAGCGGATGACCCCGAAGGCTTCCTGAGCGTCAAACCGAAGGATCCCACGGTCACCTTGGCTCCTGGTGAATCGCGTTGGATAGAAATCAACGTCAAGGTAGCCCCCAAGATCATCGGATCTGGATTCGAGACACGCTCGTTCATCATCAGCGTCACACCGTTGCACGATGTCGATCTCGACCTTGCGATCGTCGATGAGGACTCCGAGGAAATCGGAGCGAGCATCGTGCACCGACCCTTCATCCGGGTGCGTCTGGGGGTTCTGGGTCGCCTGATCCTGCTGCTTTCGATCCTGGGCTTGATCGCTGGATTCCTCATCTCGCGCTTCTTGGCCAATCAGCCCTCACCGCAGACCTTGGCGCCACCGATTCCCAGCGACATAGCCACGAGTCTCTCCGCGAATGGGAGCGACGTGATCTTGACGTGGTCCCCTTCGAATGGCGCGACCTCCTATGTGATTTACGCACTGGGCCCGGCGGGTGATCCCGTTCCTCCCGCGCCGCAACCCGTGATTGTGGAGGCACCGGTCGGCAGTGCCGCGGCACGCGGGGTCGGTGTTCCTCGAGTCGAAATAGATTTAGAGTTGGACATCCCCACCCCCGTCTGCGAGGACTGCACCCTGATTGCGGAAGTGGAGACGGGAACAACCCGGCATGTCGTGGAAAGCGTGCCCGCGGGGGTGGCGTGTTATCGCCTCGCGGCCAAGCGAGGTGAACTACATTCGCTCTTCAGTCCCAAGGAGTGCGTCGACGTCCCTGGCATCGTTGACATCAATGACAATGGAATTCCCGACATCGATGAGTCGGGAGTCGCGGCGATCCTTCCCTGCCCCCCTATGGCCACTGTCGCACGCCCAGTATCGGGTAGCACCATCGCCATCACATGGAAGCCATCCGAGGTAGCCCCGGCAGGATTCCTCCCACCCGATGCGCCGGGAGCGGCGGCCGCCCTCGCCGCCGCCAGCATGGTCGGGAGCGAAGGCGCCGCTGCCGCGGACACAACCCTGCGCGGAGGCCCGATCGGACCGGACAAGGATGGCTCAGGTGGGAAGCCTGTGCGGGTCTGCGACCCTGCGCAAGACGTCACAGGCTGGGCTCTCCAACGCAAGATCTTCACCGGGTGGTCCAATGTCGACCCCGCCCCGGCTGCTCAAGACACCGCGACCGAAGTCCGTGATCTCGAGCCCGGGAGGCGCTACTGCTTCCGCATGGGTTCGGTAAGCGCCCAGGGCGAGTCCGAGTACTCGAAACGCTTCTGTACCACCACTCAGATGAGCGCAGCGCCCGATGTACCGGCGCCGGCCGCAGCGCCGTCCACATCCACTCCGGCACCAGCCGCCGTTGATCCCACGGGAGCAGCGCCCACAGCGCCTGCTCGCGTGATCATCGAGAACCTGCGCTAGTTCGTTGTCCCCGGCAAGGCGGGATTCTGTCGAATTTCCGTCGGCACGGTGAGAATGCCGGGCGGAGCCGGTGGCTCGATGAAGTAGACACCGGTCACCGCGAGCGAGCCGACGAGTTCCTCACTCCCTTTTCGTGGCGGATACACCGAATCGAATCTCAGCTCCACGGTGGCGGTGGTGGTCCTCGGAATTTCGATCAACTGCCGGAAGTCGTTTTGTGAATCGACGCTATCCAACTCGCGGGTGATGCTGGAGCCATCATCGAAAGTCATCGTGACGGACGCCGGTGTCGCCAACGCACGCACATCGAACAGGCCGTTCTGGATTCCAGGAAGTATCACCACACGATCGATCGTGTAGGGGTCATCGAAATAGATGGTGACATCGTTCCCCGCACCGAAGATGAAGGAGGGTTGCGACGCCCAGAAGGTCGAGGCATCATCACCCATGATTTGGTCGGGGCTCGTTCCCGGGAGGGAGGATGTCGCGGTGGCATACGTCATGTTGGGCTGGTTTCCCGCGAACGGGTCGATGAATGTGTTGATGGCTTGAAACAGCTGTGTCGTCCCCAGACGGAACTGGAAGGCGAAGGGGCCGAAGACGGACAACACCACGGCACTCAGGAAGACGAACGCCAGGGTTCCAGCGACAATCGGACCACGCCAGCTGCGGGAGATCCTGGGCGCGCGCCTGCTGGAGTCCGACACTCCTGAGGAGTCCTCACCGGTGTCCTGATGGGCCTGTGTTGCCGGAGCCACGAGCACCTCGGCCATGACGCTGCCGCAGAACTGGCAGTAGTGCCGCCCGAAGAAGTTCAAGTCGCCGCACTCGGGGCAGGGGACATCACCCCGAGGCCCCTGGGACGGGGTGGCGACAGGGACCTCGACCACGCGGGTCGGGACATACTGCGGGGCGCGCGCTTCGACACCGGGGAGGGGCTCAGCCTCGACTGTCTCGATGGCGACTATCTCGACCACCTCTCCCGTGTCCTCGTCCGGGACACCGTGCCCTGCTGGCAGAGGCCCGGGACTGGGCACGACCTCGGGCTCTGGCCGTGAGCGAGGCCAGAGGGCGAACGCCCAGGCAACACACACGAGAGCGAATGTGGCCCCGATCCAGTTATTGGTGAGGAGGGCGAGTCCGATGGCTCCGGCGACTCCCAGGACCACGATGCCGATCACCACCGCAAGCCCCGGGCCACTCTCACTCCCCGCGTGCTTCTCGGGCGCGGGCGTTTTTCGCGGCAGGAGCACCAGACCCCAGGCGAGGCAGACAAGTGCGAAGGCACCGCCAATCCACGCGTTGGTGACGAGGTTGAGACCTAGACCACCGATAGCCCCGATGGCGAGTACCCCAACGACGACAGCGATCCCCACGCCCGTTGGTTGAGCGCTCCCCTCCGGGCCCGGACTCACCCCGGTGCCAGGTCCGGTCAGAGGCGCCACGCGTCCCTCGGCCTGCGTGGTCTCCTTTCTATAGAGATGCGCGTATTCCTCCTGGCGCACGGGCTTTTCGAGGACTGCGGAGACGAGGGTCCCCTCGGTGACCGACTCCGACTCCTCCACGCCCGCCGCCGGTGATGAACCCTCCACGGAAGTGATCTCTCGGATCTCTGGCTCCCACGGAGGATCACCCGCGAACTCCAGGTAGGCACCGCAGCGAGGGCAGAACGGCCCCCACGGGACCGACGACTCACACCGCTTGCAGTGAATGGGTACCTCGGTGCTCACGGCACCCCTAATTGATGGTCACGTCCAGGACAACGTGCGCCGGGGTCAGGTCCGTGATGATCTGGCGAAGGCGCTCCTTCATCACGTTGGTGGTTCCGGCTCGCGCGCGCACTCGGATCCTCACGACCGGTTCGGTCGGATCCATCCAGTCCTGGGGGTTGGTGGGCATAACGCTTGCCAGGGTAGTGCCTGGGTCCTCGATGTCGACGGATTCCGCCTCCCGCGGGACGAGCCGGCCTCGCACTGCGTGCGCCGTGCCGGCCATGGCGAATAGGGCATGCGCCTGGAGTACATCCTCCCGCAACGACCGCTCGTCCCAGGCATCGCTGATGTCGGCACGGATCCATGATCCGAGGAAAGCCACCATGTCCATGGGGGCGGTGCGTGGGTCGAGGTAGGCGTAGAAGCAGTCCAGGGTCAAGACGATGGGTGCCCATACCTCGTCAAGTCCGGCCAAGAAGGCGCGGATCATCGGGTCCTCGGCGAACATCGCCGGGACCTGCGCCTCGAGGGGGAATGGGGAGCGGGCGTCAGGGTGACCGCGGCGGCCCATACGGGATGCCATGACCGTCACGTACGCACCTCGACCTCATTGCCTACGCAGAAGAGAAGGTCATGTGGCCCGGGCTGGACGATTTCCGATGGCGCCCCTCGTACCCCCGACACCACATCGACGGGAATGAGCCGAACAACGTCGACGTACGAGATTCCGGGGATGCGCTGCAACACGGAGTGGATATCGGCCAGAAGCAGTGGATAACCGAAGGGCCATCCCTCGCCATGCGGACCTCCCGTGACCGGATGGAGGAATGCTCGGATTGCCTCGTCCGCCTTGGCGGTGAGAACCCGCGGTTCGGCTCCCGGGGCGGCCACGATTCGAACAGCGACCGAGACGCCCAGATAGCGGGGCGGCTCGATGTGGACAACCGAGCCCAAGGGGCGCCGGTAGTCGATGACTGTGCGGATGACTTCGAGCGTGTCGGGATTGGGCTGCAAGAGTTGGAAGTCCGCCACATCGTCGGGCACCCACGGGACAACCAGGACGAGGACATGCCCCGGCTTGCCCAACTCTGTGGCGTCGAGACAGGCAACGCGAGCGATCGTGGGCTCGGCAACCCGCACGATCATCTCGTAGTCGCGCGCCGTCACTGCGCGCGACTGAGTCCGCACGAATATCGACGCGCGCTGCTTGAGATCGTCGATGGTTTCCGCATCAGAGCCACCTGTCGCAGCGCGCGGGTTGGTGACCTCGCCCACGAAAGGAAGGCTCGTGCGCAGAACCGTGAGAGTGTTTGGCTCGACATTACCCTCGTGGCCGCCGCCGACCAAATACTTGGGGATGCGCACCATGGCCTGGGCCGGAGGAGTCGCACCGTAGAGTCGAACGCTGCCATCGGGTTGGCGAATCACCGGGCCGAAGCGCACTTCCCCGAATGTGTCATCGATCGTGAAGTGTCGGTCGTTGGGGCCGGAATCGGAGAAGTTCTCTACGCGCGTCCATTCCTGCCATCCGTGGCTGTCACTCACCTCGATCGTCAAGTACAGCTGAGAACCGATGAGGGGGAATCGCGACATCTGGAGTCGCTCGCCGGGTGCACCGCTGCACGGCCCCATGAGCTCATCGATGACCGGCTCGCAGTGCCGCGCCCCCACAACCCCGCCCATGGTGTCTGCAGAGATCTGGCTGACTTCCGGCGACACCTTGAAGCGCGGGGCGCCGGACTCCAGTCCTGCCACCACGATCCGCAGCCACCCGGCCTCGACACCCGCTATTCGGGATACTTCGTGCGCCTCGATGAAGATCTCGATGATCCCATCTCGGTTCAGTCCACCGGTTTCATCCCTAAAGACATCGACACGTGCCCACTCATGTCCGTTCCATGCCTCGATGAAGTACGGAGGATTGTTCGGGTCGACGCCGATGCCTTCGATCGACGTGATCCGCGAGAACTCCAATTCCACGATGCAGGACGACGCTGCTTGCGAGAGCCCGATGTACAGCGCATCACCCGGCACGGGGATCGAGGAAAAGGCAGGAAAGCCTCGGCGCAGCGCGCGGGCCTCGTCATGGCTCTCGAAGTCACCCTCCGCGGTCTTGACGAGAACCTGCGACACAGTCACCGTCGGAATCAGGAGATCTTCGTCGGTAGAAAATGTGACAGGGGGCGCCGGAGTCGTCCGAGGCGTGGAGACGAGTGACCCCTCGGGAATCACCACATCGGTCTCCTGCGCGATCGTCAAGCGGAACATGAGGTTCGTCGACGCCGCACCGGGCGGAATCAGGCGCTCGCCCAGGAGTTCGAGGAACTTCACGTAATGCAACTCGGGGACACGGTTGAGTCGATAGATCAGTTGGTCAGCCATGTAGGCAAACGTCTCGATCAGTGTCACACCGGGATCCGACACGTTGTGGTCGGTCCAATTCGGATTGCGAAGTTGAACGAGGCGCTTAGCCTCATCGACGAGATCCTGGAATCCCCGATCGTCCAGGTTGGGTGCGGGCAGGGTCACGGCTCCACCTCCGAGGGGATGACGTAGAAGGGAACGAGCAGATTTCGTGGGTCGTAGGTGCCCTTGAGTTGGTACGTGATCGTGATCAGGACGCGGGACGGGTCCTCATCGAAGACGGCCTTGACGTCGAGGATTTCGGCCCGAGTCTCCCATCGGCTCAGGGAATCGGTCACCTCTACCTGGATCCGGCTAAGGAGGTCCAAGGTTCCCGGCTCGAAGAGCATGTCGTGGATCGCGCAACCGAACTCCGGCCGCATGGGCCTCTCGCCGTACGCCGTGCCCAAGATCAAGCGCATCGAGCGCTCGACGTTCTCGTAGCCGGTGACCATGCGCAGCCCGCCCTGAGGCGAGATAGCCCACGGGTAGGCGAAACCTGCTCCGGTGAATGCGGCATCAACTCGTGACGTGTTCAATTGAGTTTCACCACCGCACCCTTGATGGCGGTCGTACCCGATGCCTTCATCGTCAAACTCGCGGTGGCATCGACGGTCACATTCGTGCCTTTGAGTTTCAACGCTGATTGGGCGGATATCGCGATATTGGGGGCACTGATATCCAACTTGCCCTTGCCCTGGATCTTGATCGGACCTTTGCTATCGATGGACACATCGTTTGCCGAGACCTTTGCATTCTTCTCGGCCTGAACGACTACGTTCTGGGAACTCTTGATCGTGACGGAGCGGTCACCTTTCGTCGTGATAGTGATTCCACCCTTGTCCGTCATGACCACCGAGCAGGCACTTCCATTCTTCATCTGGAGAGTGATGCTGGACGAGTCATTGTCATCGTCGAAAATCAGCTGGTGTCCAGCCTTCGTGGTGAGGGCCGTGACGAGCGGCTTTCCGTTCTTGATGAGTTTGGCATTGGGAATCTTGCCAGTGGTCTTCCCGAAGACACTGCCGAGAATGATGGGTGAATCGAGTTGACCGTTCTCGA
Organism: Candidatus Nanopelagicales bacterium; assembly: GCA_044375955.1. Taxonomy (GTDB): domain Bacteria; phylum Actinomycetota; class Actinomycetes; order S36-B12; family S36-B12; genus VGCC01. The sequence goes on along the minus strand of JBILLS010000020.1, from coordinate 28,156 downwards.
AGGCGATCACGACCTCTTCCTTGGGCCGCGGCATCATCTGTAAACCGACATCTTTGCCCGCACCGAGCTGGACGATGCGCGCCCAATCGGTCACGTAGTCCTTGCTCAACCAGGGAAGGGCGAGCTTGACCCGGCCGAGGTTCTGCGGATCCTTGATGTCGCTCACGATGGCCGGATAGACACCGTGAAACTTCTCTGCGGGCTTGCCCGCACCCATGAGTCCACCGAGACTGCGATCGTCGAGTCCCGTGCAGAGAACCTGTGTGCTGAATCCCCCGGCACTCGGGTCGAACACATGCACGATCCCACTCACTGTGTGGATACCCGATACGTCGCCGAGATCCTCGAGCTTGATCAGGCGGTTGAGCTTGATCAGTGGATTACCCCGAACCACCATGTCGATATCGACCGAGGATCCGGCGATGCGCATGGCCAGACCGTCGGCCGCCCGCTCGGCTCGGGCTTTGGTCCCCGTGAAGGTCTCGAGAGAGGTGACGGACCCCGCCTTCTTCGAGGGGGTGTACTTCACGTTGGCCGTTCGCAGGTACTTCTTCCCGATGGATTGGGACCCGCGCGCCGCCTCACCCTTGCGCTGGTCCCATCCGGGAATAGCGACCGACTTCGGTTCGCCGATGCTGATGACACTGCCGCGAATGGATCGTAGGCGACGATCACCCGCTTTGAATTTCGTATCACTGGGGACCGAACCCGTGGCCATCTTCGTTGGTCCGAAGAACAACTGCGTTTTGCCGATGGTCAATTGGGTGTAGACGCGCACGAACATCACCCAGCCCTGTTCGCGGGCGAGGCGTGCCAGGAAGTCCCAGTCCGACTCGTTTGACTGAACGACGAAGGCATGGGAGGGACCTGAGGTGGAGATGTCACTTCCCACGAGGCTGTCCAGGGAATACTCACGGGCGATCTTCTTTGCGATCTCGCCGTAGGACATATCTTTGAAGGAGCGCGTCTTGCGCGCGGCCATCATCTCGTAGCCACCGTCATAAGCGCGAAGCACGATGCGTGCACCTTGACCTGGGTCGGTGCGCAGTTCACGACTCGCGATGGTGCCGCGGAAGACGATGTCTCCGGTGAGGTTCCCGAGACCATATCCGAAGACTGAAATCGTCTTGCCGATCTGACTTCTCGAACCACCGAAACTTGCAATCTTCTTGGGACCGCCCTTGATCTCAACTTCACACATGCGGGGAATGCCCAATTGGGCCTCGACGCTGATGCGGGCGATCTGCGCCTGCTCTTCATCGCTGATGTGCGAGCGGTCCCAGAGCATGCGTAGATTTCCACCGGGCGAGTCATAGGAATTACCGAGGAGAGCCATCAGTAGTCCTCGTCGATTCCGGGCGAGAGTTCCTCGGCATCCTCGTCGATCAGGACCATTCCGCCCTCGCCTCGCTTGGGAAGTTCCGCGGGAGAGGGGAGGAGCACCTTGCGACCCTTCGCAACACGCATGGGATCGTCGATGCCGTTGTGCTCTGCGATATCCCGCCAGTGCTTCGCCGACTGATAAGTCCGATACGAGAGGTGCGCCAGGGTGTCGCTCTCAAGCACGGTCTCACTCATCTCCGGTGCGAGGCCACCCGATGTTGGGTTGGTGAGCGATCCCGTGCTCGGGTATTGGGTCAGTTCCATCGATCCGATCGCCTTGTTGGGCGATCCGTCCGAGTCGAAACGCACGATCTGGGACGAGAACCGCGATACGACTGAGAGCGGGGAAATGAACGAGCCCCAGAGCAACATGACGAGTGGAGGTGTGGTCGCGGTGGACCAGAAGGAGTTGCTGTAGTTCTCCACCAGCATGAGCATCTTCTTGAGTTCGCTCATGACATCGCGAGACTTCCCATAGCCCAATGCACCTGTGGGTCGCAGACTGATGTCCGTCGACTTCATCAGGAATTCGAATTCCATCTTCATCGGCTGCGGACCGTTCCATTCGAGCGGTCCTGACTGTTCAGACGAGGTCGAGTCGGTCACTTCCCAACTCGCGGCCTTGGTGATCTTCATACTCGCGGGTGGCAGGAAGAACTGCACGGAGTCGTACTCGGCGGCAAGAACCGCGGCCTGTCGTGCAATCGCAGAGCCCAGGGAGCCGACCCCGAATGCTTGACCCAGGGCGGAGGAGCCCAGTGTCCAGGAACTCATCTTTGCGAGAAGTTTTCTCGTCACGCTTCCGGTATTCGGGATGATGACGAGTTTGCACGGTTCTACACGCTCTTCCGCGGTGATCGACGTATCGACCATCGGGAGTCCACCACCGAAGGTCTCGATGTTGTACCCGGAGAAGGTGAAGGTGAGAGTCTCAATGCTGCTCGGGGGGGCGACTCCGGTTCCACTTTCATTGATGACTCCAGCCTGGAAGTTGGGCGCATTCCACGTCTCCGGCAGGCAGTTGCGGAACACGATCGTGTACTTCTTCGGGTTCGGACCTTCAGGGATTTCCACCGTGATCGCGACGCTCGTCGGTCCATGCTGCCGCGCCCAACTAAACCATTCGGTGATATTCGTGCTCGTGCCTGGCACATACGCACGGGACAGGGTCACGCGCCCATAGGAGATTCGCTCGATCTCCCGGAATGTGGTGCGCATGTAGCCACCCGCCGGGAGGTCGTTGGTGTTCATCTCCATCGACCCCAGGGACATGGACTGCCAACCGCCACCGAGACTCGGGTCACGGACCGCGTCGACTGCGATCGAGAAGCCCGTGAAGTACCCCGCGGGATACCCCGGGTCGTAGCGGGTGGACCCGAAACTCATCAGGCCACTCCCACCGGGGATTGCGGGAAGGGGAAGGCTCCCGAGGAAACCCATGAGATTGCCGAGAGACATCCCTAGCTCCAATCCCGAGCGATGCGGCCTCGGCGTTCACGGTCACGAACGAGCTCGGCGCGCAATCGTGCGCGAATGTAGGGGTAGAGGTCGGCGGCCTGGCGCTCGAGCTTCTTGTATCTGCTGTCCTTGTCCCGGGCGCTCGCTGGGGGTCCCATGATCTCCTGTTCGACTTGACTCAGGAGGGAATCCTTGACCGCCCCGACGGCGGCACCGAATCCGCGGCCCAGGGCGCTCGATCGCAGATCCCGCTCGCGCCGCTGGATCTCGGGATCGAAGGTGATCGTCTGCGGCACTGCCGCTTCCTGGGACTTCGATGGCGCGGGTGGGGCAGGCGACCAACTGCTGGGCGGGTGTGACTCCCACGATCCGCCGCCGCGTCGATGGTGGAGTTCGGGTTCCTCGGCGTTGGCGGCAGGACGGGCCAGCGCCGTGGGCGCGATGGTGCGATGGGCGCCAGACACCATGGCTTGTTCCACGGCGAGCGCTCTGGCTTCCAGGTCTTTGCCTTCGTGCGTGTGCTCTCCTGGCAGGGACCCATTCCGCCCACCCTGTTGGATCACGTGGGTGAGTTCGTGGGCCAGGAGTTCTTGGCCACGCGGGCTGTCCAGCGGCGCATCCCCCGCAAGGTAGATCTGCCCATCACGCGTGAAGGCTTCCGCATTGACCGCGCCGGTCATCTCAGCCGCGTGCGCACCTTCGTGAACCGTCACATGCGACGGAGGTTCACCCACAGAACCGCGCAGCGCCTGCTTGACGGGCTCGGGCACCGAAACACGGCGAGGACCCGCAACCTTCGGTGCGGGCGTACCCGTGAATCCCGCGAGTCCTGACGGGATGGTGTCGCGCACCGTTCCCCCGGGAGCTGGACGGGATCGGGCACGGCGCTGAATTCCGGTGCGACCGGAAAGCACTGGTCGAACGGCAGGTGCCGGTGACTTCTCGCGCACCACTGCAGTCGGAATCGTGGCTGCGAGACTGGTTCCCTCCATCGTGGCGGCCAGCGATGTCGCTGGTGAATCAGCCACGGGTGTACCTGCAGCCCCCGGTGCCGGGGCGTCACGGGATTCCGATGCCCGCGCTCCCGGCTCGGATGTGACGACATCAGAGGGCAGAGCCGCGACAGGCGACGCGCTGCCGACCAGATCCGCGACTGCCGAGGCGCGATGTGTCAGCTCCGGAGATTCCGAATCGTCGGGACCGCTCAACCCCACGGGCGCGTCCACACGCGAAACCCGCGCCACGTCGCGCGGAGCAATGGACTCGCGCTCCGACGTACGCGACACTTCGGGAACCCCGGGGGCATCACCCTCCGACATCCGGTCACCGGGGGTGACACCCGAGGGAGAAGCACTCTCATCCGGGCCTGGGCTCACCGCGCGATCCACCGCGGACGAATCCGGCGGCGCACTCCTCGCTGTCAAGCCCGGAGCCGAAGCAGCCTCACCTGACGCGCCCACGGACGCACCCGACGCAGACGCACCCGAGGGAGAAGCACTCGCACCCGGGCCTGGGCTCACCCCGCGATCCACCGCGGACGAATCCGGCGGCGCACTCCTCGGCGTCACAAACGGAGCCGACGCACCTGGGGAAACGGAAACACCGGGCGAGCCGGCCGATGCGCCGGGCGCGGACACGCTCGAGGACGATTCACCCGTGCGTGAAATCACCGCGCTATCGGCCGCGCGTGAACCGGATTGCGGTGCACTCGTGCGAGGACTACTCAGGACATCACCCGCGTCGAGGGATAGCACTTCCGGCCTGTCGGACGCGGTACTCGACGGATTGGCAGATGCAGCGCGATGCGTCACATCAGGGATGTCGAGGTCCTTATGTGGTGCTGTCGCGCGCGAGGGGGCGATCGGGGGACCTTCTCCTTGGGACGCGGTCCCGGCCGTGATGCCACCGTCGGGGATCACCACCTCCGGTGGGTCCGGGAGGGCGTCGATCTCCTCGAGCATCCTCTTAACCGCGGGCGGGAGATCGTCATCGTCATCGGTGACGATCGGTGCATTGATGCGGCCGCGCGAGCGACGACGCTGGAGCGGGGGCGGAGAACTCGAGGAGGGTGCCTGCGCCGGCGCAACACTCGCAACCTTCGGCGGCTCCAGCGAGGACTCCGGTGCACTGGGCGCCTCGGGGACACGATCGTCAACCACGGCAGGCTCGTCAGGAGAAGTGTCCGGAGCGCTTATTGGAGCGGGAATGGGCGGTTGCCCACCGCGGCGGCGCACGACCGACGAGGAGTCGCCAACACCCGGAAACGTCGAGGGGGGCATGGGTGGCGCGATCAGTTCGCCCGGAATGGTGTCCGCGTCACGTGCGGAGCCGGAGGCGGTCTGGCCCGGCACCTGCGAGCGCGGGGTGGGTGCTGGGCTGGCCACGGAGCGATGAACATCGCCGCGGCTCGGCAGTGCAGGACGTGCGGCGACGCGAGGACGCGCGACCGCTCGCGGTTTCGGGGAGGGTCGACGGACAGGTGGCTGCGGTACCTCCCCTTCATCGTCCAGGAAATCTTCTCCGGCAGGTGGAATGAGGTGCTCGAGCTCCTCCGCAGGGAATCGCATCCGGCGTCGGGCCCGCGCGGGAATGCGACCGGCGAGGTTGCTATCGATGGTGTGGCCGACCGGATCCGTAGATACCGCGACGGGACGTCGGGTGACCAAGAACTCCTCGGGCAGCTGCTGGATCAGGCTCGGTACACCGAATGTCGGTGTGAGCGGAGGCAACAGCATGAAGTCGCCGCGCTGCTCCGGCATACCCGCCTCGACCGGTGCATCACTCATCGCGCACCCTCCGAGGCGATCTTGTTGAAGTTCGACACCACAGAGGCCATCCGTCGACGAACGTCATGGGTGAGATCCAGGAGATCATCGAAGGACCAGTGGAGGTAGTAGGCCAGGAAACCGATCTCCTCCCAGAGACGATCGGCCCCGACCGTCATTATTCCCCCGGAACACCACCACCCACATCTACCAAGATTGCCTCCTGGCAGTTGGGGCAGGTCACCTCGGCCACAGTCGTGCCCTCGGTGTTGATTCGACGATAAAGATCCTGCAGGAACGACAGGTCCGTTGCCCACAGGCCACCGATCACCTGGTCATCGATGGCCGGAAGTGTCCCCAGCCTGGTGACCACCCGGGCAAGGAGCAGGAGGCTTGTGAAAGCCTCGTGCTCCTTGACCTTCGGGTCCAGAAGGGGCATGAGTTCATCGCGGGCTGTGGCCAACCTCATCGTGCCCTCGCGGTGGACGACGCCACTGGCATCGACATACCCGCGCGGTAGGACGAAGTTGAACGTGGTCTGCAGGGGACCTGCGTCAGTCACGGTCATGAACCCAACTCCTATCGAAATCGCTTATCAGCCTGTCGTCATCTCCGTGAACGTCATGCTGATGGTGATGTTGATGCCCGTCGCCTCGCCGGCCTTCAAGGCACCGTAAGAAACGCTGGTGACCATCAGGCTGGTGAACTCGATAGTGCGCACCGGTGTTCCGTAGGTGTCCTTGTAGACCAGCTTTCCGGTCTTACGGGCGCCCATGAAGTCGCCCTTGAGACCATCGAGGAACCACTTGGTCACACCACCGTCACCGGTCGCGAGGACCGTGACCTGCAAGTTCCCGGACTGACGCGGGCCCAGCATCTGCTGGATCACGTACTTACCAGAGGCGGTCATCGACTTCATCTCGATCGTCGCAGTCTCCTGCGCGATGTTGTTCACCTCGATGACGTTCGGGATGTTCTGCCCATCGATCGAGAACTCGAACGAATAGGCGGTTAAGGCTTCACCGTCTACGAGAGCCATGGAATATCTCCTTTAGTGATGAACGTGGACTATTCGGCGATGGACGTGCCACCGGAGAACTGGGACAAGCGGAAGATCACGAACTCGGCCGGCTTCACCGGTGCGACTCCAACTTCCACGATCACCATGCCGAGATCGATGCTCTCAGCGGTGTTGTTCTCTCCGTCACACTTGACGAAGAAGGCCTCCTGCGGGGTTGCGCCAAAGAGCGCACCCGAGCGCCACTCCATCACCAGGAACGCAGAGATGGTCCGACGAATCCGGCCCCACAGGTTCTCATCGTTGGGCTCGAAGACCGCCCACTGAGTTCCCTGCAGGATCGACTCCTCCAGGTAGTTGAAATAGCGACGGACGTTGACGTAGCGCCACTCGGCATCACTCGAGAGTGTGCGCGCACCCCACACGCGGATGCCGCGACCCGGGAAGGACTTGATCGAGTTCACACCCTGGGGGTTGAGCATGTCCATTTCCGGACGAGTGGGTGCGTAATCGACACCGACGGCACCGAGGACGACCTCGTTGGCCGGAGCCTTGAACACACCGCGGGTGTCGTCGTTGCGGCTCCACAGACCCGCGATGTGACCCGAGGGCGGGAAGGAGACATTCTTGCCCGTCGTGGGATCGAACATCTGGATCCACGGCCAGTACATGACACCGAACTTCGAGTCGAAGCCCGCGGTCTTCATGCGCCAGTCGCTGGCCTCCTGTGCAGTGAGACCTCCCGGGGTGTCCAGGATCGCCATGCGGTTACCCATCAACTCGCAGTGGGTCAGGATCCCGGTTTGGATCGCCTTGACCGCGTTGAGGTCGATGAGCCCACGCGCGTGTGCGGTCACCACATCGGGGGCGGCCACCATGGTGATCTCTTCAAGGGTCTCGAAGGCGGTGAACCCGGTGCGCTTCGCGGCGTCACCGATCACAGCGGCGGAGTCGACCTTGCCTGCCGGTGCCTTCTCACCGCCCGCTAGGGCCACGGTTCCGTCCTGGAGCCCGGAGGCCACGAGCGCCTCGGCGATTGCGTTGGGCTGGAGGCGCACGATCTTGGACTGCACGTTGACCTGGTTGATGACGTTGGCGGGACCGGATCCCAGGCCACCCGTGTAGGACTCCTTGGCCCCACCGTCGGCGGTCACCGTGATGGTGTACTGCGGATCGCCGTCGACATCGCCGGCACCCTTGACCTCGACCTTGATTCCCGTCGCCTTGGCATCGATCGCCATGACGTTGACTGCGCTGATCTTCTTGTCGGCCTTCGACGGCAGTTCGGCCATCGGGGCAGCGCTGGGCCGCAGATCGGTGGGGACACGCACGATGTAGGCGCGACCACCACCGTTGTTGAAGAAGCTGTACACCGCCTTGCCGAGGGCGTAGTTCTCGACCATGTCGCCGAAGGTCTCGGTGAACTGGGTCCAGTTCGTGACATGGACCGGTTGGTTGTAAGGCCCGGCGGCTGCGAACCCGACGAAGCCCGCGATCGCTGTTCCGACGCCCGCGATGGGACGTGTGGACGCGGGGACTTCCTCGACGTAGACGCCCGGCGAGAGGTAACTAGGCATTCAGGTTTCCCTTCTGGAAGCGAATGCTCGTGACGCTAACCACGCGCTTCACACCTGCATACCCCCCCCTTTGGGGGGGATGCGCCTTCGGATAACTCCGAATAGCGTCCGAACGTGTCCAACCCATTGGTGAGCGGTTCGATGCTCAAGTGCAGCATGGGATTGACACCCTCGCCCCTGAATGTGCTGCCCATCAACCGCGTCATGGCGCAGGGGCCCCCGGCTGGCAACATTTTGGACAACAAGCCGATGGTGAACATCGTTCCCTTTGGCATGTGCCGGTCGATCGCCAACCCTGTCGTGGCATCCGCCACTGCAGCCGCCCTCGGTGTACTCACGCCCATGCCGTGTGTTCCTGTCACACCAGCACCATGGATATCAACCTCCCGTGTACTCGTTGGGGGGTCGCCGATCATCACGAAGTCCTCGAAGTGCCTGTGCATCTGGGGTGGCCAGATCTCCCCGGTGGCCACACCAGCAGTGACAGTCAAAGCAGGCTAGATGATCCCCGAAATCGACAATGCACTGAGCATGCTCTTGAGCACACAGACCTATCTCAACGAGAGGGTGCGCGTCGATCTTGATCCGCCCACGAAGGACTGGGCTGCTCGCCGCTCTGGTCCAGTACTAAATCTCTTCCTCAATGACATCCGAGAAGACACCGAAAGGCGCTCGGCCGACATTGTCGAGGTTAAGGATGAGCGCGGCGTCGTCGTCTCGCGCCGCCCAGCCGAGCGAACTTTCATGTTTTCCTACGCCCTGTCCGCATGGACGTCTCGGCCAGAGGACGATCATGCACTCCTGAGCGCGGCCCTCACGAACCTCCTGCAAAGGGAGTACCTACCCGAAGAACTCTGCGAGGGCACGCTCGCAGAGTTGGCACGCCTAGGCCGCCCCGCGATGCTTCGGGTGGGCGGGGTCCTCTATTCCGAGCGCCTTGTGACCGAACTCTGGAGCGCAGTAGGGGGAGAGTTTCGTCCTGTCATCGCCATTACGGTCTCCACACTCATCCCGGCGGGCTTGAGCGTGCCCGCGGGTCCACCACAAACCTCTCCCCCCTTGTTCAGGCTCAACAACACTGCAAACGGCGCCACGAGCGAGTTCCATGGCGCGGCACCCGAAGCGACAGGCGCGCCGGGGTCGAACGGTTCGTCACGGACGCGCACACGATTGCCCCTTGCCGCACCCGCCAACTCCGGAAACTTGGCATGAGCCGGAAAAGAAGACCCTTCAGCCTGCTCCTGTGGAGAGGTTCTAGGGCACGTGCATACGCTTCGCGTGTGTCCATGCCAGGTAGGGACCGTGCGCAGGGGAGGTGCCTGAGTTGAGCATCGGTTACGACGACGAATTCCCAAAGTTCTCCAGTGCTCGCAGAAGGCGTGATTCGGGGGGGTTCGATGATGAGGACCTGCCGTTTGACTACGAAAAGTTTGTAGCCACGGACTTTGGTGATGAAGACGACGATGAGATACCTCGTCACTTAACCGGGCTCCCGGTTCTCAACAGGGCTGCGTCTGGCGACTTGGATGACGACGTCGGCACACCCGCACGCCCGGCTGGTCGAGGTTCTGTGGACCTGTCGGAAGACGACTCGGATCCCGGCGAATTCCGCTACACCGGGCCCGACTTCGACGAGGTACCAGAAGATGACGAGGACCTCGCCGCATACAACGCCTCACGGCGCGGCCAAAACGGAGGATGGGGGGGCCAACGTAACCGGATGAACGATCCCGATTTTGTGGAAGAGCATCGGGACGCGTTTATTGCCATGGGCGGAGGCGGAGGATCGTCCATGGAACGCCCTAAACCCGAGGCTAAGCCGGGCTTCCTCGAGCAACTTAAGGGCGCTGGAGGGTCGGCAGGGAATGTCCTGGGGCGAGCCGGGCGCGCGCTTGCCCAGGACAGTCGCAAGGGAGATGGCGCGGGCTACAAAGCCTTGAGCGCCTTGGCGTCAGTGAACAAGCTCGGTGGGATCGGGGGTAACACAGTAAACAGTGTCGGAATGATGGCGCAGGCTGCCGGCAATATGTTGGGGAGCACACGGAGTTCGTCAACGGACGAGGCATCACGGACTGCCAATGCGGCATTTGACAAGGCACAAGAGGAGTCGCTCAGGGCCTTCGATGTTGCCGAAGCCAAGTCAGCTTCGAAGGCCCCGCTCATGGAAAGGTTCAAGGCTCGCACCAACTTCCTCACGAAGAGCCTCAAGACGCAAAAGGCGGCTCAAGACGTGGGCGTAGAGCCGGTCCTCCAGAGCACCATGAAGCAGACCGCAGGGGCGATGAACACGAAGGTCACCCGCGAAGCTGGAGCGGAGGCTAGTTACCGGGCCGGACGGGAAAAGTTTGAGGGGAAGACCAAGGAAAGGTTGGTTCCGTTTGCGCGCCCCGAGGTGGGTACGGCCGACCGGATCTTGGGCGGAATTCAGCAAGGCCTCACGACGGCGGCGAAGGTTGGTGCGGGCGCACTCGGAGGCTCAGTGGCGCAGGAGGATGTGCGGCTCGGCAATAACAAGACAGTGCTTGCGCAAGGCGCGGCCGGGATGATGACGGGGGCGACATTTGCACGGGACCTGGTCGAGGACACCTTGACCCAAATTCATCCTGAATTGGGCAACGCTGCTGGGGCGCTCGCCTCGGTGCCCAGTTTGGCTGTGGGGGTTCTGCCGACGGCCACAGGTTCCATCCCAACCACAGGCGGCAAAAACCTCGCAGATCGACTGGACCAGGTCCAGATGCAGGAGGACTACGACCGTCAGTGGGGCACGGAGAAGAGCTCGCCACTCGCCAAACAGATTGCGGAGAGAGGCTTCTTGCCCCGACCCCAGGCCACGAGCCCCGACGCCAAGCTGGCGCCCGACATGAGGTTCGATCGGGATTCCGCTAACGTGGTGGCAGGCGGCGTCGCCGCCGGTCTGCCCGCACTAGGCCTTTCGTCCGGCAAGCCGTATGTCGCCGAAAAAGCTATGGACTATGTGCAGGGCAAGGCGAAATCCGCTGGGAATCTGGCGAAGTTGGCCACCGGTCAATCAGCCGACACTCTCTACACGGATCAATTGCTCGGGCGAGGGACGTCGACGAAGTCCCTGCTGGCCAAGGTCGGCGCATTGGTGCCCCAAGCCGTAGAAGCAGTAAACACCCAGGTCTCAAAGTCCTTTGCTGGAAACCTACAGTCAGATGCCCGGCTCAAGGATTTTGAGGAACTGCCTGGAAGTGATGGCGAGACTAGTCCGGACGAGTCTGCAGCCGCGAAAGCCGAACGACGCAAGGCGTCACAAGACGGCTACTTTCCTAAACTTCCCGGTGTAGGCAGCGCAATGAGTGCCGATGAGTTCGCCGCTGCAAAGGCGGAACGACGTCAGGCGTCACAGGATGGCTACTTTTCCCGGGTCCCGGTGCGTGACGCGAGTTCCCTCTTCGATGACGACGAGGAACCAGCTCGTGACGCGAGTTTTCTCTACGATGACGAGGTACCCACGGAATCCCAGACCCAGGGGTCTGACTCCGAGTTTCTCGAGTTTCCCTCGCCAGAGTTGAGCGCGGACGAGGTAGCCGCCGACCAAGCGGAGCGCCGTGCAGCTTCCCAAGCCGGGTACACGCCAGCCATGCCTGGCGGGGGCATGTCCCCCCAAGAATTGGCTGAGTGGAAAGGCGAACGAGCAGCCCGCTCTGCGGCGGGTTACACCCCCGCACCTCGCGCCCGAGGCGCTCGCATGGGAACCGAATTGACTCAAGTTCCAGACTTCCAAGACGAACCCAGCCAGATGGAAGAGGCCATCACCGCCTCCGAGGCTGGCCAGCAGCTGCCAGCCGTCTCTCCCGCCCGTATGGCCGTGGAACCCGGGCGAGGGCTCCTTCCGTTTGCATCCTCCCCCTTCATTCCGCGAGCAAGCCTGCCCTCGGCGGCTCCGAAGCGACGCAGGGGATTCCTGGGGCGACTCTCAAGTTTCTTCGGCGGCCTTTTCGGGCGCTCACGCCGGTAATTGGCCCCGAGTGCACACCGGCCAAGAGCGCGCGAGACCTGCCACACGTATGGGAGACGCATGAACATCCCTGAGGACTGGCAGCAATTCCTCGACGCGCTCGAATCACACCTCACTGGCTTGCCGGGCACATCTGCAGCTGACGTATCCATCCCTGCATCAGCTACCGCACTTGCACGGGACTTGGGTCTTGACGCGCAGGAGCTCGCCTACCTGGTGCTGGCATGCGCCCCGGCCATGAGCACCCGAATCCGCGAACTCGCACCTCCGCCGAAGGGTGTTCGTCGAATAGGCGCTCTCGACGTCATGACATGCATTGCCCTTGCCGGTGCCAACCCCATGGACATCGAAGCGCGCCGCCCACTGCGCGAGGACGCCCCGCTTCGCGCTCTCGGGCTCATTCGACTAGAACCGAAGGGTGCTCCCCTCGCAGGCCAGGTGATCAGTGTCCCGGACAGGGTTGTTGGGGCTCTCCTCGGAGACGAATGGCCCGACCCCCCGGTGGTGCAGTCCGTACATGTCCCCACGCGCGAGGCCCTCGCGGCCGACATGCTCCCAGCACTTCCCCCGATAGAACGTGCGACGGTGGTCATGCGCGCTGCGGCAGGCACGGCTGCGACCGATCAGGCACGCCGGGTGGCACTGGATCTATTTGATTCAGAGCCGCTGGTCATCGACGCTCATCGACTCGCTGCAGACTCAGGTGATGGTGATTCGCTGCGTGCGTGCGTGACAGAAGCGGCCCTTCGTCAGGCTCCACTCGTGGTTGACGCGCGCACGCTGGATTCTGACGTCTCCGTCTCCATGGCACGTCAACTCATCCCCGTGATGCTGCCGACGATCATTCTCGCACCGGCACACACCCGCATCGCTTCGGATGACGAGATTCAGGTGATCGATCTACCTGCACCAACTACCTCGCAGCGTGCCATGTGGTGGGAACTCTTCGGGTCACAACTTGGTGCCACCGAGGCTACGGAAACGACACACGTTGAGCCGGAGGACATTGTCCAGCTTCAGGGACGCTCCATGACCGATGTCATGATCGAGCGATTCTCCAGCCAGACACGAGACTCCAAAGTGCGTGCGATTCGTCCGGAGTTCAATCTGTCCGACGTCATCGTCGACACATCAACAAAGGACTCGCTCCGCCACCTCTGCGATCGCGTGAGGTACCGCACGCTCGTCTTGGACGAGTGGAATATGCGTCCCGGTGGCGCGAAAGGTCGCGGAGTCAGCGCTCTTTTCGCCGGACCACCTGGGACGGGCAAGACGCTGGCGGCAGAAGCCCTCGCCGGCGAGCTCGACTTACCTCTGTTCTGCATCGAACTTGCCAGCGTGGTCGACAAATACATCGGAGAAACCGAGAAGAACCTTGAACGCGTCTTCTCCGCCGTCGAGCGAGTCGATGGGATACTCCTATTCGACGAAGCAGATGCCTTGTTCGGCAAGCGCTCAGAAGTGTCCGACGCACGAGACCGCTACGCGAACATCGAAGTCGCCTACCTCCTTCAGCGGATCGAAGCCTTTGATGGACTAGCCATACTCACCACGAATCTGAGGGCGAATCTTGATGAGGCCTTTCAGCGGCGACTCGACATGATTCTTGATTTTCCTGAACCTGACGTCACAGCGCGTCGCGAAATGTGGTCACGAGCGCTTACGGGATTCCCCGAGGCCCTCTCGAAGGAAGATCTAGACACCATCGCCCTCATAGACATCACAGGCGGATATATACGCGCAGCCGCGATCGATGCCGCTTACTTCGCTGCCGCCGAGGGTGTCAAGGTGGATAGGCGCCACGTCCTTGCAGGTATCAAGACTGAGTGGCGAAAATCCGGTCGAATCAACTTCCCCGAGGATCACTTCGCCGGCTGGTAACCATGCCACCACACCCGCCGATCACCAATCGAGAGGTGGCCACGCTCCCGGATTCACGGGACGCTAACGTTTCGTCATGCATCCCATCTCAACCCCAGCGGACCCTGGTGCCCGCGCAGTCTCGTCGGGTCTGGACCACCCTGCGCGCACCGGCCTCATCGGTGCAGGTATCGCGTTGGGACGTAGTTTCCAGCCGAACCTGCTGACCCGCGGGAGCAGGGATCAGGCGATCATCAGCGGGACCACCACCGCCTTTGCCTACGGCCTGTTCTCTGCCGCCGACGCGGTGGTCGACGCCCTCGCCTCACGCGTCAGCCGGGACAGCAACCCGGGCACTGTCGCGCGAGTTGCGGTCGCGGCAGGCCTCGGTGCCCTCGGTGCGGCCACCTTCCGGAGATTCGCCTGGCAGGAACATGAACCGCGCTCGCGGGCGGCAGTCCGCCTCGTGGGCCGCACCGCGATGGTCGGGGCAACGGCGAGCGCGATCTCATCCGTCGTCGGCTCGCGCTCGACCGGTCGTCGGCTCGGGTTCGCGGTCGCGGGTCTTGCCGCAGCAGCCTCCTGGGCGAGTGTGTCGCCGTGGCGCGCGGCCCCCGGTTCCCTCATCGGTGGCCGCGGGCAGGCACAAACCGACCAACCCGAGACGTTCGACGAGGACTCCGTGCGCGAGGTTGCCCCCCTCCAGATGGCCGCGATCGGCACCGGAGTCGCCCTCGGCATGTTCGGCTTGGCCCGCGTCGAGTCTTTGCTCACGAACTCCCTCGCCCACGGCGCAAGCAAAGCCTTCGGTGGTGAGCCCCAAGACCACCGGGCACTCGGGCGAGTGACATCGCTCGCACTCAGCGCCGGGTTCGCGTACTTCGCATTGCAGCAGGTGTCGGCACTGCTCACCAAGGGCGGGGGCGCCGTCGAACCCGGCATGGAGATCCCCCCGACGATCCCGGAGGTCACCGGCTCCCCTGCCTCAGGGCTCGACTGGATGAAGCAGACCCGCGAGGGTGCGCGCTGGCTGGCAGCAGTGCTCGATCCCGCGACCATCAACTCCGTCATGGGCCGCACCGATGCGATCCAGCCGATCCGCGTTTACGGCAGCCTCGATATCGTCGAAGACCCCCACGAGCGCGCGGAGATCCTGCTCCAAGAGATCGACCGCACCAAGGCACTCGAGCGTGAACACTTCGCGCTGTTCTCCCCCACGGGTTCGGGATACGTCAACTATGTCGCCACCGAGACTTTCGAGTTCCTCACCGGAGGTAATTGCGCGTCGGCAGCAATTCAGTACTCCGTACTGCCCTCGAGTTTCTCGCTCGGTGACGTATCCAAGGGAATCGACCAGACCCGCATGGTGATCGACGGCATCACGATGCGCCTGATGGACATGCCGAAGAAGAAGCGACCGAACTTCTACCTGTTCGGCGAGAGCCTGGGTTCACAGGTCAGCGAGGGCATGTTCCAGGGAACGTGGACCTACGGCCTTCCTGGCGCGAAGGTGGACTACGCGCTCTGGATCGGCACACCCTCGGCAACCACCTGGCGCAAGGAGCTCTGGGGTGATCGGAGCATCGCTGAGGCCCCCGACGTCGGACCCGACGACATCTACCTGCCGCGCAACCTCGAGGATTGGCGGGCACTCGACCCGAAGAAGCGGGCGCAGGTGCGCTATCTGCTGCTGCAGAACGGCGATGACCCGATCCCGAAGTTCGGCAGCCAATTGATGTGGCGCAAGCCCGACTGGTTGGGACCGGAACGTCCTACTGGCGCACCCCAGAACACCTACTGGGTTCCTGGCACCACGTTCCTCATGACATTCATCGACATGCTCAACGCACTGACCCCCACCCCCGGAACGTTCGCCGAGGGCGGCCACGACTACCGCGAGGTACTTCCCGATGCCATCAGCCAGACCTGGCGACTGCCGGCAACGGCCAAGCAGATGGAGCGGATGAACACTGCGCTACGCCAGCGCGAACTCGCCTGGGAGCTCTATCGTGACTGGGCGGCTGCGTGCGCGAAGCCCGCGCGGGACATGGACAAGGCGAAGACGGACACGCTCGCGAAAGCGTCCAAGTACGTCGGGCATTCGGTGGATGCGGCGGGGTTGATCGATCTCGTGCGGGTGGCTTTGCCCGAGCGGGCGGCACTGCTCAAGCCTTAGCGAGCGTGGCTACGCATGCCGTGACCATGTCGCGCAGGAGCGCCGTGTCAACCTCCCAGTCCACGGGAACCTGAATCGTCTTCTTGTTGACCTTGTAGTCGCGCAGCCGCCGGGTGAACTTCTTGATCACGTCAGGGTTGAACGGTGCGATGAGAATGTGCTTGGCGGCGACCGACACTCCGAAGACGTAGTGACCTCGGTAGCGCACCATGGGCTGATTCCAGGCCATGACGATTTCCGACGTTGGGTACTTGGACTGAACAGCGCGCAGGATCGTCTCCACGGTCGCCCTCTTCACCGGATCGAGCTCGTCCAAGTAGGCGCGCAGCGAGCTATACCGTCGTGAGGTTGTCGATCCGCGGCTATAGAGAACGAGCGCATTGGCGTGTGTTCGCGTGAAGCCGTAGTTGTTCTGAAGATATGCCATCTGCTCGGGATACTTCTGACCTGAGATGTCCTTCATAACCTCGAACCAGTAGGACATCGGCTGTCCATACTTCTTCTCGATCGCGGGGAAGTAGTCCGAACGCTCACCGGACGTGGATGCCACGTGCCGAGCCTACGGTGACGGCTGGTCGTGGAGTCTGCTGCGGCGTACCGCCCACAACGCCACCACGCCGGACATCAGGAGCACCCCGATCAGGATCAGCATCCCGGTCGTGCGCTCGATGCCACCAGCAGGTGATGCAGACGTACCCGGGGGAACGTCCAGGGTCGCGATCAAGCCGACATGGTCCGTGGGCAGACAGAATGCCTCACCCAAAGGCACACCGAGCATCTCAGCCGCTGCACGCGCGTTGTCCACCTGCTGCGGGTCCGAGCATGCCCACATGTGCTCTCCGTCCGGCCATCTCTGCCCGACCAGGGCGACATCTACGACACGCACCCCGTTCTTGGTGAAGATGTAGTCCAACCGATCGGTATATCCGTAGGCGTTCCCTCCCGATTGCGAAAGCCGTTCGAGGTCGGGCCCGGCGAGTAGGGCGCTGGCCCCCCAGGTCGCGTTCGCGGGGTCAAGCGGATCAGGTCCCGCATCCTCAAAGCCGGCGCGCACCATCGCCCAATACGCATTGCAGGATGGATCGGCGCTGGACGCGGTGGGTGAGGAGGCTTGCGGGGCACATCCCGTCGTCACGTCGGGCTGCAAGCCCGGATTCGGTTGCCCCACACCCCGCGGATCACGCGGATCGGCATTGAAGTCACCCAGGACCACGAGCGGCATGGACCACTCACTCGTGGTCGCGGCGAGCTCGCGCGCCTGCACCGTTCCCAGGGGGACGCTGTCAGGCGCCCAGACGGATTCCAGATGCGTGGTGACGAAGCGGACGGCACCCTCGGGCAGTTGCAGATCCGCCCATGCGTAGCCCCGGGGCACTTCGAAAACCACAGGAACAACCGCGTACTTGTCCTCATAGGTGTGGGTTCCCGCCGCAGTGATCGAATCAGCGAGGTCCGCACGCACGATCAACGCATCACCGATCGTGAAGCCACAGGCCACCTCTTCGGCACCGAAGATCGGTTGGAATGTCTCCGGATCTCGCACGGTGGTAAGACCTGGGAGGGCCGGAATGGAGTATCCGGGGCTCAACGCCTGCACCCCGTCGTGTTTGGCGATCACGTACGGGACACCGGCCGCCTCGGTGGCGTCGAGGAGTTGCTGGAGGAAGTCGAAGATGACGGTGCTCGAGCCGAGCCAGGAAGGTCGACACATCCAGGTGGTTGCTTCTTGGATTCCTACGACGTCGGGCTGGTTTTGCACGAGCTCATCGGCGAGGGCCTCGACGCGGGTGTCGAAATCGGTGGCGGCGACCTGGTCCCACATGAACTGGGCGGCGGCTGGCATATCCGGAATCAACTCGAGCGCCACGGCAACGTCGGCACCCAGGTAGATGTTCCTGCTCATGACCGTCACGGTCGAGTCCGCCTCTTGGGCGTGGACTGCACTGACCGGGAAGGCGAGTGCTGCAGCGATCACAATTCCGGTGGCACGACGCATGAAGGAAGTATCCACGGAACTGATGGCGTTTGATCGGTACATCCCTGGACCTGCCCTCGCGTGTTTCACGAAACCGACCCCCGTGGATACGGTTGTGGCCACGCAGGCTGATCAGAGGGGCGCGACGTGAAATTCTTCGTGGGCTGCGCTCTCGCCCTCACTGCACTCGGCCTTGTCGGCCACTCCCCCGCAGTTGCTGATTCCACATGGAGACAGGTCGGTACATCGCACGAGGGCGCCCCGATCCGGGCCTACGTCATCGGTGACCCCGAAGCCGACCTTCGCGTTGTGGTCCTCGGCCAGATGCACGGTGACGAACCAGCCGGAAGGCGCGTCATTGAATCCTTACGAGCACTCACGCCCCCGGAGGGAACCGCACTCTGGCTCATACCCTCGATGAATCCTGATGGCCATGCAGAACAGGCTCGTACGAATGCGCGCGGTGTTGACCTGAATCGCAACTTCCCAACCCGATGGCGAGCACAAGGAGCCGACACCCGGCAGTGGTCAGGACCCCGCCCCGCAAGCGAACCGGAAACCCGGGCGGTGATGCGATTTCTCACCTCCGTGCAACCAGCGGCGGTGCTTTCCTTTCATCAGCCATTCGCCGTTGTGGACATCACCCATGCTTCCGCCCGTGAGGCTGGTCGGCGCTTCGCGCGATGGATGGATCTTCCAGCGAGAGTCGTCAGGTGCGCGGGTCCATGTCGAGGGACGCTGACCGAATGGGTTGCAAAGGAGCTCGACGCCATCGCCTTAACGGTCGAACTACCAGCGGAGACATCGAGGCGTGACACGGAACGTGCCGCGGAGGCGACGATGCGACTCGTTCGTTGGCTGGGTTCCGACAAGCCCAATTAGGTGCAATCCCACGTTCAGCGGGCGACACTACGCTGAGAAGCATGGCCTTCTACAGGCTCCGGCGCAGCCAGTACATCGGCTACGGGCTCGGTGCAACGGGATCTGCAGGATTCGGCACGGTCCCCGGACTCGTCCTCGCCCTCTACCTGACGAACACCCTGGGCGTGGCTGCAGGTCTCGCCGCAATCGTGGTTCTTGTTCCGAAGCTCTGGGACCTCTTCTTCCTTCCTTTGCTTGGTGGTCTCAGCGATCGTTCCGCACTTCGCCGTGGCAATCGAAATCGATTCCTACTACTGGGCGCGATGGCAATACTCATCAGCTTCCCACTCATGTTCGCGGTGCCCCAAGGAACAATGCCGATAGCCGCCGCAGCATGGGTGCTCGTGGCCTTTCTGGTCGCCGCCTCCGCATTCGGAATCTTCCAAGTGCCCTACATAGCGCTTTCCGCGGAAATCACCGATCTTCCCGCCGAGCGCACCACCCTCATGTCGTGGCGCGTGGGATTCCAGCTTCTGGGAATCCTCATATTCGGCGTGAGCGCACCGTTCCTGATCACAGAATCGACTGACGCACACACGGGGTACCTGCTGATGGGCGTCGTCGTAGCCCTGCTTATATCCGCCGGCATGGTGGCGTGCTGGGCGACGGTTCGCCGCCAAGAACGATTCGTCAGCGAATCGGGGGCGGGGCGACTCTCATTGCTGGCCCAGTTTGGCCAAGTATGGAAGTTAGGCGCGTTTCGACTCCTCCTCGCCGCCTTCTTCATCCAGACCCTCGGCGCAGGTGCCGTACTCGCGGCAGCTCCCTACTTCTCCGCCTACGTTCTCGGAATCACTGACTTCGGAATTGTCCTGGCAGTACTCCTGGTGCCCGCGGTTATCACGATGCCGATATGGAACAACGTGGGGCATCGACTCGGAAAGCGTCGGGGCTACTTGATCGCCTCTGTGTTGTTTGTCATCGGGCTATTGTCTTCGCTCGCATCGCAGGTGATTCCTTTAGGCGTCGCCCTCGTCCTCATGGCGATTATCTCTGTGGGCTATGCAGGGATGCAGATGTTCCCTCTAGCGATGTTGCCCGACGTCATCGGTGACGATGCCACCACGGACGGCGAGAACCGAGCAGGCTCCTTCACGGGAATCTGGGCTGCCGGTGAGACGGCGGCCTTTGCCCTAGGGCCTGCCATCGTGCTCCTTGTACTCGAGATGAGCGGATACACCTCGACGACCTCCGGGTTTGTCGATCAGACAAGTTCCACGATTCTCGGTGTCCAAGCGGCGTTCTCCGTGTTCCCGGCACTGCTCATTGCGGGGAGCCTCCCCCTTATCGTCAAGTATCCGCTGCGAAAAGCGTCGGCCAAGTCTCAATCAGAATCATGACCACGCCACGGGGAGCCGCCCGAACCAAATACTCACTCTCGTGGGTTCCGGCGGTGATCGAATTCGGTGGCACACATGGATGGGCGTTCTGGTCTGGCATTGAATGTGACAGGCGACTCGCCGGATGAGGAAACACCACATGATCGCTACCTGCCAAGGGGACGGCCTCGTGCTCCACACGTCACGACTGGCGCGGGTACACTCAGCGGATCGTGAACGTGGAACGCGGTAGGCGAGCATTTCGAATCGCCTCGATCAGTCTTGGCGCGTTGTTGGTTGTCGCCTACGCCGCATTCCTACTTGTACATAATCCAGTAGACGTTTCGGGGCAGGATTCCATCAGCGCTGGCGAGCTGGACAACGGTGTAGAGATCAGTTTTGCAGTCACGGACATC
Source organism: Candidatus Nanopelagicales bacterium (assembly GCA_044375955.1). Taxonomy (GTDB): domain Bacteria; phylum Actinomycetota; class Actinomycetes; order S36-B12; family S36-B12; genus VGCC01. The sequence continues at coordinate 7,306 of JBILLS010000020.1, read as the reverse complement.
GACACGCAGCTCCTGGAGTCTCACTTCCAAATGAGGCTTCAAACGGCGGGAGACTTCGCTGGGCCTTTCGGGCGACGTGACGCCGCTGGCGCGCCGCTCAACATTGAGATCTTTGGCTGCAATTGTGATGTGCAGATTTCCCAGGGAGATGAACTCCCGGTCATCACAGGAACCCTTCCCCTTGAGGTCCAGCGCTCAATCAACGCATGGCCGTTCGACGAATACGCGACTTCCCTTGAAGTGCTGGTCACCTCCGGAGACGAGCTAGTTCCCGTCTCCCTGCAGCCCATGGCTCTAACGAATGCTGGGTACTCGCTCACCTATAAAGCACCGGAGGGGATCGATAACGTCCTTGCTTCATCAGCGGGCGGTGCATTTGCCGAGATTGACGCCAGTCGCTCAGATGACGTGAAGTTGATCGTGATCATTCTTTCAGTCGGAGTTGCGCTGCAACTTCTGGCCCTTGTCCTCCTGGCTATTGCCGGAGTGCGCGGAACGAGACATCTGCGACTACGTGATGAGTTCTGGATCACGACATTCCTTATAGCGCTCCCAGCGCTGCGCTCGGCGCTTCCTGGCTCTCCGCCTCTGGGCATTGCATTTGACGTGTTCTTCTTCTACTGGGTGCTTCTCATCGTTGCCTGCATCTTCGTAGTGGTACTCCTCAAGATACTGCTAGATCCTTCCGACGAGGATGCGAAGAGCAGCACGAGCTCAGTTCAAGAGGCTGACGACTGATGCGGTGGTGTTGACGAGGCGGTTAGCCCGACGGTCTACTTTGGCTACACACGGCCATTGCGCCAGAGAGAAGAGACGCCATGAGTGGCCCGTCCTAAACCACGAGGACGCGCCTGCGGTCTACTGGCATGGCCGCACGCTGCGGATTCCTCGTGAGGTCCACCACGCGAACCCGGGGCTCTCGCTTGTCACGAGGTCACTGATATGCATTCCACGTCATCGGGGACACCAGTCGGCACATTGAAGTTGGCCAGTGCGATGAGTTCCCACTTTCCTTCGGGATTTCGAAGAAAAGTGAGCATTCGCGGAGTCGCTGTGTCTCGATATTCGTCGCCTTCCATGACGAGGTCACTCACGATGGCGTCGTAGGTGACGACGAGGAGATCACCGTTGCGCGCGACACCGACGTTGGCAAACTCGTAGGCCTTAGCAGGCGCCCACTCGATGGGCTCACCATCGGCCGTCGGCCAACCCTGCCCATTGGCAAGTTGAATTTGATTTGCTGGGTGACGGATCTTCTCTTTCGACTTTCCTGTGGTGATGTCGCGCCACTGCTCGACGAGCGACGTGCCCAGGGCAACGTCTTCTGGACTCGTGACCGGCGTCTCACCACTGACACTGATGGGGTCCTGCTCGCAGATGGCTCCGATGGCCGTGTTGAAGTTGGCATAGCTCACCGCCACCCAGTGCCTCAACTCCTCGGACCAACGGAAAACCGAGATACGCGGGGCCTTCTCCGGTGACATGACCGCACCCTCGTCGGGCGCAGTGGCCCCGGGCTGGCTGACGAAATAGCGAATCACTCGGATGTCGTCGCGCGGCTCCGTAACCATGAAATCCGACAGGTCGAAGGCATCGATGTCAAGCGGTACGTAGTTCCCCGCGGTGTACCGCTGGCCAGTGGCTCGCAACAGAGTGAACGACGGATCGAGGTAGGGCCTGACGATCTTCATGTCCTCCTCTACCTCTTCCGCGGATGTTGCGACCTCGCCCTCGCCTCGTCCCGTGAGCGCTAGCAGACCGAACCACGCGTTGATGAGCTCCTCTCCACTCGCCTCAGGATTCGCCAGAGCACCCTCGGGATCCGCAAAGGCAGCGGCGAGCGCCTCGGAGGCCGAACTCTCGTCAGGTGTCGATTGGTTCCCGCAGGCCGAGAGGAGCACTGCTCCGAGAAGGGCAACAAGTACAAAGCTGGGACGTCTCTTCATGGGAAGAGACTAAGTCCACCTTTGTCACCACTCGAAGCCCACTACCAATGGTGTCTCATGACGTGGCAGGCAATCGAGGACCCTGGGAAATCCTCGGCTGCAAGTACCTCCGGGTATCTCGTCAGCGACGCCCGTGATCAGGGTGCACGTCAATGCCCGTAGTGGTAGCGGCAAGCACCGATTCGAACCTCGTCGCCGAAAACCATATAGACGAGCCGATGCCCGTCGGTGATCCGCCGAAATCAGCATCCAGCCAAGTCATACTTCAAGGGTTCGGGGCATCAGCCGAAGCCACCGTCAAGAATCAGGCGAACCCGCGTAAAGAATGGGCCGAAGCCAACCTGTCACCCATGAGGCGAAACAACACAAGGGACTTGTGGGGCGGGTCGGGCTCGAACCGACGACGACCAGATTATGAGTCCGGGGCTCTAACCAGCTGAGCTACCGCCCCCAGGCGGACTACCGATGGTAGTCACGTGAGCTCCCCCACTTGGACTCGAACCAAGAACCCTTCGATTAACAGTCGAATGCTCTGCCAATTGAGCTATGGGGGACTGCTGTTGGGCCGGGAAAGGCTACCAACCGGTCACGGTTTCAGACCCCGAGGGTGGAGCGCAGCGAGGTGAGGATCTCCGTGGCCTGGGCCTGGTTGGTCGGGTCGGTGGGATCCACGCCAGAGTCGAACGTGACCGACCAGGCGATCTCGTCACCCGGCAGGCGCCGCGCCGCGAAGGTGGCTCCCTGACCATTGGGGAGGGTTCTGTGCTCGGTGACGATCACGCTGTCGGTCACCCGTTCCCGGATCACGGGAGGAAGCCGACCCGGTTCCTCGAACTCCAGACGTAGAAGTTCACCACGGGCACCCCCGGTGACGACGATCTCAAGGAATGGCTCGGCCCATTCGGCTTTGGCGATGGCGTGCCAGGGGATGACTCTGCCGGGTAGATGCAGGGCCGCGCGGGTGGCCGCAACGGGTTGCGCGTGGATGGTGTGGGCGAAGGCCAGGATCCGCTCACCGTCGGGGAGGGCGAGGGTTGCGCGCTCAGCGGCGGATGGCTGCTGCGAGCGAAGTCGCATCAGCTCTCCCCCAGGGCCTCGCGCAGCAGGCTGCGTCGATACTCCTCGAGAGCCATGATCTCCGCGAGGAGTTCCTGCGACTGGGCGGCGTCCTCATCGCTGCGTTGCATGCGTCCGCGGAGCTCTTCGACCCTGCGGGCCGCATCGCGCTCCAGCAGGCGCGCGATGATGCCGGTGGCGTACCGGTGAATGGTGGTCTCGTCCGCCGGGATGGGATCCACTGCGAGTTCGCGAACCGAGCCGCGCACATCGTCGTCGGGACATGCATCGAGGACCGCGTCGATCCACGACAACCCGTCGCGATCTGCCGAGGGTCCACCAGCAGCGGCGATCGCTGAGTGCACGGCGATCGCGCGAGGGTGCGTGAAGGCCGAGTCCTCCACGGAGGAGTACCACTCATACACATGTCCCGGGTACTGCAGCGCGCACTTGAGTGCCTGACGTTCGATCGCCAACGTGGGGTCGTTCGGCGCCAATGGCGCAGTCCTCGCCCCGGGCGCAGCCGTGGACCTACCAAGGACCCGAGTGACTTCGGATGCATCCATTCCGAGCCACCCAGCCAGGCGACGGGCGTACTCGGGACGCAGTGCGGCATCGCGGATGGTGCTGATGATCGGCGCGGCCTCCCGCAGCGCCGCGATGCGGCCCTCAGCGGTGTTGAGGTCATAGGCGGAGATGGTCTGCTTGATGGCGAACTCGAATAGTGGGACCTTGTCCTCGACCAGCGCCCGCACTGCACCGTCACCCTGGGCTAGTCGCAGATCACAGGGGTCGAGGCCATCTTTGGCGACCGCGACATAGGTATGCGCCATGAAGCGCTGGTCTTCGTTGAAGGCCTTGAGCGCTGCCTTCTGCCCAGCCGCGTCGCCGTCGAAGGTGAAAACCACGGAGCCGCGCATCGCCGCGTCGTCCATGAGAAGACGACGGAGAACCTTGATGTGGTCGGAACCGAAGGCAGTGCCGCAGGTGGCTACTGCGGTGGTGACTCCTGCCAGGTGGCAGGCCATGACGTCGGTGTAGCCCTCGACCACGACCACCTGTTGCTCCTTTGCGATGTCTCGCCGCGCCAGGTCGATGCCGTAGAGCACCTGACTCTTCTTATAAAGAGGTGACTCCGGGGTGTTGAGGTACTTGGGACCGTCGTCGTCCTCAAGCAGCCGACGGGCACCGAAGCCGACCACGTCTCCCCCGAGGTCACGTATCGGCCAGACCAGGCGTCCGCGGAACCGGTCGTAGATCCCACGGTTTCCCTGGCTGGCCAAACCACCGGCGAGGATCTCGGCCTCACTGAACCCACGCGAGCGCAGGTGGGAGGTGAGCGCATCCCAGGACTTCGGGGCGAAGCCGATCCCGAAGCGTGCTGCAGCATCGGCGTCGAAGCCGCGCTCGGTGAGGAACGTGCGTCCCGGCTGCGCCTCGGGCGCCTCCAATTGGGCGCGGAAGAACTCCGCGGCGATCGTGTGGGCTTCGACCAGGCGGGTGCGCTGGCCCGTCGATTTGGATACCGCGGCACCACCCTCCACGTAGCGCAACTGCACACCCGTGCGCCCGGCGAGTTTCTCCACAGCCTCGGCGAAAGATAGGTGGTCGATCTTCTGCACGAAGTTCAGGACGTCCCCACCTTCACTGCAGCCGAAGCAGTACCACATGCCGCGGCTCGGAGTGACGTGGAAACTTGGAGTGCGCTCGTCGTGAAACGGGCATAGGCCCTTCAGTGAACCCCCGCCGGCGCTCTTGAGCGTCACGTACTCCCGCAAGACATCGTCGATTCGAGCTCGGTCACGGACGGCCGCGATGTCCTCGTCGCGAATCCGGCCAGCCACGTGGTCAGTGTAGGTGCGGTTGGATGCACCCATGACCCTCGATATCGACCGGCTCCGGGCCGAGACCCCCGGCTGCGAGCGGGTCACCCATCTGAACAACGCGGGCTCCGCGCTCCCGCCTTCCGTGGTCACGGACACCGTGGTGGCACACCTCCGGCGCGAGGAGCTGATCGGTGGCTACGAGGCCCACGCCGAGGCAGCCGATCGAGTGGCGGCGGTCTACACCTCGGTCGCCAGTCTCATCGGCGCGCGGCCGGACCAGATCGCGCTGGTCGAGTCCGCCACATCCGCGTGGGACCGCGCCTTCTCGGCACTGACCTTCTCCGGGGTGATCACACCGGGTAGTCGCATCCTGGTGTCCTCGGCTGAGTACGCCTCGAATGTGTTACCTATCCTGCAATTGGTCCGCACATATGGGTGCACACTCGAGTACATCCCCGACGACGGTAACGGCGTCGTCGACGTGAACGCGCTCCAGGAGATGCTCTCCGTCCCGACGGCACTCGTCGCGATTAATCACTGCCCGTCCCAGAATGGCCTGATCAATGATGCCGCGGGCATCGGCAAGGCGATCCGCCAGGCTGGAAGCGATGCGTACTACCTGCTCGATGCGTGTCAATCCATCGGACAACTCCCCGTCGACGTCACCGCGATCGGCGCGGACTTCGTCTCCGCTACCGGGCGCAAGTTCCTGCGCGGTCCTCGCGGCACCGGTTTCCTATTTACCTCCGACCGTGCGCTGACCAGCCTTGAACCGTTCCCGTTGGACTTGCACGCGGCAACCTGGACCACGGGCGGCTACGAGGTGCAACCGGGCGCGCGCCGCTTCGAGTCATGGGAAAAGTCGTACGCAGCGCTACTGGGACTCGGCGCCGCAGTGGACTACGCCCTGGGTTGCGGGATCGATGCCCTCCGTACCCGGATCTCGCTACTCGCCGAATGTGCGCGAAGGGAGTTAACCGAAGTGCCGGGAGTTCAGATCAGGGATCGCGGGGGTAGCGCTGCGGCGCGCAGCGGGATCGTGACGTTCACCGTGGACGGCGTGTCAGCGGCCGACGTCGTGGCGCGAATCCGAGCGCACGGAATCAATGTGAGCCTGTCCACTCCGGATTACGCGCGCGTGGACTTCGAAACCCTCGGCATCGAAGGGTTGGTGCGTGTCTCTCCCCACGCATACAACACCGAGGATGACATCACGCGACTCGTATCGGTCGTCCGTCACACGGCGATGACTTCGAGTCCTCGCACTCCGGAAAGCTGAAAGAAGTCCGAGTCCTGAGTCACCACCGGCATTCCGTGACATATGGCGGTGGCCGCGATCCACATGTCATTCACATTGAGGCGGCGACCGCGCTCGGCCGCTGATGCACGTAGAACGGCCCACTCCGAGGCCACATCCTCATCGATCCCCAACCGGGGCACGTCGTTCAGCGACTCCAGCGTCGTCAAGCGACGTACGCGAACATCGACGTCCTCAGCGAGCAACACCCCGGCCTTGATTTCGGCCAGCGTGACGACGCTGACGAACACCTCCCACCCGGACGGGTCGTGCCGTAACGGGCGGTTCACCTCGCGCGCGACCAACACGCTGGTGTCCACGAGAATCGGACGCGTGGTCACTCTGGACCGACAGTGTCCGTTGCGTCCGACCCTGAACGCTCAAGATCGACGAGCAGACCCGGGTCTGCCTGCACCCGCGACAGTCGACCGAAGAACTCCGAGCCCGTGACGGGTTGCCGCGAGGGGGCCGTGATGGGCACCAAGCGGGCGGCGGGAACGCCGCGCACCGTGATCACGACCTCCTCGCCGCGACGGACTCTCTCGAGCACACCGGAGGTGTCGTTCCTCAAATCCCGCACCGCTACCGTTGACATGCGACGAATGTAGCATCTACGTAGCACTAACGGGTGAGGCGATTCCTCCAGGCGACGATGCTGGTGTCGGTCAGACTGGCGACCTGGTCGATGATCACGCGGAACCGCTCGGCATCCGAGGCCGCCGCGTCGAACGCCGGACGCAGCCAGGCCTCGAGGGATCGACCCTCGTCGATGGTCAGGGCGTGCACAACCTCGGCGATGATCTCCCGCTGGCGGGCGTATTCGGCATCGGCACCCTCACGGCCCATCACGTAGCGCACGGCCATCGCCTTCATCACCGCTACCTCGTCGCGCACCTCCTCCGGCACCACGAGGTGTGCTGCGTAGCGGGTCAGCGGCGGGTTCGGGAACTCCATCTGCGTCGCGATCTGCGCGGTGACACAGAACCGACCGATGAGGTAGCTGGTGAACCGCTTGAGTGCAACCAGGGAGTGCATCGACCCGTCGAAGTCCCGCGGCCAATACTCGAGAGCGATCAAGCGTTGGAGTGACGCCAGCAGACGTGCAGGATCGGCGTTGGGTGCATACCGCTCATGGGCGATACGCACCAGTGCATCCTGTTCGCTCGGGCTCGTCAGTGCCT
>JBILLS010000012.1:0-46774 GCA_044375955.1 Candidatus Nanopelagicales bacterium | reverse complement strand
GCGGCTGGATGAGCCCCACGTGGATGGCGTCTTCGACATCGTGCACGGAGTAGGCCACGTCGTCCGACCAATCCATCACCTGCTCTTCCAGGCAGGTCCGCTCCCCCGGTGCACCCTGACGCATCCAATGGAAGATGTCGGCGTCATCGGGGTAGTAGCCGAACTTCGGCTCCCCCTCGCGTCTCCCCCACGGGTACTTGCACGCCGCATCGAGACTCGCCCGGGTCAGGTTGAGGCCCACACTGATGCCCGTCGCCGGATCGACGATCTTCGCCTCGAGACGGGTGAGAACCCGCAGGGTCTGCGCATTGCCCTCGAAACCCCCGATCGATGCGCTCAGTCGATTGAGTTCGTCCTCACCGTTATGCCCGAAGGGCGGATGACCCAGGTCGTGCGCGAGACCCGCGATATCGACGAGGTCCGCATCGCACCCCAAGGCGTCGCCCAATTCCCGCGCCACCTGCGCCACTTCGAGTGTGTGGGTCAGGCGTGTGCGCGGGAAATCCGCATACCCGGCTGCGAGCACCTGTGTCTTCGCAGCGAGGCGCCGCAGTGCGGACGAGTGGAGAACGCGGGCACGGTCCCGGGCGAACCCGCTCCGGACGGTTTCCTTGATCGGCTCGACGACGAAGCGTTCGAGATCGGCGTCGGTGTAGCCGGGGATCATGCGATGAGACTAGGGCTCAGGTGAGGATCTCCGGCAGAGACCATCGAGTCCACGCGTAGTGACGCAGCAGCGCCATCACCTCGCGACCGACACCATCCGAGGTGAGCGCAACCTGCTCCTGAGCCGGGGACATATGCGCGTCGATCCCGTAGGCACTCGCCGTGGCTTGAGCACGTGCAGCGTGCGCCGGGTCGGTGACGATCGTGGCGCTGGACCAGCCGAGGTCGCGGAGCACCCGCGCCACCACGCCCAAAGCACCGACGGTGTCCGAGCCCGTGGGGAAGGACACGATGTCGCGATCGGGCACCCCGAGACCCATCAGGTAGTCACGGGACATGCGCTCGACACGCTCGGGGCCGGCGATCACGACGACGGGCGCCACCCCTGAGCGGTAGAGCGAAGCAGCCTGATCGAGTCGGGCTCCGCGGGCCTCGTCGGGATCCCCCCAGGTTCGTGCCGGATTGAGCACGACCAGGGCCTGAGTGGGAGCCCGGTCGTCGACCTGGGCGGTCAGGACGACCTGGAGCGCAGCTCCCACCGGGATGAGCAGCAGGGCGGACACGAGCAGCGTGCCTAGCCACGTCCCCACCCCGCGCACCCCCACATGCGGGAGTGCGACGGCACTCGGACGCGCCGTGACGACGGGAGGGGCAGCCACGCCCCAATGTTCACATTTGTCCCATTGTTATCAGTGGCACCACACCGGGTCCAGGGCGATTTTCAGGCACTCCCCGAGGTCGAGGTGCGGGCCGCCAGGGTCGCCCGACCGGCCTCGAGACGCGCCACAGGCACCCGCAGCGGGCTGCACGAGACGTAGTCCAGGCCGACCCGGTGGAAGAAGTGAATGGAGCGCGGGTCGCCACCGTGCTCGCCACACACCCCCATCTTCATTCCCGGCCGGGCCCCGCGACCCTCGTCGACCGCGATCTCCACCAGACGCCCCACCCCGATCTCGTCGAGGGTCTCGAAGGGAGACACCGTGAACACGCCCATGCTCAGGTACGCGGCGAAGAACGCCGCCTCGACATCGTCGCGGGAGAAACCCCAGGTGGTCTGGGTGAGGTCATTCGTACCGAACGAGAAGAAGTCCGCTCGGGCAGCAATGCTCCCCGCGCGCAATGCCGCGCGCGGCAATTCGATCATCGTTCCAATCGGCAGGTCCAGTTCCATCCCGTGGGCTCTGCCCACCGACTCCAACACCTCTTCGATGGACGCCCGGATGAAACGCAACTCGTGGGCGGACCCGACGAGCGGGACCATGATCTCCGCGTGCGGATTGCCACCGCGCGTGCGGACTTCACACACCGCCTCGGCCAAGGCACGCGTCTGCATGACATAGAGACCGGGGATGACCAATCCCAGCCGTACGCCCCGCAGTCCCAGCATGGGATTCGACTCGTGCAATCGATTCACCGCGGCGAGGAGTTCGAGGTCCTCCGCCGACGCGTTGCCGTCCCGCTCGGCGAGGGCGGTGCGCACCATCAGCTCCGCACGATCGGGGAGGAACTCGTGCAGTGGCGGATCGAGCAACCGGATCGTCACCGGTCGATCACCCATAGCCTCGAGGATCTCGATGAAATCGGGGCGCTGCAGTTCCAGAAGTGCATCGATGGCCCTCTGCTGCTCCTCCTGAGTGCTCGCGAGGATGATGCGCTCGACATAGATGCGCCGATCACCCAGGAACATGTGCTCCGTGCGACAGAGTCCGATTCCCTCGGCACCGAAACTCACCGAACGCGCAGCGTCAGCGCCGTTGTCGGCGTTGGCGCGCACCCGCATCCGTCGAGTTGCATCCGCATGCTCCATGACCCGGTGAACGGCGCGCACGAGATCCGCATCCGACTCCGCCAGCCCCGCGAGTCCGGCCTCCAAGCCGAACTCCAAGTAGCGGGCAACTGGGGATTCGATCACCGGAACCGCCCCGAGGTACACCTCGCCGCTCGATCCATCGATCGAGATGACGTCGCCCTCGACGATCATCGTCCCGTTGGCAGATGCGCGTCGCGCATCCGATTCGACCACCAGTTGGTCGGCTCCCGCGACGCACGTGCGACCCATGCCGCGCGCGACGACCGCAGCATGGGAGGTCTTTCCCCCACGCGAGGTGAGAATGCCCTCCGCGGCGATCATCCCGCCGAGGTCGTCGGGATTGGTCTCGCGACGCACCAGGATGACCTTCTCCCCCCGGTCGGCCCACTCCTCGGCTGTCGCGGAGTCGAAGACCGCGCGTCCGACAGCGGCGCCCGGTGATGCGGCCATTCCCGTGACGAAGTGCGTGCGCAGGGATTCCGGATCGAACTGGGGATACATCAACTGAGTGAGCTGCGCACCCGTCACACGCATGACGGCCTCGTCCATCGAGATAACACCTTCGTCAACGAGCTGGATGGCGATCCGGAACGCAGCCGCCGGTGTGCGCTTGCCGATGCGGGTCTGCAGCATCCACAACGTGCCCTGCTCCACGGTGAACTCGATGTCGCAGAGATCCCGGTAGTGGGACTCGAGCAAATCCATGGTGCGGAGCAATTCATCATGGGCTGCGGGATCCAGCGACTTCATCTCATCGAGGCTCAGGGTGTTGCGAATCCCCGCCACGACGTCCTCACCCTGGGCATTGGGGAGGTAGTCGCCGTAACTTCCGCGATGACCTGTGGCGGGATCGCGGGTGAAGCAGACCCCGGTACCCGACGTGTGACCGAGATTCCCGAAGACCATGGTGCAGATGTTGACGGCCGTGCCGAGATCATCAGGGATGTCCTCGCGTCTGCGGTAGATCACGGCCCGCTCGGTGTTCCACGACGCAAAAACAGCAGTCACCGTCGCCGCCAACTGGGCACGCGGATCCTGAGGGAACACTGAACCCGAACGCTCCTCGATGATCTCCTTGTATCGCGCGACCACCTGCTCGATCTGGTCGGCCGAGAGTTCCGAATCGGAGGCGACGCCCGCATCCGCACGTGCCTTATCGAGACAGAGTTCGAATTGATGCCCCGAAATCCCCAACACCGTCTTGCCGAACATCTGGATGAGTCGTCGGTAAGAGTCGTAGGCGAAACGACGGTCCGAGGAGGCACGGGCGAGACCCTCGACGGTCGCATCATTGAGACCCACGTTGAGAACCGTCTCCATCATTCCCGGCATGGAGAACTTCGCACCCGAACGCACGCTGACGAGGAGAGGGCGCTCGATCGAACCGAACATGCGGCCGGTCGATGACTCCAACCGACCGATGGCGGACTCGATCTGCGCAGGGAGCTCGGCGGGGCTGGCTCCCGTTTCCAGGAAGACCCGGCAGGCCTCCGTGGTGATGGTGAAACCCGGGGGAACGGGGAGGCCCAGTCGGGTCATCTCCGCGAGGTTGGCACCTTTGCCACCGAGCAGGGCCGACTGGGATCGGTCACCTTCGGTGAAGTCATATACATAGGTGTGGGTTGCCGTCACACCCCCAACACACACCATGCAAACGCTGTGATGCCACACGAACCGGGTGTGTCGTCCGCGTGAGGTGCGTCACCCGCCGCTGACGGAGAGTTCCGCCTCGGCCAGACAGCCCATCTGGTCACTGTCCAACTCCGGGGAGTCCAACCATCCGTCGGGGAGGCTCGGCGCCCGACCGCCGGATGTCCGGCCGCGGGGTCCCGCCCCGACCTCGGTGTTGAACCGCTGGTCGAGGTCAATCTGCCCGAGGAGGGCGTCGAGTTCCCCGAGGGTGGAGACCGTCCCCAGGCTTTGGCGAACCGCCTGCCGAACACTGAATCCCTTGAGGTACCAGGCCATGTGCTTGCGCATATCCCGGCACCCCTTTCCTTCGCCGTAGTCGACGCAGAGCAATTCGGCGTGCCGACGCAGGGTTGCGATCACCATGCGCAGATCGGGATCGTCGGGGATTCGGTCGCCGCGGAAGGCGGCCACGAGTTGCCCGAAAAGCCAGGGCCTACCCAGGCATCCGCGGCCCACCACCACCCCATCGCATCCGGTCTGCTCGACCATGGCCAGTGCATCCTGCGCGGTCCAGATGTCGCCGTTGCCAAGAACAGGGGTGTCCGGGAGTTCCTCCTTCAGGCGCGCGATCGCGGTCCAGTCGGCCCGCCCCGAATACATCTGCGCCGCGGTGCGGCCATGCAGGGAAACCCAGGAGACACCCGCGCGAGCGGCGGTCCGACCTGCGTCCAGATAGGTGAGGTGATCATCGTCGATACCCATGCGCATCTTGACCGAGACGGGCACGCGATCATCGGCTGCCGCGACGACGGCCTGCACGATCCGCGCGAACAGGTCGCGCTTCCAGGGCAGTGCGCTCCCGCCACCCTTCCGTGTCACCTTCGGCACGGGGCATCCGAAGTTCAGGTCGACGTGGTCGGCGCGATCCTCCTCGACGATGATGCGGGTCGCGCGGGCCATGACGTCGGGATCCACGCCGTAGAGCTGCACCGATCGTGGATTCTCATCTTCAGCGAAGGTGACCATGTCCATGGTGGTGGCATTGCGCTCGACCAAGGCTCGGGAGGTCACCATCTCCGACACATAGAGCCCGGCACCCTGTTCCCGGCAGAGTCGACGGAAAGCACGGTTGGTGATGCCCGCCATAGGGGCCAACACCACGGGGGGATCGATGACGGTGTCACCCACATGGAGCCCGTGAACCGTTGTTGCGACACTCACATTTCATTCTCCCATTGCCCACCTCGTACGGCAGACTCCCTCCCGGTAGAAGGAGAAACATGACCGACGCGACAGCAACCCTCTCCGGCAAGCGGCGATGGATCGCATTGATCTTCTTGGCCCTCGGGGTCTCCATGATCATCCTCGATGCGACGGTGGTGAACGTCGCGATTCCCACGATGATCACGGATCTCGGTCTGACCACCACGGATGCCGAATGGGTGAATGCGTCCTACGCGCTCGCCTTCGCCTCGCTGCTGATCCTCTTCGGCCGACTCGCCGACCGTTTCGGCCGCAAACGTCTCTTCGTTCTCGGCGTGATCCTCTTCACCGCCGCCAGCGCACTGGTCGCCGCCTCGAGCGGTGCCGTGGAACTTGTGGGCGCACGGTTGCTGCAGGGCATCGGTGGAGCGATGATCCTCCCGAGTTCCCTTTCCATCATCAACGCCGTCTTCACGGGCAAGTCACGGGCGGTTGCATTCGCAGTCTGGGGCGGAACCATCGGCGGCATGGCCGCCCTCGGCCCGCTGGTCGGTGGATGGCTCACCACCTACGCCTCCTGGCACTGGGCATTCCTCATCAACGTGCCGATCGGGATCATCGTGATACTGGGTGTCCTCAGTCTGGTCCCGGAAACACGCGACGTACTCGGTCGCAAGGGCCTCGACGTTCCCGGAACCCTGCTCGTCACGTTCGGACTCATCGGAGTCGTCTTCGCGTTGATCGAGGGACAGCGCTACGGCTGGGTGATCTCGACCCAGGACTTCGTGATCGGTACCTCGGTCTGGCCGAAGGACTCGATCTCCATTGTGCTGGTCTCCCTCGTACTGGGTGTTGTACTCCTCGGCCTCCTCCTCGTCGTCGAGTCACGGCGTGTCCGCGCGGGCAAGATCGTCGTGCTGGACCTGCGCCTGTTCCGCATCAAGACCTTCGGCGCCGGTAACGCGGTGGCGCTGATCGTGAGCCTCGGTGAGTTCGGACTCCTGTTCGCGCTCCCCCTGTTCCTCCAGGCCACGCGCGGCTATGACGCATTGCAGACCGGCGTGATCCTGCTCGCTCTGGCGATCGGATCCTTCGTGGCCTCGGGCATGGGCGCACCGCTATCCCAACGTTTCGGTCCCGTGCGCGTGCTGCAACTGGGCATGCTGCTCGAGGCCATCGGTATCTTCGGGCTCGCCTTCGTGCTGTCCACCACCATCACCGGCTGGGGAATGGCCCCGTGGCTCTTCGTCTATGGAATGGGCGTCGGCTTCGCCACCGCACAGCTCACCGGGGTGATCCTGTCGGAGATCCCGGTCGCCGAATCCGGCCAGGCCAGCGCCGTGCAGTCCACCTCGCGCCAGGTGGGCGCAGCCATCGGTACGGCGATCATCGGAACCACGCTGATCCTGGGGCTGGGCAATGTGGCGACCCAACTCACCGATCGCGGGGTCCCCGCCGAGCAGGCCCAGCAGATCTCCGACGCCGTCTCGTCCTCCGCGGGTCAGGCGATCCCCGCACTGGCACAACAGCCCGGTGGTGACGTCATCACCGAGGCCGCCTCGGCCGGCTTCGCACATGCGATCAAGCTGGTGGCTTTCGTGGCCGGGGCCTTCGTGCTGCTCGGTCTGGTCGCCAGCCTCGTACTGCCCCGCAACGCCGCACGCGTGCTCAGCGAGGGATACGCCCCGCCGGGCGGCTAACGCCCCCACCACGACACCGAGCCGTGCTAAGGTGAATGACATTCATTTTCATTAAGGAGTGTCATGAACAGGACAGAACTCGTCGCAGCCGCAGCCAGCGCCTCCGGACTCCCCCAGGGAACGGTGGATTCCGCCCTGAAGGCCGTGCAGGACGCGATCACCGCCGCGATCGCCCGGGGCGAGAAGGTCGCACTCCCCGGCTTCCTCACCCTCGACGTCGCTCAGCGTGCGGCACGCACGGGCCGCAATCCGCGCACCGGTGAGGAACTGCGCATTCCAGCCCGCAAGGCCGTCCGGGTCACCGCGGGTCAGGCGCTCAAGCGTGCCGCCGATGGTTCCTGAACCGGGTTCCACCGCCGCCACCATCGATCAACGCGGTATCCCTACAAATGCCTGCGTGGTCTGCGGATGCAACATCCTCGTGATCCGCGCGGTGTTCGAGGACTACGAACTCACGGGCTACCTGCTGGATGCGGAGTGTGCGTGTTGTGGCAGCCCCGTGACAGCACCGTGCCCACTTGATCGACCGGACGAGTACTAGCTCGGCGGTAGACGCGTGGACAACCAGGCAGGGAGCGCATCGATGCCGATGCGCTCCTGGGTCATCGAATCGCGATCTCGCACGGTCACCGCGGAGTCCTCGAGGGTGTCGAAGTCGACGGTGATGCAGTACGGAGTTCCGATCTCGTCCTGGCGTCGATAGCGGCGCCCGATGGCACCGGCGTCATCGAAGTCGA
Source organism: Candidatus Nanopelagicales bacterium (assembly GCA_044375955.1). Lineage (GTDB taxonomy): Bacteria > Actinomycetota > Actinomycetes > S36-B12 > S36-B12 > VGCC01. The sequence continues at coordinate 39,026 of JBILLS010000012.1, read as the reverse complement.
CGTTCCACCGCTTCCGTAGCTCCTGCGCGAGATCCCGGGCCTTCGGGGAGAGGTCCGCATTCCTGGAGAGTGGGAGAACCGCCACCTTCACCGGTGCCAGTCGTGGATCCAGGCGCAATACCGTGCGGGTGTCCACGCCACCCTTGGCATTCGGAGCCTGATCCTCGTCGAAGGAGTCGAGGAGGAAGGCGAGCACCGCACGGGTCAGTCCGGCCGCCGGCTCGATGACGTAGGGCACCCATCGTTCATTGGTGTCCTGATCGAAGAAGGACAGGTCGGTGCCCGAGTGCTCACCGTGCGTGGTCAGGTCGAAGTCAGTGCGGTTGGCAATGCCCTCCAACTCCGCCCACTCGCTTCCCGCGAATCGGAACCGGTACTCGATATCCACGGTGCGCTTCGAGTAGTGGCTCAACTTCTCCTTCGGATGTTCGAAGAAGCGCAGATTCTCCGGGTTGATACCCAGATCCACGTACCAGTCCCAGCGATTCTTCAGCCAGTACTCGTGCCACTCCTCGTCCGTACCAGGCTTGACGAAGAACTCCATCTCCATCTGTTCGAACTCACGGGTCCGGAATATGAAGTTGCCCGGGGTGATCTCGTTGCGGAAACTCTTGCCGGTTTGTCCGATGCCGAATGGTGGCTTCTTGCGCGCAGCGTTCATCACGTTCAGGTAGTTGACGAAGATCCCCTGGGCGGTCTCGGGCCTCAAGTAGTGGACTGCACCCGCGTCCTCGACGGGTCCCACCGTGGTGCGCAGCATCCCGTTGAAGTCTTTGGGTTCGGTGAAGTCACCCTTCGTCCCACAGTTCGAGCAGGTGATGTCCCCGAGTCCGCTCGCCGCCTCATGACCATGCTTCTCGGCATATCCCTCGAGCAATTGGTCTGCTCGCCAGCGCTTATGGCATTTCTTGCACTCGGTCAGTGGATCCACGAACGCATCGACGTGACCGGAGGCCACCCAGACCTGCGGCGCGAGGATGATCGAGGAGTCGATTCCGACGACGTCGTCACGGCCACGCACCATGTGCTGCCACCACTGCCGACGGACGTTCTCCTTCAACTCCACGCCGTTGGGGCCGTAGTCCCAGGCGGATCGGGTTCCGCCGTAGATCTCCGATGAGGGGAAGACGAAACCCCGGCGCTTGCACAGGTTCACGACGGAATCGACACGATCGGCCATCACGCTCTCCTCTCACGGTGAGCGCGGGGGCGCTCCACTCCGGCTGGCTGTCGGCGGCGGCCAGAGTCTAGGCGATCGTCGAATTCCTCCACGGCGCTCGCGCTGGGCGGGAGAATGGGGCATGGCCAGCGAGCGCCACACCATGGCCCGTTCACTCGTGCAGTTCGACTTCAGTCGCGCTGAATGGGCCGATGCGATCCGCGGCTCCTCGGTGGCAAGTGTGCTTCTGGTGGCGCTGGTCGTTACCGGGCACTCGGACCTCGTCCTCCCGGTCAGCATGGGAGCGGTGTTCTCGGCGGTGGCGGAGGCCGGACTCCCCTTCGGCCGTCGATGGCGCACGATGCTGTGGACCACCCTCTGGTTGATGGTGGCCATGACCATCGCGACCGCCATCTCCGACTCGATCCTCCTCACCATTCTCGTGACGGCACCCGTGGCCCTCGTCTGCGGCGCGGTCGGATACCTCGGCCCGCGGGCCGCGGTCACCGGGATGCTGTCCCTGGTGGTGTTCGCGGCATACGCGGGCATTCCCATGCAGGTGCAGAGCGCACCGAGGGAAGCGTTGCTGCTGGGACTCGGTGGCCTCATCCAAACACTCGCGTTCCTGATCATGGGAGTGATCCGGCATAGGGGGAAACTGCCGCCCTTGGTTCCCGTGCACCATCCCCGACTGAAGACACTCGGTGGTGAGCAGCAGGCATTCCTGCGCCACGGAATCAGGCTCGCCATCCTCATGGTGATCGCCACCACCATCTCGGAGTTCTGGACGATCCCCCACGCCTACTGGCTACCTGTCACGGTCGCGTGGATGACCAAGCCCGATCGCGATGGCACGGTCACGCGGGTCTTCCAACGCGTGGTGGGCACAGCGTTCGGGGTGGTCAGCATCGGCGTGGGTGCGTGGCTCGTGGGAACGGGCGTCCCGTTCTATGTGGTGTTCGCCGTGATCGGCTCCGTGATCGCCATCGCCTTCATCTGGGTGAACTACGACGTCGGAGTATCGGGCATGACCATGTGGATCTTGTGCATGGCCGGACTGTTGGGCGACCCACTGGATGAGGATCTCCTGTTGCGCATCGGGCTCACCGCTGCCGCCGCTCTGCTGGTGTATCTCGGCACCTTCCTCTGGAGATGGAAGCCTCTGGACTAACGTGCGCGGGTGACTCCGCGCGGGTGGTTCCTTCTCATCTCCCTCGGCGTCATCTGGGGTATCCCGTATCTGTTCATCAAGATCGCGGTGGAGACCTTCTCCCCGGGAGCGCTGGTCTTCCTGCGGGTGGCCATCGCGGGGGTCATCCTCCTGCCGATCGTGCTCGCGAAGGGTCAATGGCGATCCCTCGCCGGGCACTGGCGATGGGTCATCGCCTTCGCGCTCGTCGAGATGGCGTTCACCTGGAGTGCACTGAACTGGGCGGAGCAGCGGATCACCAGCTCCCTCGCCGCCCTCCTCATCGCCCTCGTTCCCATCGTCACCGCCATACTCGCTCGCTTCGTCGGACTGGATGATCGACTGACGGGTAGTCGGGTGGTGGGACTCGGCATCGGCTTCGTCGGCGTCGGAGTGCTCGTCGGCTTCGACCTCACCGGCAGCGAGCTGCCGGCACTGGCCGCCATGGTGATCGTGGTCCTCGGCTACGCGCTCGGTCCCATCATCGTGGATCGCAAACTGGGTGAATTGCCCAGCCTCGCCGTGATCGCGGCGGCCATGGCCGTCAACACGATCCTCTTCGCGCCGATCGCCGTCCTCACGTGGCCCACCGAGCCGATTCCGCCGACCGCATGGGTGTCGGTCCTGATCCTGGGTGCGATCTGCTCCGCTTTGGCATTCATCATCTTCTTCGCGCTGATCGCTGAAGTCGGCCCATCGCGGACGACCCTCATCACGTACATCAATCCCGTCGTCGCCGTGGTGCTCGGCATCGTGATTCTCTCCGAGCCGCTGACCCTCGGCATGGTTGCGGCACTGCCACTGATTCTCCTGGGGTCATGGTTGGCGACCCGGCGCGCCCCGGCCCTGGAGAGCGAACCCCATCCCTGACCGGCGTGGGTAGTCCATGCAACGCGTTTCCATGGACATGATGGAGGCGTGACGGACACCCAGGAGCAGGCCGAAGAAGCCGGCAGCGAGGGAAACCTCGGTTACGAGATCTTCATGGCGGGCCTCTCGATCCTGTCGATCGTCAACCTCGCCCTACTGATCTTCGTGCGGGACGCGAACCTCGCAGACGTCATCATGGTGATGAACCTCATCCTGACACTCATCTTCCTGCTGGACTTCATCGTCCGATTCATCAAGGCGCCGTCCAAGAAGGAGTACATGGGTCGTGGCGCCGGCTGGGCGGACCTGATCTCCGCTCTGCCCTTCCAGCAGACCAACATCCTGCGCCTGTTCCGGCTGATTCGGGTCTATCGCCTGATCCGGACCTACGGAATGCGCCGAGTGGGTCAAGCGCTCGTCAAGGAACGGGCGGAGACCGCGCTGCTCATGCTGCTCCTCATCGGCATGCTCGTCCTGGAGTTCGGGAGCCTGGAGATGCTGCGCCTCGAGCAGAACGTGGAGGGTGCCAACATAAATTCGGCGTCCGATGCCCTCTGGTACGTCATCGTGACCATGGCGACGGTTGGCTACGGGGATCAGTTCCCCATCACGGATCCGGGGCGCATCATGGGCACCTTCATCATCGTGGTGGGTGTCGGCATTTTCGGAACCCTCACCGGTTACCTGGCGAACCTGTTCCTCACTCCGACTCGACGCAGGCGCGAGAAGGAGGACTCCCTGATCCGACGAGTCGAGGACTTGAAGGAGATCAACGCGCGCCAACAGTCGGCGATTCAGGAGTTGGAGGAACTCCTCCGGAAACGATGAGTGGAGCTGAGGGGATTCGAACCCCTGACCCCCTCCATGCCATGGAGGTGCGCTACCAACTGCGCTACAGCCCCGGTGGGACACGGCAGCGTACCTGAGGGTCGACTATCGATCGTCGGCCAGGGCTGGTTGCGGAAGCGAGCCGGCGTTGTACTCCTGAAGCCGCCAGCCCGTGGAATCCTCGCGGACCACGGACCAGGCGCAATTACTCAAGACTCCGAGGCAGGACCACGACTCCGTGGGCAGTCCGAGAAGCGATGCGATGGCCGCACGCGCCGACCCGCCGTGGGTGGCGACGATCAGGGTTCCCCCTTCGGGAACGTGAGCGAGCTCGCGCTCGATCGCGCGCACCATGCGTTCGGCTACCTCGACACGTGTCTCCCCGCCTCCTGCGCGAGCGTGGGAGTCCCAGGCCCAGCGCGCGAAGTCCTCGCTGTGGTCGCGCTGGAGTTCGGCGCGCACCAATCCCTCCCACGTTCCCGCGAAAGTCTCCCGTAGATCGGAATGCGTGATGACCTCGAGGTCGACCAGGTCCCCGAGCATCTGCGCGGTGACCGCGGCCCGCTGCAGGTCTGAGGCGATGATGCGATCGGGCTTGAGGTGCTGCAGGAACTGGGCTGCCATCCGTGCCTGCTCCATCCCGACCTCGTCGAGTGGGATGTCCGTCTGACCCTGGAATCGTTGCTCGGCATTCCAGGAGGTGCGACCATGTCGCCAGAGGACGATGCGTCGATTGGCACCCATCAGCGTGCGGAGGTCACGGAGGGAGGCAGCGGCACCACCGGACAGTCCTTCCAGAGCCGCTCGATCGCGTAGTGGATCCGCTCCTCGGCCAATTGCACGTGCACCACGATGTCACCGAAATCGAGGAGCACCCATCGACTCTCCTGCTCCCCTTCACGCCGAAGTGGCTTTGCCCCAGCCCGCATCAGACGCTCTTCCACCGCATCGACGATGGCCTTGACCTGCCGCTCATTCGCCGCAGAACAGAGAACGAAGACATCGGTGATGACCAGCTGCGCACTGACGTCGAGGAGAACGATGTCGGTGGCCAACTTGTCCGCTGCCGCTTCCGCCGCTGCGATGGCGAGGGCTATCGCCTCATCAGTCGCTGCCATCATGTCCCTTCATCGATAGAGATGGTGTTTGTCGATCCACAGGGCCACACCGCCCGGTACCAGGTAATCGATCGGTGCGCCTTCGTGGATGCGTTGCCGGATGTCTGTACTGGAGATCGCGAGCGCGGGCACCTCGACCAGGGTGGCCGCGTCGCTCGGCACACCCGGGTTCTTCAATGCGTGCCCCGGCCGCGTCACGCCGACCAGGTGCGCACGAGCGAGGATCCCGTCCGGATCACGCCATCCCACGATGTCCGCCAACGCGTCGGCCCCCGTGATGAAGAACCACTCGGCGGTGTCGGTGGGTGACTCGTCTGCGAACTGGGCCTGGAGGTCGCGCAGGGTGTCGACGGTATAGGTGGGCCCTTCGCGGTCGATGTCCACTCGCGAGACCTCGAATCGGGGATCCGAGGCGGTGGCGATCACCGTCATCAGGTACCGATCCTCAGCACCGGCGAGTCCGTGGTGGGTCTTATGCGACGGAACCCCGGTGGGGGTGAAGATCACCCGCTCGAGGTCGAATCGGTGCGCGACCTCCGAGGCCGCAACGAGGTGCCCATGGTGGATGGGATTGAACGTCCCCCCCATCACCCCGATGCGATGGTGCATAGAGAGGGATCAGCGATCGACGTTGATCATCATGGTGATGACCAGGAGTACACCCAGAACCACGAAGGTGAAGAGCCCGAAGATGTAGGGCGACACCTCCCCGCCGTGCTCGCCCGCCTCGCTGGCCGCCACAGCAGCGCCGATCCAATTCATGATGCCTCCTCGTTTCCAGCCTATCCTCAGGTGCGGATGTGGCCGTCTCCCGTGACGATGAATGTCGTGGTGGTCAATTCAGTCAAACCCATGGGGCCCCGGGCGTGCAACTTCTGCGTGCTGATGCCGATCTCGGCCCCGAACCCGAATTCCCCGCCATCGGTGAACCGGGTCGAGGCGTTGATCATGACCGCGGCTGAGTCGACATTGGCCACGAAGTGCTGTGCGGCCGATTGACTGTCGGTGACGATCGCCTCGGTATGGCCGGAGGACCAACGCTGGATGTGCGCGATCGCCGCATCGATGTTGTCGACGATCCCCGCGGCGAGGTCCAGGGAGTAGTACTCGGCCGCCCAGTCGTCGTCTGTGACATCGGCGAAGCCGATACCCGCGGATGTCGCGTGCACTGCGAATCTGTCATCACCGTGGATCGTGACCCCGGCTTCACGCAGAGCAGCCAGAAGCCGCGGGAGGAACACGTCTGCGATGTCGGCGTGCACGAGCAGCGTCTCGGCGGCATTGCACACGCTGACCCGCTGGGCTTTGCTGTTCACCACGATCGACACAGCCTTATCCAGGTCCGCATCGCGGTCAACGTACACGTGGCAGTTGCCCACACCGGTCTCGATCACGGGAACGGTGGAGTTCTCCACCACGCTGCGGATGAGAGACTCGCCGCCGCGCGGAATCAGAACATCGACCAGCCCACGCGCCGTCATGAGGTGCTTGACCGATTCATGGGAGTCCCCGGGAACGAGCTGCACCGCGTCTGCCGGGAGTCCGCAGGCGACGAGCGCTTCACGCATGACGTCGGTGAGAACCGCGTTTGTTGCCGCAGCCGACGAGGATCCGCGCAGCAGCGCGGCGTTCCCGCTCTTGAGGCACAATCCGGCAGCATCGACGGTCACGTTCGGGCGGGCCTCGTAGATCATGCCCACGACGCCGAGGGGAACCCGCACCTGTCGAATCTGCAAACCGTTCGGCACGGTGTACCCGCGTACCACCTCGCCGACGGGATCAGGGAGTGCAGCGACCTCGCGGAGCGCATCGGCGATGGCCCGGATGCGATCCGAGGTGAGGGTGAGTCGATCGATGATCGCCTCGGACGTGCCATTGCCTCGGGCACGCACGACGTCTTCGGCGTTGACGGTCACGATGCGGTCGGCCTGGGCGACGAGGGCATCGGCCATCGCATGAAGGGCGGCATCCTTCGCATTGCGAGTCAGGTTCCGCAGGATGCGGCTGGCCACGCGGGCCCGCCGGGCGCAGGCGAGTACTTCCTCGCGATCATCCATGAGCCCAGCGTACGGCGTCAGAGAGGCGTGATCCTCCCGCCTGCCAGACGCAGGCCCGCATCCCGTTCACCCCGGTGACGCATGGTGGCCCGGTCGACGACCTCCACCCCCACCACACGCCACCCCGGGAGCCCGGCGGCGTCGGCATTCATCCGCCAGACCCGCGAAGCGAGATCCACCGCGGTCGCAAGGTTCTCAGCCTCCTCCCAGTAGCGGATCTCTGCCCGGTCGCTCGCATACCGCGCATCCATGAGGAAGGGGTGGCGCTCGCTGAGCCGTTGGAGCGCCGACTGAACAGACGCGGGATCCTGGACCTCACCGCAGACGGTGAGCGTGACGTGCCACATGTGCTCGGGCTCATGCGGAAGGGTGACGACGCGTAGGGGGCTTGTCTCCTGGCTCACGGTCACCCCAATCCGCGGATCACCACCAGATCGTCTCGGTGGACAACCTCCCGCTCGTACTCCGGTCCGCGTTCGCGGGCCAGATCTCGAGTGGATCGCCCCACGAGAGACGGCAATTCACTCGCGTCAAAGTTGACCAGACCCCGGGCGACGGTGTCTCCGTTTTCGTCGACCAGGTCGACCGGATCCCCAGCGAGGAACGTCCCGTTGACCCCAGTGATGCCCGCGGGCAACAGGGACAACCGCCGTTCCACGATCGCCTCGACAGCACCGGCGTCCAAAACGAGTGAGCCCGTGGGCGTCGTGGCATGGGCGAGCCACAGCAGGCGCGTCGAGGTGCGGGTGCCCGTCGGGTGGAACACGGTTCCCACCGACGCTGCACCCAGTGCCTCGGCCGCATCCGAGGTCGCCGCCACCAGGGTGGGGATTCCGGCAGACGCGGCGATACCCGCGGCCTGCACCTTTGACGACATACCGCCGAGCCCCACGCCCGCCGATCCGACACCGCCGATGGATACGTCCGCGAGATCAGCCGTCGAGTACACCTCCGGAATGAACCGGGCATCCCCTCGCTCCGGTGGTCCGTCGTAGAGACCCGGAACGTCGGAGAGCAGGACGAGGGCCTCGGCCTGCACCACATGGGCAACAAGTGCCGCAAGACGGTCGTTGTCGCCCACCCGGATCTCATCGGTGGCCACCGTGTCGTTCTCGTTGACGATCGGGACGATCCCCAATTCCAGCAAACGGAAGAACGTGCGTTGGGCGTTCCGATAGTGGGTGCGGCGCGTGACGTCGTCGGACGTGAGCAGGACCTGACCCACCGTGAATCCGTGGGTCGCGAACGCAGCGGTGTAGTGGGCGATCAAGAGTCCCTGGCCGACGCTCGCCGCCGCTTGCTGCGTCGCGAGATCCCGTGGTCGGGAGCGGAGTCCGAGCGACGGCATTCCAGTCGCGATGGCGCCGCTGGAGACGAGGACGACCTGGGTTCCCCGGCCCTGACGATCCGCGACGACCGTGACGAGGGCCCGAAGGCGCTCCGGATCGAGAGCCCCGTCGTGGGTGAGGGACGAGGAGCCCACCTTGACCACGATCCGCGACGCGTGCGCGATCCGCGTGCGCACATCGTCAGCCGAGGTCATCGTCGTCACCTCCGTCCACGAGATCGCGATGCTGCAGGTCGAGTCGGGCGTCCGTTCCACGGGGCCCCTGGTGCGGCACGGACCCGATGGACGGGTACCAATCGAACACCACGGCATTGTCGTCGGCACCAACGCGCACCTCGCTGCCCGGCTGCGCCCCGTGCCGGACGAGTTCCTCCTCGACACCCAGCCGCGCGAGGCGATCGCCGAGGTATCCGACGGCTTCGTCGTTACTGAAATCCGTCTGGCGCACCCACCGCTCAGGTCTCTGACCGCGCACCCGGAATGCGTCGCCCTCACGCGTGACCGTGAACCCGGGATCGTCGACCGGACGGATCACGATGCGTGGCACGGTTGCCTCCACCGTGACCGACCGCGACTGCTGCACCCGCTCGGCAAGCGCGAAGGACAGGGCCCGGAGACCCTCGTGGGTGACAGCAGACACCGGAAAGACCGGATAGCCCCGCTCGACGAGTGCCGGAGTGACGAGATCAGCCATGGTCCGACCATCGGGAATGTCAATCTTGTTGAGCACGACGACCCGTGGTCGATCCTGCAGACCCCCGTAGGCCGCGAGCTCGGCCTCGATCACATCGAGATCGGCAACCGGGTCACGGCCCGGCTCGAGGGTGGCGCAGTCGATCACGTGTGCGAGGACCAGGCATCGCTCGACATGGCGTAGAAACTCCAGACCCAGGCCCTTCCCCTGACTTGCGCCCGGGATCAACCCGGGGACATCGGCGATCGTGTACACGACCTCACCGGCGGTGACGACCCCGAGATTCGGCACGAGGGTGGTGAAGGGGTAGTCGGCGATCTTGGGGCGTGCGGCCGACATCGCCGCGATCAGACTGGACTTACCCGCGCTGGGATAGCCGACGAGTGCGACGTCGGCGATGGTCTTGAGTTCCAAGACCACCTCGCGCTGCTCACCCGGCTCACCGAGCAGAGCGAATCCCGGGGCCTTCCGCCGCGGCGACGCCAGGGCTGCGTTGCCCAGCCCACCATGACCACCCCGAGCAATCACGAACTGCGCCCCCGAGCCGAGCAGATCGGCGAGCACCTCACCCGTGGGCGTCGTGACCTGCGTTCCGGACGGGACGCGAAGCACGATGTCCTCGCCGTCGGCACCATTGCGATGGGATCCCTGCCCCGGACGTCCATTCCCCGCCAGGCGATGCGGGGAGCGATGGAACTCGAGCAACGTGGTCACCTGAGGATCGACCACCGCAACGATGTCGCCGCCTCGCCCGCCGTTGCCGCCATCGGGGCCGCCGAGCGGCTTGAACTTCTCACGGTGAACCGACGCGCATCCGTTGCCGCCGTTCCCGGCCTTGGCGTGGATGAGGACACGGTCGACGAACGTCGCCATGATTCCTCCTCTACATGCAAAAGGGCGGGTCAGTGGACCCGCCCTCGCATCTCGATCGCGTCCTCTAGGAGGCCGCCACGATGTTGACGACCCGACGGCCGCGGTGGGTCCCGAACTCGACGGTTCCCGCCTCGAGGGCGAAGAGGGTGTCATCGCCGCCACGCCCGACATTGGTGCCCGGGTGGAAGTGGGTCCCACGCTGACGCACGATGATCTCGCCCGCGTTGACCTCCTGGCCACCGAAGCGCTTCACTCCGAGACGCTGGGCATTGCTGTCGCGTCCGTTGCGCGTGCTCGAGGCACCCTTCTTATGCGCCATGACTGCTCCTACTTACCTGTGCTGATCCCGGTGACGCGCACCGCGGTCAGTTCCTGACGATGGCCCATGCGCTTGCGGTAGCCGGTCTTGTTCTTGTACTTCAGGATGTCGATCTTGGGGCCGCGACGGTGGTCGACGATCTCCGCGGTGACGGTGACCTTCGCGAGGGCCGCAGCGTCGGAGGTGATCTTCGCGCCATCGACCACGAGCACGGCGGGGAGGGAGAAGGAGTTCCCGGGCTCGCCGGTGACGCGGTCCATGACGACGAGGTCGCCGACTGCGACCTTCTCCTGCCGACCGCCGGCACGAACGATGGCGTACACGATCCACTCCACTATTCCGGGGAGCCCCGCCTGGGGCACGAGGGAAGAGACTACGGCAGGGCGGGCCGCAGTGTCACATCGCCCCCTGGGGCTCGGGCTCCGACTCAGGCTCGGGCTCCGGCTCGGACTCGCCCTCCGAGGCTCGGGACAGGGCCCGGGCGGCGACCTCCGCCGGGTCGATGACCCCGGCCGGTTTGCGCCCACGGGGGCTGTGGTCGTGGTGGTCCAGCGAGACCCGGATCCCGCGGCCGTTGCAGTGTTCACACGTCTCCGAGAACGACTCGAGCAGACCCGAGCCGATGCGCTTGCGCGTCATCTGCACCAGTCCCAGTGAGGTGACCTCGGCAACCTGGTGCTTGGTCCGGTCGCGACCGAGGCACTCGACGAGTCTGCGGAGCACCAGGTCGCGGTTGCTCTCCAGGACCATGTCGATGAAGTCCACGACGATGATGCCCCCGATGTCGCGCAGCCGCAGTTGCCGCACGATCTCCTCAGCGGCCTCCAGATTGTTCTTGGTGACGGTCTGTTCGAGATTGCCGCCCTGACCGGTGAACTTCCCGGTGTTGACGTCGATGACGGTCATCGCCTCGGTGCGATCGATGACGAGGGAGCCACCCGAGGGCAACCAGACCTTGCGATCCAACGCCTTCATCAACTGTTCGTCGATGCGGTACTCCGCGAAGACGTCCCTGTCCTGGACCCAGTGCTCGAGGCGTTCCCGCAGGTCCGGGGCCACGGCACTGATGTAGGCGTCGATGGTGGTCCAGGCGCTGTCACCGGAGACGACCAGCTTCGTGACGTCCTCGTTGAAGATGTCCCGGACAACCTTGATGGACAGATCAGGTTCGCTGTAGAGCAGGTCCGGGGGTGATGCTTTCGACGCGGCGTCGGTGATGTCCGACCAGAGTGCCTGCAGGCGCTCGACATCAGCTTCGAGGGCATCCTCCGCCGCCCCCTCGGCCGCGGTGCGCACGATCACGCCGGCGTCCTCGGGCATGACGCGCTTGAGGATGGACTTCAACCGGCTGCGCTCGGTGTCGGGGAGCTTTCGACTGATGCCCGTCATCGACCCGTCGGGGACGTAGACGAGGAATCGCCCGGGCAGCGAGATCTGGCTGGTGAGACGTGCACCCTTCTGACCGACGGGATCCTTGGTGACCTGCACCATGACGGGATCACCGGACTTCAGGGCGAACTCGATGCGCTTGGGCTGGCCCTCCAGCCCGGCGGCATCCCAATTCACTTCGCCCGCGTAGAGAACGGCGTTTCGCCCGCGCCCGATGTCGACGAAGGCTGCCTCCATGCTGGGCAGCACGTTCTGCACTCGCCCGAGATAGACGTTGCCGACCATGGATGACTGCGAACCACGCGTGACGTAGTGCTCCACCAGCACGCCGTCCTCGAGCACGGCGATCTGGATGCGTTCCGGGTTCTGACGCACGACCATGACCCGGTCGACGGACTCGCGTCGGGCGAGGAATTCCGCCTCGGTGAGGATCGGGGCACGTCGACGACCGGCCTCGCGACCCTCGCGGCGGCGCTGCTTCTTCGCCTCGAGTCGAGTCGACCCTCGCAGGGACTCCTCGCCCTTACGACGGGGTTCACGCACCTTCACGACCGTGTTCGGCGGATCATCCGGCGAGGGTTCACCGTCGCCGTCACTTCCGCGACGGCGGCGACGCCGACGGCGGCGCGTACCCGACCCCTCGGAGTCGCCGGACTCCTCCGACTCCTCCGACTCCTGGGTCTCCGCACCCTCCTGGGTGTCGTCCTCCCCCGCGCGCCGTTTCCGACCGCGGCCGCCACGGCGGCGGCGCTTCGCCTCGCCGGATTCACCGGGCTCATCGGAGGCGGGCGGTGCCGCAGCCTTCGGTGCCCGCGTCGCGGGAGCCTTGGATTCCTTCGCGGCTGCTTCCGCCGCGGCCGCCTGGAATATCACCGACGGTGGCTTTCGCCCCGTGGTCTCTTCGCTCGTCGGCTCAGCCTTCTTGCGGGTGCGCTTGGGCTTCTCCGCCGCTTCCTCGGGTGGACCCGAGGGGCGGACGGCCGCACGCCGGGTGCGCTTCGCGGGTGTAGACGTTTCTTCCTTATCGACCATGGGTCGTACTCCTCAATGGGGCGGCGAACCGCCTCTCGCAAGCCTGGTGTGGTGCCGGTGCGCGCTAGTGCTGCGACGCCGACTCCGCGACGATGTCCGGCGCGAAGGGATCTCCCACGCTGCCCGTGCGCGGATCGAATGGCCCCTGTGCCAGCCGCGTCACCCTCGGGGGTGCTGGCGGCACGAGGTCGGCCACGTTCCGCAGTGCTGAAAGAACGTCGTCGGGTCGAACCGACGGTGTAACGTGCCGGACGACCACGTGGAGTATGGCACACCCCTCAGTGGACTCCCGCGGGTCCACCTCGAGGGAGACCACCGGTCCGCGCGCATCGAAGGTCCGCATACCGGACTTCGTCATGCGCGACACCTCGATCGCCCCCTGGGCGAGGAAGGCCTCGGCCGCGGCCGAGGCTCGGCTGGGCGCAACGCCGGGCAGGGTGATGCTCCATCGGCTCGCCTGCAACCGGGTGGCGAGGTCGGGCGGTGCCGCCTCGACCACGCGCAGGACGTCGAACCCCTCGGGCAGGGATGCATCGAGGCCCTCGCGCACCCACGCGGGGTCCACCGCCGTGGTCACCGCGATCTCCACGTACTCGGCCTCGGATGCCGAACCCGTAGGTGCCGAGTTGGCATAGGAGATGCGCGGATGCGGAGAGAAACCCGCGCTGAATGCGACGGGGATCCCGGCGCGGCGGATCGCGCGCTCGAGTGCCCGTTGGAAGTCACGATGACTCGAGAACCGGAGTCGCCCACGTTTCGCGTACTCGAGTCTCACGCGCTGCACGACGGGGGCGACCGTGCGATCAGGGGTGCGCTTCACGCTCCCGCACCCACGCGCGGCATGGGTAGTTCGGTGACTCCGGTGGGACCGATCTCTATCGACGTCCCCATCTGATCGCAGACACCGCAGTCGAAGCAGGGCGTCCAGCGACAGTCCTCGACGGCAACCTCTGCCAGAGCGTCCTGCCAGTCCTGCCAGAGCCATTCCGAATCAAGTCCGGAATCGAGGTGGTCCCACGGCAACACCTCGGTGCGCTCACGCTCGCGCGTGGTGAACCATGCAACGTCGACGGGGTCATCGACGAGCGCCCGTTCCGCTGCGTCCATCCATCGGTCGAAGGAGAAGTGCTCACTCCATCCGTCGAACCGAGCCCCCGCTCGCCACGCCGTCTCGATGATGCGACCCACCCGCCGGTCACCGCGGGAGAGCAGGCCTTCGACGACACCGGGCTTACCGTCGTGGTAGCGCAGGCCGATCGACTTGCCATAACTGCGATCAGCGCGAATGGCATCGCGCAGTGCGTGCAGCCGAGCATCGGTGGTCACGTGGTCGAGTTGAGCGGCCCACTGGAAGGGGGTATGCGGTTTCGGAACGAATCCGCCGATCGAGACCGTGCACTTGATGTCCGAGCGCCCGGTGGCAGCACGCCCGGCCTTGATGACTTCGCGGGCAAGGGATGCGATCTGCAACACGTCCTCGTCGGTCTCCGTAGGGAGGCCACACATGAAGTAGAGCTTGACGTGACGCCACCCAGCCGCGTACGCCGTGGTGACCGTGCGGATCAGATCCTCCTCCGTCACCATCTTGTTGATCACCCGGCGCATGCGCTCGCTTCCCCCCTCGGGAGCGAAGGTGAGCCCGCTGCGTCGACCGTTGCGGGAGAGCTCATTGGCCAGGTCGACGTTGAAGGCATCGACTCGAGTACTCGGCAGGGACAGCGAGGTCTCCGACCCTTCGTACCTGTCCGCCAACGTCCGGGCGATATCCGCGATCTCCGAGTGGTCGGCACTCGAGAGCGAGAGCAGTCCGACCTCCTCGTACCCCGTCGCGGTCAATCCGGCATCGACCATCTCGGCGATCCCCGTGATGCTGCGCTCCCGGACGGGGCGAGTGATCATGCCGGCCTGGCAGAAACGGCAGCCACGCGTGCACCCGCGGAAGATCTCCACGCTCATGCGCTCGTGCACGGTCTCCGCGAGCGGTACCAGCGGCTTACGGGGATACGGCCACGCATCCAGATTCATCAGCGTGTGCTTGGACACGCGCCAGGGGATATCGGAATCACGTGGTGCCACGCGACGGATGCGACCGTCCGCGAGGTACTCGACGTCGTAGAAGGCGGGGACGTAGATGCTGCCTGTTCGCGCCAACCGCCGCAGCAGTTCCCTGCGGCCACCGGGTCGGCCCTCATCGATCCAGGTGCGCACGTGATCGGTGATCAGCAGGACGGCTTCCTCCCCGTCACCGAGCACGGCTGCATCGATGAAGTCGGCGATCGGCTCGGGATTGAAGGCGGCATGACCGCCGGCGATGACGAACGGATGCGACTCATCGCGGTCCCCCGCGTGCAGCGGGATCCCGGCGAGGTCGAGCGCGGTGAGCATGTTGGTATAGCCGAGCTCCGTGGCGAAGGAGATCCCGAGGACGTCGAAGTCGCGGATGCTGCGATGGCAGTCCACCGTGAACTGTGGGATGTGGTGCTCGCGCATCAGAGCCTCGAGATCCGGCCACACGGCATAGGTGCGCTCGGCGAGGACGTCGTCGATCTCATTGAGTACCTCGTAGAGGATCTGCACTCCCTGGTTGGGAGCCCCCACCTCGTACGCGTCCGGGTACATCAGCGCCCAGTGGACCCGAGCCGCCTCCCAGTCCTTCCCTTGGGCATTGATCTCCCCTCCCACGTACTGGATCGGCTTGCTTACGAGCGGCAGCACGTTCTCCAGCTGTGGGAAGACGCTCACGCCGCGGCTGGATCCAGGGGACACCGAATCAGGGTACCGGCGCGACTACGGCAACGTGGATGCGCGATGCAAACGCACGGTTTGCAGTAGGCCCACCGCGATGTAGGTGGCCATCATCGAAGTCCCACCTGCGGAGACGAACGGCAGCGGAATCCCCGTGATCGGCATGATCCCGAGTGCCATTCCCACGTTCTCGAACATCTGGAACGCGAACCAGGCGACGACCCCCGAGGCCACGAGGCGCCCGTACATGTCATCTGCGCGCCACGCGATCATGGCCGCACGCCAGATCACCACCGCAAGGAGAAGGAGGAGGAGGGCCGATCCCGCGAAACCGAGCTCCTCGCCGACGACGGTGAAGATGAAGTCGGATTCGTTGACCGGGACGAACTTCCCCTGGGTCTGGGGACCCTCGAAGAGTCCGTACCCGTAGAGCCCGCCACCGCCGATCGCGATCCGCGCCTGATTGGCGTTGTAGGCAGCGTCGCCTACGTCGGCACCGGGATTGATGAACGACGTGAGGCGCTCGATCTGGTACTCGCGCAGGAGACCGACCTGCACCGCAACCAACACTCCCAGGATGGCAGTACCGAGCAGACCGATCACCCAGCGCGTGGGCGCTCCCGCGACAGAGATGAGCGCTACCGCGACCGCACCGAGGATGAGCACCGTGCCTGTGTCGTTCTGCAACAGGATGATTCCGATGGGCAGCACTGCCGCACCGATCGCCAGAAGGATGTCGCGCGAGGTGGGCTCGGTCTCGTTGTCGCGTCGTTCCGCCAACAGGGCAGCCATCATCAGGATCACGGCGACTTTCGCGATCTCCGATGGCTGAAGACTGAAGCCGCCGGGGACGTTGATCCATGCCCGCGCGCCAGCGATGGTCGTGCCCAGCCCCGGCAGGAAGGGAATGAGGAGCAACACGATGGCGGCGCCGTAGAGGATGGGTGTGTAGGCCTGCAGCCAGCGATACTGGAGTCGCGAGGCGATGAACCCCAGGGCCATCGCGATCCCCACGTTGATCAGGTGTCTCTTGAGATAGGACTGGGGATCGGATTCGGATGCGAGGTCGGCACGGCTGGCCGACCACACGAGAACCGAGCCGAAGATCGTGAGCGCGACCACCGCGACCAACAGGATCCAATCCAGGTCACGCCAATAGGCCGAGGAACGCTCCCGTCCCCGGATGGCGACGGTCCCACTGGTGTCGATCACCTTGCCACGCAGCATGCTCACTCCTCCCGCGCATCGGGGAGGCCGGTGCCGGCCCCGCGTGGGATGAGCGGTGTGCCATCGGGTCGTACCCGCGGAAGATCAACCTGCGGGCGACCTTCGTAGAGGACGCTGCGCCGGGGATCGACGTCGGAACCCTGTACCCCGAAGAGCGCTTCGAAGATCGCTCGCACACCTGGGCCACTCGTTTTGGAGCCGGTTCCACCCTGGGTCACCATCATGACCACTGCGTAGCGCGGCTTATCCGCGGGCGCATAGGCCGCGAACCACGAGGTGGACACCTTGCTGCCCGTCACCTGCGCCGAACCCGTCTTTGACGCCACAGGGATGGTGTCGAGGGGGAAGCCGGCGAAGGGGACACGCGCCGAACCATCGGTCGTGACTCCGGGAAGTGCCTCGCGCAGGAAACGCAGGGCCGATCGCGGCGCCTTCACCGTCGACTTGATGACGGGGGTGAACTCTTTGATGACACGCCCGTCACCGGAGACCACCCCCTTGATCAGTCGCGGCTCGTACACGGTGCCTCCGTTCGCGATAGCGGCGTACGCCATCGCCATCTGCAGGGGCGTCACTGCCGTATCGCCCTGACCGATGACGGCGTTCAGGGCATCACCCTCGCGCCAGCGGAACCCGTCCGCACAGTTCTCCTTGTCGAGGGCGGTGAAGTAGTCGGCCAACTGCGGGTCACGCTTGCGGGTCTCGGGATAGCCCTCGACGGCATTCCGGCACCACGTCTCCTTTTTCGCCTCCCAGTTGGCGACCTTGAATTCGCGACCGGCCACGCGACCGGCCGACTCCTCTGGCAGATCGATGCCCGTCGGCTCCCCCAGACCGAACATCCGCGCGGCTTCGGCGATCGGATCGGGCGAGGCAACGGTGGCCTTGTCCCCTCCCGCACGTTCCCACATCTGGTCCGCGATCCCGTAGAACACCGTGTTGCACGAAACCTCGATGGCCCGACGCAGCGGAATACGCCCATAGCCCGCGGACTCGTAGTTGCGGAACGTTTGCGTTCCGAGCTTGAGCTTGCGCGGACAGTTGTAGTCCCCATAGAGACTGAACCCCTCCTTGCCCGCAGCGACGGTGCTGATCACCTTGTAGGTGGAACCCGGCGCGAAGAGACCCTGCGTCGCATTCGAGGCCAGCGAATCGCTGGCGATCAACCGGTCGTATTGCCGCTGCGTGACGCCACCCACCCAGATGGCGGGGTCGTATGTTGGGTAACTCGCCATCGCGAGGATGCGCCCACTACGGACGTCGACGACGACCGCCGCACCGGAATCACCCGGGTAGCCCTGCGCCTGGGCACGTTGCACGGCCGCGACCAATTCCTTCTCGACCACCGCCTGGAGCCGGGCATCGATACTCGAGACCAGGTAACTCCCCGGCGATGCCGGGCGCTGATCGATGGTTCCGGTGACCCGCCCGGCAGTGTCGACTGCCAGTGTGGTGACCGCTGGCTTACCGCGGAGTTCCTCGTCGTAGTAGGACTCGAGTCCGGAACGCCCCACCGTGTCGGTGCGTCGGAGCCGATCCCAGGCCGTGGTGTCGCCTTGCTCTTCGAGTTGCTCCTCCGTCACCGGGCCGAGGTATCCGAGGATGTGTGCGGCGTTGACGTCGAAGGGTGCCGGGTACTCGCGGATCGCCTCGAGACGTGCATTGGTACCGGCGAAGTCGCTGCGGCGTTCCATGATGGACAGGGCGACCTGCGCATCGACGTCACGCGCGATCGGGATCGGTTGATAGGGCGAACCGTTCCAGCACACCGGCGGTGGCTTCGCACCTTCCGAGCCACAGGTCTTGAGCCGATCGGAGATCTTGTCGGCGGGGATGTCGAGGATGCGGGACAGCCGACGAATCACGCCCTCGCCGCCATCCTCCTGCCGCTGCAGGGCGAGCCGGTCCACGGTGACCACCAGCGAGGTTCGGTTCGACACCAGGGGTCGACCCACCTGGTCCAGGATGAGTCCGCGCACGGCCGGTTCCACCACCTCGCGCACCGTGTTGTTCGCGGCGGCCACCCGGTAGGACTCCCCGGTCATGACCTGCAGGTAGAAGAGACGTCCGAAGAGCGTCACGACCAGCGAGGACACGAGGACCATGAGGATGAGGAGCCGGAGATTAGAGCGATCCCGCATACCCCTCCCTTCCTCGCCAGCATGATCCCCCATGCCCGGGTCCCCTTCTGGGACGGGCGCGGTCCCCGAGGCGTTCCCCCGTGACCAAAGGGGCGTTTAGGACATATCGGTGATCCGCGGGGGCAGCCGCACCTCAGCGGGAGCCACCGGTGCCACCCGCGACGCGAGCCAGGCGACCCCGGGAACGACGAGGGGCGCGAGGAGCACCCCGTAGAGGGCCGAGGCCACGACCACGCCGGGAACCTCGGACCAGATCACGCGGGGACTGCCCAGGAGTGCATCGATCGCCGCGGTCGCGAGGACGGCTCCGGAGGTACTCAGACCCACCAAACCCATCGATAGCCACACGGTCCGATCCCGGGGGTCGATGACGAAGCCCGTGGCGAAACCGACGACCAGATAGACGATCGAGTTGACCCCGAGTGGCGTGTCCGAGGGTGGCGAGATGTCCACCAGTGCGCCGGCGAAGAATCCCGCCACCGCCCCCTGGGTCGGCCCGAGTGCCAGGGCGAGTGCGACGACGGACACGACCAGGAGATCCGGGGTGGCACCTGGGATCCCGAGGCGACTGAGCAGCGTGGACTGAAGGACGTCGGCAACGAAGATGACCGACGCGATCAGGAGCCCCTGTCTCCAGATCACTCGAGCACCGCCTCGGGCGCCGGTGTGGCCGGTTGCTCGATCTCGATCTCGGTGCTGGGCGCCTGCTCGGGGGCGGGCGTCGGAGTGGGTGCCGGTTGCTCGACGTCGCGGGGGTCGGCGACCAATGCGTCACGGGGATCCGTGCGCGGGGGTTCCACGACGACACCCACGATGCTCAACGCCGACATGTTCGCGAAGGGACGCACGGTGGCCACCCGAGTGAGTTGCCCTGCCGTCCCGCTGACGTCGATCACCTCGCCGATGGGCAAACCCGGCGCGTACGGCCGCCCACCCTTCGACCCGAACGTGACCAGTGCGTCACCGGCACGGACCTCCGCCAGGGGATCGAGGAGCTGGAACTCGAGGGAATCCTGTCGACCGGTCCCCGACACGATGCCGATCTCCTCGGTGGTGGCGATGCGACCACCCACGGCCGAGGACGCATCGACGACGAGAACCACGGTCGATGTCGTCGCGAAGACCTTCAACACTCGTCCGACCAGACCCTGCCCGTTGATGACGGTCATCTCGGGTTCCAGACCGTCATCGCGTCCCGCATCGATCGTGACCGTCCAGGAGAAGTCCTGGGCCGGACCCACGGCGATCACCTCGGCCGGCACGATCTCGTAGCTACCCACGGCAGAGACGTTGAGAAGGGCATTCATCTCCTCGACGCGCGCACGCTCATTTTCCGCGATGCGCAGTTGGAGTTGGAGGTTCTCATTCGCCGCCGTGAGGTCGCGGATCTGCTGCGACTGGGATGTCAACGTTCCCCACCAGGAATTGAAGGAGGTCACGGGGGTGAAGACGAACGCCGCGCCGGCTTGGACACCACCCATGATGGATGCAAGTGCGGCACGTGCACTCGACAACGGGCCCTCGCCCCCGCGCAGATCCAGGATGATGAAGGTCAAGGATGCGACCACCAGGATCGATAAGGCGATCCTCAGGCGCCGAGACAGCATGGGTGCAGTCTGCCCGATACCGAGCGAATGATCAGCGTCGCGGTTCCGAGACGAGAACCTGCTGCAGAGCGTCGAACTCCTCGACACACTTGCCGGAACCGAGGGCGACGCAGTCGAGCGGATTGTCCGCGACGAAGATCGGCATACCGGTCTCGTGACGCAGACGCTCATCGAAACCGCGCAGCAGTGCACCCCCGCCGGTCAAGACGATGCCGCGATCCATGATGTCGCCCGAGAGCTCGGGGGGCGTGCGATCGAGTGCGGCCTTCACCGCGTCGACGATGGCGGCGACGGGCTCATCCATGGCGCGACGGATCTCCTCCGCGCTCACGACCACGGTGCGCGGAAGTCCGGTGACGAGATCTCGACCACGTATCTCCGCATGGGGTTCATCGGGCATGGGGAAAGCGGATCCGATCGCAACCTTGATCTCCTCTGCCGTGCGCTCACCGAGGAGCAACGAGTACTCCTTCTTGATGTACTGGATGATCGAGTTGTCCAACTCATCCCCACCGACGCGCACCGACAGACTCACCACGATGCCACCGAGCGAGATCACCGCGACTTCCGATGTTCCACCACCGATGTCCACGACCATGTTCCCTGTGGGCTCATGCACGGGAAGGTTCGCCCCGATGGCCGCGGCCATCGGTTCCTCGATGATGAACACCTTGCGCGCACCGGCCGCGTACCCGGCATCCTTCACAGCACGCTGCTCGACACCGGTGATCCCCGATGGAACGCAGATGATGAGCCGGGGCTTCGCGAGGTGACGCCGGCGATGCACCTTCTGAATGAAGTACCGGAGCATGCGTTCCGTTGTGTCGAAGTCCGCGATGACGCCGTCCTTGAGCGGGCGGATCGCCACGATGTTCCCCGGGGTACGACCGATCATGCGCTTGGCCTCGGACCCGACGGCGAGGATTCCACCCGTGGTGCTGTTGATGGCCACCACGGATGGTTCGTTGAGCACGATTCCCGTGCCACGCACGTAGACGAGCGTGTTGGCTGTGCCGAGGTCGACGGCCATGTCGCGGCCGACGAACGAGGAAGGGGCAGAGGCCATCGAAACGCCTTTCCACAGGGATACGGGTCCGCATCGATGCTGGACCCCTAGTGTAAACGGCCCGTTAGATCTCCCCGATCAGCCGTGCCCGGCTCCGTTCACGCTCACGCAGGGTCGCCTCGAGTTCCTCGGGGGACGGTGAGTCCTCCGAGAGCCCGTATGCGGCGGTCACGACGGCCCCGAGATCTGCTCGGTAGTCGTGCCCGAGGCTCTCGAATTCGCCCGGGGTGACGTCCGTGGCGAACAGGGTGTCGACGAGGACCTGTGCCCACGTGATACCCGGCGACCAGCGCATACCTTCCGGCACGTT
This sequence comes from Candidatus Nanopelagicales bacterium, assembly GCA_044375955.1. GTDB lineage: Bacteria > Actinomycetota > Actinomycetes > S36-B12 > S36-B12 > VGCC01. The sequence continues at coordinate 17,054 of JBILLS010000012.1, read as the reverse complement.
GCGACCGCGCGGGCCCACCAACCATTCGGGTCGCTGCGTGATCAACTCACGACGGAAGCGCACGACGGGGTCGCCATGGTGCTCGAGGAACCACACCCGTTCCCGGGGAACGGGATTCGGGATATCGCGTGGACTGTCGACGCATATGTATGACGTGCACCGGGATCGGAATTCATCCCCGCGCACGCCGCCGGGCGTACCCACCCAGAGTGCCGCGTGCACGCCGAATCGATCGAGATCCGCACTACCCGCGGGTAGTGCCATCTGCTGAACGAGCGCCCCGAGGCTCTCGCCGTAGAGCAGGACACGCGGATGTGCGCCGAGGGCGACGAGTCGTTCGAGGAGGTAGCGCTGAGTGCGCGCGGCGATGTCGACGGAACCGAGGGACAGGAAACTCGGCAGGAGTCCGTAGCCGACGACGATCGATGCGCAGTCCCCTCCGGTGCGCAACTCCACGACATCCATCGGTGTGGGATTGGCGTAGCCCGTTCCTGCAGGTGCCTGCACGATAAGCGTGCCGCGTTCGAATGCACCGGTGCGCTCGACCTCCTGCAGGGCGAGTTCCACCCTCTCCTCGGGTGTTGCGGCGGAGTCCGCGCCCACGAAGATGCGGATGGCCTCGTCATGCGCTCGGGTATGGACGAAGCGCGCGCCCTCCCGGCCCAGGGTGGTGAGCGGGATGGAGGACGCCGAGGAGCCACTGACCCGCGGGGTCGCCGGCGGCGTGGCGAATGCTGCGTCGAGCTCACGACTCGACCGGGTCAGCCGATCCAGGAGACGTTGGCGGGCGACGCGTCCGCCCCACCACAGACCGGCACCCGCACCCGCGAGGAGGGCCAGGCGGCGGGGGCGGAGAAGTCGGGGGGCGACGGGAGCAACGGTGACCGCGGTCGCCGAGGCGCCCGCGAGCGCCGTGGGCAGGGCGATGCGCACCGGAGCCGGCCATGGGACGAGTGAGGGTCGACGTGCAGCGATGGCAACAACGGTGCCGGCCGCGAGAGCGGTGAGTGTGCGGACCCTCACCCGAGACCTGGGAAGAAGAGCGCGATCTCGCGCGCTGCAGACTCCGGGGAATCCGAGCCGTGCGTGACGTTGTTCTGCGTCTCCGTCGCGAGGTCACCGCGGATCGTCCCCGGTGCGGCATTGACCGGGTTGGTGGCACCCATCATGGTCCGCCACGCCGTAATGGCGTCGGGGCCCTCGATGACGGCGGCTACCAACGGTCCGCCCGTGATGAACGCGACGAGGGACTCGAAGAAGGGCTTGCCCGCGTGCTCGCCGTAGTGCGACTCCGCGATCGCGCGAGTGAGAGTGCGCATTTCCAGGGCGACGATGCGGAAACCCTTGCGCTCGATGCGTCCGAGGACCTCACCGACGAGACCGCGCGCCACACCATCGGGCTTGATCAGGACCAGGGTTCGCTCGGACACGTTCACTCCACCCACTCTCTTGACGATTTCAGCAGCCTACTGACCAGCACGTGAGCGATCGATGCGACCACCGACGCGCACGGCCACGAACCACAGGATCGCGAAAATGGCACCGAGGATCCACATCGTGGGGATCCAGAAGCCCAGGGCGATGACCACCCCCTGCATGATCCAGCCCCACCACACTCCGATGGGCCGCGTGATCACTGCGATCGCGAGGATGAGCCCCACCGCGATGACCCCTCCGATGGCGAAGGCGACCCCCATGGAATCGACGTACCCATTCACGGCGAGCAGCGGCATCGCCAGCAGGACGACGATCGCTTCGAAGGCCAGCACCGACGAGCCGAGCACCCTCATGATTCGCCCTTCCACGGTGCGGCGTCCAGGACGCGCATGGCATCGCCGGCGAGCACGACCGAGCCGGCGATGACGACGGCGGACACTCCCGGGCGAGACTCCGCGATCCCGATCGCGGTATCGATCGCATCGGGAACGGACGCCACCACGCTGATCGGGAGCACACCTGACACCGACTCCGCGACGGCGGCAAGGTCGGCCGCCGAGAGGGCCCGGGGGGACTGCGGCGCGGTGATGACGAGTTCATCGACGACCGGCATCAGGATCTCGAGGAACCCGAGGGCGTCCTTGCCCTGGAGCATTCCCACAACACCGATGACCGAGTCGAAGGAGTAGTACTGCTGCAGAGCAGTCGCCAATGCGGCCGCGCCGTGCGGATTGTGCGCAGCATCGATGATGACCGCGGGCCCCTGGCGCACCATCTGCAGACGTCCCGGGATCAGAACCTGTGCCAGACCCTCGCGAACGAGGTCCACGTCGAGGGCCTGATGAAGGAAGGACTCCACTCCAGCGATCGCGCACGCGGCGTTGTGGGACTGGTGGTCGCCCAGGAGCGGAAGGAACAGCTCCGGATATACGCCGCGCGTTCCACGTACGCCGATCATCTGCCCCCCGACGGCCACCACCCGATCCGTGACCGCGAACTCGATGCCCTCGCATTGTGGGCTGATCCCGAAACCCGCGCAGCGCGCCTGCAACACGTCGGCGGCCTCCCGGGATTGCTCGGCCAGGACGACCTCCGTGTCTGCGGTGATGATCCCGGCTTTCTCTCCGGCGATCGCCGCGATCGTGTCACCGAGGTACTCCATGTGATCGAGGCCGATGGGAGTGACGATGCACACCTGGGCGTCGACGACGTTGGTGGCATCCCACGTTCCACCCATGCCCACCTCGATGACAGCCACGTCGACCGGGGCGTCGGCGAAGATCGCGAAGGCGAGCGCGGTGAGCACCTCGAAGAAGGACAGGCGGGGACCACCATCGGCCTGCGATTGTGCGTCCACCACACGGATATAGGGCTCCGCCTCGTGCCAGGCGGCCAACAATCGTTCGTCGCTGACGGGCACTCCGTCGAGACAGATGCGCTCGGCGACCCGGACCAGATGCGGTGACGTGAACAAGCCGGTGCGCACACCGTAGGCGCGCAGGATCGACTCGGTCATCCGTGCGGTAGAACTCTTGCCGTTGGTTCCCGCGACCTGGATCACCGGTACAACACGATGTGGATCCCCCATCAACTCGACGACGGAGGCGATGCGCGAGAGGGAGGGCTCGAGTTGCGACTCGGGCCAACGGGACTGCAGCTCATCCCAGAGGGTGTCCGCGGTCACCATTGCAGTCTAGGAACGCCTCCTAGGATTGCCGACCATGGTCCCGGAGAAGCCCACGCTCGATGGCATCGAGCAGCGATGGTCGGACTGGTGGGAGGAGAACGGGACCTACCGCTTCGATCGCACCAAGAGCCGGTCGGAGGTGTACTCCATCGACACACCTCCACCCACCGTGAGCGGGAGCCTGCACGTCGGTCACGTCTTCAGCTACACGCACACCGACTGCATGGCCAGGTACAAGCGCATGCGCGGGTTCGAGGTCTTCTACCCGATGGGCTGGGACGACAACGGTCTTCCCACGGAGCGCCGGGTCCAGAATTACTTCGGCGTGCGGTGCGATCCCTCACTCCCCTACGACCCGGGCTTCATCCCCCCGGAGCACCCCGATGCCAAGGCGCAGGTGGCCATCTCCCGAAGGAACTTCGTCGAACTGTGCGAGAAGTTGACGGTCGAGGATGAGGTCGCCTTCGAGGATCTGTGGAAGCGGATGGGTCTATCCGTCGATTGGACCCAGACCTACCAGACCATCGATCGCAACGCGCAACGCACGAGCCAACTGGCGTTCCTGCGCAATCTTGAGCGCGGGGAGGCGTACCAATCCGAGGCGCCGACCCTCTGGGATGTCACCTTCCGCACTGCCGTGGCGCAAGCCGAGCTCGAAGATCGGGAGCGCCCGGGTGCCTATCACCGCATCGGCTTCCACCGCGCCGGTGGCGACCCCGTCTTCATCGAAACCACGCGACCCGAGTTGATCGCAGCATGCGTCGGCCTGGTCGCGCACCCCGAGGACGCGCGATACCAGCCGCTCTTCGGTACCACGGTGACCACTCCGGTGTTCGGGGTCGAGGTCCCCGTGGTCGCGCACTCACTCGCCGATCCCGAGAAGGGCTCGGGCATTGCGATGATCTGCACGTTCGGGGATCTCACCGACGTCACCTGGTGGCGCGAGTTGCAACTGCCCACGCGCCCGATCGTCGGCTGGGACGGACGCATCCTCGCCGAGGTTCCCGCCTGGATCACCACGGAATCAGGTGCGGATGCCTACACCCGCATCGCGGGTGCGACGAGCCACACGGCACGCGAGCGCATGGTGGAGATCCTGACCGAGACCGGTGACCTGGTCGGTGAACCGCGGGAGATCACGCACCCGGTCAAGTTCTTTGAAAAGGGCGATAAGCCGCTCGAGATCGTGACCACGCGGCAGTGGTACATCACGAATGGCGGACGCGATCCGGAACTGCGGGCGCAACTCCTCGCGCGCGGCCGTGAACTCGCCTGGCATCCCGACCACATGCGGGTGCGATACGAGAACTGGGTCGAGGGCCTCAATGGCGATTGGCTGATCTCCCGTCAGCGATTCTTCGGCGTGCCCATCCCGCTGTGGTACCGACTCGATGCCGGAGGCAACCCGGACTACTCGACACCGATCGTCCCGGAGGAAGGAACCCTGCCCATCGATCCGAGCAGCGATGCCCCGCCCGGGTTCCGCGAGGATCAGCGGGGGGCTCCGCTCGGGTTCATCGGCGATCCCGATGTCATGGACACATGGGCGACCAGTTCGCTCAGCCCACATATCGCCGGTGGGTGGGAGCGGGATCCGGATCTGTGGAGCCGAGTGTTTCCCATGGACGTCCGTCCGCAGGCCCACGAGATCATCCGCACCTGGCTCTTCTCCTCCGTCGTGCGTTCGCACCTCGAGGATGACTGCCTGCCGTGGACGAATGCCGCGATCTCCGGCTGGATCCTCGACCCCGACCGCAAGAAGATGAGTAAGTCCAAGGGCAATGTGGTGACTCCGAAGGCCCTCCTGGATGAGTACAGCTCTGACGCGGTGCGGTACTGGGCCGCATCGGGGAGACCCGGAACGGATACGGCCTTCGACGTCGGTCAGATGAAGATCGGTCGTCGGCTGGCGATCAAGATCCTCAATGCCAGCAAGTTCACCCTCAGCATGGGTCCCATCGACGACGTCTCGACGATCACCGAACCGCTCGACCTGTCGATGCTCGCTCGGTTACGGGCGGTGGTGGAGGAAGCCACCGCGGCCTTCGAGGCCTACAACTACGCACGCGCCCTCGAGGTGACCGAGGCCTTCTTCTGGACCTTCACCGATGACTACGTCGAACTGGTGAAGGAGCGGGCCTACGCCACGGGATCCGCCTCCGAGAGCGCCCGGGCGGCACTCACGCTCGCCATCTCCGTTCAGCTCCGACTGTTCGCGCCGTTCCTCCCCTTCACCACGGAGGAGGTGTGGTCGTGGACGCGAACCGGCTCCATCCACCGTTCCACCTGGCCAGCGGAGTCCGAGTTCCCGGCCTCCGGTGACCCGCAGATCCTCGAACGTGTGTCGGATGCCCTCACGGGTCTCCGCAAGACGAAGTCGGACGCCAAGGCGTCCATGAAGGCGCGGCTGTCGGAGGCGACGGTCGAGGGCACACCCGGAGCGATTCGCGCGATCAGCGAGGCGCGCGAGGATCTGCGTGCCGCCGGCGGCGTGGACGAGCTGATCCTCGTTCCCGCATCCGATGACGCGACGCTGACGGTGCGGGCGGTACTGGCCGAGAACTAGGCCGACTTCTCCTTGCGCTCTCGCCGCGGGGCGGTGCGAGGCACGAGAGTCGGATTGACGTGGTCGCGGACCACCTCGCCGGTGATCACGACCTTCGCGACGTCATCACGACTCGGAATGTCGTACATGACGTGCAGCAGGACTTCTTCGAGGATGGCGCGTAGTCCGCGGGCGCCGGTGCCCCGCTTGAGGGCCTGCTCCGCGACCTCCTTCAACGCGTCCTCGTCGAACTCGAGCTCCACGTTGTCCAGGTCGAACAGACGCTGATACTGCTTCACCAGGGCATTCTTCGGTTCAGTCAGGACGGCGATCAGAGCTTCCTGATCCAGCTTGGTGACGGATGTGAATACCGGAAGTCGGCCGATGAACTCGGGGATCATCCCGTACTTGAGGAGGTCCTCGGGAAGCACATGCTCGAAGACGTCGTCGAGGTTCTGGGGACCCGCCTCACGCTCGCCGTCGACGAGGTCGAAGGTGAATCCGAGGTTCTTCTTGCCGAGCCGCTGCTCGACGATGTGCTCGAGTCCGGAGAAGGCGCCACCGACGATGAACAGCACATTGGTGGTGTCGATCTGGATGAACTCCTGATGCGGGTGCTTGCGCCCACCCTGAGGCGGCACGGATGCGGTGGTGCCTTCAAGAATCTTCAGAAGCGCCTGCTGGACACCTTCACCCGAGACATCGCGGGTGATCGACGGGTTCTCGCTCTTGCGGGCGACCTTGTCGATCTCGTCGATGTAGATGATTCCGGTTTCCGCACGCTTGACGTCGTAGTCGGCGGCCTGGATCAACTTGAGCAGGATGTTCTCGACGTCCTCGCCGACATACCCGGCCTCGGTCAACGCCGTGGCGTCCGCGATCGCGAACGGGACGTTGAGCATCCGGGCCAGTGTCTGCGCGAGCAGCGTCTTGCCCGAGCCGGTGGGTCCGAGCAGCAGGATGTTGGACTTCGCGAGTTCGACGACGTCGTCGCGAGTGGACTCCCCCGCCTGGACGCGCTTGTAGTGGTTGTAGACCGCCACCGAGAGTGCTTTCTTCGCGGTCTCCTGGCCGATGACGTACTGGTCGAGAAACTCGTAGATCTCGCGTGGCTTGGGTAGTTCACCGAGCGATGCACCGGTGGCCTCGGTCAACTCCTCTTCGATGATCTCGTTGCACAGGTCGATGCACTCGTCGCAGATGTACACACCGGGGCCCGCGATGAGCTTCTTGACCTGCTTCTGGCTCTTGCCACAGAAGGAACACTTGAGCAGGTCGCCGCTCTCGCCGATCCGCGCCACCAGGGGTCCCTTCGCACGTGGCCTGCGGCCACGACCGATATGTCGGACATGACCGTACATCGGAAATACGTCGAATGCCCCCTAAGGGCGCGCACGGATGTCTCGACCCCCGGTTGAGGGTCCTCGGGGACTAGGCCTTGCGGGAGGAGATGACCGCGTCGATGATCCCGTACTCCTTGGCCATGTCGGCCGTCAGGATCTTGTCGCGCTCGATGTCCGACTCGATCTGGTCCAGGGTGCGCCCGGTGTGCTTGGAGAGGATCCCCTCCATCTCCTTGCGCATCCGGATGATCTCGTTCGCCTGGATCTCGATATCCGAGCCCTGACCGCCACCCTCGGTGTACGGCTGATGGATCAGGACCCGCGCATGAGGCAGCGCGAAGCGCTTCCCGGGAGTCCCTGCTGCGAGCAGCACGGCGGCCGCCGAGGCGGCCTGACCCAGGCACACGGTCTGCACCTGTGGCTTGACGAACTGCATGGTGTCGTAGATCGCTGTCATCGCGGTGTACGAGCCACCGGGTGAGTTGATGTAGATCTGGATATCGCGATCGGGGTCCATGGATTCGAGGGTGAGCAGCTGCGCCATGACGTCGTCGGCGGACGCGTCGTCGATCTGCACGCCGAGGAAGATGATGCGCTCCTCGAAGAGCTTCGTGTACGGGTTGTGGATGCGCTCGCCATTGGCGCTGCGCTCACGGAACTCCGGGATGATGTAGCGGCCGGTGGGACTGTTCATCACTTGCCTCCCTTGCCCGACGGGGCATCGGCCGCGGTGCTGTAGACGTGATCGATCAGGCCGTAGGCGCACGCCTCGTCCGCGGTGAACCACCGGTCGCGATCGGAGTCCTTCTCGATCTGCTCGAGGGTCTGCCCGGAGTGGCTGGCGATGAGTTCCGCCATGCGCTTCTTGATGAACAGCATCTGCTCGGCCTGGATCTTGATGTCGCTGGCTGTTCCACCGATGCCGCCGAGAGGCTGGTGCATCATGATGCGTGTATTCGGGGTCGCGTAACGCTTGCCGGTGGTTCCCGCGCAGAGCAGGAACTGTCCCATCGACGCAGCGAGACCCATGGCGATCGTGGTGACGTTGTTCGGGATCAACTGCATCGTGTCGTAGATGACCATGCCCGCGGTGATGGATCCACCGGGTGAGTTGATGTACAGGGTGATGTCCCGCTCGGGATCCTCCGCCGCGAGGACCTGAAGTTGCTTGGCGATCCGGTTGGAGTTCTCGTCCCGCACCTCGCCTTCGAGCCAGATGATCCGCTCACGCAGGAGCCGCTCATCCAACATGTCGCCGAAGCCGGTCATTCCGCCACCGGGCGCGCGCAGATCATTCATCTCGTGGGGCATGCAGCAACACTAGTCGCTGAATGCTCGGGGCACCGCCCCGAGAACTGCCGGTTCGCCGAGGGCCGAAACTATTCGGCGGTCGGCACCAGATCGCGGTCCAGCGCCTTGAGATCGACCGCGGCGCCCGTCGTATCGACCACGGTCACCGACTCGAGGACGTGCGCCAGGGCCTTGGCCCGACGGATGTCCTGCATAGCCATCGGGACCTGGCCGGCCTCGACCAATGCCTTCGCGAAAGCATCCGGAGTCATGCCGTAGCGGGGTGCCTGCTGGACGAGCCATGCGGACAGTTCGGTCTCGCCGACCGTGATCTCCTCACTCTCGGCGATCCGATCCAGGATGAACTGGCTCTTCAGCCCACGCCGGGCCTGCAACTCGACCTCGACACGGTGATCCTCACCCGAGTCGTGGCCGTCCTCGAAGTGCGCGGCAACCTCGGCCGCGATGAGACCCTCGGGCAGCGGCATCATCACGGAGTCGACGAGTGCCTCGTGAACGCGCTCGCGGGCCTGCGCCCCCTGTTCGAGTCGCTTGACCCGTCCCAGGCGCGTGCGCAGATCGTCCTGGAGGTCACCCAGGGTGTCGAACTCGGATGCGAGCTGGACGAAGTCGTCGTCGAGTGCCGGGAGTTCGCGCTCACGCACCTTGGTGACGTGAACATGGACAGTGAGCGGAATCCCGGCCCAGTCACCGTTCTGCGGCGTGAACTCGAAGGTCCTCGCCTCCCCCGCGCTCGCACCGCGCACCGCCTCGTCGAAACCAGGCAAGAGACCGTCGGTGCCGAGCTCGTAGGACATCGCGGGGCCGGAGAGGTCATCGACCGGATCCCCCTCGGGGGTCGTGCCGGAGACATCGACGAGCAGCACGTCTCCATCTGCGGACGCGCGATCGACTTCGGTCAATGTGGCGAAGCGTGCGCGCAGGCTGTCGATCTGGGTGGCGACATCCTCGTCGCTCACCACTACCGGGTCGACCTCGACCGACATGGTCGCGAAGTCGGGAAGGTCGAACTCGGGTCGAACGTCGACTTCCGCGGTGAAGGTGAGCGGCTCACCGTCCTTCAGCTCGGAGACATCGACCTCGGGTCGCCCGACGGGCACGATCTTGTTCTCGCGCACGGCCTCGTCGTACGCCTTCGGCACTGCGTCGTTGATCGCCTCCTCGAGGACGACACCGCGACCGAAGCGCTGCTCGATCACCCGGGCCGGCACCTTGCCCTTGCGGAAGCCGGGGATATTGACCTGCGTGGCGATGCGCGCATAAGCCGCATCGAGACTCGGCTTGAGGTCGTCGAAGGGGATCTCGACGCTCAACTTCACGCGGGTCGGGGACAGGGTCTCGACAGCGGTCTTCACGACACTCCTCAATCGGTACTACTCGTCGGGCTTCGGCACCGGTGGTACCGAGTGGTCGGGGCGGGGAGACTCGAACTCCCGATCTCCTGCTCCCAAAGCAGGCGCGCTAGCCACTACGCTACGCCCCGCGCAGGCCGCCAAAAGTGTAGGGGCGTGTGCGGCTACTACACTCGTCGGGCCGGATACCGGCATGCGGGTGTAGCTCAATGGCAGAGCCCCAGCCTTCCAAGCTGGTCATGCGGGTTCGATTCCCGTCACCCGCTCGCTAGAAGTAGCCCGAGCGCTTCTTCGCCTCCATCGAATCCCCGCGGTCGCCGTCCACCATGCGGCCCGCGCGTTCACTCATCCGGGTCGTCTCCATCTCCGCGACGAGGGCATCGATGTCGGCGGCGTCGGACTCGATCGCCCCGGTCACCGGATAGCAGCCCAAAGTGCGGAAACGCACCTGCCTCTCGACGAGTATCTCTCCCTCGCGGAGTGGCATGCGGTCGTCGTCGGGCACGAGCAAGGTGCCCTCCCGATCGATGGTGGGGCGCACGCGCGCGAAGTACAGATCGACCACGGGAATGCCCTCGCGCCGGATGTGGCGCCAGACGTCCAACTCCGTCCAGTTCGACAACGGGAACACGCGCATCGTCTGTCCACGCACGAGGGTGGTGTTGGCGGTGCGCCAGAACTCCGGGCGCTGGGAGCGTGGTTCCCAGCGCTGTCCCTCCTCGCGCAGGCTGAAGATGCGCTCCTTGGCCCTACTGCGCTCCTCATCACGCCGACCTCCGCCGATGGCGGCGTCGAAGCGACCCTCCTCCAACGCTCGGAGCAGGGGGACGGTGCGCATGATGCGCGTGTACTCGTGGATGCCGTGGGACATCGGGCTCACGCCCTCGGCGATCCCCTCCTCGTTCTGCGCGACGATCAGTTCGAAGCCAACCTCGCGGGCGATCCGATCCCGGTGCTCGATCACCTCGCGGAACTCCCACTGACTGTCCACGTGCATGCACGGGAATGGGAAGGGACCAGGGTGGAATGCCTTGCGTGCGAGATGGATGAGGACCGAGGAATCCTTGCCGATGGAATACATCAGGAGGGGGCGGGCGAAGGCTCCCGCGGTCTCCCGCAGGATGCCTATCGCCTCCGCCTCGAGTGCGTCGAGAACGTCGTCGGACGTGACCACGGTCAGGACTTGCGCGCGACGATCATCCCCGCAGAGCAGAGGAACATGCCTCGCCATGAATTGTCTGACTCCAGGGCGATTTGAGCCTCGCGGTACTCACGCGCGTCGATCCCACCGGCAACCATCGGGTACGTCGGGTGGAAGTTGTACCAGCCGTACTCGATGTCGGTGAAGCCATGCTTCTTGACGACCTCGGCGAGTTCGAAGGGGTTGTGGAACTTCGCCAGAATCTCGTCGTACGCGGGGGCGTCCTTGTCCCACACGCGCTTCGGCGGCTTGTCGACGGCGAGCCGCTGGTTGAGATCGGCTTCGACGACATCCTGGAATTGCTGCGGGATTGGGGCCATCAGGTCTTCCAGAATGAACTCCTTCGTGAGCCTGTTGAAGGTGAACATCGAGAACATCTTGTTGCGGAACTGAAGGATCAACGTCCCACCGGGCTTGACGAACAGGGACATCGCCTCTACGAACCAGTTATCGTCCTCGACATGGGGAATGACCCCCAACGCGATCACGGCATCGGAGAGGCCGACATCCTTGGCCTCCGCGCGCACGGCAGCGGGATCCGTGATGTCCACGAGCGTGAGCCAGTCAGGATCCATGCCGTGACGGACGAGGTTGTCCTTACCCAGGCGAACCATCTCCGGTGATAGGTCGCTAGCACGCACATCGATGCCCAGGACCTCGCGAATCCTGATGATCGGACTCGCCTCACCGGCGCCTAGGTCATAGACGCTCGTGGCGCCCCGACGGCGAAGGATGTCGATGACCTTCTCCAGCCGGAAGTAGTTCGCCGGGTATTCGGCATTCGTCCAAATGAGGTCCTTGTCGTACTGCTCGTGGTACGTGGATGCGGATTCGTCGTAGTGCGCACGAACCGGAGAAGTGCTCATTGTGTCCTCGTTCTCTCTGCGTGATGTCTCGGAAAAGGGTTATGCCTGATCGATGGGGCGCCGGGCTTCGACGACGAATGCCGAGCACAGGAAGAGACCGCGCCAATCGGATGGTTCGTTCTCGAGTGCGATGGACTCTGCACGGAAGGCGGCACCGAGTGGCTTCTCGAGCCTGGGCACTGAGGCGTGATAGTGGAATGGGCGAATCACGATGTCGGTGAACCCAGCAGCGGTGAACACCTGATCGATGTCCAGCGGATTGTGGTACTTGGCCGCGTGGCCCGCGGGCTTGGGAGGCATGTCCACATCGACGCGGGTACGTAGGAATTCCTCGGTCGCGGTGCGCACCTCTCCGTGCACGTCGCCCAGGAGGTCGTCCATGATGAACTCGAATGTGAACCGGTTGAACGTGACCAGCGAGAAGAGCTTGTTTCGGCATTCGACGAGGACCGTGCCCCCAGGCTTGAGCAGGTGGCGCATGTTCTCCAAGGCAGCCTGCTCATGCGTCACATGGGGGAGGACACCCATGGCGAGCACTGCGTCGAAGTCCGCCTTCTTGCGGATACCGGACAGTGACACCGAGTCCTCGATATCCCCCCAGGAGATCTTGTCGGGGTGGAGTCCCCACGTGGTCATGGCCGCCTTGCTCATCTCGACCATGTCCGGGTCGTTATCCAGACCCCAGAAGTCGATCCCTGCGTCCGTGTAGATCGAGATTGCGCGCCCCTGACCGACACCCACCTCGAGCATCCGCTCGGCGCCGCGGTCGTGGAGCACGTTGAGGATCTGCCGGAATGCGAAGTGGTTGGCCGGGTATCCCCCATCGAGGTTCGGATCCCAGAGCTTCTCGTACTGCTCGGCGGACAGGGACGGGTTGGCGGCCACGGACGCGGTCATAGCTCCTCCAGATATAGGTAACTATTGACAGGAAATTTAATTCCTGTATTTTGTAGCACATGCCAGTTAGCGCCGCAACGCGACACCCCGTGACCATCATCCCGGGTGACGGGATCGGTCCGGAAGTCACCCGGGCGGCGGGCGAGTTGATCGCCGCGGCGGGTGGGTCCCTGGAACCCGAGTACGTCGATGCCGGGGAGATCGCCTTCTCCCGCGGTGTCACGAGCGGAGTCCCCCAAGAGACCATCGAGTCCATCGCCCGCACGAAGGTCGTGCTGAAGGGACCCCTGGGAACACCGGTGGGGTTCGGCAACAAGAGCGCGAACGTCACGCTTCGGAAGTTCTTCGAGACGTTCGCCAACATCCGCCCCGCGCGGGAACTTCCCGGCGTGCCGAGTGCCTTTGCAGGTCGAGGGATCGATCTGGTGATCGTGCGCGAGAACGTTGAAGACCTCTACGCGGGAATCGAGCACATGCAGACACCCAATGTCGCGCAGTGCCTGAAGTTGATCTCGCGCATTGGGTGTCGGCGTGTGGCGCAGGCGGCATTCGCATTCGCGGAGTCCCAGGGACGTTCCTCGGTCGTGGTCGCGACCAAGGCCAACATCATGAAGTTGACCGAGGGGATGTTCAAGCGCGAGTTCGAGGCCACGGCCCGCGAGTACCCGCAGATTGAGGCCAGCCACCTGCTCATCGATAACTGCGCCCATCAGATGGTGATCAGGCCCGAGCAGTTCGACGTGATCCTTACGACGAACATGAACGGCGACATCCTTAGCGATCTCGCGAGCGGACTCGTGGGAGGACTCGGCTTCGCCCCTTCCGCCAACATCGGCTACGAGGTCGCCATGTTCGAAGCTGTGCACGGCACGGCCCCCGACATCGCAGGCACCGGAGTGGCGAATCCCACGGCGATGGTGCTGTCCGGAGTCATGTTGCTTCGTCACATCGCCCAGTTCGAGGCGGCCGAACGCCTCGAACAGGCACTCTTCTGCACCCTCGAGGACGGTATTCACACGCGTGACATCGCAGGTGCGGGCGGCGTGGGGACACAGGAATTCGTGGAGGCGGTGACCGCGCGCCTCGGAAAGGTGTCCGCCACTCCCTCCCGCGAGCATCAGGAAATGAAGTTGACGCCGATCGGGATCGGCGACGTGGACACGGCACCGGGATCGCGAATCAAGGTCGGAGTCGACATATTCCTGGAATCTCACGAAACCCCGGATGTCCTGGCCGAGCGACTGCAACGCCTGCTCCCCGGAACCCCCTACACGCTGAAGATGATCTCCAACCGGGGCACACAGGTCTGGCCGGCGACGGGCACCACCCCTACCTGTGTCGACCACTACCGGTGCCGCTTCCTCATCGCGGACCAGACCACGTGGCATCCGGAGTCCGCCCTCGACCTCCTCACACGCATCGGACGCGTCTATCGCTGGATGCATGTGGAGAAGCTCGAGGACCTCGATGGTGCCCCTGCCTACACGAAGGCCCAGGGGGAGAACTGATGCCGCGCGTCACGAGCCCCGTGCGGCACCATAGGCACGTGCGAAGCGACGAAGAACGTCACTGGACGCTGCTGACGAACCACGGCCGCATCCTCCTGCTCATTGCGCAAACCCCGGAGCTTCGGATACGTGACCTGGCTGATGCGGCGGGAGTCACAGAGCGCACGGCGCAGACGATCGTCACCGACCTCGAGCACGCCGGATACATCCGGCGCTCCCGTGAGGGTCGTCGCAACGTCTACTCCGTGAACCGGCGGCAACCTTTCCGCCACCCGGCAGAGTCGGGCCACCGCGTAGGCGAGCTCATCGATCTCTTCGTTCCCCACGAGTGAGCGACTACCGCGGGCAACGCGCGGCCTTGGCGACCAGGCACGCCAAAGAGTCCGTGATCACCCCACCCTTCGCGTCACTGCTCGGACTCGCCGTTGCAGCGGTTCCTGTCGACACCGACAGCTTCGGAACCTTCGCCGGGGAGATCCCCCGCGCGGGCAGCGCCTACGAGACTGCGGTGCGCAAGGCGCGCGATGGCATGGCCGCGTCCGGTCTGCCGCTCGGGCTTGCGAGCGAAGGCACTATCGCCAGCGACCCAGTCCTGCCCGGCGTGACCGTCGATATGGAACTACTCGTATTCATCGACGACGTGCGCGGCATCGTCGTGCATGAAACACACCGATCGAGCGCCACCATCGCCGGTCACACAACCGTGAGCCGCGAGGATGATCTCGATCCGTTTCTCGACCGTGCAGATTTCCCGCGGCACGGGCTGATCGCGCGGCCCGCAGGACTCCAGGGTCCGATCGCCAAGGGCATCACCGACCATGACGATCTTCGCCGAATCATCGACGACTACGCAGCACTCTCCCCCACGCACCGGGTGGAGATCGAGAGCGACCTCCGAGCGCACATGTCCCCCTCCCGAATGATGGCCATCGACGCCTGCGCGCACGCGCTCGCAGAACGCCTGGCCACTCCGTGCCCGAACTGCGGGTGCCCCGGGTGGGGACCGATGGAACCTGCCTGGGGCTTGCCCTGCCGTGAGTGCGGGACCACCGCCCCCCACGTGGTGCGTGCGGACCGCATGGGGTGTCCCCGCTGCCCGGCTTTCCACGAGGCCGCTCGCCACGCGGAGTTCGCCGATCCCCAGTGGTGCCCGCGCTGTAACCCCTGAGTCGTTGCATCATCGCCCCCGTCGTGTTCCCATGGGTCCGTGAAGCCACCCGGAACACCTGTCGGCCGCCGCGTCGTCCTCGGAATGGTCGGCCTCGGAGTGATCGGCGTGGTCGCCGGTCGCAGCGCGCAGCAGGCGGTGAACTCCACGGTGGGGGCGATCCCGGGATTGGGTGCCGTGGTTCCGGCCGCGGGTGGATTCCGCATCTATACGGTGACCAACGGCTACCCAGCCATGGATCCCGCCGCCTACCGTCTCGAGGTCTACGGCGGTGTGGACAACGAGCTCTCCCTCTCGCTCGATGACCTTGCGGCACTCCCCCAAACCCAGATGACCAAGGACTTCCAATGCGTCACCGGCTGGCGCGTCGACGACGTGCCCTGGAATGGGGTACTGCTCTCCGATGTGCTCAACGCCGCGGGAGCGAACCCCAATGCGTATTCCCTGCGCTTCTTCTCCTTCGACGGCGTCTACACCGAGTCACTCACCCGCGAACAGGCGATGCGCCCCGACGTTCTCGTGGCAACCCAGATGTACGGCAAACCCCTGACCCGGGAGCACGGCGGCCCGGTCCGTCTCTACGTCGCGCCGATGTACGGCTACAAGTCCCTGAAGTGGATGTCGGGGATCGAGGTGGTCAACCAGGTCGTGCCGGGCTACTGGGAGCAGCGCGGGTATGACATCGACGCATGGGTGGGGGCGTCCAATGGACGCAACGACGAACCCATCGCCTGACCTAGCGCGCTTCACGCGCGCCGAGCGGTGGACGCACCGCAGCATCGCGATCCTGACCGTGGTGTTGATCCTCACGGGTGCTGCACTCTTCTTCCCCGATATCAGCGTCCTGGTGGGAAACCGCCCCCTCGTCAAGAACGTGCACACGGTCTCCGGGCTCCTCCTGCCTCTGCCCCTGATCATCGCGGCATTCTTCGTTGCCTTCCGGCGCGATGCCGAGTTGCTGAATCGATTCACGCCCGACGATTGGCGCTGGCTGCGCTCACGCGAGCGACGTTCCGGTGCTATCCCGGTCGGTAAGTTCAACGCAGGCCAAAAGCTCAACGCCGCGTTCACCCTCGGCTCGATCATCGTGATGTTCGGGACCGGTGTGATCATGTGGCAGAACGGTTACTTCTCCGACGACATCCGCACCGGTGCGACCTTCGTGCACGATTGGCTGGGGCTCGTCGTGGTGATCATGGTGGCCGGGCATACCTGGATGGCGATGAACGACGCGGAAGCCCGGCGAGGGATGCGCACCGGCAACGTCACACGTACGTGGGCCGAGCGCGAGCACCCTGAGTGGGCTAGCGAGGAGAGGTCATCTGCACCAGGCGTTGAGCGATAGCTGCGACATCCGCGAAAGAGCCGGTCGCCACCTCGATAGTGAAATCGTAGGCCTCATCGTTCGTGGCCGTTAGCCGCACACCGTTCACGCCGAGGAAGACGATCACGCCCGCAAGAGCCAACCGCTTGTTGCCGTCGACCAGCGGGTGGTTTCGGGCCAACGATTCCATGAGCGCGCCGGCCTTCTCATGGACAGTGGGATAGGCATCCGAACCGAACACGCTTGCCCGAGGGCGGAATGCCGCCGACTCGAGCAACCCAGCATCGCGAACCAGCGGGGGTGCCCCTAGGACGCGCGTGGCGATCGCAAGAAGATCATCGAACTCGAGATAGATCACTGACCGAGACGCTCGAGTGCTTCAGCGAAGGGCGGCAATTCTTGATCCATCACCTGA
>JBILLS010000026.1:0-27453 GCA_044375955.1 Candidatus Nanopelagicales bacterium | reverse complement strand
GATCGTGGGATCGAGCCAGGTAAAACCGTTCTGCTCGAGCACCGTCGGCAGCACCCGGACGCTGCCGAGCACCTCCGAGGAGAACTCGCCGAGCACTGTCTTGAGCGCGAGCGCGGGAACGGGGAACAGTGTGGGGCGCCCCAGGACTCGGCCCATCGCCGCGGTGATCTCCGCGTTGGTCGACGGTTGGGGTGCCACCAGGTTCACCGCACCCGACAGGTCTGCGCGGTCGGCGAGGAACTCCAGGGCGCGCACCTCGTCGCGCAGCGAGATCCAGGACCAGTACTGACGACCCGATCCCATGCGCCCCCCGAGGCCGAGGCGGAACAGGGGGAACATGCGCGACCACGCACCCCCTTCTTTCGCGACCACGAGTCCGGTGCGCGCGTGGGTCACCCGGATACCCGCGGCGGCGGCAGGCTCGGACGCGGCCTCCCATGCCCGCACCACGTCGGCAAGGAAGCCGCTGCCCGCAGGGGAGGACTCGTCCACCGCGCGGTCCCCGGTGTCGCCGTAGAACCCGATTGCGGAGCCGGCGACGAGCGCGCGCGGATGTGGATCGAGTTCGAGCATCGCGCGCACGATGGTGTGGGTTCCCTCGACGCGAGAGTCGAGGATCTCGCGCTTGTATTCGTCGGTCCACCGATGGTCGCCAACACCGGCACCGGCGAGGTGGACGACGACATCCGTGCCCACGAGACCTGCGACATCCACGGTGCCGCGCGTGGGATCCCACCGCACTTCGTCGGGGCCCTGAGCGTCCCGGCGAACGAGCCGGATGACCTCGTGCCCCTGTCCACGGAGGTGGCGAACAAGGGCCCCACCGATGAGACCCGAAGCCCCCGTGACCGCGTAGCGCATGTCGACTAGAGCCCGAGTTCGGCGTCGAACTCCGCCGATTCCAGACGCGACTTGATCACGGAGAGGAAGCGTGCCGCGTCCGCGCCATCGACGATGCGGTGGTCGTACGAGAGTGCGAGATAGACCATCGACCGAATCGCGATGACGTCCTGGCCCGCATCGTCCTGCGTCACGATGGGCCGCTTGACCACGGATCCTGTTCCGAGGATCGCGACCTGGGGCATGTTGACGATTGGAGTGTCGAAGAGCGCGCCACGACTACCCGTGTTGGTCACCGTGAATGTGCCACCCGAGAGTTCCTCCGGGGACACCTTGTTGGTGCGGGTGCGCTCGGCGAGGTCGGCGATCTTGCGCGCCAAGCCGGCGATGCTCAGGTCGCCGGCGTTGCGAATCACGGGCACGAGCAGGCCACGCTCGGTGTCGACGGCGATGCCGAGGTTCTCTTGGTCGTGGTAGGTGACGGTGCGCGCCGCCATGTCGATCGAGGCGTTCAGTTGCGGGAACTGCTTCAGGGCCTCGATCGATGCCTTGCAGAAGAACGGGAGGAACGTCAGCTTGACTCCCTCACGCGCCTCGAAGTCGCGCTTGACCCGAGTCCGCAGCGCGTTGATACGGGTCACGTCGACCTCGACGACCGTGGTCAACTGCGCCGACGTCTGCAGTGACTCGACCATGCGCTCGGCGATGATCTGGCGAAGTCGCGACATCTTCTCCGTGCGTCCGCGCAGCGCCGACGTGGCTGCCGGGGTGGCGGGTGCCGAGGGTGCCGGCGCGGTGGAGACCGGGATCGGCGTCGGAGGCTTCGGCGGCGCGGGTGGTGCCGCGGGTGCCGGGGCGGGAGCGGGCGGTGCGGCCTGACCGGCGGCCGCGAGGACGTCGGACTTGCGGATCCGCCCGCCCACACCCGTTCCCGTCACGCGGGATAGGTCCACACCATGCTGCGCGGCGAGGCGTCGCACGAGCGGGGTGACGTAGGACTCCGATGTCTCCGTGGCTGCGGGAGCCGTAGGGGCTGCGGGAGTACTGACGACGGGGGACGGTGCTGCGGGAGCCGGTGTCGCGGCCGGGGGTGCGGACGCTGGAGCACCGGATGCAATGCGACCGAGTTCGGATCCGACCGGGACCACGGCATCCTCGGGTGCGGTGATCGAGACGAGCACACCGCTGGCCGGGGCCGGGATCTCGGTGTCGACCTTGTCGGTGGAGATCTCGAGCAGGGGTTCGTCGGCGACCACGGTGTCTCCGACGGCCTTGAGCCATCGGGTCACGGTTCCCTCGGTGACGCTTTCGCCGAGGGCGGGAAGGAGGACCGGGGTCTCGGATCCTGATGCCGCCGGTGCAGGTGCAGGTGCAGGTGCCGGTGGTGCAGGTGCCGCAGGTGCCGGTGCGGGGGGTGCTGGAGCCGCGGGGGGAGCGGGGGCATCCGCGCTATCGCCGATCACACCCAGTGGCGCACCGACGGCGACGACATCGTCCTCCTGCGCCGCGATCGAGACGAGTACGCCGCTGGCCGGGGCCGGGATCTCGGTGTCGACCTTGTCGGTGGAGATCTCGAGCAGGGGTTCGTCGGCGACCACGGTGTCTCCGACGGCCTTGAGCCATCGGGTCACGGTTCCCTCGGTGACGCTCTCGCCGAGTTGCGGCATGGTCACGGTGACCGACATCGTCCTACTCCTTCTCGTTATGCGTGGGAGTGCAGCGGTTTGCCCGCGAGGGCGAGGTGTGCCTCGCCCATCGCCTCGTTCTGCGTGGGGTGTGCATGGATCAGGGTGGCGACATCTTCTGGATACGCCTCCCAGTTCACGATGAGTTGCGCTTCGCCGATCTGCTCGCCGACGCGGGAGCCGACCATGTGGATGCCGATGACCGGACCGTCCTTGAGTTGCACCAGCTTGATGAATCCCGCCGTGTCGAGGATCTGGCTCTTCCCGTTGCCACCGAGGTTGTACTCGTAGGTGGTGATCGCATCGGCGCCGTGCGCGGCCTTCGCCTCGGCCTCCGTCAGACCCACGCTCGCCACCTCCGGCTCGCAGTAGGTCACGCGCGGGATGTTGACGTCGGAGACCACCACCGGGTTCATGCCCGCGATGTCTTCGGCGACGAAGATCCCGTGCTGGAAGCCGCGGTGGGCGAGTTGGAGGCCGGGGGTTATGTCGCCGACGGCGTACACGCCCGGGATGTTGGTGTGAAGCCGGTCATCGACCAGCACCCAACCACGTTCCATCGCGATGCCCTGCTCCTCGAAGCCCATGGACGCGGTGTTGGGACCGCGACCCACGGCGACGAGCAGGATGTCGGCGGTCAGGACCTTGCCGTCCTCCAGTGTGACGGTGACCCCGTTGGCATCTTGAGTTGCGGAGGCGAACTTGGTACCGAGGATGAAGGTGATGCCGCGCTTGCGGTAGGCGCGCTCGAGTGCCTTCGAGCAGGCTTCGTCCTCGTTCGGCACGAGATGCGGCAGTCCTTCGACGATGGTGACCTCGGACCCGAAGGAGCGCCACACACTGGCGAACTCCACACCGATGACCCCGCCGCCGAGCACGATCACGCTCTTCGGGACGTAGTCCAGGGTGAGTGCCTGGTCCGACGTCATGATGCGGCCGCTGATCTCCAGACCGGGGATGGTGCGGGCGTAGGAGCCCGTCGCGAGCACGACATTCGTGCCGGTGTATTTCTCACCGTTCACTTCGACGGTGTTCGGGCCGACGAGCCGGCCGGTGCCCTCCACGAGGGTGATGTTGCGGCTCTTGACGAGCCCCTGGAGTCCCTTATAAAGACGTGCGACGACCCCGTCTCGGTACTCATTGACCTTGGGCATGTCGATGCCGTCGAGTGTGGCCTTGACCCCGAAGTGCTCGGACTCCCGTGCGGAGTCGGCGACCTCGGCAGCGTGCAGGAGTGCCTTTGTGGGGATGCATCCCCGGTGCAGGCAGGTGCCACCGAGCTTGTCGCGGTCGATGAGGATCACGCTCTTGCCCAGTTCTGCCGCGCGCAGGGCACAGGCGTATCCCCCGCTGCCGCCCCCGAGAATGACCAGATCCGCCTGCGGCACGCGCCTACTCCTCACCGGGTGATTGGGACGCCTTTATCCTTCCACCGTCCCATGGGTGGGTTCACTCGGGCTGGTTCTTCACCCGCTGTTCGCCAATCGGCGGGCCATTTCGACGAACGTGCGCACCGCAGCACCCGTTCCACCCTTGGGGGTGTAGCCGTAGGCGGCCTTGTCGTTGAACGCCGGGCCGGCGATATCCAGGTGGACCCAGGGCTGGCCTGCGGGGATGAATTCCTTCAGGAAGACACCCGCGGAGAGCATTCCGCCCATGCGGTCACCGATGTTGGCGATGTCCGCGGTCGCGGAGTCCAGGGAACTGCGAAGGTCCTCGGGGAGGGGCATGGGCCACATCGCCTCACCCGCCGCCTCCGCCGCATCACACACCTGGGTGCGTGCATCGTCCTTGTTCGACATCACTCCGGCCGTGCGGCTGCCGAGGGCGATCCGCTGCGCCCCGGTCAACGTCGCCGCGTCGATGATGAGGTCCGGCTTCTCTTCGACGGCCATGCCGAGGGCGTCGGCGAGAATCAAGCGCCCCTCGGCGTCGGTGTTCAAGACCTCGACGGTCGTGCCGTCGTACGTGCTGAAAACGTCACCGGGTCGCTGCGCAGTCCCACTGGGCATGTTCTCCGCGCTGGGCACCCAGCCCGTCACGCGCACGGGCAGTCGCAGTGCGGCGATCGCCTGCATCGCGGCGATGACCGCGGCAGCACCCGCCATGTCACCCTTCATCTCATCCATGTTCGCTGCGGGTTTGATCGAGATGCCGCCGGTGTCGAAGGTGATGCCCTTACCCACGATCGCCAGGTGCTTCTTCGCTCCCTTGGGCGCGTACTCGAGTTTCACCAGTCGTGGTGGGTTCACCGAACCCTGACCCACCGCGAGAATCCCACCGCAGCCGTCGCGTTGCAGAGCCTTCTCGTCCCAGATCGTCACCTTCACCGGCGCTGCCGCAACGGCGGCCCTCGCCTCGCGTGCGAGTGTGGCGGGAGGAAGTGCATTCGGGGGAGTGTTGACCAGATCGCGCGCAAGATCGACGGCGTCGCCGATGACCCCCACCTCGTGGACGAAGGCACGCTGTTCCGCACCGACTCGCTCGGATGTGATGAATGCGATCGTCTGCACCGGGGCGCTCTCCTTCTTCGGTGCGGACTTGAAAGCCGTGAAGGCGTAGTTCGCGAGTCGTGCACCGAGCACGGCCGCGGCCCAGTTCTCCGCGGGCAGGACGACCGCGATCCGGCGCTTGCCCGTCAGCGAGCGGATCGCATTTCCGTAGGCGCGGCGGACGGATTCGGGATCCGCGTACTTCGTGGCATCACCGAGACCCACGGTGACGACCAACCCGGCCTTGATTCCGGAGACGTCGGGGATCTTCGTGACCTCACCCGTTGCGCCGGTGGCACCGAGTGCGCGCGCAGCAGCGACGATCTTGTCCGCCTGCCCGCGGGTCAGACCCGGGACCGCGAGGGCGATGCTGGAGGCCTTGGGTTGCAGGGGAAGGACCAGAGCCTCCCCGGTGGCCTGAGCGGGAGCGGATGCGGTGATCGTCAGCGTGGTCATGTTCGCAGGCTAGTCAGGATTGCGGGGCTCGCGCTCGGGTGGTGGCGTCGCTAGCGTTCAGGCATGGCCGCACTCCAGCGCACCCCACTCTTCGATCGCCATGGTGGCCTCGGTGCCAAATTGGCCGACTTCGGTGGATGGGAGATGCCCATCGAGTACTCGGGCACCGTGGGGGAGCACACAGCCGTGCGTGAGGCGGTCGGTGTCTTCGACGTCTCCCACATGGGCAAAGTGCGGATCACCGGTCCGGGGGCGCTCGACTACGTCAACCGGAGCGTCGCCAACGATCTCCATCGCATATCCGACGGCCAGGCCCAGTACTCGATGCTGTGCACCGAGGACGGGGGGATCATCGATGATCTGATCGTCTATCGATTCAGTCCAGAGGACATCTTCATAGTTCCCAATGCATCGAACGCGGCCACCGTGGTGGCTGCTTTCCGTGATGGGGCACCCCCTGATGTCGCGGTCGTCGACCAGCACCACGATCTCGGGATCATCGCGGTGCAGGGTCCGCGTGCGGCAGACGTTGTCGGGGCCCTGGGTCTGCCCACGGAGCACGACTACATGACCATGGTCGAGGCCAGTTGGAAGGACTACCCGGTGCTCGTGTGTCGCACGGGCTACACCGGCGAACGGGGCTTCGAGTTGATCGCCCCCTCCGCGGCACTCGGTGCGCTCTGGGATGCGCTGATGATCGAGGTGACCGCGGTCGGCGGCATGGCCGCAGGGCTCGGTGCACGCGACACCTTGCGCACCGAGATGGGCTACCCGTTGCACGGGCAGGACATCTCGATCGCGACGAGCCCGGTGGAGGCGGGACTGGGCTGGGCCGTCGGCTGGGATAAGCCCGAGTTCCGCGGGCGCGACGCCATGCTGTCGCAAAAGTCCGCGGGTCCGGTTCGTCGCCTGCGCGGCATCACCATGGTGGGCCGTGGAATCCCGAGACCGCATATGGCCGTCCATCACGGCGGTCACGAAGTCGGTGAGACCACCAGCGGAACGTTCTCCCCGAGTCTGCGTCACGGCATCGCACTTGCGTACCTCCCCGCCGAGGTCGCGGTGGGTGACTCCGTGCAGGTCGATGTGCGTGGGACATTGGTCGACGCGGAGGTCGTCACGACGCCGTTCGTGCCGTCGCACGTCCGCTAGTCGACCTCGAACACGATTCCGTCGAGGGCGATTCAGTCGATACTGAGCAAGGCCGCGTGCACGCGCGCGCCGATCACAGAATGGCGGGGTCACTGCTCGTGCCGGCACCGTGCCACCAGGTCTTCGCGCGGAAGGAGAGACGATCCGCCGCAACGGCACCGGCCCACATCGTCAAGCCCTCGAGCAGGACGGGAGTCCGCCGGGCGCTGGCCGTCACCAGCGCATCTGCCGCAGCTGCTACCTCCGGAACGGTGCCGAGCAGTGCCTCGATGTCCCCCTGGTGCACACGGAGCGCGGCGACACGGTCCCGCACCTCGATCATCTGCTCCATCCAGGCCGCATCGGTCATCCCGGTGGTTTGCGGGACGACGGAATTCGACTCGGTCCCGGTGAGGAGGCTGATCAGCGACCGGGCTGCGATGTCGTCATCGTGTGTTGCGCGTACGACGAGGAGCTGCGCACCGGAATCGATAGCCGCATCGACACCTGCGGGAGGCACTTCTGTGATGTGGGGTGTCGTGACTCCCCGCTCGCGCACCCACTGTCGGTAGGAACTCAGAGGTTCGCCCCAGCCGTCGTTCCCTTCGCGGGGAAGTGAGGGCGCAGAGGTGATCTCCGATGCCCGCTCCGCGAGTGCGCCCATCTCTCGAGCCTACGAGGCGCTCACCGTTGCCTGCGGTTGGAATCTTGCCCGACGTGCAGCCCGACGGAGGGCGTCGAGGATGGGGCGCCCGGCCAGGAGGATGAGAACGGCGGCGAGTACGGCGCGCGGGACATCGAATCCCAGGGATGTCGTGATCGTGAAGCGCCACCAATGCTCGACGTTCGCTATGACGCCGGCCCCGGGATCGAAGGCGAGTTGCGGTGGCAGAGACGTGGTGAAGGGCCAGAACCACAGGTTCATCACGAAGCCGTAGGCCATGCAGGCGCCCACCGCGTAGCCGACGAGCATCAGGATCTCGCGACGTCCGGTTGCGCGCGGCAGCAGACCCGCCCCCAGGCCAACCCACCCCGCCGCGATCATCTGGAACGGCAGCCACGGGCCCACACCACCCGTGATGATCGCCGACGCTGCGAGGGACACCGTGCCGAGGACGAAGCCGAAGGCCGGCCCCAGGGCACGCCCGCCGAGGATGAGGATCACCCAGATGGGTTCGATGCCGGCGAGACCGGCACCCAGAGGGCGCAGCGCCGTGATGATCGCCGCGAGAATGCCGAGCAGCGCGATCGCTTTCGCGTCGATGCGCGCATGGATGAACTCCGAGAATGTGATCGCCAACACCAGGGTCATCACCAGCGCGAAGAGCCAGGGAACGAACGAGGTATGCGAGGCCAGCTCGGAATCCGGGGAGATGAGGAAAGGCCACAGGAACGCGAGGACGCCCACGGCGCTGGAGAGCAGGAGCGCTGCGGACGTGGAGGGTCGCAGCGTGATCGCGCGCGTCATGACCCCCGCTCCTCGGCGAGGGCGGATTCGACATCGGCCACCGTCAGCCAGACCCCGGGGGACATGATCTTGGTCACCTGCGGGGCGAACATCGGAGAAGACGTCACGACCTCGGCCGTAGGCCCGTGCGCCACCACCTCCCCGTCGGCGAGGATCAGAACGGTGTCGGCCACCTCCGCGACCAACTCGACGTCGTGGGTGGCGAGCACCACCGCGTGACCCTGGGAGGCGAGGTCGCGCAGATGCTCGGCGAGGCGCGATTTGGTGGGGTAGTCCAGCCCCCGGGTGGGTTCATCCAGCACGACAAGTGGTGGCCGCGCCGCGAGGATGATCGCCAACACGAGTGAGACCTGCTGCCCTGCAGAGAGATCGCGGGGATGCGTGTCATCGCGGATGTCGGGCGCGAGCAGTGCGAGGAGTGCGCGCGTGGTTCCCGCGACGACGTGGGCATCGCGGTCGGAGAGTCGGCACTCGTCGGCGACGGTCGCGCATTCGAGCAGGTCGGTGGGGTTCTGCGGCACGAGTCCCACGTGTTGCACGAGTTCGGGGCCCTCGAGTTTCGCCGGATCCACGTCATCGAGGCGAACCCGACCCGCGGTCGGCGTCACCATGCCGGCGAGCATCGACAGGAGGGTCGACTTGCCGGCCCCGTTGCGACCCATGACGGCGAGCACCTGGCCCCCGTGCACCTCCAGGTCCACCCCACGCACGGCGGTGATCCGCCCGTAGCCGGCATCGACGCCCTCGAGGGAAGCCCGTCGGTCACCCGCGGGGGGACGTGGACGATTTGAAGAACGCCCCACGAGAACACGGCGCAGGGACTCCGCCTCGCGTCGGGCATCGCGGATCGTGAGGGGGAGCGGATTCCAGCCCGCTAGCCGGCCGAGTTCGACGACGGGTGGAGCGATGGGGGCGTCGGTCATCATCACCTGCGGGATGCCCTCGCGCACACCTCCCGGCTCGATCACCAGGACGCGATCGACGTACTGGACCACACGTTCGAGGCGATGCTCCGCGATCACCACCGTGACACCGAGGTCGTGGACGATGCGCTGCAAGGAAGCCAGAACTTCCTCCGCTGCACCCGGGTCCAATGCCGAGGTCGGTTCATCGAGGATCAGGACGCGGGGGTGCGAAGCCATAGCCGCACCGATGGCCACACGTTGGCGTTGACCACCACTGAGGCTTAGCAGTGGCCGCGCTCGCACCTCGTCGAGTCCGAGTAGGTCGAGGGTCTCCTCGACTCGGCGTCTCATGGTCGCGGGAGCGACGCCGAGGCTCTCCATCGCATACGCCAACTCTTCTTCGACGGTATCCGTCACGAATCCGCTCATCGGATCCTGCGGCACGTAACCGACGACGTCGGCTAATTCACGCGGAGGTGTGGTGCGCGTCGAGCGGCCATCGACGCGGACCTCGCCACGGAAATCCCCGCCGGTGAAATGGGGAACGAGGCCGTTGATCGCGCGCAGCAGGGTCGACTTACCGCTTCCCGTGGTACCGACCACCAGGGTGAACTCGCCCTCCGGAACCCGCAAAGTGACATCCCGCAGGATCCACGGGGTGTCCGCGTCGTAGCGGAAGGAGACGCCGTCGAACTCGATCACGGAATCTCCTCGGGTCGTGGTGCACTCAAGTAGCCGGCGCTCGCGGCGGCGAGAAGGGCGACGACGGCACCGAGGGGGAGGGCCGGCCATGTGGGGGGATCCGTCGGCGGGCTCATGCCGACGGGATCGGCGAGAGCCGTTGCGATGGTGAGCGCCAGCGTCACCACACCGGAGGCGACAACCATCCACTCGGATCGACCCCAGGGGTCCGGTCGGTACACCGTGCGGCTGCGATGACGTGAGGCCAGAACCAGGGCACCCGCGGTGGCCACGAGCGCACCCAGGGAAAGACCCCAGGACAGCGCCGCGGGTAACTGCGCGGCCATCAACCCGAACAGGCCCAGTGCTCCCGCGACCAGCGCGACGCCGATCAGGGTGATCACCAAAGCTCGGCCGCGCGTCGCTGACCCAGCGCGCCCGTACCCGCGAGCATCCATGGCGGCCGCGAGTTCTATCGACTGGTCCAACGCGCTGTGGAGGACAGGGAGCGCTGCGCCCGCGAATGCACGTGGACCCCGGGTGGCGCGCCCGCGGAGCCGCCGCGATGTCCGCACCCGCTCGATGTCGCGGATCAACTGCGGCGCGAACGTGAGGGCGATGACGATGCTGACTCCGAACTCGTAGAGCGCGCTGGGGAGGGATTTCAAGAGTCGTCGCGGTGAGGCCAAGGCGTTCGCTGCACCGATGCACAGGATGATCGCGGCGAGGCGGAGTCCGTCGTAGAACCCGGCGAGGATCACCTCGAGCACAACGGGCCCGCCGAGCCGGAGTCCCGCGGCCCACGCCGGAAGCGTGATGCTCGGCAGGGTCGCGATCACCGTGTCACCCCAGGCGCCTCCCAGCACCAGCTGGGCGATCACGCGGATCACGACGATCAACGCCGCGATACGTAGGAAGAAGGAGAAGGTGCGCCCGCCCGGGCGCTCCCGACGATGGACCACGAGTGCGAGGACGCAGATCAGGAGGATGAGGAAGAGCGGGTTCGAGGTGCGACTCGCGGTGACGGCGAGGAGCAGGCTCCAGAGCCACCAGGCACCCGGATGCGTCCAACGGCCCGTAGTCCGCTTCGTGACGAGGGTCTCTCGGACCAGCGTTGTGGCCGTCATCGTCGTCGCCACAGGATCAGCGCCGCGATGGCGGCGATGGCGAGTACTCCCAGTGTCCACCACGGTGTGCCCGTCGACTCCTCGGTGGACGGTTGAGCCATCGGCGATGCGGTCTCGGGTGTGGCGGGCGCGGGTGCGAGGGAGTCGATGATCGGCGCGCATTCGGCACGCGGGTAGCCCTCGATGCCGCAGAGGAAGCCGCCGTCGGCGCGGACGTCGGCGATCGCGGAGAGGACCTGGAATCCGTTGGCGCCTTCATCGACCACGGCGCAGTCCGTTATCGGTCCCGGCGGTGTCTCACCCGCAGGTGCGATGTCCGCCGTACCGAAGTCGAGGACGACCGCCACGGCCTTCTGCCCACCCGACGGCTGTGCATCGGCGCAGGCGTCCTGCCACACCTGGTTCGGGTCCATCGGCGGTGGTCCCGCGGCATCCGTCATGCCCTCGGTGACGACGAACGACCAAGCCTCGACGTCGCCGTTCTGCGGAAGAGTGGTCCCGGCTCCCTGGGTGGCGTACTCCCAGACACCATCCGACGCGTTCCAGTACGACCAGTAGCGCGTCAAGCCTTCGGCGGTGGCGGTGGGCGCGCCGATGAGAGCCGCGAGAACGGCTACACCCACCACCACCCCGCGTGTCACTGCATCGACCCCGTCACTGCGGAGACGAGGTTGACGCCACCGAAAGCGCGCGGAGGCGTTCCCGTCGCCTCGGCCACCATGAGCAGCAGTCCGATGGACCCCGGGTTGGCGACACCATCCGTGAATGCGTAGTCGCGAGCTGCCGACGTGAGTGTCCGCGTTCCTGTTCGCACCGCGGCACGGCCCACGCCGAGTTCGCTCAGCCCGATCACGGCGCGAGCGGTGGACCCGAGATCCTGGCCGCTTCCGAGATCGGACTTCAATGCCCCCGAACTCGAGATCTGCGAAGCCAGGTAGCTCGCCAGTCGCGTGAGCATCCCCTTACCGCACGGGGGATTGCGCGTGAGGGATGTGGCCTGTTCCACGGGGAGGCGTGCGCCGACACTTGCGATCGTCTCGGACGATGCCAATGAGCTCGCCGCACTGCCCGCTTGGTAGGGGATCGCTCCCCCCGTCGAAGTGCCGCAGGGGAATTGCAGCGAGGTCAGGAAGTCGATGGCATTCGGAACGCGTGCGCTGCGGTCCTGCGGGCTCACGGTGCGCAGGGCCAGGATCGCCAGCGCCGTCGAATTGGCGTCGGACTCACCACCCGCGTAATAGGGCCAACCCCAATCGTCGTTCTGCGTGTTGTTCAGCCACACCACGGCCTTACGCGCTGCAGTCTGCTCACCCACCAGGGCGAGGGCTGCAGCCGCCGCTGCGGTGGAGTTCACATCCGGGCCGCTGAATGCCGTCGGATTGGAGGCAGTGCACGGCACCGTGGTGTCCTTGCGGTAGGCCTCGAAACTGCCGTCAGCGCACTGTTGCCCGAGCAGCCAGGTGATCGCTGGCTTCGCCGGAGTGACATCCACGGACGCGAGCCCCATGATCGCCAGGGATTGACGGAGAACCCCGTTGTAGGTGGGGTCGGTCGTGCCATAGAGGCCGCGATCGGCCGCATGTGCCGGAGCGGCGATGGTGAGTGCCAGGGCGACTGTCGCGCACAACGACATCGCCCCGCGCAGAGTGCGCTTCATGTTTTCCTCTCATTGAGCGGTCGGACGCGCTCTCGAGAGGACCGAAAAAGAAAGTCCCTTCCAATGGAAGGGACGGTCGGTTACCCGAGCGCTCGTCCCGTTACCTCGACGGATGGAGCCGCTCGTACCTGCCAGGTGCTCCGACTCGCCGAATGGCACACGGTTGCGGGACAGCGCCGGAATCTCACCGGACTTCCCCTGGACTTCAGGTACGCGGATTCAGTTGTGTTCGGACCCTACTGCATCTGGCTCGCTACTCGGGTGGATGCAGACTCATCGGTCCGTAGACCTCGCGGCCGTCTTCGAGAAGTGACACCTGGTCCACACCCTCGGCCAGCAGATCCCGCCAGAATTCGCCGATCCAGGACTCCGCGTCGGCCTGCGAGGGGAACGACCCACCCGGGTTGAGGGTGACGTTCACCGGCGTGTCGCCGAAACGCAGATAAGACCAGGTCCAGGACATGACTAGGGCCGCGTCTCCGGTGAGCGTGTGCGGGTGGGATCGGTGATGATCAAGTCACCGAGGACGTAGTCGATCGCGCTGCGCACATCCTCCGGCAGGGTGATTCCCGCTGCCGCGGCGTTCTCGGCGATCTGGTCGGGTCGTGAGGCGCCCACGATCGCCGACGACACATTCGGGTTGCCCAGCACCCACGCGATAGCCATCTGCGCCGGCGTCAGGCGCATGTCGGCGGCTATCGGCATGAGCTTCTGGACCGCCTGCAGGATGTCGTCGTCCATGAAGCGTTGGATGTAGTTCTGGCCCTCACCACTGGATGCTCGCGATCCACTCGGGGGCGGGGAGCCCGGGAGGTACTTCCCGGTGAGGACCCCCTGAGCGATCGGTGACCACACGATCTGGCCGACGCCGAGTTCCTCGCACGCCGGGACGACCTCGGTTTCGATCACCCGCCACAGCATTGAGTACTGGGGTTGATTGCTGATGATGCGACTGAAGCCCATCTCATCGGCGATGCGCACTGCTTCGCTGATCTCCTCTGCGCGCCATTCGGATACGCCGATGTAGAGCACCTTGCCCTGACGGACGAGATCGTCGAAGGCGCGCAGGGTCTCCTCGAGCGGTGTTTCGTAGTCGAAACGGTGCGCCTGGTAGACGTCGATGTAATCGGTGCGAAGGCGTTTCAGGGAGGCGTGACAGGCCTCCATGATGTGCTTGCGCGACAGACCGCGGTCGTTGACTCCCGGACCGACCGGCCAGAAGACCTTGGTCAGGATCTCCAGTCCTTCGCGGCGTTGTCCGTGGAGCGCCTCGCCCATGATCGCCTCGGCTTTGGTGCCGGCGTAGACGTCTGCGGTGTCGAACGTGGTGATGCCGGCATCGAGCGCTGCGTGGATCGTCGCGGTCGCCGCGGCGTCGTCCACCTGCGAGCCGTGCGTGATCCAGTTCCCGAACGTGATCTCACTGACTTTGAGGCCACTGCGCCCGAGGTAGCGGAACTCCATCAGGACTTCGGCTCCACCGGTGCGCCGCCCCGCTTCACCCGAGGTGGAGGCAGGCGTAGCCGCCGGAACTGCAGACTGCGCAGCAGCGCGTAGAGCAGGAGACCCTTGCGTTCCGATGCCTCGGGGAACTGCTTCGCGGCTCGGGACTTCAGTGTCAGCAGCAGGATCGCGGTATCCACGACGATGACGGCCATCAGAACGAAGAAGCCAAGGGATACCAGGGACTGGATCTGCGGGTTCGGGACGAAGCCCAGCACCAGGACCGCGATGGCGATGAAGATGAAGAACTCGGCCACGGTAAAGCGCGAGTCGACGAAATCGCGGGTGAAGCGCTTCGCGGGGCCGCGGTCGCGCAGGGGCATGAACCGCTCGTCGCCGGCGAGCATCCCCTGGCGAGCCCGGACCCGGTCCTGGCGCTCGCGCTCGCGTGCCGCCTTGCGACCCTCCTTGTTGCCGCGCGGAGTGCGCAGCCCCTGCTTGCGCGCGGCCTCGGCCTCTTTGCGGCTCGGGGTCGGCCGGCCCTTGGGCGCGCGGGGGTCGTCGGAGGGGGATTCCGTCGGGGTTTCGTCGGAGGCTCGGCGGCCGAACATGATGGGCAGCGTATCCCGGGGCACCTCGACGCTGCCTCCCGTACAGTGGAAGTGGACCCCACGCGGGGGCAGTCACAGGAAGAGGAATGGCCATGGGTCTCTGGCAGCGCTTCACGATGATCTTCAAGTCCAAGGCGAATCGCGCCCTCGACCGTGCGGAGGATCCGCGGGAGACCTTGGATTACTCCTACGAGAAGCAGTTGGAACTGCTCCAGAAGGTGCGCCGGGGTGTAGCCGACGTCGCCACGAGTCGCAAGCGGCTCGAACTCCAGATCCAGGGACTGGCCCAACAGGAGGCCAAGCTCGAGCAGCAGGCCCGTACTGCACTCGGGCAGGGACGCGAGGATCTCGCGCGCGAGGCCCTGACTCGACGGAGTGGACTCCACCAGCAGATCGCCGACCTCCAGGCGCAGTTGGCTCAGTTGGCCGAGCAGGAGGAGAAGCTCACCGTTGCGGCCCAGCAACTGCAGACGAAGGTCGAGCAGTTCCGCACCCGCAAGGAGACCATCAAGGCCACCTACTCCGCCGCAGAGGCGCAGACCAAGATCAACGAGGCCTTCACCGGCATCTCGAGTGAACTCGGCGATGTGGGTTTGGCGATCCAGCGCGCCGAGGACAAGACCGCCCAGATGCAGGCCCGCGCCGGCGCGATCGACGAGCTCATGGCGTCGGGTGCACTCGAGGATGTGTCCGGGATGGGCAAGGACTCGCTCACCCTCGAACTCGAGCGGATGGCCAGCGAATCCGAGGTCGAGAGCCAGTTGGCCGCACTGAAGCGCGAAGTGGGGCCGGGATCCTCACCCCAGGAACTGGAGAAGTAGCGGCCGCGCGCATTCTGCGTCTACATTCGAAGGACCGAGTGCGGGAGGGGTTATGGCCAAGACCAGGTACGGCATCGATCGCGGGTTGACCCGTCGGATGTTCGGGACCATGTTCGGTCTCGGCCTGATGTATGTCGTGCTCGCGGCGCTTCTCTACGCCTTGGGGTTCAGTGCGATCTTCGTTCTGGGCATCAGTGCTGCACTCCTATTCGGCCAATGGTGGTTCTCGGATTCCTTGGCGATGTCCGCCATGCGCGCGGTGGTGGTGACACCCGAGCAGGCACCGCAACTGCATGCCATGGTCGACCGCCTGTGCCTCCTGGCGGACATGGAGAAGCCGCGGATCGGCATCGCCGATACCGACGTCCCCAATGCCTTCGCCACCGGCCGCACACCCAGCCGCTCCGTCGTCGTGGTGACCACCGGCCTTCTTCGGCGCCTCGACCCAGATGAACTCGAGGGAGTTCTGGCTCACGAGTTGTCGCACGTCGCACACCGCGACGTGACCGTGATGACGATCGCATCGTTCACTGCGATCGTCGCCGGCTTCCTCGCCCGCAGCTTCATGTGGGGATCGATGATGCGCGACAACCGGAATCAGAACGCGGCGGTCATGTTCATCGTCGTGATGGTCGTGAGTGTTGTCGTGTACTTCATCTCCTATCTCCTCATCAACGGCCTATCTCGGTACCGGGAGTTGGGTGCAGACCGTGGTGGGGCGCTCATCACCGGCAAGCCCACCGCGCTCGCAAACGCACTGGTCAAGATCACCGGTGACATGGCGCAGATCCCCACCCGCGACATCCGGCAGATGGAGCCGGTCAGCAACCTCGCATTCGCCCCCGCGGTGGCCAGCAAGAAGGGGCTCACCCTCGAGGGACTCATGTCCACGCACCCCTCGCTCGAGAAGCGCCTGGAGAACCTCGCGAAGGTGGCTAACGAACTCGGCCAGCGCTAGTGGGTCTTTTCGACTCCCTGATGGGAAGGCGCAAGCCCGCCCGTCCCAACCTCGACGCACTCTTCGCACTCCCCGGATGTGCGGTGACCCTCGACGTGGAATTGGACTTCCGGCCTACGGGAATCGGATCGGTGGCTTTCCGGGCACCCGAGGGTCGCGCCTTCGCGGATGTGGAAGCCGACGTGCGCGCGTTGCTGGATGCCGATGCGGGGCCTCCGGTCGAACTCGTGCAGGACTCGTACGGGTTCACCTGGCTGGTGGTGCGCACCGAGCCCCCCGATCTCTCCTCGGTCGTCACCGACCTCCATGCCGTCAACAGCACCCTGGTCAATGCGGGTTTCGGACCACAACTGCTCTGTTCGCTCGTGCCGTTCCGCGACCCGACCGGACGCGAGATCGCCCTCGTCTACCTCTACAAGCAGGGGACCTTCTACCCCTTCGCACCGCTCTCAGCGTCCGAGCAGAAACGCGACAACGTGCTGGAGTTGCGGCTGCGCGACATGTTGACCCGGGAATTGCCGTTGGAGCCGGATCTGCGCCGATGGCTTGCGGTCTGGGAGGCCCCGGGGCTCTAGTCCCGACTCGCCGACGGTCCCGGTAGCGCGAGCATCCGGTCCAAGGCGACCCGCGCCCAATGCTCGGTGTCGGGATCGACGGTGATCTGGTTCACCACGGTGCCCTCGACGAGTGATTCGAGCGCCCACACCAGGTGGGGGAGGTCGATGCGGTTCATGGTGGAGCAGAAGCAGACGGTCTTGTCGAGGTAGACGATCTCCTTGTCCGGGTGCTGCAGCGCGAGGCGCTTGACCAGGTTCAACTCGGTGCCGACAGCCCAGGCGGTTCCGGGCTCAGCCTCGGCGATGGTGGTGATGATCTTCTCCGTGGACCCGACGACGTCGGCTTTCTCCACTACCTCGTACACGCACTCCGGGTGCACGATGACCGTCACTCCGGGAACACGCTCTCGGACCTCGTCCACGCACTCCGGTGTGAACCGACCGTGCACGGAGCAGTGTCCGCGCCACAGGATCATGCGTGCGTGGCGCATCTGCTCGGCGGTGAGTCCCCCCTGAGGTTTGCGCGGGTCATAGACCACACAGTCGTCGAGTGACATGCCGAGGTCACGGACTGCCGTGTTGCGTCCCAGGTGCTGGTCGGGCAGGAAGAGGACCTTCCGGTCGGATGTGCGCCAGTCGCCGTCGAAGGCCCATTCCAGGCTGCGTTGCGCATTGCTCGAGGTGCAGATCGATCCCTGATGGCGACCCGTGAAAGCCTTGATCGCGGCCGAGGAGTTCATGTAGGTGATGGGGACCGTGATGTCGGCGACTCCTGCAGCTTCCAGGTCCCGCCAGCACTGCTCGACCTGCCCGATCTCCGCCATGTCGGCCATGGAGCATCCGGCGGCGAGATCGGGAAGGATCACGCGCTGCGCGTCGGATGTGAGGATGTCGGCGCTCTCAGCCATGAAGTGCACACCGCAGAAGACGATGAACTCCGACTCGGGGTTGGCCGCAGCCATCTGCGACAACTTGAAGGAGTCGCCCGTCACGTCCGCGAACTGGATGACCTCGTCGCGCTGGTAATGGTGACCCAGGATGTAGACCCGGGAGCCCAGGGCGGCCTTGGCTCGCGATGCCCGCGCCACGAGATCGGGATCACTTGGTGCGGGCAGGTCACCCGGGCACTCCACGCCGCGCTCGCTGTCGGAGTCCGCGCCCCGCCCGAGGAGCAACAGCGCGAGCGGGGTCGGCTGCGGTTCCACGAAGGTCCCTGCCATGGCACGAGTCTGCCAAAGCCGTGGAGGCCACGCAGATCAGCCCGAGGCGAACATGTCCCGGCTGTCGCCGGCGCACCTTCCATGTCATAGTGGTGTCCCCTGAGAGTGAAGGACGGGTTATGGAGACCACCACCGACGGCATCGTGTTGACGGATGCGGCCGCCTCCAAGGTCAAGGCTCTGCTCGACGCCGAAGGCCGTGACGACCTCACCCTCCGGATCGCGGTGCAGCCCGGTGGCTGTTCGGGGCTGCGCTACCAGCTCTTCTTCGATGATCGCAATCTCGACGGAGATATCAGCAAGGACTTCGGCGGAGTCGCGGTCGTGACCGATCGGATGAGCGCGCCGTACCTGTCTGGGGCCACTATCGACTTCGTCGACACCATCGAGAAGCAGGGCTTCACGATCGACAATCCCAACGCCACCGGCTCGTGCGCCTGTGGAGACTCGTTCCACTAGAAGTTCATGGGCTCGACGTCCCGGTGATTCGGGTGCCGAGCTTCGATGGGCCCGATAGGGTCCTTCGACGTGGCGATCCTCATCACCGGGTCCATTGCGACCGACCACCTCATGACCTTCCCCGGGCGTTTCGCGGACTCCTTCGTTGCGGACAAGATCGACAAGGTCTCGTTGTCCTTCCTCGTCGAGGAACTCCAGATCCGACGCGGGGGAGTGGCGCCCAATATCGCCTTCGGCATGGGCTGCCTCGGTCTCCAGCCCGTGCTCGTGGGTGCAGTCGGACCTGACTTCGCGGACTACGAGTCCTGGTTGCAGCGGCATGGCGTCGACACCTCCGGTGTCCACGTCTCCGAGACCGCGCACACGGCGCGATTCGTCTGCACCACGGACCTCGAACAGAACCAGATCGCCTCGTTCTACCCCGGGGCGATGAGCGAGGCGCGCAACATCGAACTCAAACCGATCATCGATGCCGTCGGCACCGCGGCGGTCGTGCTCATCGGCGCGAACGACCCGCAGGCGATGCTTCGGCATAGCGAGGAGTGCCGGTTCCGTGGGTACCCCTTCGCCGCGGATCCCTCCCAGCAACTGGCGCGCATGGACGGTGAGGAGATCCGTCCTCTCGTCGAGGGAGCCACCTATCTCTTCACCAATGAGTACGAGTCGGCGCTGATCCAGCAGAAGACGGGGTGGAGTGCTGCGGATCTGCGCGCCATGGTGGACATCTGGGTGACGACCCTCGGTCCGGGGGGTTCGCGTGTCGAGCGACGTGGGCAGGAGCCGGTGCAGGTCTCCGTACCCGAGGAGGAGCGCCGCGCAGATCCCACCGGTGTCGGCGACGCATTCCGTGCGGGATTCCTCGCGGGGCAGGCGTGGGGGATCTCCGATGAGCGCTCGGCCCAGGTGGGATCACTGATGGCCACCTACGTCATCGAGACCATCGGCACTCAGGAATACGAACTCGCGCAGCGCCACTTCCTCGACCGCATGGCGAAGACCTATGGCGACGACGCCGCCGCCGAGGTCGAGCGCCACGTGTCCTGCCTTCGCCCGTAGCGGTGCGCCCACTGCCGTCACCGCTATGGCAGCTGCCCGATCCACGGGATGGGCAGCCTGGTGACGACGTTGTCGCGCTCGGCGGTGACCTCGATCCGGGTACCGTCCTTCACGCCTACGCGCGTGGCATGTTCCCGATGCACCTCGACGACACCCTCGCGTGGTGGTCACCGGACCCACGCGGGATCCTCCCGCTCGATGCCGTGCGCATCAGCGACAGCCTGCGCTCGTCGATGCGGCGCTACCGCTGCACCATCGACACCGATTTCGAGGGTGTGATCCGGGGCTGCGCCGATCCGGCACGGCCGAAAGGTTGGATCACGCCCGAGATCACCGCGGCGTACGTGGAACTGCACGCGCTCGGGTTCGCGCACTCGGTCGAGACCTGGGATCACGATGGGGAATTGGTCGGCGGGCTCTACGGCGTCGAGATCGGCGGGCTCTTCGCTGGCGAGTCGATGTTCCACCGCGCCCGCGACGCCTCCAAGGTCGCTCTCATGCACCTCGTCGCGACCTTGACGCAATGCCCGGGCGCGCGACTCCTGGATGTGCAGTGGAGCACGGATCATCTGGCGAGCCTCGGCGTCGTCGACGTCCCACGGGATCGATACCTCGCGATGCTGGCCATCGCCCTCGCCAGCGGAGAGTTCCTCAGCCGGGGCTGACGACCTCGCAGAGCGCGTCAGCGAAGTCATCAATGGTCTGCGCTGTGCAGCCGAAGGGGAGGGATACTCGGATACTGGCCAGCCCTCGGTAACCGAGGGCCTCGACCACGTGACTGGCGCGCGCCGCGTCGGCCGTGCACGCGGATCCACTCGCGATCGAGATACCGCGCTTGCCGAGTGCGATGACGACCTCTTCACCCACGCCGGACTCCAGCACCATCGTCACGATGTGGGGGAGTCGGTCGTCGGGGTCGCCGAGGACGACGAGGCCGGGGATGCGCTCTGGGAGCGCGTCGCGCAGTTTCGCGATGAGGTCGCGGTGGTCCCTGGCCATCGACTCGACATGGGGGGCGAGGAGTTCCAGGGCGCTGCCGCAGGCTGCTGCTGCAGGGATGTTGGGGAATCCGCCCAGCCACCCGCGATCGGGTGCCAAGGGTGGGTCCCACCGGACACCCGGGCGCACCGCAACGACGGCAGCCCCCGGGACTCCGCCCCAATCGCGGCCCGCGCACACCAGCACATCCCAGGCCGTGGGAACCGGATCGTGGCCGATCACCTGCGCGGCGTCGACGACGAGGGGGACACCGTGCTCCTGGCAGAGGGCGTGGATCGCGGCGAGTGGCTGCCGGGTTCCGATCTCCGCATTCGCCGCTTGGACGCACACGAGCGCCGTGTCCGCGGTGAGCGCGGACTCGAGGGTCGCCGGATCGACGGCGCCGGTGGCTGTGACGTCGACGACGATGACCTCCGCTCCCGTGATGGCCGCGCAGGCCCCCATCACGGCGAAGGACTCCACGGCGGTATGCACGATGCGCGGCCGGCATCCCGCTGCCAGCCGGGCCCGCGTCACGCCACCGATCACCATCGCCAGGCCCTCGGCCGCGCTGCCCGCCAGGTAGACGTCGGCGGGGCGAACCCCGAGGTAACCGGCGAGGGATGCGCGTGAGGCGTCGAGGATCGCACCGGCGGTGCGTCCGGGGTGGTGGAGTCGAGCCGGGTCGGACCAGGCGCGCTCGAGTGCGGCCGTCATGGAACCGTGGACGGGGTCGGCACTGGGCTGTCCACCGACCGCGTCCAGGTACCCCGCGGGGGGTCGGAACAGGGTGTCCGGATGCGGATGTGATGTGTCTGACATGTCCTGTTTCCGCCTCACGGCCCAGGAGGGAATTGGGCACCCGCGTGCGCTAGTCTGCCAGCACAACGGATGCGGCAGGGAAGGCCTCGATCTCAGCATGGAAAGCCGGCGGTGGGGACGCTCCTCGGTCCTGGTTCTCGGGGCGCTCGGACTGGTGTTGCTGACGTCCGGTTGCACCGCCAATGAGGCGTTCTTCTTCGACATGCCCGAGCCGGCGAGCAAGGAAGCGCCGATCATGCTCAACCTCTGGAACGGCTCGTGGATCGCGGCCTGGGGTGTGGGCATCGTCACCTGGGGACTGATGCTCTGGGCTGCCATCGCCTACCGCCGCCGCCACAAGGACGAGATCCCGGTCCAGACCAAGTACAACCTCCCGATCGAGGTCCTCTACACGGTGGTCCCGCTGATCATGATCCTCGGCCTGTTCTGGTTCACGGCCAGGGACCAGACCGAGTTGCTCACCTTGGAGAACGATCAGAAGCAGACGGTCAACGTCGTCGGCTTCCGCTGGTCCTGGGCCTTCAACTACCTGGACGAGAACGTCTACGCCACGGGTATGCCGCAGGGCGAGGATTCCGTGGGCGAACCTCCGGTCCTGGTCCTCCCCGTCGACGAGAAGGTGCGCTTCGAGCTCACCTCCCCCGACGTCATCCACTCCTTCTGGGTGCCCAACTGGCTGTTCAAGATGGACGTGATCCCGGGCAAGACCAACGTCTTCGAGCTCACCCCCGACAAGATCGGCACCTTCGTCGGCAAGTGCGCGGAGTTGTGCGGGACCGACCACGCCCGCATGCTCTTCGAGGTCAAGGTGGTCGAGCGCGACGAGTTCGATGCCTACATCGAGGGTCTGCGCGAGATCGGCCAAACGGGCTTCATCGACAGCGAACTTTCGACAGATGAGGGACAGCGTCCCGGGGAGCGGTTGCTATGACGATCCTGAACGAGCCGGCAGCAGCCGCCTCGACCCCGCCTGCTCCCCGTCCCCGCAAGAAGCCGCTGGGCTCGGTGATCGTCAGTTGGATCACCTCCACGGATCACAAGACGATCGGCTACATGTACCTGATCACCTCGACGATCTGGTTCTTCCTCGCAGGCGCCATGGCACTTGCGATCCGGGCGGAGTTGGCTGTGCCCGGGCTCCAGATGATCTCCCTCGAGCAGTACAACCAGCTCTTCACCATGCACGGCACGATCATGTTGTTCCTGTTCGCCACGCCGCTGTTCGTCGGCTTCGGAAACGTGATCATGCCCCTGCAGATCGGTGCCCCTGACGTTGCCTTCCCCCGTCTGAACATGCTGGGCTATTGGCTGTTCCTCTTCGGTGGCCTGATCGTCGCGCTGGGCTTCTTCACCCCCGGCGGAGCGGCCGCTTTCGGGTGGTTCGCCTACGCGCCGCTGAGCAATGCGGTGAACTCCCCGGAGGTCGGTGCCGACCTCTGGCTCCTGGGTCTCGCGCTGGGTGGTCTCGGCACCATCCTCGGCGGCGTGAACTTCATCACCACGATCTTCACGATGCGTGCACCGGGAATGACGATGTTCCGGATGCCGATCTTCACCTGGACGGTGTTCATCACCAGCGTCCTAGTGCTCATTGCGTTCCCGGTTCTGGCGGCGGCGCTGTCCATGGCCTTCATCGACCGGCAGTACGGGGCGGTCGTTTTCGAGGCGGAGAACGGTGGTGCCATCCTCTGGCAGCATCTCTTCTGGTTCTTCGGTCACCCTGAGGTCTACATCCTTGCGCTGCCATTCTTCGGAATCGCCAGCGAGATCATTCCGGTCTTCGCACGTAAGCCGATCTTCGGCTACAAGGGCCTGGTCTTCGCGACCATGGCCATCGGCGCCCTGTCGGTCGCCGTCTGGGCGCACCACATGTACGTGACCGGGTCGGTCTACCTGCCGTTCTTCGCCCTCATGACGATGCTCATCGCCGTGCCCACGGGCGTCAAATTCTTCAACTGGATCGGCACGATGTGGAAGGGATCGGTCAGCTTCGATACGCCGATGCTGTGGACGATGGGCTTCCTCGTCACGTTCCTCTTCGGTGGCCTGACCGGCATCATCCTGTCCTCGCCGCCGCTGGACTTCCACGTCTCCGACTCCTACTTCGTGGTCGCCCACTTCCACTACACGGTCTTCGGCACCGTGGTGTTCATGTTCTTCGCCGGCCTCTACTTCTGGTGGCCGAAGATGACGGGCAAGATGCTCAACGAGCGCCTGGGCAAGATCCACTTCTGGATGCTGTTCATCGGCTTCCAGGTGACCTTCCTCGTGCAGCACTGGCTGGGGGTCCAGGGCATGCCTCGCCGCTACGGTGACTACCTGCCCTCCGACGACTTCACGTTCCTCAACACGGTCTCGAGCGTGGGCGCGGCCATCCTCGGTCTCTCGAGCATCTTCTTCTTCTGGAACGTCTTCGTCACGACGAAGTACGCACCGAAGGTGAAGGTCGATGACCCGTGGGGGTGGGGTGGCTCCCTGGAGTGGGCGACCAGCTGCCCGCCTCCCCGTCACAACTTCACCTCCCTCCCGCGCATCCGCAGCGAGCGCCCGGCCTTCGACCTCCACCATCCGGAACTGGCCCCGGCCGGCGTGCATAAGCCCAGCGTGACCGGTGGCACGCAATGAGACTCGAGTCGTTCTTCTTCGCCCTGGGGTTCCTCTTCTTCGCCGCCGTCTCGGGCGTCTACTGGTACTTCAGCCGCGACGAGGTGGGCACCACGGCACTCGCCCTGACCGGTGCGCTGGCCTTCCTTGTCGCCTTCTACCTCTGGTACACCTCCAAGCGCGTCTACCCGCGTCCGGAGGACCGCTCCGATGCCGACATCGATGAGGCGGACCCCGAGTACGGCTTCTTCAGCCCGCATTCCTGGTGGCCCCTGCCCGTCGCGGGCGGGGCGGCGGTGATCGCCCTGGGGCTGATCTTCGCGGTGTGGCTGCTGATCGTCGGGGTGTTCATCCTGCTGATCGGCCTGGTCGGCTGGCTCTTCGAGTACTACCGGGGCGAATTCGCCCACTGATCCTCGGTGGCAGTCCCGCGGCCCTAGGGTTCGCGGGTGCGTGACGTTCTCTCGGACAGCGCCCGGCGTCTCCGGCACCTGGCGCTGGTGGCGTCGGTCCTCCTGGTGGCGGCCTACCTGCTCGGTGTGCGGACGACCGTAGGTCAGACGGTCGGTGACGCCGCGTACCTGGGCAGAGTCTCCGAGTCACGGGTCATCCGGGTCTTCGACAAGCGGTTCCTGGAGGCCATCGACATCCGGGTGTTCCTCCTGGGTGCGGTGGCCCTCCTTCTCATCGCTGCAGTTCGGCACCAATGGCGGGCAGGCCTCGTGGTCACCGGGGCATTCCTCGCCTGCATCCTCGCGGCCGAAGTGCTCAAGCGCGTCCTTGCACGGCCCGTTCTGGCTACGGAGGTGGAGTCGCTGATGGGGGCGAAGGAGGGACTGAACACGCTGCCCAGTGGGCACTCGACGTTCGTGACGGCACTCGTGCTCGGCGCGGTGTTCCTAGTCCCCATCGCGGTGCGTCCTTGGGTCGCCATGGCAGGAATCGGTGCGATCGTCGTGGTCACCGGCGGGGTGGTCACCGCCGGATGGCATCGACCCAGCGATGCGTTCGCCGGAATCGCCCTGGCCACGGTCGGGATGAGCCTTACCGCGGCCTTTCTCGTGCGGCGATCCACCGTGGTGCTCCCCGCCCCCACCGCGATGCGCCTGGTCCCCTACGTGGGTGTGGCTATCGCGGTCTTCGCGGCTGGCGTCTTCGTGCTGATGCTCGCGCACCCTGATGCCCAGGGTGCATTCGCACTCTTCTCGGTGAAGATCGTGATCTTCGCGTGGGCCGCGACGGCGGTCAGCGTGTTCTCACGTGCGCTGCAAGCGGTGGACGCGGTGCGCAGCTAGTTGCGGGACTCTTCCGCGATCTGCTCGGCGTTCGTTTTCGGCATGCCCGGGTGGTGCAGCACTCCGCCGTGCGCGTTGTAGATCACGTCGCGATCCTCGTACTCGTGTAGCGGGGCCTCGATCGCAGCCTGCTCGGCCGCGTGGTGCTGGCCGTGCTCAATCTCGGCAGCGGTCGGCTTCTGCACGTTGTCGCCGTAGAAGAAGTTGCTGAGGCGGTGTCGGAGCGTGTGGACGAGGTACTTCGGGTTGCGCACGCCATCCGCATCCGTCTTCTGGGGGGCTGGCAGGACCTGGTGGTCGGTCTTCGAGGTGATGACCGCCATCTCCTTGACGTTGATGGGCTGGTGGACCTCGATGAACTCGCCATGGGGGAGGCGGAGGACACGACCGGACTCGTAGCCGTGCAGCAGCTTCTCGCGATCCTTGCGCTGGAGACCCAGGCAGATCCGCTTAGTGACGATGAACGCGATCGGTGGGGCCACGATCAGGAGGATGCGCAGGGCCCAGGACACGGAGTTGATCGACATGTTGAACGCCACGGCGAAGATGTCGTTTCCGCCACCCAGCCACAGCAGGCCGTAGAACACGATGGCCATCACGCCGATTCCGGTGCGGACCGGGGCGTTGCGCGGACGCTCGAGCAGATTGTGCTCGCGCTTGTCACCGGTGACCCAGGCCTCGATGAACGGGTAGAGCGCCATGAGCGTGAAGAGGATGCCCGGGATGATCACCGCGGGGATGAGGATGTTCCACGAGATGGTGTAGCCGGCGACGACGGTCTCCCAGTTGGGCATGAGGCGCAGGGCGCCGTCGAGCCACCCGATGTACCAGTCGGGCTGTGTGCCCGCGGTGACCTGATCGGGGGTGTAGGGACCGAAGATCCAGATCGGGTTGATCGTCACCAGTCCGCCGATGAGGGCGATGATCCCGAAGACCACGAAGAAGAAGCCGCCCGCCTTGGCCATGTAGACCGGCATGAGCGGGTAGCCCACGACGTTGTCGTTGGTGCGGCCCGGGCCCGGGTACTGGGTGTGCTTCTGCACCCAGACCATCATCAGGTGGACCGTGACGACGGCCAGGATCAAGCCGGGTACCAGGAGAATGTGGGCCGAATAGAGGCGGGAGATGATGTCGGTCCCCGGATATTCGCCACCGAAGACGAAGAACGCCAACCACGTGCCCACGACCGGGATCGCCTGGATGATGCCGCGGATGATCTGCAGGCCGGTGCCGGAGAGCAGGTCGTCGGGGAGGGAGTAGCCGGTGAAGCCGGCGGCCAGCGCCAGGGTCAGCAGAACCACGCCGATGATCCAGTTGAGCTCGCGCGGCTTGCGGTAGGCACCGGTGAAGAAGACACGGAAGGCATGCACGGCCATGGCGGCCACGAAGATCAGCGCCGCCCAGTGGTGCATCTGGCGGATGAGCAGGCCTCCACGTACGTCGAAGGAGATGTCCAGCGAGGACGCGTAGGCCTCCGACATCATCACGCCCTTGAGCGGGACGTAGGAGCCGTCGTAGACCACCTCGATCATGGACGGCTTGAAGAACAGGGTCAGGTACACGCCGGTCAGCAGGACCACGATGAAGCTGTAGAGCACGATTTCGCCGAGCATGAACGACCAGTGGTCGGGGAACACCTTGCCGAGGCTCCTGCCGAGGGCCTTATTGGAGCCCAGGCGCTGATCGACGTAGGTGGCGACCGCGCCACCCGCCTTCTCTACGGGGGCAGGCTTCTCCAGAGGACTGGTGGTGCTCATCCACGCTCCCAGAAACTAGGCCCGACGGGCTCTTGGAAATCCGACCTCGCCACGAGGAATCCTTCCTCATCCACGCCAATCGGCAACTGCGGCATGCGCCGGGCCGCCGGGCCGAAGATCACGTCGCCGGAGTCGGCCAGGTCGAAGGTGGACTGGTGGCAGGGGCACAGCAGATGGTGGGTGCGGTGCTCGTAGAGGGCGATGGGGCAGCCCACGTGGGTGCAGATCTTGGAGTAGGCCAGGATCCCCTGGTAGTCCCAGCCCTCACCCTGCTGGGACCGGATCTCGCTGGGGTCCATTCTCACCAGGATGATCGCGGCCTTCCCGCGGGCATTAAGGTTGTGCTCAGCCTTCTGGATTTCCATGATGTTGACCGGTAGGGCGGAGACCAGGCCGCCGACCGGGATGTCCTCGGGCCGGATCCCCTTCAC
>JBILLS010000042.1:0-13967 GCA_044375955.1 Candidatus Nanopelagicales bacterium | reverse complement strand
TTCACGAACTCGCCGGTTGTCTCCCCGGTGTCCGGGACGATCCGTAGGCCGTCGCGCCACGCAGTGGTGGAAAGGATCTCCACCGGGTTCTCGCCGGGCGGGGTCTGCCACAGATCGCGCAACATCACAATGAGGGGGATCGGGAACAGCGCCAGCGCGCCGAGGAGGGTGCGGCGGATGATCGGGTAGCGGGCGAACCCCGACTCCTCTTTACCCCGCTCGTAGTTGGCCTTGGC
Organism: Candidatus Nanopelagicales bacterium; assembly: GCA_044375955.1. Lineage (GTDB taxonomy): Bacteria > Actinomycetota > Actinomycetes > S36-B12 > S36-B12 > VGCC01. The sequence goes on along the minus strand of JBILLS010000042.1, from coordinate 13,731 downwards.
TGCCTCGTCCTCCTTCGGGGTCGAGGCGAGGCTGTGCCGCTCCTGGACGACCTCGACGTCGGGCATGAGCTTCTTGGCCCATTGGATCGCTCCGGTGCCGATCAGCAGGATCGCCATACCGAAGGTGAAGCCGAGGGCCACCTGGCTCGCTCCCACGACACCGAGGACGGGGATGTAGATCACCGCGGACTTGTCGATGGTGACGAACGCCACGACGAAGAGGACGACGAAGACCATGGAGAGCAGGAACATGCTCGCCACCTGTCGCTCCGCGCGACGGGCCGCCTTCGGATCGGTGTCTGTGACGCGGGGCTTGTGCGGGATGTCCGCGATAGGAAGGTGTCCCGGCTCGTTGTGCGGATCGACGGGCAGGAGGTCCTTGTCGGTGCTCATCGCGCCTTGATCCCGATCCAGACGGCGGCGGCGATTAGCGCCGCGAAGACGGCGGTCCACAGGAACAACCCCTCCACGACCGGTCCGAGGCGCCCGAGGGACAGGCCGCCGGGGCTGGGTGCCTCCTGCAATTCGTTGACGTAGGCGATGATCGCCTTCTTGTCCTCGACCGGCAGGGTCTCATCGGAGAAGATCGGCATGTTCTGGGGACCGGTGAGCATCGCCTCGTAGATCTCGGTGGGCGTGGCCTTCATCAACGAGGGCGCGTACTTGCCCTGGGTCAGCGCACCACCTTGGCCCGCGGCCTGGTGGCACTGGGCGCAGTTGATCCGGAAGAGCACGCCACCCTTGGCCACGTCCGCGTCGGAGAAGTCGACCTGCTCGGCCGTGGGGATGGCCGGCCCGGGGGCGAGTGAGGCCACGTACGCGGCCATCTTCGCGATCTCGTCCTCGTTATAGACGGGTGGCTTGGCAACCGCCTGCGCACCCGGCGCCGCGAGGGGCATGCGTCCGGTGGCGACCTGGAAGTGCACCGAGGCCGCGCCGACACCGATCAGCGTGGGTCCGTACTGCGTTCCCTGGGCATTGAGTCCATGGCAGGAGGAGCACCCCTCGAGATAGAGCTTCTTGCCCTCCTCGACTTGGGTCTGCGACCCCATGGCGGCGACCGCCGGCTGGGCATTACTCGCCAGGGAGTAGGCACCGCCCACGACGATGAGGGCGAGCACCAGCAGGGCGAGTGCCACGGCCGGATTACGACGCCGGGCTGCCAGGAACTTCACGGTCGGTGCACCTTTCCTCGTCGGTCGGTTACTGAAGGATGTAGATCATGAAGAACAGGGCGATCCACACCACGTCGACGAAGTGCCAGTAATAGGACGTGACGATCGCACGGGTCGCCTGGTCGTGGGTGAAACGCTTGGTGACGTAGGTCGTGGCGAGCACGAAAAGGAAGGCGATGAGGCCGCCGGTCACGTGCAGGCCATGGAAGCCGGTGGTCAGGTAGAAGGCGCTGCCGTACGCGTTGGAGGAGAGCGTGAGGCCCGTGTGCACGAGCTCGACGTACTCCGTGACCTGGCCGCCGATGAAGAACGCGCCCATGAGGAACGTGATGATGAACCAGCGGCGCAGGCCCTTCACGTCACCGCGCTCGGCCGCGAACACACCCAGCTGGCAGGTCACGCTGGAGAGCACCAGCACGGTGGTGTTGACGCTCGCGAACGGGATGTTGAGGAGTTGGGTCTCCTGGGCCCAGAGTTCCGGGTTCACCGCGCGCATCGTGAAATACATGGCGAACAGGGCAGCGAAGAACATCAATTCGCTGGAGAGCCAGACGATCGTCCCGATCGAGACCATGTTCGGGCGATTGGCCGGGGCGTGCGCGTAGGCCGCCGGAATTGTCGCGTTCGCCACGGTCCGAGTCTGTCAGATCTCGGGGGTCTTCTCCCCCCGGCCCCCTCACTAATCAGGATGGTGTTGGTCACGTAACCGGCCCGGGCACCCCGGGCTACAGTGAGGCCGTGCCCGACGCACCCAACGCCCAGGTCCTTGTCTACAGCGACGACCGCTTGGTCCGACAGCAGGTACGCATGGCCCTCGGCCGCCGACCGGCCGCCGACCTCCCCGCGCTCGACTACACGGAGGTCGCCACGGCACCTGCGCTGGAGGCCCTGGTCGACGCCCACCGCTACGACCTGATCATCCTCGACGGTGAGGCCGTCCCGGCCGGGGGAATGGGGATCGCGCGGCAGCTCAAGGATGAGCTCTACCGGTGCCCACCGATCCTCCTGCTCATCGGCCGCCCCCAGGACGCCTGGCTGGCCACGTGGTCCCGCGCCGACGCCGTCGTGGCGCATCCGATCGACGCCATCGCCATGGCCCGTGCCGCGGAGAAGTTGCTGCGCCCACGCGTCAGCGCATGATCCCGTGGCCGAGCGCACCTGGGCGTCGGTACTCGCGTCCCTGACCGCCGGAGGGGACCTCCCTCCGGACGCCGCCCGATGGGCGATGGGCCAGATCCTCTCCGGGGATGCCACGCCCGCCCAAACAGCCGGATTCATCATCGGCCTGCGGATGAAGGGCGAGCAGCCCGCAGAGGTTCGGGAACTCACCGAGGTGATGCTCGAATTCGCTCACCTGGTTCCCCGACCGGAAGGACTCGACGTCGTGCTCGACGTCGTGGGCACCGGGGGAGATGGCTCGGGGTCCGTGAACATCTCCACCATGTCGGCGCTCATCGCCGCAGCCGCTGGTGCTCCGGTGATCAAACACGGCAATCGCGCCGCGTCGAGTCACGCGGGTGCTGCCGATGTGCTGGAGGCGGTGGGTGTCACCATCACGTTGAGCCCCGAGGCCGTCGGGCGTTGTGCCGCGGATGTGGGAATCGGGTTCTGCTTCGCGCCCGCGCACCATCCGGCCCTACGGCATGCGGCTCCTGTCCGACGGGAGCTCGGTGTGCCGTCGGTGTTCAACATCCTCGGCCCCTTGACCAATCCCGGGTTGGCGAACGCCTCACTCGTCGGGTGCGCGAATGAGCGTCTCGCGCCGCTGGTCGCGGCGGTGCTGCATGAGCGCGGTGTCTCTGCTCTCGTGGTGCGTGGAACCGATGGGCTGGACGAGATATCGGTGTGTGCTGAGACGCGCGTCTGGGATGCAACAGGTGATCACGTCGTGGAGACGATGCTGCGTCCTTCGGAGTTGGGGGTGCCGCCGATCGAACCCGAGTTGCTGCGCGGCGGGGAGCCCGCGCGGAATGCCGAACTGCTGCTCAAGGTTCTGGATCCCGCGACCGCGTCGGATGACGTGGATGCGGCTGCGGTGGGTGCCATTCGCCATGCGGTCACCGTCAATGCCGCAGCGGCGCTGGTGGCTTTCGATGCAGCGCGGGGTGAGCGGGGGAGTGGCGATCTCACCAACCGTGTGCTCACGCGTATGGGCAGTGCCCGCACGGTGCTGGATCAGGGTTCGGCGCTGTCACTACTGCGCGACTGGACCGCGCGCAGTGCCGAGTTGGCTTAGGCGCTCGCGCGGATCCGCGTCACCGCATCGGGCCGGGGACCCCAGGGTCGTGGCGCGGGATCGGTTTCGAGGGTGCGCAGCGACTCCCGTGCATCACCGAACCGGGCGAGCCACGCTCCACCTCCGTTGACAGGCAGTGCCCAGGTACGGGTGCAGGACACCAGGCGGATTCCGTCGGACTCGAGCCAGTGCAGCAGGTCCAGTGCTTCTTCCGCGGTGCCGGCCGGTGCGGGTGCGGCACCGGGTGTCACGCTGGCCGCGGTGGAGCGCAGCGCCTCGACGGCGCCGTACGCATCATCACCCGGGCCCACGAATCCGGCCGCTGCGAGGAATCCGTGCCGGATCACGTGGATCGCCCACCCCTCACCCTCGGGCACAGCGGCGACGATCTCGGGTTCGCCGGCGATCAGGGCCAGGCGCTGGCGGCGCAGTGTTGCGGATAGGAAGTAGGTGAGACGTTCCCGCCAGCGAGTGGCTTCCTCGTAGCGTTCGGCCAAAGCGAGTTCGCGCATGCGCGCGGAGATCGACTCCTCCACCCCGGCGACATCGCCCAGCATCGCCTGCCGAACGGAGTCCACCGTCGTGGCGTACGCATCGGCGTCATGGCCGGCGCGGCAGGGGGCCAGGCACCGACCCAGTTCGCCGAGTGCGCAGCCCGCGATGGTGCTGCGCGGTGATCGCGCGAGGCGCGGTGTGCACGTGCGGATCGGATATGTGTACTCCAGTGCCTCCGCGGCGAGCCGTGCCACCGCATGCGAGGTGAAGGGACCCAGGTACGTGGCACCGTCGTCCGCGATCCGAGTGACCACGCTCAGGCGCGGCGCATTGTCGGTGGTGAGTTTGACCCAGGATGGGGAACTCGCGCGGCGCGAACGGCGGTTGTACCGGGGCTGCTCGTCCACGATCAGTCGCCGCTCCCGAACACGGGCCTCCAGGGTGGTGGCGCACTCGATCGCCCGAACTGTGTGGGCGATCGTGATCATCTCGCTCATGCGCCGACGCTGTTCGGCGGCGGTGAAGTAGGACCGGACTCGTTGCCGGATGTTCTTGGACGTCCCGATATAGAGGGGTCGGCCCTCCCGGTCTTCGAAGATGTAGACGCCCGGGCCCGTGGGCAGGTGGTCGGCTAGATGCCGCTTGGTGCGCTGGGCGGTGCTCACGCGTCCGGTGAAGGCCCGCAGATCCTCGAGGGTCATCACGCCGAAGTTGCCCACCCGTTCCAGGAGGTGGTGGAACACCTCGGCGGTAGCGCGGGCATCGGCGAGTGCCCGGTGGGAGGGCTCGGTGGTGGTCCGGAAGTACGCCGCGAGGGTGCCGAGTTTGCAGTTGCGCACCTCGTCGCGTTGCAGCGCCGAGCGGGCCAACCGCGCGGTGTCCACGACCGGGCCGTGGTTCCACGTGAGGTCATGGCGCTCGCAGGCTGCCCGGAGGAAACCGAGATCGAAGGGAGCGTTGTGCGCGACGACGGCGGCGTCACCTGCGAACTCGAGGAACATGGCCACCGCCGTGAGCACACTCGGGGCACCGACCACATCCGCGTTGGTGATGCCGGTGAGGGCGGCGATGAACGGTGGGATCGGGATACCCGGATTCACGAGGGTGGTGAACTCACCGAGTACCTCGCCACCGCGGACCTTGACCGCTCCGATCTCGGTGATCGCGCACTCCCGGCTGCTCCCACCCGTGGTCTCGAGGTCGACCACGACGAAGGTTGCCGAGGCCAGCGGCGTCCCGGCCTCGTCGAGGGAGAGTTGGTGGTCGGACATCGGGTTCACCGTAGAGCCCGGGTGCGACGACCGCACCCGGCGCGCCACGTCCTCGCTAGGGTTCGGGCATGCCGCAGCTCCCCGATGAACGCACCCGGTTGCGCTGCGCCCACTGCGGCAATCTGACGCGCTTCGACGTGATCCGCACCGTCCGCTCCCAGGAGTTCTGGCATGCGACCATGTCCGGCGACGTGCAGGTGGACGAGATCGTCGTGCTCTCCGAGGATGTCGAGGAGATCCGCTGCCGCTGGTGTTCAGCATCCGATCGGATCGAGGTCGTGCCCCGGCCCGAGTTCGGGGGGCCGGAGACCGAGGGACCCGGCGACGGCGGCGTGTGAACTCACGACGAGACGCGAGGGTGCTTCGATGACCGAACCAAGGGAAGTGCGCGAACTTCTCGAACGCTCCAATCGCCTCGGAAGCGACAAGCGCAACACCAACTACGCCGGGGGAAATACCTCGGCCAAGGGGCTCGCGGTCGATCCCGTCACGGGCGACAGCGTCGAACTTCTGTGGGTGAAGGGATCCGGTGGGGATCTGGGAACCCTCACCGCCGATGGGCTCGCCGTCCTGCGCCTGGATCGCTTGAATGCGCTCGTCGACGTCTATCCCGGTGTCGACAGGGAAGACGAGATGGTGCACGCCTTCACCTATTGCCTGCACGGGACCGGTGGTGCTGCACCTTCCATCGATACCGCCATGCATGGGCTGGTGGAGTGCGCGCACGTGGACCATCTCCACCCCGATTCCGGTATCGCATTGGCGACGAGTGCGGAAGGTGAGCAGCTGACCCGGGAGTGCTTCGGAGACTCAGTGGCATGGGTCCCCTGGCGCAGGCCGGGCTTCCAGTTGGGCCTGGACATCCGCGACATCCAGCGACGCAACCCCGACGCCATCGGGTGCATCCTGGGCGGCCATGGCATCACGGCATGGGGCGCCACCAGCGAGGAGTGCGAGGCCAACTCGCTGCGCATCATCCGGGGCGCCGAAGAGTTCATCGCCGAGCGCGGTCGCCCCGAGCCCTTCGGTTCCGTGATCCCCGGGTACCAGGCGCTCGCCGAGGAGGAGCGTCACCGTCGGGCCGCCGAGCTCGCACCCTTCATCCGCGGGTTGGCCTCGGTCGACCGACGCATGGTGGGCGCCTACGACGACAGCGATGCGGTGCTGGACTTCCTGAGTCGCACCGAGCATCCCCGACTCTGCGCCCTGGGGACGTCGTGCCCGGATCATTTCCTGCGCACCAAGGTGCGTCCCATGGTCCTGGACCTTCCACCCACGGCACCACTCGAGAATGTGATCACCCGCCTGCGTGCACTGCACGAGGAGTATCGAGCCGATTACGCGGCCTACTACGCGCGCCATGCCACCCCGGATAGCCCGGCGATGCGTGGCGCGGATCCGGCGATCGTCCTCATCCCGGGTGTGGGCATGTTCTCCTTCGGGCCCAATAAGCAGACCGCGAGGGTGGCGGGTGAGTTCTACGTCAACGCCATCAATGTGATGCGTGGGGCCGAGGCGATATCCACGTACGCGCCGATCGATGAATCGGAGAAGTTCCGCATCGAGTACTGGGAGCTCGAGGAGGCGAAACTGCGCCGGTTGCCGAAGCCGAAGCGGTTGGCCACCCGTATCGCCGTGGTCACGGGTGGAGCGAGTGGCATCGGGCTCGCCACGGCCCGCGCGCTCGTTGCCGAGGGTGCGTGCGTGGTGATCGCAGACCTCGATGGGGCGAAGGCGCAGGCCGTCGCGGACGAACTCGGTGGGAGCGATATCGCGATCGGGGTCGCTGCGGACGTCTCGTCCGAGGAAGCGATCGAGCGGATGATCCGAAGCGCCTGCCTCGCGTTCGGTGGAGTGGATCTCGTGGTCAACAACGCCGGGTTGTCGCTGTCGCGGCCACTGCTGGAGACCACGGCGGCGGACTGGGACCTGCAGCACGATGTCATGGCACGCGGTTCGTTCCTGGTCAGCCGGGAGGCGGCGCGCGTCATGATCGCCCAAGGCATGGGTGGCGACATCATCTACATCGCGAGCAAGAACGCCGTCTTCGCCGGACCCTCGAACATCGCCTACAGCGCCACCAAGGCCGACCAGGCGCATCAGGTGCGACTCCTCGCCGCCGAGTTGGGGGAGTTCGGAATCCGCGTCAACGGGATCAACCCCGATGGCGTCGTCCAAGGTTCGGGGATCTTTTCCAGCGGGTGGGGTGCGAATCGGGCAGCCGTCTACGGCGTCAAGGAAGAGGATCTCGGCCAGTTCTACGCCAATCGCACGATCCTCAAGCGCGAGGTGCTTCCCGAGCATGTGGCACGTGCGGTCGCCGCCCTGTGTTCGGATGAGTTCTCGCGCACCACGGGTCTGCTGGTGCCCGTCGACTCCGGTGTCGCCGCCGCGTTCCTAAGGTGATGCCGTGAGCCGTCGCCTCCCGCGTCCATCCGAGATTCTGCCGCTGATCGGGCGGCCGGATCGCTCGTGCACGCGACTCCAGCGTCGACTCGATCGATGTGCCAGCGTCTGGGATGTCCGGGCGATGGCCAAGAAGCGCACGCCGACCGCCGTGTTCGACTACACCGATGGCGCCGCGATGAGCGAGTCGAGTCTCGATCGCAGTCGGGATGCCTACGCGCGCGTCGAGTTCACACCGCGGGTCCTGCGGAACGTCGCGGAGGTGGATCTGAGCGTCTCGATGCTGGGCGGCGTGAACGCACTGCCCTTCGCCTTCGCGCCGACGGGCTTCACGCGGATGATGCATCACGCGGGCGAACCCGCGGTCGCAGCGGCCGCGGAGCGGTTCGGGATCGCATACAGCCTCTCCACCCTCGGCACGACGAGTATCGAGGCCTTGGCGGCTGCCAGTCCGGGGACGCGGCGCTGGTTCCAGTTGTACGTCTCCCGTGATCGTGATCGGGCCGAGGACCTGATGCACCGGGCGAAGGCATCCGGCTATGACGCGCTCATCTTGACCGTCGATACCGCGGTGGGTGGCATCCGTCGGCGCGAGGTCCGCAACGGGCTCACCATCCCACCCCAACTGACGGTGCGCACGATGGCGGACATGGCGATGTATCCACGCTGGTGGTTCAACGTGCTGACCACCGAACCCCTGGAGTTCGCCAGCCTCACCAGCTCCGGGGGCACCGTCGGGGACCTGCTCACCCGCGTCTTCGATCCCGGGGTGACCGCCACCGACATCGCCTGGATCCGGGAGCACTGGACCGGATCTCTCGTGGTGAAAGGAGTGCAGAGCGTCGCCGATGCCCGCGTCGTGCGGGACCTGGGTGTCGACGCCATCGTGTTGTCCAACCACGGGGGACGGCAACTCGACCGTGGCAACGTGCCGTTGGAGATCCTCCCCGAAGTCCTCGCCGCGGTCGGAACGGATGTCGAGGTCTACATCGACGGCGGGATCACCTCGGGCACCGACATCGTGGCCGCCCTCGCCTTCGGGGCACGGGGCACATTCGTGGGCCGTGCCTACCTGTACGGGCTGATGGCCGGTGGCTACGACGGGGTCGTCCGGGTGGTCGAGATCCTGGAGAAGGAGATCCGCACCACCCTGCAGCTCATGGGCGTGACCTCCGTCGCCGAGCTCGAGCCCGGGATGGTCCGGCTGCGGCCCTGATGTCGGACCCCCGGCCTACCGTGGCCGCATGATCATCGACTGTGGGACCTGCCGGGTGGCGGGGGACGCCTGCTCGGACTGCGTGGTCTCGGTTCTCCTCGGACCCCCGGGCACCGTCCAAATAGCGGACGAGCACGCCCCGGCCGTGGCCGCCCTCGCCGAGGGGGGACTCGTACCGCCCCTCAGGCTGGTCTCCGGGGCGTGATTCGGGCCGATTGCCGACCGTTATATCTCTGTTACCGTGGGCGAGCGGAACGGGGCCGGTCGGCCCCACGTCTGAGACCGCAAGTGACCGGTCAGCGAGCTCTGGGAGGTGCCGGGTGCGTTCAGGTCGCCTCAACCGCGCCCGCACCGGACTGACGGCTCTTGCCGTGGTCATCGGGTTGACCTTCGTCATGGTCCCTCCCGTCGCCCAGGCGGCCCCGAACCTCGAGCAGGTCCGCCAGCGGGTCATGGACCTCGAGATGAGGGCCCAGTCCGCGGATGAGCGGTACAACGAGGCCCGGGCCGAGCTCTCAGACATCCAGGGCAAGCTCGACGCGCTGAAGCGCAAGGCCAAGCGCGAGCGTCGCGAACTCCGGCAGATCCTCGGCGGGGTGGACGACCTGGCCCGCGCCACCTATTCCTCGGGTGGACTGGACACCTCGCTCCAGGTGCTCCTCGCAGAGGACCCCAACGAGTTCCTCGCCCAGGCCGCCGCACTCGATCAGGTGCAGCGCGGTCAGGCCGCCGCACTGCGGGCATCCGAGACCACGCGACTGCGGTTGGCGCAGACCGAGGCCGCCGTCGCCGACAAGGAGCAGGCGGCCAGCAGAGCCAAGCAGCGCATGCGCGAGCATCGGGAGGAGGCTCGTGATCGGCTCGCCGAAGCGCGCGCGATCCTGTCGACACTCGAGGCCCGTGAGTTGGCGCGCCTGTCACGTCTCGAGCAGGCAGACCGGCGCGCAGCACTTGCGGCGGCATCGGCGGCGAGCTCCCGAATCGGTTCCGGGGTCAGCCCGCGAGTCGCGCGCGTGCTGCGGTACGCGTTGAGCCAGGTGGGGGATCGTTACGTGGCCGCGGCGAGTGGACCGAGCGCCTACGACTGCTCCGGTCTCACGATGTCCGCCTGGCGCCAGGCGGGAATCTCCCTCCCGCACTACAGCCGCTCGCAGTTCTCGGTCACGCGGCGCATCCCACTGAGTCAGGCGCGCCCCGGTGACCTCGTCTTCTATTTCGGCAGCGGGGCGCACCACGTCGGCCTCTACATCGGTGGCGGCAAGATGGTGCACGCCGCCAACCCGAGGTCCGGGGTCCTGGTCACCAACATCCTCGGACCCTGGTACTCCTCCCGATTCAGTGGAATCGGGCGCGTGATCAGCTAGCGGTAGAGCGCCTCGACCTCTTCTGCGTGCTCCTTCATCACCACAGCGCGCTTGATGCTCTGCTTCGGGGTGAGTTGGCCACCGTCGATGGTCCAGTCCGTGGTCAGGATCGCGAACTTCTTGATCGCCTCCGCGTTGGAGACGGCCTTATTCGCCTCGTCCACCGCCTTCTGGATCTCGGCGTTCAAGTCGGGGTCGTTCACGAGGTCCACCACCGTGGAGCCTTCGGGCTTCCCGGTGAGCTTCACCCAGCCGGGAAGTGCCTCGATGTCGATCGTGACGAGAGCCCCGATGAACGGCTTCGCATCACCGACGACCACGCACTGACTGACCAGGAAGTGGCTGCGGAGACGGTCCTCGAGCACGGCGGGGGCCACGTTCTTGCCGCCCGCGGTGACGATGATCTCCTTCTTCCGGCCGGTGATCTTGATGAATCCGCGGTCGTCGATCTGTCCGAGGTCCCCGGAGTGGAACCACCCGTCCGGCTCGATGACCTCGGCCGTTGCGGTCGGGTTGTTCCAGTAGCCGACGAAGATCTGGTCTCCACCGAGCAGCAACTCGCCGTCGGGTGCCACCTTGACCTTCGCTCCCGGGATCGGCTGACCCACGGTTCCGATGGAGAGGGCATCGGGACGGCTCACCGTTGTCGCGGCGCTGGTCTCCGTCAAGCCGTAGCCCTCCAGGATCGTGACGCCGATTCCGCGGTAGAAGTGTCCGAGGCGCTCACCGAGCGGTGCTCCGCCGGAGACCGCCCACTCCACCTTGCCGCCGAGCGCGGCGCGCAACTTCTTGTAGACCAACTTGTCGAAGAGTGCGTGCTTGATCTTCAAGCCGAGGCCGCCACCGCCCTCGTCGAGGGACTTGCTGTAGTCGATGGCCACGTTCGCAGCCGTGTCGAAGAGGTGTCCCTTCCCATTCGCGGTGGCCTTCTGCTGCGCCGAGTTGTACACCTTCTCGAATACGCGCGGCACGGCCAGGATGAAGGTGGGCTGGAACGAACCGAGGAGTGGCAGCAACTCGGTGACGTCCGGTGCATGTCCGAGGCGCACGCGGGCCCGGACACAGCCCAGCTGCACCATGCGACCGAACACGTGCGCGACCGGGAGGAAGAGGAGCGTCGACGAACCGGGGGAGAGGAACACTTCCTTCATGCCGAGTACCACGCTGTCCACCTCGAACATGAAGTTCCGGTGGGTGAGCATGCAACCCTTCGGGCGACCCGTGGTGCCCGAGGTGTAGATGATCGTGGCGAGGGAGTCCGGTGTCAGCGACGAACGACGGGCCTCGAGCTCGGCATCGGAGACGCCGACGCCAGCGGCCTTGAGCTCATCGATGCAGTCGGACTCGAACACCCACACGCGTGTGACGTCGGGGACCTCGGAGGACACCGAGTCGAAGACGGCCCGGTGGCGCGGCGCTTCGAAGAAGCAGGCGACGGCGCCGGAGTCGGTGAGGATCCAATGCACCTGCTCGGCCGAGCTCGTCTCGTAGATGGGGACGGAGATGGCGCCGGCGAACCAGATGGCGTAGTCGACCAGGGTCCACTCGTACCGGGTGCGGGACATGATCCCGATCCGGTCCCCGGCCTGGACTCCGGAGGCGATGATGCCTTTGGCGACGGCCTTGACCTCCTCGTAGAACTCCTGGGAGGTCATGCCGACCCACGCATCCCCACGCTGCAGGGAGATGATCACCTGGTGGGGCGCCTCACGGGCGTTGTCGATCACATGCTTGGTGCAGTTGCCCTCGGTCGGGGTAGGGGCAACGGGGGGAACGCTGAACTCGGTGAGCACCGGGACCTCCAGGACGGTCGTGGACGTGATCCCAATCACGTTACGGCACCGGCGGGAAATCCACCACCGGATGCCGGAATGGGCGGCCGTGGCACCCTTGACCCATGCCCACCGTGGACATCGTCGACGAGTCCTTCATCGTGGTCCCGCGCCGCGTGGTCGCCGCGGTCGTGGCCCAGCCTGAGCGCTGGCGGGTGTGGTGGCCCGACCTCGAGTTGGAGGTCTTCCTCGACCGCGGTGAGGACGGGATGGCATGGACCGTCGCCGGGCCCCTGGTGGGTTCCACCGAGATCTGGCTCGAGGAGCACCCGCGGGGCGTCATCGTTCACTACTACCTGCGGGCCGAGCCCACGGTTCCCGGCTCGGCGACCCAGCCGCGGACCCCGTCGGACTCACCCCGGAGCCGTCGACACGTCGAGGGGATCCGCCGTGAGCGGGTCCTCCACTGGAAACGCATCATGTGGACCCTGAAGGACGAGCTCGAGGCCCAGTCCGCCTCCACCTGGTCGTAGCGTGCGCGTCCACATCGTCAGCGATGTTCACGGTGCCGGCCAGGCCCTTGCGCGGGCAGCCGAGGGGAGCGACGTCTTCGTCTGCCTGGGGGATCTGATCCTGTTCCTCGACTACGACGATCCCGAGCGCGGGATCTACGCCGACCTCTTCGGCGAGGACCATGCGCGTCGCTATATCGAATTGCGAACCGCGAACAGTTTCGACGAGGCGCGCGAGCTGAGCCATGCCGCGTGGGAGCGCATCGGCATCACCGACCACGATGCGCGCTACCAGGTACTCGAGTCGATGGTGCGGGTGCAGTACGAGGAGCTGTTCGACGCGATGCCCGCACCCGCGTACCTGACGTACGGCAACGTGGACATTCCGCGCCTGTGGTCGGAGTACCTGCGTCCGGGGCACACGGTTGTGGACAAGCAGGTGATCCAGGTCGACGGTCAACGGTGGGGGTTCCTCGGTGGTGGGCTCGTGAGCCCGATGCGCACGCCCCATGAGATCGACCCGGAGGAGTACGCGCAGGCGGTCGCGCAGCTGGGTCCGGTCGATGTCCTGTTCACGCACATCCCGCCCGCGTTCCCGGAGTTGACCTACGACGTCGTCGCGCGCCGCTTCGAGGTCGGAAGCACTGCTCTGCGTACCTACGTCGAGGAGCACCAGCCTCGCTATCACTTCTTCGGTCACGTCCACCAACCGCTGAGTGCGCGCACCCGCATCGGACGGACGGAGTGCGTGAACGTGGGCCACTTCCACGGCAGGGAAGCCCCCTTCGCCGTGGATCTCTAGGGAGTAGCCTGCGGTCATGGCAGAGCAGACGTCCTCGGAGATCGTTATCGATGCGGCCCCGTCCGTGATCATGGACGTCATCGCCGATCTCGCCGCCTACCCGGAGTGGAGCGACGGCATCGAGGCGGTCACCGTTCTCAGTCGCTACGAGGATGACAATCGCCCCGCCGATGCTCGATTCACCGTGCGCTCGGGTCCGATCAACGACACCTATGAGCTGGAATACGACTGGACCGGCGATAGCCGCGTCGCGTGGACTCTGACCAAGGGGGAGATGCTCACCGCCATGGATGGCGAGTACGAGCTCGTCCCGCATGCATCCGGTGGAACCAGCGTTCACTACCGGCTTTCCGTCGATGTGAAGATCCCGATGATCGGCATGTTCAAGCGGAAGGCCGAGAAGGTCATCGTCGACACGGCCCTCAAGGGATTGAAGAACCGCGTTGAGTCCCGCGCTTCTGGAGCCTGATCTCCGGGAGTGG
>JBILLS010000036.1:0-19583 GCA_044375955.1 Candidatus Nanopelagicales bacterium | reverse complement strand
TCTCGACCCTGGCTCCCAGTACGTCACTCGCCCAGCAGTGCGCGAGTACGAGTTGCGCCATCGCGGTGGCGACGTGCGCCGCACCGCCTCAGTCACCTGATCTGACCGCACGCCTGGATGCGGCCACGGCCACACTGAACGAGCGCGTGGACGTGCGCGTGGACATCCGCGGCATGGCCTGGTGGAGCGACCTCGCGACACTCCTCGTCCTCGGGGTTCCGGTGTCCATCGATGTGGGACCCGTGCCGCGCAAGCGCCATGGCTGGCCCACCGAACAGCGCACGTCATTGCGTGACGGTGCGCGCGCCCTGGCACGAGGGTGGGGTGATGCGGCACAGGTCGTGCGCGAATCCCGTGACGAACCTGGTCGATGGCCGGCGCAGGGGAATCCCGCCAGCTCCTTCACCGCGGATCGCACCCTGGAACGCACCGATGACGGTTTCGAGTTGACCTGGCATATGCCCACGTTTCCGCGGGGTGAGGATCACGTTCGTGTCGGTCGCTGGCGGGAGTACCTGATCTGGCAGATCGGGTCACTCGTGTCAGCGGTCCGCCTGCCACCGGTCCTCGCGCGCTGCATTCCTGTCGAGGTTGCGTTAACCCCCGATCGCTGGGTGACGAGATGGGTGCCTGATCGATCGGTGTGGCCCGATGTCTGAGCAACGCCCCTGGTGGTTGTCGGATCCACCCGCGCCCACGGGCTGGACCGGGCTGCTGTCCCAGGCCCAGCGGATGATCGGGTGGGCGACCACGTACGCGACGGAGCAGATCCTCGCTCCGCACTCCACGCACGCGCGACCCGAGGAACACCCCGACTGCGCCCTGTGCCAGGTCGCTGTCGTGATGGAGCCGACCACCCCCGCTTCCCGGGAGGAGATCGCCTGGGTCGATGCGCGGTGGACCACCTAGGCTGCGCGCGTGGACGTGACGATCGGTGTCGATGTCGGAGGCACCAAGATCCTGGCCGGTGCTGTCGACACCTCTGGCCGGATCCTGCAGACCGCGCGTCGCTCGACGGCCAAACACGACGCCCACGAGGTCCTCGAACAGGTCGCCGACGTGGTGGCCGAATTGCGCGCAACCACCGAGATCGTCGGTGTGGGCGTCGGAATCGCCGGCGGAGTGGACCAGAACCGCTCACACGTCTACTTCGCCCCGAATCTTGGGTGGGAGCAGGTGCCGGCGCGCGCGATCCTCGAGGAGGCGACCGGCCTCCCCGTCGTGGTCGAGAACGACGGCAATGCGGCCGCCTGGGCGGAAGCCCGGTTCGGCGCCGGGCGTGGATGCACGGATTTCGTCATGGTCACCGTGGGCACGGGTATCGGCGGGGGAGTGATCCTCGGTGGAGCCGTGATGCGCGGTGCTCACGGCGCAGCGAGCGAGATCGGCCACGTCACCACCGTCCCCGACGGCCGCCCCTGCGGTTGTGGGCGCAAGGGATGTTGGGAGCAGTACGCCAGTGGGAACGCGCTCGTCCGCGAGGCTCGCGCACTCGCCGCGGAGCACCGTGCGGAAGCGACGTTCCTGCTCTCCCTGGGAGACGGAACTCCCGAGGGCGTCCAGGGTGAACACGTGACGGAGGCTGCCGCCGCGGGTGACCCGGTTGCCAACCGGGCATTCGCGGTCATCGGCACGTGGCTTGGTCGGGGACTCGCCGACCTCACCGCCGTCCTCGATCCCGAGCGGTTCGTCATCGGCGGTGGTGTCGCGGACGCGGGGGATCTGCTCATGGCACATGTGCGCGCGGTCCTCGACCGCGATGTCGTCGGCTTCCCCTACCGGCCGCTGCCGACCGTGGCACTGGCGGAGATGGGTAACAAGGCGGGACTCATCGGCGCAGCCGACCTCGCGCGCGTCCCTTAGACGACCGCTCCATCACCGTGATCCTCACCCGGGGGGACATGTCGATCACGACGTGCGACCAGGATCGCGAAACCCGCGATCGAACACACGATGCCGATCCCCCCGACCAGGGACCCCAACCCGAGGACGTAGCCACCGAGGGCGACGAAGGGTCCCCCGAGTGCTCCAGCCCACGCCGCACGTGCGATGGCATCCGGTGGTGCGGCGATCCGGGGTGGCTCCGGTGGTGTGTAGCCCTCGTCGAAGTACGCATCGATGTAGTCGTACTCCTCGACGGCAGGTGTCCCCTCGTCGATTTGCCCGCTCAGGTCGGCCACGATCGCATCCCACGCCTCCTCCTCCGAGGGGTCGGGACGGCGGGAATCGCTCATGAACGGAGGCGGCGCACGAAGTCGATGCTTTCCTGCTCGATGATCCCGGCGTCGTAGTCGAGGGTGGCCACGTGGGCGCTGCGCTCGAGCACGATCTCGCGGGTGTCGGTCGAGGAGACGTTGTCCAGAATCCATCGCGCGTTCGACGGCTCGACGACGTGATCGTCCGAACTACGGAAGAGCAGCAGCGGTTGACGGACACGACCGATGTCGGTTTTGACGGCGCCCCAGAGCCGGGTCATGGAGTGGGCCGCCTTCAGCGGGATCTTGTCGTAGGCGATCTCGTCTTGACCGGGCTTGTTGATGTCGTTCGAGATTCCTGGGAACGACGGCACGATGTGGCGCAGGAGGGGTAAGGCATGTCGATCCGGACGTTCGCTGTGGACGGCTGGGTTGACCAGCACGATGCCTGTGATGGTGTCCCCTTCGTTCTCGGCGATGCGAAGGGTGAGCGCGCCGCCCATGCTCAGCCCCATGACGAAGACGGAGGAGCAACGCCTGCGAAGTTCGTCGACCGCGCGGAACGCCTCCGAGTACCAGTCCTCCCACCGGGTCAGGTTCATCTCCTGCCAGCGGGTGCCGTGGCCGGGGAGGCGGGGAACCCGCACTGTCCAGCCCTGCTCGGCGAGCTTCCTCCCCCAGGGCACCAGGGACGCCGGAGAGCCGGTGAAGCCGTGGACCAGGCAGATGCCGGTGGAGTCTCCCTCATGTGACCAAGGCTCGGCTCCGGGACGAATCGGCATCGCCACTCCTCACTGTCGCCGCTAGTGTGCCACCAACGAGAAGGAGACCGATGAGCGATTCCCCGCGGCCGGGTGCGCTGTATTGGTTCCTCAAGCACATTCTGATCGGACCCTGGCTACGAGTGCTCTTCCGCCCCTGGGTCGAAGGTCTCGAGAACATCCCGACAAAGGGCCCGGCCATCCTGGCGAGTAATCACCTCTCTTTCTCCGACTCCTTCATCCTGCCCCTGGTCGTCCCGCGCTCGATCGTCTTCCTGGCCAAGAGCGACTACTTCACCGGGCGCGGGTTCAAGGGATGGTTCAGTCGCCTCTTCTTCACCGGCGTCGGACAGGTCCCCGTCGATCGTTCGGGGGGACGAGCCTCGGAGGCGGCGATCTTCACCGCCACGCGCGTCCTCGGGGAAGATTCCCTGCTCGGCATCTACCCGGAGGGAACGCGTTCACCCAACGGGATCATGTATCGCGGCAAGACCGGCGTGGCACGTATGGCGCTCGAGGCGAAAGTCCCGGTCATCCCGGTCGCGATGATCAACACCTACGAGATCCAGCCGCCCGGGCAGTTGCTGCCGCGATTGCATCGCGTTGGTGTGCGCATCGGAGCGCCACTGGACTTCAGTCGCTACGAGGGGCTCGAGGATGATCGCTTCGTTCTCCGATCGGTGACTGACGAGATCATGTACAGCCTGATGGAACTCTCCGGTCAGGAATACGTCGACATGTATGCGACGCGCGCCAAGGAACTCATCGCCGAGGGCAGCCCGGCCGACGCCTCCGCTGCGCGTCCGTCTTAGATCGCCCAATCGCGGCTGCGCTCCACCGCGCGTCGCCACCGCAGGTGGCCGGACGCGGCGATGTCGCGGTGCGCAGCATCCGGCGCGAATCGTCCCGATGACTCCCGCATGCGGGCGAGTTCGTCGACCGATGACCAGATCCCGACGCCGAGTCCGGCCAAGTAGGCGGCTCCCACGCCGGTGGTCTGCAATTGGGCCGAACGGTCCACGGGGACACCGAGGACGTCGGCCTGGATCTGGCAGAGCAGGTCGTTGCTCGCCGCACCTCCATCGACCCGGAGATCCGGCAGGTGCACGCGCGCCTCCGAACGCATCAAGTCGACGACATCACGCACCTGGAAGGCGATCGCTTCCAATGTTGCGCGTGCGATGTGACCACGCGTGGTCCCCCGCGTCAGGCCGATGATCAGTCCACGTGCCTGGGGATCCCAGTCCGGTGCTCCGAGTCCGGTCAGAGCCGGAACGAAGATGAGGTTCCCCGAGTCGGGCACCGAACGGGCAAGGTCCTCGATCTCCGCCGCACTGGTGATGATGCCCAGGCCATCACGCAACCACTGCACTGCGGCACCCGTGATGAACACCGCACCTTCGAGTGCGAATGTGCGCCGACCGTCGGGGAATCCCACTGCCACGGTGGCGAGGAGTCCGTGGGTCGAGGTGGGGCGATGC
This sequence comes from Candidatus Nanopelagicales bacterium, assembly GCA_044375955.1. GTDB lineage: Bacteria > Actinomycetota > Actinomycetes > S36-B12 > S36-B12 > VGCC01. The sequence goes on along the minus strand of JBILLS010000036.1, from coordinate 15,146 downwards.
TCACCGGTGTTGACGAGGAGGAAGGAACCGGTGCCGTAGGTGCACTTCGCGTCCCCGGCACCGAATCCCGCCTGTCCGACGAGTGCTGCCTGCTGATCACCGGCGATGCCGCTGATCGGGATGGATAGACCCAGGAACGAGGCCGGATCCGTGGTTCCGATGATCCCGGTCGACGGGACGATCTGGGGAAGTGCGTCGATCGGGACACCGAACAGCTCGCACAGCTCCGGGGACCACGTTCCGGTGTCGAGGTCGTAGAGCAGCGTCCGCGAGGCATTCGTGTGGTCGGTGACGTGATGGAGTCCGCGGGTCATCCGGGCGATGAGGTAGGAGTCGACCGTGCCCACCACCACCCGCCCGGTCTCCACGTGGTGCCAGGTGTTCGGTTCGGACAAGCGCAGCCAGGTGAGCTTGGTGGCGCTGAAATACGGGTCGAGGCGCAGGCCGGTGGTCCGGGTGACGCGCGGCTCGTGGCCCTCCGCACGCAGGTGGTCGCAGATCGCTGCTGTACGCCGGTCCTGCCAGACGATCGCCCGGCGCGGTGACCCGAGGGTCTCGGCATCCCAGAGGCACACCGTCTCGCGTTGGTTGGTGATGCCCACGGCGACCGGCGCGGTGGGGGAGGCGTCGAGGGCGTCCCGGCAGGCGTCGAGCGTTGCGGCCCAGATCTCGCCGAGGTCGTGCTCTACCTGGCCGTCCGCGGGGAAGTACTGGGGGAACTCCCGGTAGCCCTGGGCGACCACGTGGCCGGACTCATCCACGACCAGGGCGGTGACCCCCGTGGTCCCCGCGTCGATCGCCAGCAGGCACGCACCCATCGGCGCATCGTAGGGATGTGGTCGGTAGGTTGTTCCATGACAGCGATTGCATACGAAGGGATGTGGCATGCGGGTCGGTGTCCTGACCGGTGGTGGAGACTGCCCCGGACTCAATGCTGTGATCCGTGCGGTGGTCCGACGCGGCGTGACCGAGTACGGCTACGAGTTCGTCGGATTCCGTGACGGGTGGCGAGGCCCACTCGAGGGTTTGACCATGGAGCTGGGGATCCCGCAGGTGCGGGGGATCCTCCCGCGCGGCGGCACGATCCTGGGCTCCTCGCGAACCAACCCGGCGAAGATCGATGGTGGTTTTGAGCGCATCGAGGAGAACCTGAAGTCCCTCGGCGTGGATGCCCTGGTCGCGATCGGTGGTGAAGACACCCTGGGTGTCGCGACATCCCTCCACGAACACGGTGTGCACGTCGTCGGTGTTCCCAAGACCATCGACAACGACCTGAATGCCACGGACTACACCTTCGGCTTCGATACTGCGGTGACGATCGCGACCGAGGCCATCGATCGTCTGCATACGACCGCGGAGTCGCATCACCGCATCCTGATCTGCGAGGTGATGGGACGTCACGCGGGTTGGATCGCCCTGCACTCGGGTATGGCGGGTGGGGCGAACGTCATCTTGATTCCCGAGGTCCGGTTCTCCCTCGACGACATCGTCGGATGGGTGGAGTCGCGGTTCCGGGCGTCCTACGCCCCGATCATCGTGATCGCGGAAGGTGCCATGCCCATCGACGGCGACCTGATCACCAAGGACGCCACGCTCGACGCCTTCGGTCACGTCAAGCTCTCCGGGATCGGCGAGTGGCTCGCCAAGCAACTCGAGGAGCGCACCGGAAAAGAGGCGCGCACCACGGTTCTCGGGCACATCCAACGCGGAGGAACCCCCACGGCTTTCGATCGCGTGCTTGCCACCCGTTTCGGGCTCAACGCCATCACCGCGGTCAGGGATGGTGACTGGGGGAAGATGGTGGCGCTGCGCGGCACGGACATCGTCCGGGTCCCGCTGCGTGATGCGACGGGTGAGCTCAAGACGGTGCCCATCGCCCGCTACGAGGAAGCCCGTAGTTTCTTCGGATAGGGCACCTCTACCCTTGTCACATGATCACCTGGCCCGAGTTGCCTGCTGCCCAGCAGCCGCCGTGGCCGGATCAGGCTGAGCTCGATCGCGCGATCGGGACGCTGAGCAAGCTCCCGCCCCTGGTTTTCGCGGGGGAGTGCGACCTGCTCACTGAGCGCCTGGCCCAGGCCAGCCGGGGCGAGGCCTTCGTCCTGACGGGCGGGGACTGCGCGGAGACCTTCGAGGCGAACACCGCCGACTCGATCCGTGCTCGCCTCAAGACGGTCCTGCAGATGTCCGTCGTGCTCACCTATGCGGCCTCCATGCCCGTGGTCAAGATGGGTCGCCTCGCGGGCCAGTACTTCAAGCCGCGCAGCAGTGGCGTCGAGGTCCGAGACGGTGTCGAACTCACCAGCTACCTGGGCGACGCCGTCAACTCGATCACCTTCGATGCGGAGCTGCGTCGTCCGGATCCCCAGCGTCTCGTGCAGGCGTACCACGCATCGGGTGCCGCCCTGAACCTGGTGCGTGCCTTCACCCAAGGTGGTTACGCGGACCTGCGTCAGGTGCATGCGTGGAACCAGGACTTCGTCCGTGAATCCGTTGCAGGCGAGCGCTACGACGCACTCGCGCGCGAGATCGACCGTGCCTTGGAATTCATGAAGGCATGCGGGGCGAACCCGAGTGAGTTCGAGCGCGTGGAGTTCTACGCGGCGCACGAGGCACTGTCCATGGATTACGAGCGCGCCTTGACCCGCATTGACTCCCGAACCGGCAAGCCCTACGACGTCTCCGGACACTTCCTCTGGGTGGGCGAGCGCACGCGCCAACTCGACGGTGCCCACATTCACTTCGCGTCGACCATCCACAATCCGGTCGGCGTCAAGGTGGGGCCCAATGCCTCACCCGATGAGATCGTGGAGGTCGCGGAGCGCTTGAATCCCGATCGCATTCCCGGGCGCTTGAGCCTCATCACACGCATGGGTGCCTCGAAGGTCCGCGATGTGCTCCCTGGAATCGTCCAGAAGGTGGATGCGAGCGGTGTGCCGGTGGTCTGGGTGTGCGATCCCATGCACGGGAACACCCGCGAGGCCGCGTCAGGTCACAAGACCCGGTTCTTCGACGACGTGATCGCCGAGGTCGAGGGGTACTTCGACGTCCACCGGAGCCTCGGCACGTATCCGGGTGGCATCCACATCGAACTCACCGGCGACGATGTGACCGAGTGCATCGGGGGCACGGGGGGCGTCGCCGAGGCGGACCTCCACGAGCGTTACGAGACTGCGTGCGATCCGCGCCTGAACCGGCAGCAGAGCCTCGAGTTGTCCTTCCTCGTGGCCGACATGCTCATCCGTCGCTAGACCGACTTCTCCGAATTACGAGTCCGATTTCGGTCTGGTCATTCCCACGACCGGCAGGCAGGATGACGTCGTGGGCCACCTCTATGCCGTCCGCACGACCGGGATCGTGTGCCGGGTGGGCTGTTCCAGTCGGCCGCCCCGTCCGGAGAACATCGTCTGGTTCGACGATCTCGACCGGGCTTTGGCCTCGGGGTTCCGTCCCTGCCGACGCTGCCGACCCGACTCGGACCACCCGCAATTGGCCTTCCGGGCTGAGACCGTGCGCCGTGCGATCGGCTATCTACGACTCGGACTCAGTGTGCGCGAGACCGCAGCGCACCTGCACGTGAGCGATCGGCACCTGCGTCGTCTCGTGCGGCAGGAGATGGGGATGAGTCCGCGGGAGTTGATCAGCACATGACCTCGCGCCGTTTCGCCGAACTCCGCCGCTCGTCGGTGAAGACACCTTGGGGCCCCTTGGGTTTCGTTGCCGACGAGGACGGTGTCGTCGTGGCGTCATGGTTCGGCGCCCCACGGGAGTCTGACACCGCCCATGTGGACCTCGCCTCGTTGCGCACCACACGTCGCGTGGACGGCGTCACCGATGTCGTTCTCGATTGGGTCGATGGGGATGTCGATGCGATCCTCTCCGTGCCCGTCGACCAGCCGGGCGGCGAGTTCCAGCAGAAGGTGTGGCGTGCTCTCCGCAAGGTGCGCGGAGGAACTGTCTCGAGTTACTCGTACTTGGCCAAGGCTGCAGGGAATCCGAAGGCGGTGCGCGCTGCCGGGACCGCGTGCGCGATGAACCACGTCGCGCCGTTCGTGCCGTGCCACCGCATCATCCACGCGGATGGCTCGATCGGCGCCTACGGATTTGGTGCCGACCTCAAGGTGCTCCTCCTCGAACACGAGGGCGCACTGCTGTAGTCGGCGTTACCCGGTTAGATGATCCGGACAGTGACCGTGCTGCCCTTCGGCACCTCGGTACCGGCAGCGGGCACCTGGGAGATCACGCGATTCAACGGGGTGAACTCACCGGCTTCCACGGTGACGCGAAGCCCGAGATCCTCGAGTGCCGCGACGGCGGCCTTGCGCCGCATATCGATGAGGTTGGGCACGACTACGGGCGGCGGCCCTTTGCTCACCAGGATCTCGACCGTGGACCCGGAGGGGATCGTCGTTCCCGGCGCGGGGGACTGGCCGATGATGCGCCCCTGCTCGATCTTCTCCGAGAACCGCTCGATGGTCTCAACGACGAGACCGCGTTCCTCCAGGGCTGCCGTCGCCGTTCCGACGCGACGGTTCGTCAGGTCGGCCACGGAGATCGGCTCGGGTCCCTTCGAGACGAGCAGATCCACGGGGGTGTTCGGCGCCACACTCGTGCCGACCGGGGGATCGGTGCCCACGACCTGTCCCGCCGGGATGGCCGAGTCGAAGACTTCCGTGCGTCCACCGGTCGCGAGTGGAACCATGAGGAGTTGGTCCACCGCGGCATCCGGTGCGAGCCCGGCGAGGTCGGGGATCGGGTATCGCTCCGGACCCTGGGAGACCACCGCGCTCAGCGTCCCCGCCTCGCGGATTCCCTCACCCGGGGCTGGGTCGGTGGCGATGATCACTCCGGCCGGGACCGATTCACTGAACTCGGGGGAGCCTTCGGCGATCTGGTAGCCGGTTCCGGCGAGGGCGGATTGGGCCTGGGTGATGGTGAGTCCGGTGACATCCGGTGCGGGGGAGGTCTGTCCCTGCAGGAACCACCAGGCTCCGCCCGCCGCGGCCACCAGTGCGAGCGCGATGATGCCCAGGATCCAGGGTGCGCGGCGGCGTCGGGGCTCGGGTCGCTCCCACCGCTGTGTGGCCATCGGTGCACCGACGACGACGGTGTCCAAGGTCGGATCGCCGTCCCATGCCTCGGGTGGAGGAAGTGTCGGGCGCACGCGGTGCACGTCGGCCAGGAAGTCATCGGCGGATGCGTAGCGACGATGCGGATCACGCCGTGTCGCCGTCACGACGATCGCGTCGACCTCCCTGCTCGTGGTGGGAACCAGGTGCGATGGTGCGGGAACATCGGAGTTCACGTGCTGGTAGGCGATGGCCAAGGGACTCTCGCCCGCATGGGGGAGGCGTCCGGTGACCATCTCGAAGAGGCAGATGCCCGTGGCGTAGATATCCGAGCGCGCATCGGCAGAACCGGTCTCAACCTGCTCGGGGGAGAGATAGGCGACCGTCCCGATGATCATGCCGGTGGTCGCCGACGTCGACGAGGTTGCCATCGCGCGCGCAAGACCGAAGTCCGCGACCGTCACCCGACCGTCATCCGAGATCAGGATGTTCTCGGGCTTGATGTCCCGGTGCACGAATCCGGCGCGGTGAGCATCAGAGAGTGCGCTCAGCACCGGTTCGACGATCGCGAGCGCCTGCTCGGGGCTCAGTCGTCCCTGCGCGCGTAGGACGTCGCGCAGTGTCCGACCGGGGATGAACTCCATCGCGAGGTAGACCAGGCCGTCCGCAGCACCCTGGTCGTAGACCGCCACCACATGTGGGTGGTTCAGGCGCGCAGCCGACTTCGCCTCGCGTTCGAAGCGGGCGACGAACTCGGGGTCCGCAGCCAGGTGCGGATGCATCACTTTCAGTGCGACCACGCGATCGAGGCGCAGATCCAGTGCCTCGTAGACCGTCGCCATGCCTCCGCGCGCCACCAAGCGGCGTACGCGGTAGCGACCGTCGATGACCTCACCGAGGAGATCGGCTGGGGAAGTGGTCTCCACCCTTGCGAGTGTAGGTACGGGTGAGCACCGATCAGGGGTGCCACGCCTCGCGGATGTGGGCGTGGACCGCCGCCCAGCGGTCATCCACACTCCCACGGACCTCCAGCACGGGAATCCCGGCGTCGCGGAGACGGGGAATGAACAGTTCGGCCAATACTGCATGCGCGGCTGCACGGAATTCAGGTCCATCGCGCTGCGGACCATCCGGCTCCCATGGGATGTCGATGTCGCACCAGACGATGACATCGAAACGCGTGGAATCCGCGACAGCACGATCCACGAGAGCATGATCGTCGAAATAGACCGCGCTGTAGACGGCAGTCATGCCGGGTATCGGATCGGCGACGTGGATCGCGGTGGGGCACGCGTGCAGATCCATGGTCCTCTGGGCCTCCAGGATCAGCCCCTGCTCGTCCTGTCGTGGGGGACGACCCTCACGTTCGACGAATGTGCGCAGGAACTCCCCGACGCGATGGGCACCCGTCTCCACCTCGATGCGCTGGGCCAGTGTGCTTTTGCCGGTGCATTCCCCGCCGACCAGCCCGAGACGCAGGTGCGGGTGTGTGGACATGGATGCGTCAGTATAGGTAGGTGCTCGGTCGCTTCTCCTATGTCGCGGTGCTCGTCTTCGTGCTGGCTGGCTCCCTCTGGCTCGAACTCGTGCTACGTGCGCGCGTTCTGGCGCGACCCCGCAGACTCCTGGCGGTCCTGGTCATCGTCGTATGGCCATTCCTGGTGTGGGATGCCTATGCGATCAGCCAGGGACACTGGTGGTTCGACGAGGACCGCATCCTTGGCATCTACCTTCCCGCCGAGATCCCCATCGACGAACTGTTCTTCTTCATGGTGATCCCCATCGCATCGATCCTCACTCTGGAGGCCGTGCGTAGCGTCAAGGGATGGAATGTCGGTGATGGTGCATGACCTACACCGAGATCGGGGTCGTTGCCGTCCTCGCCGCGCTCATCGTCGACCTCTTCGTTCTGCGCACGCGCATGGTCACTCGAAAGGCCTTCTGGGTCTCCTACGCGATCATCCTGTTCTTCCAGCTGATCACCAACGGGATGTTCACCGGTTTCGGCATCGTTCTCTACAGCGGCGACGCCATCATCGGCTCGACGTCACCGAGCAGTGGACCTCCGCCGATGTTCGGAGATGGCCGAATCGCGTTCGCGCCGGCGGAAGACATCCTGTTCGGGTTCTCCCTGGTCCTGCTGTCGCTGAGCCTGTGGGTGTGGTTCGGGCGCCGCGGACTCCAGCGCACGCCCACAGCCGGCCCCCCCATCTGGCGACGCTAGGCGGCAGCGATTCCCTGTGGGTGGCCCGCGCCGTAGCGATGGCGTGCGCGCACCGCGCGTCGCCAGGCAGGAAAGGCCACGGAGAGACGCTTGACCATCGGGACCTTCGCGCGCTTCTTGAACACCTCGTAGTCGATGGCCACGACTTGGTCGGCGATTCCGCAATAGAGCTCGCGCGCCGCCTCGATGCAGTCACGCGAGGAGGGATGCAGCATCTCCACCCCCGGCCGTGACCGTTCCTCCAGGCGCTTCACCCGGTCGATCTGGTGCCGCAGGGCGGCCTTCACCTGCGGTGTGGCGACTCGGCGTTCCAGAACCTCCCGTGTCACGTCGAAGCGGGCGAGTTCATCGAGTGGGAGGTAGACGCGGCCGCGATCGAGGTCTTCATTGACGTCCCGGATGAAGTTCGCCAACTGGAACGCCACGCCCAGATCCATCGCACGCTCGTACGCCTCGGGTGACGTGGGTTCGAGTATCGGGACCATCTGAAGACCGATGACCGCTGCCGACCCGTAGACGTACTCGTAGAGATCGTCGTAGGTCGGGTACTCGGTGACGGTGAGGTCCATGCGCATCGAGTGCAAGAACGCCTCGAAGTGCTCGGTGGGGATCTCCCAGCGCTGGACCGTGTCGACGACTGCGCGGCACACTGGATCACTGGAGGATCCACGTCGGATGTCGTCCAGGAACGCATCCCCCCACGAGCCGAGCCAGTCCGATTTCTCCTGGTCGGTCAGGGTCGAGGAGAGGTCGTCGACGATCTCATCGGCGTATCGGGCGAACCCGTAGAGGGCGTGGACGTAGGGCCGCTTGGCCGGGGGAAGTAGGAGGGTGGCGAGGTAGTACGTCTTTCCATGTTGGGCGTTGAGTTCGCGACACCGCTCATAGGAGCTGCGCATCTCCGGATCGGTGATGCCGGCGGCATCGAGGTCCCGGGAACTCACGGGTGCAGTCTGCCCGACCTAGCGCATCGCCCGTGATCGGTAGTTCGGATCCTTGCCGGTGACCCGCTCCGCGGCCAGGCGTCCGGAGATGAGCACCATCGGCACCCCGACACCCGGCTGCGTGCCGGAGCCGGTGAACACCACGTTCTCGCCCCAGAGATTGCTCGGCCGGAAGGGTCCGGTCTGGAGGAAGGAGTGGGCCGAAGCGAAGGGTGCACCCCGCTCCATGCCGCGCGCCCCCCACTCGAGCGGGGTCGTGACGTCCTCGACTTCGATGGCGTCCTCGAATCCGATGTACCCGCGTTCCTCGAGCGTGCGCAGCACCTCCTTGCGGTAGCGCGGCGCAGTCCGCTCCCAGTCGATGGGAGAGTCGAGGTTGGGAGTGGGGAAGAGGACGTAGTAGATCTCCTTGCCGGCAGGCGCGAGTGCGGGATCCGAACGCGTCGGGTTCGTGACGAGGATGCTGGGATCGGACATCAAGCTGCGGTGGTCGATCAGGTCCTCGAAGACTCCCTGCCAGCTACGCCCGAAGTGGATGTTGTGGTGCGCGATCTTCGAGTAGTGCGCTGAGGAGCCTGCGAGCAGCAGGTAGCAGGAGGGGGAGTACTTCAGGCGTCGGATCGACCACGGTTCGCGACCGAGGAGATCACGGTAGGCGACGGGCAGGTCCGCATTGACAACCACGACGTCGGCCTCGATGCGCTCGCCGTCCTCGGTGATCACCGCCGTCGCACGATCACCGCGTGTCTCGATGGAGGCGACGGTGGTGCCGTATCGGAAGTTCACGCCGTGCTTCTCCGCGGCACCCGCCATCGCCACGGGCAGGGCGTGCATGCCGCCCTTGGGGAAGTAGACCCCGGCCACGGAGTCCATGTAGGCGATCACCGCGTAGATGGCGAGGGCGTCGTAGGGGGAGAGCCCGGCATACATGGCCTGGAAGGAGTAGATCCGCTCGGTGCGGGGATCCTTCAGGTACTCACGCACCTTCGGTGCAAGTTTGCGGAATCCGCCGATCGCGATGAGTTTCGCGAGGTCGGGCGTGATCAGATCGAGGGGTGAGTCGATGTTGCGATCGATGAAGTCACGCATCTCGTAGCGGTAGAGCTGCGAGACGAAGTCCACGTAGCGGCGGTAGCCGGCTGCCTCGTCGGGACCGATGACCTCGGTGATCTCCTGCGCCATCGCTTCGGTGTCGGAGTGCACGTCGAGGACGGAGCCGTCCGGGTAGAACGCCCGATAGAGCGGTGAGATGGGTTCCAGGTCGAGCCAGGTGTCCATGTCCTCGCCGACGGAGTCGAATGCGTCGGCGATGAGGTCGGGCATGGTCAAGACGGTGGGTCCGGTGTCGAACCGGTAGGTGCCGTCCGCGGTGGTGATATCGAGGCGTCCGGCGCGACCACCGGGAACCTCCTCGCGCTCGAGCACGGTGACCTCACGACCGGCACCGGCGAGCCGCATGGCTGCGGAGAGGCCGGCGAGTCCCGCCCCCACCACGACCACGCGCTCGGTGGGACCGGACACGGTGCGCGGACCACCGAAGGGAAGCCAACGGGAGAGGGGGGACATGTGACCAGGCTAGAAGGAACGGCGCGTGGCCGCATATGCGAGGCCGGTCAGGACCTCGGCGGCCACCGGGTCGAGGGGCGCGGAATCGAGGGCCGCCAGGGAGGAGTCGAGTAGTTGACCGATGAGATCCTCCGTGGATTGACGCGCGCCTGTGTCCTCGATCACTTCGCGAAGCGACTCGACCCCGCGCGCATCGAGTGCGGGATCACCGAGGTATCGGTGCAGGACGGATGCCTGGGCGGGGGTTGCACGTTCGGTGGCGATGGCGATCAGAACCGTGCGCTTCCCCTCCCGGAGATCGTCACCCGCGGGCTTGCCGGTCTCGGTCGGGTCGCCGAACACACCGAGGACGTCATCGCGGAGTTGGAACGCTTCTCCGAGGGGGAGTCCGTACCCGGTGTAGGCGGCGAAGATCTCGGCCGGTGCGTCAGCGATCGCCGCACCGATGTGCAGGGGCCGTTCAATGGTGTACTTCGCGGACTTGTAACGCACAACGCGCAGAGCCCGGTCCACGGAACCGCCGCGGCGCGCCTGCTCGAGTAGATCCAGGTACTGGCCGGCCATGAGCTCCGTGCGCATCTCGTCGTAGACGCGCTTCGCGCGGGCGAGCGACTCGGCCGGCAGCGACGCGGTCAGCATGACCGCATCGGCCCAGGACAGACACAGGTCACCGAGGAGGATCGCCGCGCCCACCCCGAATCCCTCGGGCGAGCCGTGCCACTGCTCCTCCCGGTGCAGGGAGGCGAAATGTCGATGGGCCGCGGGAAGTCCGCGGCGGGTGTCCGAGCCGTCCATGACGTCGTCGTGGATCAGTGCGCATGCTTGGAGGAACTCCAGGCTGCTCGCGGCCTCGAGGACTCCGGAATCAAGCGAGTCGTCGCGTGCGTAACCGCGCCATCCCCAGTAGCAGAAGGCGGGGCGGAGGCGCTTGCCACCGGCGAGCAGTCCGTTGAGCGAGTGGGCCAGTGGCGCGAGGTCCTCCCCGAGCGAGGTGAGCAGTGCTCCCTGCTCGCTCAGCACGCGGTCGACGACCACCTGGACGCGGGCGCGGAGGTCCGCGATGTCCAGGGGGTTGATGGGTGCCGGCTCGTGCACGCCGTGAGCCTACGGGGGCGTGCGAGGGGGCTGCAGGCCCTCCGTCGCGCCGTAGGCTGACGGCATGGCGACCCGAACCGGAGTGACCCGGTCCGTCGGTGAGTTGCTGCGACGCGGGGAGATGTCCTTCTCCTTCGAACTCTTTCCGCCCAAGACACCCGAGGGTGAGTCGGAACTGTGGGCCACGGTCCGCCGACTGGAGGCCCTGTCGCCCACGTTCCTCTCGGTCACCTACGGCGCGGGAGGCTCATCCCGGGATCGCACGGTGCGCATCACGACGGAGATCGCGCAGGACACGACGATCCTCCCGGTTGCACATCTGACCTGCGTGGGCGCATCGCGTGACGAGGTGCGCGGCGTGATCCAGGAGTACGCGGCGGGTGGAATCACCAACATGCTGGCGTTACGCGGTGACCCACCTGCCTCGGGTGCGTGGGAACCACACCCCGACGGTCTCACCCACGCCGATGAACTTGTGACGATGATCCGGTCACTCGGCGACTTCAGTGTCGGGGTGGCTGCCTTCCCGGAGGGTCATCCCGAGTCACCGGACCTCGATGCGGATGCGCGCGTTCTCGCGCGCAAGCAGGCCGTGGGTGCGGAGTACGCGATCACCCAACTGTTCTTCCGTGCAGAGGACTACGAACGGCTGGTGGAGCGCGCCCAGGCGCACGGATGCACGATGCCGATCCTCCCCGGGATCATGCCGGTCACCAACCTCAACCAAATCGAGCGCTTCACGGCACTGTCCGGTGCGGACTTCCCGAGGGATCTCGCGGATCGCTTTGCCTCCCTCGGGGACGACGCGGATGCCGTGCGCGCACTCGGAGTCGAGGTAGCCAGCGAGTTGTGTTCGCGCCTTCTGGACGTCGGGGCACCAGGACTGCACTTCTACACGCTCAATCGATCGACGGCGACGATCGAGATCTACCGCAACCTCGACCTGCAGGCTGCGCAGACTCTCTAGGCGCGCCCGATCAGCTCTGCGACGATCTCAGCTCCCATGCCGACCAGGGGAAGCCCTCCGCCGGGGTGTGCGGATCCGCTCACGAGGAACAGCCCGTTGACCGGGGACGTGTTCGCGGGCCTGGCGAACGCAGCGCGCGGCCCGTTGCTCGATTGTCCGTAGATCGAACCACCGGGTGCGCGCACGCTGGCTTCGAGGTCCGCGGGTGTACGCACCTCCCGCCAGAGGACGCGTTCGCGCACATCCATGCCGCGCCGTGCCAGAACCTCGAGCACGTGATCTGCGTAGTCCTCCGCCAGCCCGGGGGCGGTCCAGTCGACACCGGCGCGACCGTGTCGAGGCGCATTGACGAGAACGAACCACGATTCGTGATCGGGTGGGGCCATCGCGGGATCGTCGGGTGAGCACACATAGATGGCCGGATCGGGACCAGGTCGCGGGGATGTGCCGAAGATCGAGTCGAATTCGTTGTCGTAATCGGCAGGGAACCACACGTTGTGATGCTGGAGATTCGGTGTCCGACCGCACAGGGCGAGAAGGATGACGAACCCGGCGAGGGAGGGTGCCGCAGCCTCGACGCGAGCCCGTTCCTTGTGCGCTGCCCGGTCATCGACGAGCGAGCCGTAGACGATGCTCGCATCGGCGTTGGCGATCACGATGTCCGCATCGACGTGGCCGTCTCCGGTGTCGACGCCCGTCACCGATCCGTGGCGCGTGGTGATCCTGTCGACCGGTGCTTGGACGTGCACATCGACGCCGAGCGACAGGCAGCGCCTATGCAGGGCGTCGCCGAGTGTTCCGACCCCACCTCCCAGATGCCAGGCACCGAAGGCCTGTTCGACGTAGGGGACGGTGGCCAGCACTGCGGGTGCCTTGCGCGGATCGGATCCGGTGTAGGTGGCATAGCGATCGACGAGGGTGACCAGCCGCGGGTCATGGAAGTACTCACGGCTGAGCGAGCGCAATGATGTGAACGGCGCGATTGTGCGCACATCACGGGGCTTGGCCAACGGGAGCAACGTGCGCCAGCCGTCGAGCGGTGACTCGAGGAAGGGTCGGCGCGTCAACTGCCACATGTCACCTGCCCGTTCCATGAAGGCGCGCCATTCTTGCTGGGCATTCGCACCGAGGGCGTCGCCGAGTGCTATCGCGCATCGCGCGGGATCCACCCCGGGCATAACAACAGATGTCCCATCTGCGAAGCGGTAACCGAAAGCCGGGTCGAGGGGCTGCAGGTCGACCTCGTCCTCGAGTGCCCGCCCCGTCTTGAGGAACAGATCGCGATACACCGCAGGGAGGGTGAACAGACTCGGTCCGGTGTCGAAAGCGAATCCATCGCGCCGGTAGGTCGCGAGCTTGCCTCCGACCGTGGGCGCCTGCTCGAAGATGATGACGTCGTGTCCCTTGACCTTCAGGCGTGCGGCGACGGCGAGGCCACCGACACCTGCGCCGACGACGACCACCCGGCTCATACCGGGCGCCCCTTCCACTGCGTGGTACCCGCGCGCCGACGCTTCCAGGACAAAGCCGTGAGGAACGCGAACGCCGCGATCGACGCCGGTTGGGCGAGGGGATCGGGTGCGCCCCGCGTGAGGCAGGGTTCACCGGTTCGCCGGGCGACGAGTTCGCGACCGAGCACACCTGCCGCATAGCCCAGTGCACCCCACCGGCGGGTACGTGAATCGCGTCCCGTGACCATCGCGAGGGCGGGGAGGGTGTAGGTGCCGACGAGGAACGACGTTGCGGCAACGCTCCCCACCGCGCTGCCGAAGGCATCCCACAGTGACTTTGTGTAGCCGTCGACCATCTCCCTATCCGTGGGATACATCTGACAGGACGAGACATCAGAACCGTCGGCGGTGATCGCACGGCCGCCAGCCGCGCGAATTGCGCGCATGAGTGCGATGTCCTCGAGCACCTCGCCACTCACGGACGCATGTCCTCCGATGCGGTGGTAGGCGCCGGCGTCGAACACGAGGAATTGACCATTCGCCGCGGACAGCGACGACCACTGCGATGTCTCGGCCCAGCCCAGTGGCACGGTGGTGGCCCAGGACCAGGGCACGAGTGGCTGCACGACCCGCTGCAGTGGTGTCGGGGCGATGATGCGTGGATACGGGGCGACCAGGTCGAGACCCAGGCTGCGGAGCAGGTGGATCCCCCCCGCGACTGCCCCCGGCTCGAGGTGCACGTCCGCATCGAGGAAGACGAGCACCGAGCCGGTGGCCTGTTCCGAGAGCCGCGCGCACGCCCAGGGCTTGCCGAGCCAACCGTCGGGTGGTGAGTCGTCGGGGGCGTGGATCACAGTGAGTCGAGGATCGGTGATCGCATCCAGGAGCATCGCCGTGCGATCCGTGGATCCGTCGTCGAGCACGATCACCTGCAGGTTCTCAATACCGGTTTGCGCGAGGGCATCTCGGACGGTCTGCTCGACGTGCTCCTCCTCGTTGCGCGCCGGGATCAGGATGGTCACCGATTCCACGACAACCGGCGCCGACGTCGGCAGTGAACGCAGGCGTGTGAGGTTGTAGGCGGTGTGTGCGGTCAGGCCCAGTGCTGTGAGGGATGCGGCACGTACCAGTGCCTGGCCTATCACCGGGGCTGACTCCACAGGCGCCACAGCCACGGGACGATCACGAATCCCATGCACGCCCCGCCCCATAGCGCCACCCCGGGCTTACCGAAGAACACCGCAGCGGCGAGGATGTTGGAGAAATACACCCACAGCAGCATGGCGTTGGGAACCGCATCGTTGGCGGTCTTGCGCTTGAGTCGATCGAGTAGCCACATCAACGCGATCGACGACAGGAGCCACCCGAGGAAGTTCTGCAGGGGAATCCCGGGTATCCCGGGAAGGGTCCACCCGATCTGGTTCCAGATCCAGTAACCCTCGCCCGTCATCTGTGGATCGAGGAACAGGTCCCACGATGCGAGCAGCCACCCGCCGATGAACGCTGTACCGAAGGAGGTCGTGGCCAGACGCTGGGCCGCGAGGAGCACCGGGTACGCCATCATCGACCAGGCCATCGGAATCAGGATCGGTACACCGAGGAGAGTCGGGCCGAGTGCATCGCTGTAGCTGTAGTCACCGAAGGGGAACTTCGTGATGGTGCCGAGGACCTCGATTCCCCAGCCGAAGGTCAGGGTGATCGCGGCGTACCCGGCGGCCCATGCGATGCCTCGGTAGAGGTAGGCATGACTGAGCGTGGCGCAGAAGAAGGTCACCACGGTCAGAGCAGTGATACCGATGCGCACGTTGCCGCTGACGAGGATCCAGATGA
>JBILLS010000005.1:0-62348 GCA_044375955.1 Candidatus Nanopelagicales bacterium | reverse complement strand
AGCCGCGTAGCTCGCCTCGCCCTGGATGACCGGGAACTCGCCGACTCGATTCAAAGTAGCCGACGCCGTGACCACGCCAATCGGGTACGTGAGTGTCCCGGTCGATCCACCTGGTGCAACGACACTCGCCACGAGAGTCTGCCCCGGGTTGAGCGTGACCGAGCGCGTCACCGTGAGCGAAGTCCCCGTCGCCGTGCCGTCGTCAAGGTTCGTCGCCGCGGCAGTCGGGTTCGGGAGCACCGTGGATGGTCCGCTCGAGACCGGGGCAGTCGCGAGTGACAGGGCCGGGCGGACATAGCCAGAGAACACCGCGGAACTCGAGGGCAACGAGGCGTGCTGCACCCCCGGTGAGATCCGTTGCACAGCGTCCACGGACTGGGCCTGCGTGCTCCACGCCGGGACGAATAGGTCACCGCTGCTCGCTCGGAAGCACGTGAATCCGATGTGGTCGGAATACAGAGACGTCGTAAACGTGCCTGGATACCCGGGGTAGGCGAGATTGAACGTTTCCATAGCCGCAAAGGTGAGTTCGCTATTGGCCGGAACCGGCCAGGCAGTCGAACAGTCGGAGCCGCCGTTCGGTGTCCCCAGCAACACGACACCCCGGATCGCCGCGCGCGCGTCCGCTCCCGTCGCAGGATCGTGGAGCATGCGCCGAATGATGACCCCGCCCAGGGAATGACCGACGACATCGACCTCGTGAGCATTCAGCGCCGACATCCGTCCCTGAATGAATACCCAGGCGAGCGCGGCGTTCTCGGACACGGTCTTCACGGAGGCGTACGGCAACAACGCCGTCCCGGTGTCCATGGTGTTCACCGCAGCACCCACCCACGTTGAATCCGCTCCCGCGAGGAAGCCACTTCCCCCGAGGTATGCCGACCACCATGTGGCATCGGACCACATGCCATGCACGAGGACGACCGGACGTGGGGCGAGGACGAGCGACACATCGAAAGATGCTGAGGATGTGGTCGCACCGGAACGTGGGACGAGGGCGGGGGCCGCAACGAGTTCCAAGCGAGCCCGGGCTCCGGGGGCAGATGGCCCAAGGCGGATGATCGCCGAGCGCCCCGACTCCCGAGCGACAGCGGCCACCGACCGGGCAACGCGCAGCGCCTCGCTGCGCTGCCCCTTCGACGGTCGGACGACCACGATGACTCGTGCACCAGGGGGCAACGATGCGATCGCCCTGGTCACCGACCTCCGGTCCGCCAGTGACGGTCCTGCGAGCAGCACACGGATCGGCGCGACGGTGTCTGTCCGCACCGGCGTGGTGGAAATCTCGGGTGATGGTGAAGTCGTTGGCGTGGCGGACGAAGTCGGTGACGGCGTGGGTGACGGAAGTTCAGCAGACGTGGGTGCGGGAGTCGGGGGCGTGGCGGCAAACGACACGGTGACGTCGAGATGATCGGAAGGATTTGCCACGGTGCCGGCGCCACTTGTGATCCAAGCGCCATAGGCGAGGTTGAGGGTCACGGCGAGGGTCGAGGCCCCGGCTCCCACCGCGACGGACTCATCGGCAACCGTTCGGTCGGCACCGGGCAGCGTCACCGTCACCCGGACCGATCCCGAGGACGGCGCCGTGACCGCGAGGACGAGCCGCGCGGGCGAGCCCTCGTACACCGTCGATGCATCGACCCAGGTGGAGGCCGTTCCAACAGACTGCACTTGGACGGATGCGCTCGTGACAACGAGTCCGTTGGTCGACACAGGCACCGCATGCACTGGTGCGAAGGTGGCAGTCCCCACGGACATGAGGGATGCCACCAGCCCACTGATTACGGGGAGAACGACACGCGTGTTCAATCCCGACCTACCACGTTCAGAAGTCTACGAACTACGCACGTCCGTCCCCAAGGGCTGCGCAGCGATCATGATCGACCCCAACCAGGAGACCTGGTCCTATGCGGCGGAGACCACCGAGCCCAGTGCGCCAACAGGCGGCTGGGAGGGTGGCACAGGCACCATCAACCTGACGCCCGTGGAGAGCCGCGCGCTTCCGGCACGCTCACCCTTCTCTGAGAAGCGAGTGGGTCGTCCGATTGAGTAGCATCTCAACATGTTCCGGACCGCGGTATTCGCGTCCGTGATGGCGTCGCTCGGTCTCGCTGGTCACTCCCTGGCAGACGGCTCAATACCTGGTGGGGCTTCGATTGCGCTCGTCATCGCTGCTTCCCTGGCCCTGAGCATGCCGGCGGTCTCGAAGCGGAGAACTGTGCTGTGGGCGTTCCTCTATCTCGTTGGTGCCCAGGCACTCATCCACGTCATCCTGAGCTTCTCCCACGTGAGCCACGGGTACTCATCACCCTGGTCGATGGTGCTATTCCACGTGGGGGCGGCGGCAATCGCGTCGATCGTTCTGATCCACCTGGATCACGTGATCGAGAGCTTCATCGAGTGGGGACGCGGGATCCTCGGCATACTGCTCCCCCTGCCCGCGATCCCATGCGGTCACCTTGCAATAACGCATCGTGTTCTTCCTGCTTCCGTAGGCATCACCCTAGAAAACCCTTCCACGCGGGCTCCGCCCGTTCATCTCTGAATCAACGCATCACCCGCTCCCGGATGGCCCGGGAGCGGATTTTCCGTCGCTTCTCGGCGGATTCAGATTCAGAGAGGACAACAATGTTTCGACCATTCATGGGTGTCGCACTCGCTGTCACCACACTTACCATCGGCTTGGCATCTCCCGCCACCGCGCATGTGACCGCGACCCTCAACGGGGCGACAGCCACATCTGGCGGCTACGGGACGCTGTTCCTACGCGTGCCGCACGGCTGCGATGGTGACGCGACGAACTCCGTCACTGTGAACATCCCGGCAGGAATCAATGCTGCCGGGGTTAAGCCACAGCAGAAGCCGGGGTGGACGATCACGAGGTCAGGCAACACCATCACCTGGTCCGGTGGACACCTCCCGGATGATCAGTTCGACGATTTCGGACTGAACCTCAGGTACCCGACCCTGAATCCGGGAGAGGCTTCCCGCAGGGTGGCACTCCCCACGGTCCAGGTGTGTGATGCCGAAGTGAAGCTCACGCGCTCGGGCTCGGACGTGGTGGTATCTGCGAATCTGCCATCCCTCGCGGGAAAGGACGTCGGCGTGTTCTCCGGTGAGACGCGAATCGGATCCGCAACGGTGGCGGCCGATGGTGGGGTGAGTTTCACCACCACGGCGGCGAAGGCACCCGCGGGGACACCCATCACCCTCCATCGCGGTGGTCACACCATCGCGAACTCCAACAAGGCCTTGGAGGCATGGACGCAGGTGGCCGGAGATGGATCCGACATGAAGATGCCGGCACCGACCGTCACGGTGGTGGCTGCGCAATCCTCGGGACACGGGCACTAGTGCGTCGCTTCGCGACAGCCGCGGTGCTGGGTCTGCTCCTCACAGGAGTGGGCCCAGCACCCGCCCATGCCCACGCGGACTTCGTCGCCTCCACACCCGCATCCGGAGCGAACGTGGTGCTCCCACCGGCAGAGATCCTGTTGCGATTCAGCGAGCCGGTCTCGGTTGAAGAGCTCCGGCTCCTAGACGCACAGGGACGTGCAGTTGCCCACCAGGTCGGAAACTCCGGGACACGCGTGACAGTGCGCCCCGGATCCACGCTCAGTCGGGGTCCCTACGCCGTGACGTGGTCGGTTGTGTCCGGTGACGGGCACGTGGTGAGTGGTGCCATGGCTTTCCAGGTGAAACGTGGAGGTCGTGCGCTCGCCCCTCGCGCGATCACCACAGTTCCCGCATCCCGACTCACGCTATCTGGCTTCAGCCCCGGAGCACTGCAACTTTCGTCCCGGGAATCCATGACGGGGGAGGTGACGTGGATGCACCCGTCACTCCTTGGACCCCTCACCTGGACTTTCGATGGGACTACCGCGACGGGCGTCCTACCGGTCACGGGTCCATGGGAGCTCCAGGCCACGGTGTTGAAGGGGAACGCCGTCGTCGTCCACCGCGGTCAGGTTCGATTGCCATGAAGTGGACAGCCATGGTCGTGATTTCGGCAGCTCTCGTGGCACTCGGAATCGCCCCCGCGAACGCGCACTCACAACTCATCTCCACGTCTCCGGTCGATAACTCCAGCGTTGCCGCAACCCCCGCGGACGTCCGGTTCACGTTCAATGAGGACCTGCTGAACCTTTCGACGGTCGCGATCATCGATGAAGCAGGAAATGTCGTAACCTCCGCATCCGTCACCCCGAATGGGAACGAGCTTGTGTTGCCGTGGCCAGCGGAACTGAGAAGCGGTAAGTGGCAGGTCTCATACCGGGTTGTGTCGGCAGATGGTCATCCCGTCAGCGGCGCGATCACATTCGCCATCGGTGAAAGCGCTCCTGTCCAGGAAGAGGAAACCCCGTCCGCGAGTGGCAATAGCGTCACGATGTGGCTGGCGGGAGGTGCCGGCATTGTCCTTATCGCAGGGGTCCTCGCGGTTGCCTGGAGGCGAAGGTCACTCACCTGACCAGTCTCAATGTGTCCTCGTCAACGCATCACGTATTTGGAGGTATCGCGTACGTGCGGTAGACTGATGACGATCTCGAAACCTCGTTATCAATCAAAGCGCGCTTTCCCTCAGGGCGAGTTCGCCCCCACACCCCAACACACGGTGTGGTCATGGGAAATTTGGTGTAGTCAGACATGTCCTTTACAGAACTTGGCGTGGCCGCGCCCCTGGCGCGCGCACTCGCCCACAGTGGTTTCACGCAACCCTTTCCGATCCAGACGGCCACATTGCCGGACGCGATCAAGGGTCGCGACGTCCTCGGCCGTGGCCAGACGGGATCGGGGAAGACCCTCGCCTTCAGTCTGGCTCTGCTCACTCGACTGGCCGGGCGCACGGCGAAGCGCCATGCCCCGCTGGCATTGGTGCTCTCCCCCACCCGCGAACTCGCCATGCAGATCAACGACACGATCGCACCCCTCGCGCGCAAGGTGAACCTCTCCTCCGTGGTCATCGCCGGCGGCATGCCCTTCAATCGGCAACTTCAGGCACTCGAGCGTGCAGTTCCGATCCTGGTGGCCACACCTGGCCGGTTGATCGACCTCATGCACCGTGGTGCGGTTGATCTGTCTCGGTGCGAGATCGTGGTCCTCGATGAGGCAGATCAAATGGCGGATATGGGCTTCATGCCGTCCGTGCGGGAGATATTGAACGCAACCGCCGAGAACGGGCAACGCCTGCTCTTCAGCGCCACCCTCGATCGTGACGTCGACGCACTCGTGAAGACCTATCTTCGCAACCCCATCGAGCACAGCGTCGAAACGCCTATCGAGGACCAGGGTCAGATGGAGCACCACGTGTTCGTGGTGAAGTCCGAAGATCGTGACGCACTCACATCGCGAATCGCAGCGCGCGAGGGACGCACCATCATGTTCGTGCGCACCCAGCGCGGAGCGGATCGGCTCGCAGAGAAGCTCGCCCGGCGAGGCATCGCAGTCGGCTCCCTCCATGGCGGCAAGGCCCAGGGGGCGCGCAACCGTGCCCTCGAGGCGTTCAAATCCGGTGCCACACCGGTGCTTGTCGCGACGAATGTCGCTGCGCGCGGAATCCATGTCGATGACATCAGCTTGGTTGTGCACGTCGATGCACCGACAGACCCGAAGGACTACCTGCATCGCGCTGGGCGCACCGCTCGCGCCGGGGAGTCTGGGACCGTCGTCACCTTGGCGCGCCCCAATGAGCAGCGAGAGATGCGTGCGCTGGCCAAACGCGCTGGCGTTCAGGCCGAGTTCGCGACCGTCGGTGCCCACGATCCGCACATGGAACGGATCACCGGTGCCCGCGAGCCGAGCGGCGTGGAATGGGTACCCCCGACCGTGCACGCACAGGTGAAGCGCCCCCACCGCGCCGGTCACGCTGCCTCAGGACCTCGCAAGTCCCGTCGCGCACCACGGAATGGCCGGTCGTCCTCCCACGGTGGATCGCGGAAACCTGGATCGGGCGCGGGTCGACGTCGGGCGCGCTAGTCGTCACGTCAGTGCGTGACTCTCATCCACCACTTCAATCGTCTCGGCAGTCGGATCGCTGCAATAGGCCATTCGCGTCGACTGCTTCGCTACGAGGATCGCCTCGATTACGTCCGAGGTGACACGTTCACCGGGTGCAAGGAGTGGCACACCGGGCGGATAGGGGCAGAACTGCTCCGTGCTCACTTTTCCCACGGCGTCCCGAAGCGGGATCCGAATCCGGTGGGCGAAGTAGGCATCCCGTGGCGAAAGCACCACATCGGGCTGGATCTGCCACGTGGCCGCCGGGGCGGGCGCGCGTGGCGCGCTGCGCTGCGCCTCGATCACCGACGTCAACGCCGCAACCACCTCGGGCAGTTCCTCGGGCTCATCCGCGACGGAAACCGTCATGATCACGGTGTCCGCATCGGCGGCCTCCACTCCAATCCCCTGATCCCAGAGCGTCGACGCGATCGACGCACCCGTCGTCCCCGTGCGGGGAACCCAGATGGTGAGCTTCAGGGGATCCATCGCACAGCCCACGTTCGAGTCATCGAGAACCACGAGTCCCGGGACGCGCGCCAGGGCCGCACGTGCTTCGGCCACCGCCTCGATCAGAAGGGCGAGCCGGTGTCCCCCGTCGCGAAGGAGTGCGATGCGCGTGGCATCGATCGACGCGAGGAGCGTGGCCGACGGCGACGTGGTTGCCGTGAGGTCCACACCGTGAGACAACGTGGAGGGTTTGACCCGCGGTCCCTTGAGCGAGGTCACCGCCGTCTGCGAGTAACCAGTTAACGCCTTATGCACGCTGGTGGTCACCACGTCAGCCCCGCGCGCATGCGCGCCGCCACCGGGCAGGAAGTCCAGGTGCGCGCCCCACGCCTGGTCGACGATCAGGACCGAGTCCTGCCTGTGGCAGAGATCTGCGAGTGGCTCGATCTCCGTGATCGTTCCGACGTACGCGGGGGATGTGACGAACAAGGCATAGGCGCCCGACATGTCGATATCGCTCGGATGCACGCCGATCGGAACACCGAAATCGGGGTGGATACGGGGAAGGATCCACCGCGGCGTCGCACCCGAGGTGACGAGCCCCGCGTGCGCACTCCTATGCGAGGTGCGGTCGATACACACCGTGACGCCTGGGGCAACCACAGACGTCAGTGCCGCGATGTTCCCCTGGGTAGACCCTCCGACGAGAAACCGTGCGTGATCCGCACCGATCGCCTCGGCCCATAACTTCTCGGCCTTCTCGAGGACGCGTCCACTGAAGACGTTGTCGTCTGCGCCTCCCTGCAAAGGAATGTCGTCTTGCAGCAGCGGCGCCAGCACATCCTGCGCGAAGGAGGTCACCCCCTCCCGCCCGTAGCGCATCTTGTGGCCGGGAATCTGCATCGAATGACTTCGGCGGGCACGTGCCGCGTACCACGCGTCGACTAGAGGGCCTTCGGACACCCTCCGACGCTACAGCCGGCTCTCCACGGACGCGATCTCATCGAATAGTCGCGCCCGTCGTCGCATCGAAAATACTCAGGGATGAAGTGGGGAAGTGCAGTGCGACACGCTCTCCCACGCTCACTCCTACAGGCGCCGGCAAGGTTGCGAGGAGATCACTGTCCTGGCGAGACCCGACGGATGCGGCGCGTTGGCCGATCACTCCGTCGCCACCCGTCAGGGCCTCATCCGCCACCGGGTGCGCGTCAAGTTGGAAGTGGACCAAGGAACTCCCGCCGAGAACTTCGACCAGCCTCACCCGGGCGTCGACCTGCGCAGAACCAGATTGCTGGACGAGGGTGATCGACTCTGGACGCACCCCAACGATCACTTCGGCACCGTTCCTGCTTCTCAACAGCGTGGTCAGGGGCAAGTCCACGGGCATTGAAATGCTCTGCGACCCGAAGTCAAGAGAGACCTGACCATCTTCGCTACGTACCTGCGCGTGGAAGAGGTTCATTGGCGGACTTCCAATGAACCCGGCAACGAAGACATTGGCCGGGTTCTCGTAGAGCTCCTGCGGTGAGGCCACTTGCTGCAGCACGCCCAGCCGCATGACGGCCACACGATCACCCATAGTCATCGCTTCGACCTGATCATGGGTCACATAGAGCGTTGTCACTCCGAGACGGTCCTGGAGTTCGGTGATCTCGGAACGAGTCTGCACACGCAACTTCGCATCAAGGTTCGAAAGCGGCTCATCCATGAGAAACAGCTTGGGTTCGCGCACGATTGCGCGACCCATTGCCACTCGCTGCTGCTGCCCACCTGAGATCTGCGCAGGCCGACGGTCGAGGTACGGGGTGAGTTCGAGCATCGCTGCAGCCGCGTCCACACGCCTGGCGATCTCATCCTTGGGCATCTTGCGTACCTGGAGTGGGTATCCGATGTTCTGACGGACGCTCATATGCGGATAAAGCGCGTAGGACTGGAAAACCATCGCGATGTCACGATCGCGGGGTGGGACATCGTTCATAACTGCCCCATCGATACTCAGGGTGCCGGAGGAGATCTCTTCCAGTCCCGCGATCATGCGCAAGGCAGTGGTCTTGCCACAGCCCGAGGGACCGACAAGCACAAGGAACTCACCGTCGGACGCATCGATTGTCAGGTCATCGACGGCCTTCGTGCCGTCAGGGAAGAGTTTGGTCAGATTCTGCAGGGACACGCGTGCCATCAGCCTGTGATCGCCCCTCAGGAGAATTCGTGGACAACAGAGCATTGCTCAGGTCAAGAGACTACGAGTGTCAGGTCGATCCGTCCTCGCAAGTCCGATGAATCGATGTCCCTCGGCTAGAGGCCGAGGCTCTCCTTCATTCGCTTCGCCACCGTCGTGATGGCTCGGGTGGGGGCAAGGCGGGACAGCCGATCCAGCATGCGGGCATCACCACCGATGAGAACGCGGAAGTCACCCTTCTCGATCGCATCGACGATCTGGCTGCCGGCATCGGGGGCCGAGGTGAACTTCGGCTGGGCACCGGCAGGCATCGCGGGGGCCTCGACCCCGGAGTTCTCGGTGATCCGGGTGCCCACCGCACCCGGGAAGACCACGGTGACCGCGACGTTCGTGCCCTGGAGTTCCGCGAAGAGGCACTCGGTCAGCAGCTTGACCGCAGCCTTGCTGGCCCCGTACGCCCCCTGGCCGGGGACCGGGACGAGGGCTCCCATGCTCGAGACGTTGACGATGCTCGCCTCTGGCCGCGCCAAGAGATGGGGCAGAAATGCCTTGTCCATGAAGAGGGTGCCCCAGAAGTTGACCGCCAGAACATGCTCGATCTCGTCCATCGTCAGATCGTTGATGTGCACGAAACGCTGGATGATTCCCGCGACGTTGACCACGCCGTCGACCTGACCGAGTTCAGCGATGACGCGTCCCGGCAATTCTGCGACCGCACCGCGATCTGTGATGTCCAGTTCATAGGCCGGCACACGGGTTGGTAGCGCCAACGCTCGCGTCTCCTCGAGGGATTCCCGCCGACGATCGACGGCGGCAACCCGCGCACCGCGACGCACCAGTTCGAGCACGACTTCACGGCCTATGCCGTTACCGCCTCCGGTGACGACGAAGACCTTCCCAGCGATCTGCATGTGTGCCTCCTGACCGATTGTCCGCCACGTCAGGGGTCGGATGCTCGGTGAGCGCTAATTGCTCGTGAATTGAGCGTCGATCCGACCGAACATCTCGTCGGACATGACCACCGTGGCGGCCTCGCAGTTCTCGCGTAGATGGTCGAGGTCGCCCGTTCCGGGGATCGGCACCATGGCCGGGGACTTCTTGAGCAGCCAGGCGAGCGCCACCTGGCTCGGCGTGCAGTCGAGTTCGTCGGCGAACGGTGCGAGTGGACCGTCGGCGCCGACGAGTTCCCGGTTACCGAGCGGGAACCATGGGATGAAACCGATTCCGTGCGCGGTGCAATGGTCGAGGAGTTCGGCGCTTGCGCGGAAGGCGACGTTGTAGAGGTTCTGGACGCTGACGATATCGAGGGTGCGCTGCGCCTCGACAAGATCGGCGACGGAGACCTCGGACAGTCCGACATGACGGATCAGTCCTTGATCCTGCATCTGCTTGATGATCCCGAACTGTTCGTCACGGGGCACTTTCGGGTCGATGCGATGCAACTGCCAGAGATCGATGCGCTCAACGCCAAGCCGGCGCAGGGACATCTGCACGCACTGATGCAGGTACTCCGGGCGCCCGACGGGCGCCCACGCATCCGGGCCTTGGCGAGTCAGACCGCCCTTGGTGGCGATGACAACGCCGTCGTAGGGATACAGGGCTTCGCGGATCAAATCCTCGCTTACGAACGGGCCGTAGGAATCCGCCGTGTCGATGAAGTCGACCCCGAGGTCGACAGCGGTGCGGAGCACACGGATGGCATTGGCGCGATCCGCCGGGTCCCCCCAGATCCCGGGACCCGTTATGCGCATCGCCCCGAATCCGAGACGCCGGACGCTGAGCGGATCGCTCCCGCCAGCGGCGAGGGTAAACGTGCCGGACTGCTCGATAGGACGGGACATGGGACTCCTCACGGCTTTGCGTCGCGAGGACGCAATCTACGTGACTGCGACATTGGCACTCGAGGGTTCTTGTGTGCTAACCCCTTTTGGCGCACAGTAGGCGCAGAACCTGGAGGTGGCGTGACCGATATCGGAGTCTCGGCCTTCCATCGGGCCGACCACACCCTTGCGGGCTTCATCCTGTCCGGGCGCTGGCCCCAGTCCACCCGCGAGTGGACCCAATTCCTCGCCGTCGCCGTGCGCATCGCCGCGCGCCCCGGCTACCTGCCCACGACGTCCGTATTCCACGCCGCGAACGGCCTTCCCGACGACCCGTCACCCGACGTCGTCGGCCTGATCACGTGCAGCGGTCCGATCATCGGCGAGGGCGCCCCGGGGCCAGGGGCGCTGAGTGATCCGCAACCGACGGCGCTCGTAGTCCTCCACCCTCCCTCGGAGACCGTGCCCTCGACACCCGAGTGCCTGGGTGTCGCATCGGGTGCGGTGCTGTTGCCGGGTGTTCCGCACCTCGGACTCGACCATCGCGCGGCCTGGGTGGAGGCCGAAGCCGATGGCACGGTCACGAAGCTGCTCAGCCGAGTCGGTGTCGATCCCCGCGAGGATCCGGACATCGCAGTACTCGCAACTCTGTGCGCCGCATAGGCCTAACGCGACTCCAAGGCCTCGACGCGCACATCCAATTCGCGCATGATCGGACGGATCACCGCGTCGGGAACACCCTCCTCATCGCGAATCCGGATCAATTCCGTCTGCTCGGCATGCACCATCGACAGAGACAGGCTCACACTCTGACGCTCGGAGCTGTGCTCATCGATCCTCGAATCGGTGGCGACCTCCACCTGCTCGATGCGCGCGAGTGTGTCATCGCGTAGACGCTGAATGACCCCCGCATCGAGCGGATCTGCGGTGATCTCAGCCTCCGCGATGATCACGTCGAGACGCTCGAGCGCCGCGCGGGCCAGCAACGCGTCGATCCGGCGAACCTCGCTCGCGTTGTCCTCTCCCTTGATCTTGAGCGCTCGAGCCAACGGCGCCACGCTGAGTGAAATGAGAAGCGTGATCACGATGATGCTGAATGTGGTCGCGAGAATCACATCGCGGAACGGGAACTCCGTTCCCGCAGCAACCGTGAGAGGAATGGAGAAGGCTGCCAGACCCGACACCGGGCCCCGGGCCCCGGCCCACGAGATCAACACTCCCATGCGCCCCCAGCCTTCGACCTGCCGATACTGCGGGGTCACTCCCAGGATCCCGAACACGAAAATGAAGCGCGTCACGATCAGCGCTAGTAAAACGGCGGCAACCAATCCCGGCACCAGGGGCAGTTGCCCGCTGGGCAACCTGCCGAAGACATCGGGGAACTCCAGACCGATGGAGAAGAACGCAACCGCCTGGAAGATGAACGTGATGTGCTTCCAGACGTAGGTCGCTTGCAGCCGCCCTGAGGAACCTGGCTCGGAGTGCTGGGCGTGCGCGATCCACAGTGCAGCCACCACCACGGCGAGGATGCCCGAGCCCTCCAGGTGCTCGGTGCCCAGATAAATGGCGAAGGGGGCCACCAGGATCAGGCCGTTGGCGGCAACGGAGTCACGTGTGTGACGCAGCGCCTGGGAAAGCAAGACTCCGCTCAGGGCGCCGATGCCGACACCGACGACAACCGCGAGCGCGAAGATCTCACCGACGTCCAGGAGTGTGACGCTCCCGACGATCGCGGCCGACACCGCCACACGGAGTGCCGTCAAACCGGTGCCGTCGTTGACCAGGCTCTCGCCCTCCAGGATGGAGATGATCCGACGGGGTAGCGACGCCTTCTTCGCGACCGTGCTCACCGCGACGGCATCTGTCGGCGCCAGGACCGCACCGAGGGCGACAGCGGCCGCAACGGGCATCGCCGCGACCCATACGGCGACTCCCCCCACGACGACCGTCGTAGCGATGACGAGTCCGATGGCGAGGAGTAGGACCTGACGACTCACCTTGCGAAGATCGAGGAACGACGACGACAGCGCCTCCCCGAACACAAGGGGTGCGAGGATCGCGACGAGCACGATCTCCGGGTCCGGCAGGGCATCGGGCCCCCACGGCGAAATGGCGATGAGCGCACCGGCACCGATGAGCGGGAGCGCGATCGGGATCCCGAAGTGACGCAGCAGCACAGCAAGCGCCAACGCAACGACGGCGCTGAATGCGAGCGAGGCGAAGACCTCGTTCATGGATTCCTCCCGACGAGCCGGAATCGCAGAACGATAGTGCCTACCCCACTACTCGGGCGAGTGCCGAGACGACCTCGCCGGATTGACTTTCCGGCGGCATGTAGATGACCCAGACATCGAGTTCGAGTTCGAGAAGATCGGGTTGTGGAATTGCATCCAGGAGTGGCTGCTGAGCTTCTTCGAAGGTGGAGTTGACGAGCGGCTGGTCACGCAACAACTCGGCTGGATCCTCGATCACCCGCGCGGTGTAGTCCTGCCACGCAACGTTGTGGACGAGGTATGCGTCGCGTGCCTCACTGATCGCGCGGTGCCACGGCAGGATCGGAAGTGCAGCGATCTCGTCGCCGACGATCTGAAGCTCCTCGTTCGCAACGATCGCCAACGCGATCAATTCGTCATCGAGTTTTCCGCGGTCCTGGGGTCCAGCGGTCCGGTGCTCCTCCACCGCATCGAATGCGGCCTCCTGAAAGGCCTCCATCACGGACTCGGACTCGTAGATCTCGGAGATCAGTGATCGCATCTCGGAGGTACGCAGTGCCCAGTCCGCCGCGAATCCGAGGCCAGCGACGAGGGTGAGGAGGAAGGCCACGGCACCCGCCACGGGTGGAACCCACCTGCGGTGCACCCAGGAACTCTCCGCCGTGCTCACATCGCCCATACAGGCATTGTGTCCCACCGACTACCGTTCTCCCGTGGCCGGCCAGGATCGCCCCGCGTGGCGTGACCGATATGACGCCCTCGTTGCCGATGTGACCGGTCAGTTGCGCGCACTCCCGACGGATGCGCCCGTGCGCCTGGCCAAGCGCACCTCGAACCTTTTTCGGAGTCGCGCGGCGACCACATCCCCGGGGCTCGACGTCACCGCGTTCGACGGCGTCCTCGAGGTCGATCCGCTGACATGCACGGCCGAGGTCCTGGGGATGACCACCTACGAGCATCTCGTGGACGCAACGCTCCCCTACGGCTTGATGCCCACCTGCGTGCCGCAACTGCGCACCATCACTCTCGGTGGCGCGGTCACCGGGCTCGGGATCGAAAGCGCGAGTTTCCGCAATGGCACACCGCATGAGGCGGTGATCGAGATGGACATCCTCACCGGCTCGGGTGAGGTCATCACCGTCACCGGATCACCCGACGATCCCAACAGCGCCCTCTTCTACGGATTCCCCAACTCGTACGGCTCCCTCGGGTACGCGCTGCGCCTCAGGATCGAACTCGAGCGCACGAAGCCCTTCGTGCACCTGCGTCATGTGCGCTACCCCACCGCAGCTGCAATGGCCACCGCGATCCAAGAGATCACCACCGCCCGGGAGTTCGAGGGTCATCGCGTCGACTTCCTCGACGGCACCGTGTTCTCGGCGACCGAGCAATATCTGACCCTCGGCGAGATGGTTGATGAGGTTCCGCGGGGACTTTCTGTCAGCGACTACACCGGTATGGAGATCTACTACCGCTCAATCCAGCGCAAGCATGAGGACGTACTCACGATCCACGACTACATCTGGCGGTGGGACACCGACTGGTTCTGGTGCTCACGAGCGATGGGAGCACAGAAACCGTTCATCCGCCGTTTGTGGCCGAAGTCGAAACTGCGCAGTGACGTCTACTGGAAGATCGTTGCCTGGGATCGCAAGTTCGGCTTCAGCGCGAAAATGGCATCCTTGCGCGGTAAGCCGGCACGTGAAGCGGTCGTCCAGGACATCGAAGTGCCCGCCGATCGACTGACGGAGTTTCTCGACTTCTTCCATCGCGAGGTGGGCATCGAGCCGGTGTGGGTGTGTCCACTGCGGCAGCGCGATCCGAACGTCCGGTGGCCGCTCTATGAGTTCGATCCCTCGATCACGTACGTCAATGTCGGCTTCTGGTCCACGGTGGCGCTCCCACCAGGTGTCGACCCTGCCGAAGGCCGGGTGAACCGACGCATCGAGGAGATGGTGACCGCACTCGACGGTCGTAAGTCGCTCTACTCGACGGCCTTCTACGACCAGGAGACCTTCTGGTCCATTTACGGGGGCAGCGAGTACACGCGGTTGAAGAAGACCTACGATCCCGACGAACGATTGCTCGACCTGTATCAGAAAGTGGTGGGTGGCAAGTGAAGCTCGCAGACGCCTTCTCCCTGATCGTGACACCTGATCGGAACGTGAGTTTCCGGGCCTACGACGGTTCGACCTCCGGGCCTCAGGACAACGACGTCATCCTCGAGATCCGCACTCCGCGCGCGGTCGAGTACCTCGCCTCGTCCCCCAATCAACTCGGCCTCGCCCGTGCCTACGTCAGCGGTGACCTCGAGATCATCGGTGACGCCTACACCGCACTCAGCCGCTTGTACCCCATGGATCTGTCGCACCTGACCTGGTCGGACAAGTTCGCCCTTGGTCGCACGTTCGCGCCCTTCGCCATCAAGCGGCCCACCCCACCGCCACAGGAACGCACCCTGCGTGGACGCCGGCATTCGAAGAACCGCGATGCCGAGGCGATCCACCATCACTACGACGTGAGCAACCGTTTCTACCGCTGGGTGCTGGGACCGTCGATGGCCTATACCTGCGCGGTCTTCCCGTACGCGGGCGCCTCACTCGAGGTGGCACAGGAGGAGAAGTTCGATCTGGTCTGCCGCAAATTGGGGCTGCAGCCAGGGATGCGACTCCTCGACGTCGGATGCGGCTGGGGCGGCATGGTGCTGCACGCCGTCAAGAACTATGGCGTCACCGCGATCGGCGTGACCCTCTCGGCACAGCAGGCGCAATGGGGACAGCAGGCGATCGAGGAGGCCGGTCTCGCAGATCGCGCCCAAGTTCGGTTCAGCGACTACCGCGATGTCCCAGAGACACAATTCGACGCGATCTCCTCGATCGGTCTGACGGAACACATCGGCCGCGCGAACTACCCGAGTTACTTCTCCTTCCTCTTCGGGAAGTTGAAGTACGAGGGTCGGATGCTCAACCACACCATCACTCGCCCGAGCAACGCCGATCCCACCCACTACCGCCGCTCCTTCATCAACCGGTACGTGTTCCCGGATGGTGAACTCTCCGGACCAGGTCACATCATGAGCGTGATGAACGATGCCGGTTTCGAGATCCGGCATGAGGAGAATCTGCGCGAGCACTACGCCCTCACGCTCATGCACTGGTGCCAGAACCTCGAGGACCACTGGGACGAGGCGGTCGCCGAAGCAGGGCTGGGCACCGCGCGTGTCTGGCGGCTCTACATGGCCGCGTCGCGCCTCGGTTTCGATCTCGACACGATCCAGTTGCACCAGACCCTCGGAGTGAAGCTCGCTCCCGGTGGGAGGTCGGGGATGCCGCTCCGGCCCGACTTCAGTACGCGCTCGCCTGCAATCGTCTAGTTCGACTCGACGAACACGTGGACGGCCTCGTCCTCGGGGATCTCCGCGTACTCACCCGCGCTGCCGATCATGATCCCCTCCGCTGCCCGGTACACCTTCACGTCCGCGCCGGGGAGGGCGCCCACCCTGCGCAGACGCGTCATGACATCGGCATCGGTCTGGATGGTCTCCGCGAGGCGACGCACGGTGACGCGCTGCACATCGGGACTGACCACGTGAGTCAGGGGACGTAGTCCCTGGAGCCCGACGGCCGCGTCCGACGCAGTGGGATCCAGTTCGGCCAGGCCGGGGATCGGATTGCCATAGGGGCTGCTGGTGGGGTGACCGAGGACATCGAGGAGTCTGCGCTCCACCGCGTCACTCATCACGTGCTCCCATCGACAGGCCTCCTCGTGCACCTCCTCCCAGGGCATCTTCAGGATCTCCACGAGCATGCACTCGGCGAGCCGGTGTTTGCGCATGACCCTGATGGCTGCGCGCTGACCACGCTCGGTGAGCGTGAGATGGCGATCCGATTCGACGACGACGAGACCGTCGCGCTCCATGCGCGCAACGGTCTGAGACACAGTGGGGCCGCTCTGCCCGAGGCGCTCGGCGATGCGCGCGCGCATCGGAACGATGCCCTCTTCCTCGAGTTCGTAGATGGTCCGCAGGTACATCTCGGTCGTGTCGATGAGGTCGCTCATGTCACCTCCCGGTTCGCGTTAGGCCGGATCGCGTCACGCCGGATCGCGTCGCGCTTCTAACTATCTCCGACGCTACCAACGTTGTCGTGGGAGTACCTCTCGGGTCGAGCAACTTCGACATCGGAAAGCCAGGCGGTCACGGCGTAGTCGGAGAAGTACTCGCGCTCCAGGGCATCCCAGATCCGCTCGCAGACGGACTCGTCCACGATCACATCGATCCTGATGTTGCCACCCTCCAGCTCGCTCACCCGGCGGTTGCTGGGGCCGACACCCCGCGACGCCGTGATGGTCCAGCCTCGTGCACCGCATGCCCGCAGGTCATCCACCACCCGCTGCTCAATGAGGGACTCCGCGACGATGGTCAGGCACTTCATGCGGGTACGCGGAAGAGTCATGGGGTACCTCCTAGAACGGCAGTGAGTGGGCGATCCACCAATACAGCGGGATGCCGATGACGAGATTGAAGGGGAAGGTGATGCCCAGGCTGGTGGTGAGAGTGATTCCGGGGTTGGCCGTGGGAAGTGCGAGGCGGACCGCCGCGGGTGCCGCGATATACGACGCGCTCGCACTCAGTACACCCAGCACCATCGCTCCCCCGGGGGACAGTCCGACCGCGGTTCCCACGACGATGCCGAGGGCACCCGTGGCGATCGGGAAGAGGATCGCGAATCCGAGCAATCCCCATCCGGCCTCGCGGATGCTGCCCAGGCGCCGACCGGCGAGAACACCCATCTCGAGCAGGAACAGGGCGAGGATCCCGGTGAACAACGTGCCGAAGAACGGCTCGACCCGTTCGTAACCCATTGGTCCGGTGATCACACCGATCACCAATCCTCCGGCCAGTAACAGGATCGACCGACCGGTCAGGACCTCGCGCAGGGACTTCCCCCACGACGACGTGCGTGATCCGCGCCCAGCGAGCATGAGCCCGACGAGGATGCCCGGGATCTCCATGATCGCCAGCAGAGTGACGACGTATCCCTCGTAGGGAATGGAACTTGCATCGAGGAAGACCAGCGCGGCCGTGAAGGTGACCAACGATGTCGAGCCATAGTGCGCAGCCATCGCCCCGCGATCGATCGGACCGAGCTTGGTGACACCGCGCAGGACGACGAACGCGATGATCGGGATGACGACGCCCAGGGCGATCGCCGCACCGACCGGGCCGATGACGTCGGCGAACGACGCCTCGCGCAGCGCCACGCCGCCCTTGAGGCCGATCGCGAGCAGCAGGTACATCGAGATGGCCTGATACACCGCATCGGGCAGCCGTAGATCTGCCCGCAGCAGCGCGGCGATGATGCCGAGCGCGAAGGCCAGGACCGGGACGGAGAAGATGCTGGCGGTGAGGAGTTCGGCGCTCACGCCTCACCTCCTCTTCTCCCCCGGCTAGGTCCGAGGTAGTGATTCCCGAGCCACGTCGAGGATTACGCACTGCCAGGTTCCCACCGGTGCGTCGACCTCGACGGTCTCGCCCTTACGAGCGCCAAGGATGGCAGACCCTAGGGGCGATGCCGCGGAGATGCGCTCGTCGTCGAGGAACCCTTCGGCGGGGTGCACCGGAATGACCCAGATCTCGTCACCGCTCTGGGTACGGATGCGGGCCCGGACCCCGAGGTCGACGCGGCCGGCCTTCACGGCGGCCTTCGGATCCAGGACCTTCGCCTCGCTCAGGAAAGCCTCCCAGCGGGCGGCCTCCTCGAGCAGGTTCTCGAACTCGGTGACGTAGCGCTCGTCACGCTCGTGCTCGACGAGGAGCGGCCGAAGTTCGTTGAGCCTGCGCTCGCGAATATCGGTAATGCGCTCCTCGATGAGTTGGCGTCCTCGCGGCGTGACACATGCGGGACCCTTGTACGACTCACGGATCGGACCTTGCTCCACAGCGATCATTGCAACCTCTCATCAGTCATGGAAGGAACAGGCGGGAGAGACGGATAGGTGATGGGTGCCTCCTTGTGTCAGGCGGCCGCAGCCGCTCCTGCCACAAGGTCTCTCGCCACCGACTGATGTCGGCCCGATGACCGGGTGCTTCGCACCGTATTGACGGCCATCGGCGTGGGGATACTCCCCTTGCTGGGGTCAGGCTGCCAGAGGCGGGGGCGCGCCGCAACCGGGAGCCCTACGGTGGGGCCATGGCCTCGGTCCTGTGGTTCCGCCGGGACCTGCGGCTCCGCGACAACCCGGCCCTCCTGGCCGCAGCGGAATCCGGGCCCGTGGTGCCCCTTTTCGTGGTGGACCCGGTCCTCTGGGACCGGGCCGGGGCGGTCCGGCAGAACTACCTGGTGGCCTCCCTGCGGTCGCTCGGGGCCAGCCTGGGACGCAACCTGCTGCTCATCCACGGGAGACCCGAGGACGTGGTGCCGCGGATCGCGCAGGCGGCCTCGGCCGATGCTGTCCACATCGCCGCGGACTACTCCCCCTACGGCCAGGTCCGAGATACCCGCGTCGAAGCCGCTCTCGGGGCCACGCCGCTGGTGCGCACAGGTTCCCCCTACGCGGTGGCACCGGGACGGGTGACGAAGTCCGACGGCACCGCCTACCGCGTCTACACCCCCTTCTACAAGGCGTGGATGCAGCACGGCTGGCGCGCACCGGCCGATGATCCGGGGGATGTCGAGTGGTGGATGCCGGTCGAATGTGAGGGCTACCCCACTCCCCCTCCGCTCGCCATCGAGCTGCCCGCCGCCGGGGAGGACGCCGCCTGGCAGCGGTGGGAGACCTTCCGCACCACGGGCCTGGCGGACTATGCGGAGTTGCGCAATCGACCCGACCTCGCAGGAACGTCGAGCCTGAGCCAGTTCCTGCGCTTCGGTGAGATCCACCCGCGTTCCCTGCTCGCCGACCTCACCGACACGGACGAGGTGTTCCGCAAGGAGATCTGCTGGCGCGAGTTCTACGCCGACGTCCTCTTCCACAATCCCACGAGCACAACACGCTCCCTCGACGCGCGCTACGACACGATCATGCGCTGGACAACCGGGACACAGGCCGAGGAGTTCCTCGAGGCGTGGCGAGCGGGAATGACCGGATTCCCGTTCGTGGATGCGGGCATGCGTCAACTGCGCGACGAGGGCTGGATGCACAATCGCGTGCGCATGGTGGTGGCGAGTTTCCTCGTCAAGGATCTGCACCTGCCGTGGCAGCACGGCGCTGAGTACTTCATGCGCATGCTGCGCGACGGTGACGTGGCCAGCAACAGTCACGGGTGGCAGTGGACAGCAGGCTGCGGAACGGATGCCTCACCGTTCTACCGGGTGTTCAACCCGATCGGGCAGGGCCAGAAGTTCGATCCCGAGGGTGACTACGTCCGGCGCTACATACCCGAGCTCGCCCACATTCCTGGTGTGGCGGTGCACGAGCCGTGGAACTGCATCGACGGGTACGCGCACGGCTACCCGGAACCGATCGTCGATCATGCGCACGAGCGCCAGGTGGCCCTCGCGGATTTCGCGGCGATCAAGGGTCGCTGAGGTCGTTCACCTCGGGGTTCTATTGTTCCCGCGTGCCCACTGTTGCCGTGCTGTCCATGAAGGGCGGGGTCGGCAAGACCACCGTCACCCTGGGCCTGGCGAGTGCGGCGTGGAAGCGCAACTGGCGCACGCTGGTCATCGACCTCGACCCGCAGGCGAACGCCACCATCGGACTCGGCGTGGACGAGCCGGGATTCACCATCAGCGACGTCCTCGCCGACTCCGGCCCCGGCATCGCCTCCGAGGCCATCACCTCCACCACCTGGGGCGACCATGTGTCGGTACTCGCCTCCGAGGCGTCCCTGGAAAACCGCAGCCAGTCCACCGGGGCGAACTCCGTGCAACGCCTGCGCATCGCATTAGCGAGCATCCCGCGCCAGCACGACATCGTGCTCATCGACTGCCCGCCCTCACTCGGAGAGATGACGCGCAATGCCCTGCACGTGGCGAACATCGCTCTCGTCGTCACCGAGCCCGGGTTCTTCGCCCTTCGCGGGGCGCAGCAGGCCCTTGAAGCGATCGACGCGATCCGTCGAACCACCAATCCCGCCCTCGCGCGCTCGCTGGTCGTGGTGAATCGCGCACGCATGACGGTGGCGGAACACCGTCATCGTGTCCAGGAGCTCGAGGAGTTCTACGGGTCGCTCGTCTCCCCCACGCGCATCCCCGAACGCAATGCAATCCCGCAGAGCGAGGCCGCGGGCATGCCGATCCACGCGTGGGAATCCCCCGCAGGGACGGAACTCGCGAACATGTTCGACGTGCTGCTCGATGATCTCGTCCCGGGAGGGTCACGTGGCTGAGTTCGACTCCACTCCCCGACGCGCCCTGCGCAAGGCGGACGTGTCACCGAGTGAACCCGCGCCCAACCCACTCGCAGCGCGTAAGGGCTCGTCGAGTGCCGATGCGGTCAAGAAGCCAAAGACGGTTTCGGTCAAGGTCAAGGTCCCCAAGGAACTGCGCAAGCGCCTGAAGCGTGAGGCCGAGGAGCAGGGGATCAGTGTGGACGATCTGATCGCACGGCGACTCGGCGCATAGACCTTTCGAGCAGACCTCAGGCTAGGGCGCCAGCCGTTCGACGACCCACGATGCGGAGTCATCGAGTGCTGGGTAACCCGCACTCGCGCGGAAGCGCAGGCGGTCATGTAGTCGAGAGGGACGTCCCTGCCAGAACTCGATCATCGTCGGCCGGATCAACCACCCGCCCCAGTGCTCGGGAACCGGGATGTCCTGGGGGTAGCGACGATCGAGTTCCCGCCAGCGATCATCGAGGACGGTTCGATCAGCGATCACGCTGGACTGCTCACTCGCCCACGCCCCCAATTGAGATTCCCGCGGCCGGGACCGGAAATAGATCTCAACCTCCGCACGCGGAAGTACTTCTACGACGCCGCATGCACTCACCTGGCGGTGCAGGGCGTACCAGGGAAACGTGATGGCTGCGTGAGGGTTCGCCACGATCTCGCGACTCTTGCGCGAGCCGAGGTTGGTGAAGAAGGTGAACCCGCGCGAGTCGATCCCCTTGAGCAGGACCGTGCGGGAACTGGGATGACCAGCGTCATCGGCGGTGGCGAGCACCATCGCGTTGGGTTCGTCGATTCTGGCCTCGACCGCGGCGTCGAACCAGGTGCGGAACTGTGCCAGCGGGTGCTCCACCAGGTCGGCCGGTTCGAAGGTTCCCTGCGCATACGTCACCCGTAGATCCGCTATCGCATGTCGGATCGGGTCGACCATGGCTTGATCCCACCACGGATCGACCGCGCGTGCGCTGCGGGCCACGCCAAGGCGGATAGCATCCGGATTCCGACCCCCGAAAGGAATCGCGTGAGCATCACCATCCCCTCCGACCTGCTTCCCGCCGACGGTCGCTTCGGCTCCGGACCCTCGAAGGTGCGCAAGGCGCAGGTCGACGCACTGGCGGGGGTATGGCAGACGTACCTGGGTACCTCACACCGGCAGAAAACCGTGAAGTCCCAGGTGGGCCGGTTGCGCCAGGGCCTGCGCGAGCTCTTCAGCCTCCCGGAGGGGTACGAGGTGGTGCTCGGCAACGGTGGTTCCACCGCCTTCTGGGATATCGCCACGTTCAGCCTGATTCGCGACCGAGCACAATTCCTCTCCTTCGGGGAGTTCGGCGCCAAGTTCGCCTCCTGCGCCAAAAAAGCGCCACACCTGGGGGCCCCCGACATCCGCGTCGCCGATCCCGGCAGCGCTCCCGGATTCGAAGTCGCTACGGGAATCGACGCGTATTGCAGCCCCCACAACGAGACCTCGACCGGAGTCGCCGTGACACCGCGACGTGTTCCGGCCGACGATGCCCTGACGGTGATCGACGCGACATCAGCCGCCGGCGGTCTCGCCGTGGACGCATCGGAGTTCGACGTCTACTACTTCGCACCGCAGAAGAGCTTCGGTTCCGATGGTGGCCTCTGGTTCGCCCTGATGTCCCCCACCGCTCTCGCCCGCGTGACGGAGATCAAGGAATCCGGCCGGTGGATTCCGGACTTCCTCGACCTCCAGACCGCGGTAGAGAACTCGGTGCAGGACCAGACGTACAACACTCCCGCACTCGCCACCATCCTGCTGATGGCCGAACAGGTCGATTGGTTCAACTCCCAGGGGGGCCTGCGCTGGTGCGTGCAGCGAACGGATGAGTCCTCCGGCCTGCTGTATTCCTGGGCAGAGGCCAGCGGGGTCGCATCACCATTCGTGTCGGATCCAGCCCTGCGCTCTGGGGTCGTGGCAACGATCGACATCGATGACTCGATCGACGCGACCAAGATCTGTGCCGCGTTGCGGGCTAATGGCATCGTCGACACCGAGC
Organism: Candidatus Nanopelagicales bacterium; assembly: GCA_044375955.1. Lineage (GTDB taxonomy): Bacteria > Actinomycetota > Actinomycetes > S36-B12 > S36-B12 > VGCC01. Next base: position 39,342 of record JBILLS010000005.1, on the reverse strand, counting down.
CGTACCGGAAACTCGGCCGCAACCAATTGCGCATCGCGGTATTCCCCGCGGTCGAGCCCGACGACGTGCGCCGACTCATCGCCAGCATCGACTACGTGATCGCCCATCTGGCATGACCGGTCGTCGGGAACGACCACTGCACGACGCTCCCACCTGGATCAGTTACGCCCAGATCTCGCTCTTCTCCTTCTTCATCACGGGTTTCGGCGCAACCCAGGCGCTCCTCCGCGATGAACAGATGACGTCCCGCACGGTCTCCGGCCTCCACGCAGCCTGCTACGCAGCCGCGAACGTCCTCTCTGCTCTCGCAATCCCCTACGTGATCACCCGCATAGGTCGGGGGACGGCATTGCGCATCGGTGTGATCGGCATGTGTATCGGGCTTGCCGTCTACACCGGACCTGGGGGTCTGACCGCATCACTCATCGGTGTGACATTGATCGGCATCTTCGGCACGGTCATCATCGTGGGAAGCAACGCCTTCATCTTGGATCACCAAAAGGGTGCGGGGCCCGCCGCTATAACAGAAGGAAACGCGTTCGCAGCAGTGACCGGATTCATGGCTCCGATAGTCATCGGCATCGGCGCAGCCACCTTCCTCGGATGGAGAGTGGGACTGTGGGTCCTCATCGTCGGGTTGGTGATAAGCGAGGTTTTTCGCACTCGATGGGCCGCGGCCTACGTAGTCCCGCGTGAGGTTCTGGTACGGGAGACGACGCATGCGCGGCCCCCACGACAGTTCTGGTGGTCGCTGACGTTGGGTGCACTCTTGGTGGCGACTGAATTCACATTCCTGTTATGGAGTGCTGATCTACTCCGAGACCGGGTCGGCCTGAGCGCCGAGACAGCCGCGGCCGCCTTGGGGACACTGACCGGGGGAATGCTCATCGGTCGCATCATCGGTGCTCGCCTCGCGGAGACGAAACCGATCGATCTCCTACTGCGAACAGGGATTGCCGTCACTCTGACTGGATTCGTGATCGCGTGGTTCAGTCTTTCGACCGTCGTGGTGTTGATCGGACTCTTCATCGTCGGCCTTGGGCTGTCGGTGAACTGGCCGCTCGGCGTGGCACGTTCTGTGCGCGCCTCCGGTGGCCTCACGGACAAGGCCTCGGGCCTCGCCTCTGCATGGGGTGGCGTCGCGGTCGGCACTGCGCCTTTCGCACTCGGGCTTCTTTCTGACCGCTTCAGCGTCCACGCGGCTTTCCTCATCATCCCCGTGCTGATGATTGCCGCGTTCACGATCCTGACCCTGTCACCGCTCCCACAGAACGAGGAGGCCCGGGCTCACTAGAGGGATGCGAGGACGATCACGCCAATAAAGGCGCCAAGGATTGCGAGCGTGATGATGCGACGGGTGCGCGGGTCCACACCCCCAGCGTAGGAGGCGTGGACCCGCGCCCGATTAGCCGACTCCGAGCAATGATTCGATCGGCGACACGGCGAAGTAGATGATGAAGGCGATCGAGACCACCCACATCAACCAATTCACCTCGCGGGCTTTGCCCTGGAAGATCTTGATGACCAGCCAGGACACGAAGCCGGCACCGATCCCGACCGTGATCGAATACGTGAACGGCATCAACGCGATCGTGAGGAACGCGGGGATACCTATGGTGTAGTCGAGGAAGTTGATGTGACGGATCTGCGTCATCATCAGGAAGCCCACAACCACGAGCGCCGGTGTCGCCGCCTCATGCGGGATCACCGTTACCAGTGGGGTGAAGAACATCGCGATGAGGAACAGTGCGCCCGTCACGAGGGATGCAATTCCGGTGCGCGCACCTTCACCGATACCCGAGGCGGATTCGATGTAGGAGGTGTTCGTCGACACCGATGCTGCACCACCTGCGGCCGCGGCTACCGAGTCCACGACCAGGATGCTCTGGAAGTGCGGGATGTTGCCTTGCTTGTCGATGAGATCCGCCTCGGTAGCCAAACCGAAAGCGGTACCCATCGTGTCGAAGAAATCACTCAGCATCAGGGAGAAGATCGCGAGGATCGTGGCGATCACGCCGATGGCAGACCACGAACCCAGCAGGTTGAACTGGCCCAGGAGTCCGAGATCGGGTGTTGCGATCACCTGCTCGGGTACTGATGGAACGTTGAGGCTCCAGCCCACCGGATTGGCGATCTGACCATCCGCACCGACGCGCGGGCCGAGCCCCAGCGAGGTCTCGAGGATGATCGCGAGCACCGCGGTGGCGAGGATGCCGATGAGGATCGCGCCTTTGACCTTGCGCACCACCAGGACGATGGTGAGCAGAAGGCCGAACACGAAGACGAACGTCGGCCACCCCTGCAGCTCGCCCCCCGTGCCGAAGCTGATGAGCGGAACGCCCGGCTTGACGATCCCTGAGTCCACCAGGCCGATCAGCGTGATGAACAGACCGATGCCGACGCCGATGGCGTACTTGAGTTGCTCCGGGACCGCCGTGAACACCGCTGCACGGAATCCGGTGATCACCAGGAGCAGGATCACTATGCCTTCGATGACCACCAGGCCCATAGCGTCGGCCCAGGTCATCTGGGGAGCGAGCGTGAAAGCGACGAAGCCGTTGAGGCCGAGGCCCGCGGCGATCGCGATCGGGAAGCGGCCGATGGCCCCCATGAGAATCGTCAGCAACCCTGCGACGAGGGCGGTAGCAGCACCAACCATGGTGATGGACTTGACGATGTCATCGGTGGCGCCGATGTATTGACCGTTGATGTCCTTGGCGGTGCCGATGATCAGCGGGTTAAGAACGACGATGTACGCCATGGTGAAGAACGTGACGACACCGCCCCGGATCTCCCGGCTGTAGGTGGACCCGCGCGCGGTCAGCTCGAACCAGCGGTCGAAGCCGCTGACCTGGCGGGAATCGGTTAGGGACACGCATACCTCCTGAGCTCTCGATGGAGTCCGGGCTCAGGGAATACGCGGGGGGCGCCAACCCGGGACGCGCATAACCTATTGTTCAGGCCCCGTTCACGTCAGGAATTGCTGTTACCTCTCCGTCAACGGGCGTATCCTCCGACGCAGACGCCACACTCGGCACAGGAGAAGGTCGATGAACTCGGACCGCACGGCGATCCTGCCCACCGCGATCGCCACGATCCTCTGGGTCATGGCGCTGATCGCGGCTTCCGCGCTCCTACCCATCAGCCCGCCCGCGGAGGGCATCTGGTGGTGGGGCGTCGCCGCCGCCGGAACGATCACCGGCACCCTGGCGCTGCCGTACTTCCGCCGGCGCGCCCGCCGGATTCAGGAGTGACCGAGTTCGACGGCCACATCCTCCTCACGCTCGGTCAATGTCGTGGGCACGATGTCGACGGCGACCTGCGAGTGCGCACCGCATCCATAACCCAGTGAGACCATCCGGCCATCGGCCGGCGACATCTCGTTGGCACACACTCCGAACGCCTGCCCGAGGGGCCCACCGATGCTGACGAGGAATCCGCAGCTGTCGCAGTGCATGGATGCCGCCTGGGCCATCTCCGCGTGCGGACCGAAGTCCCCCACATCCCAGCGATCGGCGGCGACGTCGCGACCCCAGGTGGAGAGCACCCGTTCCCTTCCGACGCCCCAGACCCAGCGCAGGAGACCCAGGGGCTCCTCGCCGGCGGCGCCGTCGACATCGGCCTCACCGGTGTAGCCCGGCACGAGGCGTGGATCATCAGCCGGTGTGGGAAGGACATCGCCGACACCGAGATCACCCGGGCGAATGCGCTCACTCCACGGCACCCACGCGGGTGCTACGAGTGCACCTTCACCCGGGAGGAGCACCACGTCGCTGATGGTCGGGGTCTTGATACGCGGCGCGCGTGCGACGGTGACCGCCCACACCCAGCCCGCGTACGCGGGATCGGTGCACGTGAAGCGGTGGACCGCAACGTTCTCGGACTCCATGTAGGCGCCAAGATGCTCGCCCACGGTCGAAGCCTCTGCACGCGCGGCGGCCTCGGCGGCCTCGACCGCGGTGATGACGACGGAATCGTCCTTGATGATTGCAGCGCCGGCCACGACTACACGTCCAGGTCGTCGGCGACGGCACGCAGCACCGCCGCGGTCTTCTGCGCCATCGCGTCGGTCGGATACTTCCCGCGCCGCATCTGATTGCTGATGTTGTCGAGCAACTTGATCAGGTCTTCGATGATGACGGCCATGTCGTCAGGATCCTTGCGCGAACCCTTCACAAGCGACGGAGGTGTCTCGAGCACGGTCACGCTCAATGCCTGCTTACCCCGGCGCCCATCCACCACACCGAAGTCCACGCGGGAACCCGGCTTCAACGACGTGACCCCCGCGGGCAGCGTGGAGACGTGCACGAACACGTCCTCGCCATCATCCGAGGAGATGAAGCCGAACCCCTTGGTGGAGTCGTACCACTTCACAGTTCCGGTGGGCACCGCAACCTCCGTAGTCGAGCCGGTCGGCTCAGAGTCCAAAAGGTTAGCGGGCACCGAACGGCCCGGGGACAGCGCCTGGCGTGGGCCTATCCTGGACGAATGCCCGCCCCTCTCTCCCATCCCGGTGCGCGGCGGGGCTGATGCCTGAGACCCATACGAGGCCGAAGAGCCTCGCCGATGACCTGCGTCGCCGCCCGGATGAGGAACTGGCCGATCTCCTCAGACGCAGACCCGACCTCATCTCCCCTGCACCTTCGGACATGACCGCACTGACCACCCGCGCCACGGCCGGGCCGTCGATCGCCCGCTGCCTGGACTCCCTCGATACCCTGTCGCTCTACTGCCTCTCCGTGGCACAGCCGGACCGCGACTCCTGGATCGCGCGGGTCCCGGTCGATCCGGAAGCAGCAGGTGCGGCGATCGACGACCTTCGAACACTCGGCCTCGTCTGGGGCGATCCGGATGCACTGCGGGTCGTCACGTCGGTCGCAGGCATGGTGCCCGAGATCGCGCCGCCACCGTCGACACCGCCCACGGTGGGAACGGGTGCCATCCACGCACTCGGCGACGAAGCCGGCGTCTCGGAGATCCTGGTGCTGATCGACCACATGGCGATGCTGGTCGACGAGATCTCTTTCAATCCGGTTCCCGCACTGCGCTCGGATGGAATCTCCGCGCGCGATCTGTCGGCACTCGCGGACGCTGTCGGTGTCGCGCCCGAGGAGGCATCGCTCCTCGTGGAATGTGCCACAGCTACCCACCTCATCGCGTTGGACACCCGCGCGTGGATGGCCACGGACCGCTTCACCGCGTGGTGCGCGCTCACGCCCGCGGACCAATGGCGTCAACTCGTCGACGCGTGGGTAACGATGCCGCGGGTCGGCTTCGCACCCGATCGACGACCCCTCGATCCCTCGACCGATTCCGCGCTCACGCCGGCAGCGCGCCGCATGACCCTCGCACTCGTCACCGACACTCAGGTCGGGGAACAGGTCACCGCCGAGACCGTGATCGCGGCGGCCTCCTACCAGTTCCCCCGCCGGGCGGGCGCTGCACGTGATGCCGTGGTCCGCGCGACCCTTGCCGAAACCGAGAGTCTCGGACTCACCGTGCGCGGTGTGGTCACCCCAATCGGGCGGGCGTGGATCGACCACCGCGAAACCGGGCTCGCCGCGATCATGCCCCCCGTCATCGACCGGGTCATCCCCCAGGTCGACATGACGATCACCTGCCCGGGGCCGCTCCCGATGTCCATGCGCCTGGCCATCGGTCGCTTCGCCGACGTCGAATCACGGGGACACGCCTCCGTCTTCCGCATGTCCACCTCGAGTGTGCAGCGTGGACTTCGTCGCGGTCTGCGGGCCAAGGAGATCCAGGCATGGCTCACCGGACACAGCGCGATTCCCCTGCCAGGCGCCATGACCTACCTCATCGAGGACGCGGATCGCGCACCCGTGAACCAGACACCACCGCAGATCCTCACCTGGGATGAGCCCCAGGTCACCGTCACGCGCAGAAACCAGGAGAGACTCATCGCGGCGGTCGTGGCCGGGTTGCGCGCAGGCATGCGCACCGAGTCCACCGACGTGGTTGTCGACGTCGAACCGATGTCCACGGGCGCGGTCGTCACGGCATTGCGCAACGCCATCGAGGCGCATGCGCCGATCCGAATCGGCTATGCGGATGCAAGCGGAGAAACAGTGATGATCCACATGGAGCCGATCCGCATGGGAGGCGGGACCGTCACGGCATTCGACTTCGGACTCGAGCAGGTGCGCAACCTGACGATCTCGCGCATCGCCGCTGTGCTTCCCGCCTAGATAGGGATCTCCCACACCGCCTGGCGGTTGCGTTGCATCTCCTCGGGGATCGGATCGACCCCGATTCCCGGTCCCGAAGGAACGGGGAGACAGCCGTGGTCCAGGACGAACGGCGCCGTGATGTCGACTCGGTAGTACCGATCGGAGGCGCTGGTGTCGCCGGGGAGGGTGAAGTTCGGTAGTGCGGCAAGGGCGAGATTCGCTGCGCGCCCGATTCCGGTCTCCAACATCCCGCCGCACCACACCGGGATGGCACGCTCACGGCAGAGGTCGTGGATCTCCCGCGCAGTGACATACCCGCCGACCCGCCCCGGTTTGATGTTGATGATCTCGGTACAGCCGAACTCGATGGCCGATTCCGCGGAGGCCAACGAGAGAATCGACTCATCCAGGCATACCGGGGTATCCATGGCGTCCGCCACGAGCCGGTGCCCCCAGAGGTCGTCCTCCGGCAACGGCTGCTCGATGAGCAGCAGGTTGTACTCGTCGAGGCGGGCGAGGTGACGTGCGTGGTCTCGGGTGTAGGCCTGGTTGGCGTCGACCTGCAGAGGGATCCGCGGCCACATCTCGCGCACCGCGGCTACCGGCTCGAGGTCCCAGCCCGGTTCGATCTTGAGCTTGATTCGTCGATAACCCGCCTCGACGTACTGGCCCACTTCCTCGAGCAGTGCCTCCATATCCGCCGGGATACCGACACTGACGCCGCACTCCACCTCCGTGCGCGAAGCACCGAGGTACTGCGCCAGGGACTCCTCGCGCATGCGCAACCACACGTCGAGCAGGGCCGTGGATACCGCCGCCTTCGCCATCGGGTGACCGCGCAGTGTCTCCAGCGTGTCTCGCACGGTCACCGGGTCACTATCCACCGCGGGACCGAGGGCTGGGATGAGGTGATCGCGCACGACGTCGACCGCGGCGGAGGTGTACTCGGAGCTGTAGCCCGGCCAGGCCATGGTCACGCACTCCCCCCAGCCCCGTGCGCCGGAATCGTCGACTGCTTCGACGAGGAGTACGTCGCGCACATCCTGGCTTCCGAAACTGGTGCGGAAGGGGCGAACCAGGGGGATCTCCAGCATGTGGAGTCGGAAACGTTCGATCATGGTTCACCCATCACGTAGTCGCCCGCTGCATTCAGTCCTCGCACGGTGAATCCCTCGTCGAGTGCAGCCATCATCTGCTCACGTACCCGCATGCGCCATCGCTGGGCATCGGCCGGATACCGCTGGCGTATCGCCACGATGTCGTCGGGGAGGTCGATGACGCGATCACCGCTGGTGGGCTCGATCGGCGGTATCGGTGCACGTAAGGCCCGCCGCGCTGTATCACTCCGCAGGCGCCACATCGCAAAGACCCGATCCGAGGGATCACCGGCATTGATCGCATCGGGCATCTCGCCGTAGTAATCGGGCTCGTAGCCCTCGACGTCGACGCCGAGCATCCCGATGTTGAGCCGCGCATTGCGCTTGACGAGGGGATCGAAGGTCCAGATGACGGTGTCGATCCCGCGGTCCAGGCACCACGCTCGCTGGTGCCGCTTCATCGCCGTGCCGATGCGGCGGTCACGGTACGGCTCGAGTACACCGGCCATATGTGAATGGATGTGTCGGTCTTCGCCGAGGAAACCCATGGTTGCGGCCACCGGTGCATCACCCAGATAGGCGACGCAGGCGTAGCCGCCCGCGTGCAGCAGGGCGATGAAAAGGTTCGGCGGGAGCTGCGTCCCACCTTCCAGGGGCGGCCACACCGCGTCGAATATGGCGCGGGCATCGGCGATCCCCTGGTGGTCGTCGACCGTTCGGATGGTGACCCCGGCGCGCGACTCCGATGCGTGCACCGCCTCCCAGGCCTCGGCTGAGAGACTGGGGGGCTCGGACACGCCAGCACAGTAACGAAGGGAGGCCCGTGAACAGCGCAGAGCGGATGGTCGATTCGGTGGCCGCGCTCGTGCAGTGCGAATCTCCGACCGAAGATCTCGCCGCGTGTGAACGGGTCTGCGGCGTGGCCGTGGAGCAGATGGGACAGTGGCTGTCCGAACCTGCGCACGTGGGGGTCCACGGGGGTCGGCCCTACGTCCAGTGGGGCGCAGAACACCCGGAGGTCCTACTCCTGGGTCATCTCGACACCGTCTGGCCGATGGGGACGTTGGCGCGCCTGCCCTGGCGCGTGGAGGGGGACACCATGCGCGGTCCCGGGGTCTTCGACATGAAGGCGGGAGCGGTGCAGGGGTGGGCGGCACTGGCGTCGCTCGAAGCGCACCGTGCGCGCGTGGGCATGTTGCTGACCACGGATGAGGAGACCGGATCGGCTACCTCGCGGCCCCTGATCGACGATGCGATCCGCGATGCGCGCGCCGTTCTGGTACTCGAGCCCGCGCTGGGTTCCTCGGTGAAGATCGCCCGCAAGGGAACGAGTTGGTACGTCCTCACATTCCACGGCCGCGCAGCCCATGCCGGGCTCGATCCCGAGCGCGGTGTGAACGCAGCAGTGGAGGCTGCGTTGCTCACCATCGCCTGTCGAGGCTGGGCGGACCCGGAACTGGGGACAACCGTCACGCCGACAGTGCTCGCGGCGGGCACCACGAGCAACACGGTGCCAGCCGAAGCGAGCCTCACCATCGACGTGCGTGCGTGGACCTCCGCCGAGCAGCAACGCGTGGACCGCCTGGTCCGCGGGTGGACACTGGAGCACCCCGAGGCCGCATGGAGTATCGCCGGAGGAATCGATCGACCCGCACTCGAGGAGTCGATGAGTGCCGACCTGTTCGCCCGGGCACTCCGCGTTGCCGAGGCACTCGGGCTCCCGACTCTGGGGGGTGCTGCCGTCGGCGGGGCCAGCGATGGCAATCTCACCGCGGCCGCCGGCGTCCCCACCCTGGACGGGTTGGGCGCGATCGGCGATGGTGCCCACGCGGACCACGAGTATGCGTCGATCATCGGCATGACGCAACGCACGGCATTGATCGCCGCCCTGATCTCCGACGTTCTCGAGACCAGCAATGGCTGACGGCCCCCTGATCGTGCAGAGCGACAAGACACTGTTGCTCGAAGTCGACCACGCACAGGCGGATGAATGCCGCAAGGCGATCGCGCCCTTCGCCGAACTCGAGCGGGCACCCGAACACATCCACACCTACCGACTCACTCCCCTGGGCCTCTGGAACGCGCGTGCGGCAGGTCACGACGCCGAGCAGGTGGTGGACACGCTGCTGCGCTACTCGCGCTATCCGGTGCCACACGGACTGCTCATCGATGTCGCGGAGACCATGGCGCGGTACGGCCGCCTGCAGTTGGCGAACGACCCGGCCCACGGACTCGTACTTCAGGCGATCGACGTGGCAGTCCTCGAGGAGGTCCTGCGCAGCAAGAAGATCGCGCCGTTGCTGGGAGCACGCATCGACGAGACCACGGTCCTGGTGCACCCCAGTGAGAGAGGGCACGTCAAGCAGGCGTTGCTCAAGCTCGGCTGGCCTGCGGAGGACATCGCGGGATACGTCGACGGCGAGCGGCATGCGATCGGCCTCGACACGTCGGACTGGCAACCGCGCAGCTACCAGACCGAGGCGGCAGAGGGCTTCTGGCACGGTGGCTCCGGCGTGGTGGTTCTCCCCTGCGGCGCGGGCAAGACCATCGTCGGAGCGCTGGCCATGTCATTGGCTCAGGCGACGACCCTGATCCTGGTGACCAACACCGTGGCCGCCCGCCAGTGGCGCAGCGAGCTGCTGCGCCGCACCACCCTGACCGAGGACGAGATCGGTGAGTACTCCGGTGCGAAGAAAGAGATCCGACCGGTGACGATCGCCACGTACCAGGTCATGACCACGAAACGGCAGGGGATCTACCCGCACCTGGATGTCTTCGATACCCGTGACTGGGGATTGATCATCTACGACGAGGTGCATCTGCTCCCTGCACCCATCTTCCGTTTCACCGCGGATATCCAGAGCCGACGTCGCCTCGGTCTCACCGCGACTCTGGTGCGCGAGGATGGCCGCGAATCGGACGTGTTCTCCCTCATCGGACCCAAGCGCTACGACGCACCGTGGAAGGACATCGAAGCCCAGGGGTACATCGCCCCGGCGGAGTGCACCGAGGTGCGGGTGACCCTTCCCGAGTCCGATCGCATGGCGTACTCCGTCGCGGAGCAGGAGGACCGCTACCGGCTAGCGGCGGCAGCCGCGCAGAAGATCCCGGTCGTGGACGCGATCATCGAGCATCACGCCGATGAGCAGGTGCTCGTGATCGGACAGTTCCTCGATCAACTCGCCGAACTCGGCGAGCACCTGGGCGCCCCGGTGATCACCGGCGACACGTCGATCCGGGAGCGTGAACGGCTCTTCGAGGCGTTCCGGCGTGGTGAGGTGCGGGTTCTCGTGGTGAGCAAGGTCGCGAACTTCTCCATCGACCTGCCCGAGGCCGCTGTGGCGATCCAGGTCAGCGGATCCTTCGGCTCTCGCCAGGAGGAGGCGCAACGACTCGGGCGGATCCTGCGCCCCAAGGGTGATGGGCGCACGGCTCACTTCTATTCGGTGGTCACGCGCGATACGAACGACGCGGATTTCGCGCAGCATCGTCAGCGCTTCCTCGCCGAGCAGGGCTACGGGTACCACATCGTCGATGCCGACGATGTCCTCGCCTGGCGAAACCGCTAGGCGGGGCGCACTTCCAACTGCGCGTCGACATCGACCATGAAGTCGTCGACCGCGCCGATCCCGGGGAACGGGATGTGGACGGCACCGAAGCTCGCCGAGCCGGTGAGCTCGATCGACGTGCTGGAGATGGGTGGCGTGACCGATAGGTGGATGGTGACATCCAGGGTTCCCGCCTGCGCTTGACCGGAAACGCCGAATGCGTCCTCGGACCAGGGTCCCGAGCCGGAGTAGACGAGGTCGTGCACCCGGTAGCCGGCGAGCATGGCCCGTGCCGCCTGCTCGGTGATGAAGTTGCCCGTGGAGATGCGATCCAGAGCGATCACCAGGTCCAGTGTGGCGCTCGCGTCGACGATGACCAGGCGACCGGAACGCACCGGGGCCCGTACGTCCAGGTTCATCAGGCCACGACTCCCGCTGCGCAGTCGGACATCACCGCTATCCATAGGACCGATGGTCCACGTGCCAGATGTCGGGCTCACGCGCCGAGTGTGCCAAACGAGGGCTGCGGGACGGCATGATGCGCACCATGGCGCGCCGTTTCTATCCTCCTGAGCGTCTCGGGGCGCTGACCGATGGAGTCTTCGCGATCGCGCTGACCCTCTTGGTCCTAGAGCTCAAACTGCCGGACCCTATCCCCGTCGGTGTCTCACTCACACAGATCCTCATCGAGGACTGGCACCCGTTCTTCGGCTGGCTGATCAGTTTCGTCGTGCTCGCACGACTGTGGATGATCCAGCACGACACCGCATCTTCGATCCAGCGCTGCTCATCGCGCACGGTGCTCATCAACTTCATCTTCCTGGCGACGATCGCCCTGGTCCCCTTCACCGCCCACCTCGTGGGTGTCTACGAGCTCGACGAGCCCCTCGCCCTTCAACTCTTTGCACTTCTCATCGCGGTCAACTCGATCGTGCTCGGGTGGTTCGTCTGGAGTGCTGAGAAGGACAACGGTGGCACCGGCAGGCGATCACGGCAGGTGATCCATCACCTGGCGGTCGTCCCGATCATCGCCGTGGTCACGATGGTCCTAGCAAGCGTCAGCCCCGGATGGACGCTCCTCATCTGGGGTATCGAGAGCATCGCGGTCATCATCGTGTTGGTGACGTCCGGAGAGACGCGCGAATGACGAAGGGCGGCCCCGTACGGGACCGCCCTTCGCAACAACCGTGGACTAGAAGTCCATTTTCATTCGGGACTAGAAGTCCATTCCGCCCATATCGCCGCCACCAGCCGGCATCGCAGGAGCCTTCTCGGGCTTGTCCGCGACGACAACCTCGGTGGTGAGGAACAGACCGGCGATCGATGCCGCGTTCTGCAGCGCCGAACGGGTGACCTTGGCGGGATCGATGATCCCTTCCTTGATCATGTCGACGTAGGTGCCATTGGAGGCATCCAGGCCCTGTCCGGCCGGGAGCTCGCGCACCTTCTCGACCACGACGCCACCCTCGAGACCAGCGTTCTCCGCGATCTGCTTGAGCGGGGCACTCACGGCGACGCGCACGATGTTCGCGCCCACCGCCTGATCCTCCTCGAGCTGGAGCGCATCGATCTTCGGAGCAGCGAGCTTCATCGCCTGGATGAGGGCCACACCACCGCCGGGCACGATGCCCTCCTCGACGGCCGCCTTGGCGTTACGCACGGCGTCCTCGATGCGGTGCTTGCGCTCCTTGAGTTCGACCTCCGTCGCGGCGCCGACCTTGATGACCGCAACACCGCCGGCCAGCTTGGCCAGACGCTCCTGCAACTTCTCCCGGTCGTAATCGCTATCGGACTTGTCGATCTCGGCGCGGATCTGGTTCACGCGGCCCTGGATCTGCTCCGCATCACCAGCACCCTCGACGATCGTGGTCTCGTCCTTGGTGACGACCACCTTGCGCGCACGGCCAAGCAGATCGAGGGAGGTGTTCTCGAGCTTGAGGCCAACCTCCTCGCTGATGACCTGACCACCCGTGAGGATCGCGATGTCCTGCAGCATGGCCTTGCGGCGATCACCGAAGCCGGGAGCCTTGACGGCCACCGAGCGGAACGTGCCACGAATCTTGTTGACAACCAGGGTGGCGAGAGCCTCACCCTCCACGTCCTCAGCGATGATGGCCAGCGGCTTGCCGCTCTGCATCACCTTCTCGAGAACGGGAACGAGATCCTTCACCGAGGAGATCTTGGAGTTCACGATGAGGATGTATGGATCCTCGAGTTCGGCCTCCATGCGCTCGGCGTCGGTGACGAAGTAGGGCGAGATGTAGCCCTTGTCGAAGCGCATACCTTCGGTGAGCTCGAGCTCGAGTCCGAAGGTATTGCTCTCCTCGACGGTGATGACGCCTTCCTTGCCGACCTTGTCCATCGCCTCGGCGATGAGGTTGCCGACCTCCTGGTCGCCACCGGCGGAGATGGCGGCGGTGGATGCGATCTGCTCCTTGGTCTCGACATCCTTGGCCATCGCGAGCAGTTCCTCGCTGACCAGGTCGACGGCCTTCTCGATACCCCGCTTCAGACCCATCGGGTTCGCGCCCGCCGCAACGTTGCGCAGACCCTCGCGGACGAGTGCCTGGGCGAGCACGGTAGCGGTAGTAGTTCCGTCGCCGGCGACGTCGTCGGTCTTCTTGGCGACTTCCTTGACCAGCTCAGCGCCGATCTTCTCGTACGGATCCTCGAGATCGATCTCCTTGGCGATGGACACACCATCGTTGGTGATCGTGGGGGCACCCCACTTCTTCTCGAGAACGACGTTGCGGCCCTTCGGGCCCAGGGTGACCTTGACGGCGTCTGCGAGCACGTTCATGCCGCGCTCGAGGGAACGCCGAGCCTCCTCGTCGAATGCAATGATCTTTGCCATGGGGGTGGTTCCTCCCGGAACGTCATGCGGAAAGTTGTCACTCTCAGGGGGAGAGTGCTAACCCAAAGTTAGCACTCGGACCAGGCGAGTGCAAATTCCTATCCCCCGAGGGCCCGGACCCTCTTCTGGGCGGCCGCGAAGGCCTCCGCCGCCGGGGTGGCCCCCTCCCCCCGGGTGGAATCCCGCCACGCCTCGCCCAGCGCCACCTGGGCCTCGGTCCACTGCGGGATGTTCGGGTAGGCCACCGCGCCGGCACCGGCGGCGCCGAAGGCGACCAGCACCCGGTCGGCCACCCGTGCCGCCGCGGCGATGTTCGCGGGAAGGCCGATGCGCGTGGACGCCGCGGAGAATGCCGCCTGGCCCTCCGCCGAGCCTGCCACCTGGGTCACGAGGGCGGTGGCCGCCGGCAGGACGTTGTGTTGCCGGGCGAACGGGGTGACGGCGAATCCCCACGATCGCAGGAGCGGCGCCGGCGTGATGCGTTTCAGAACGGGGGGAACAGGTGTGATGCGGTAGCGGAACCCCACCGTGCGCAATGTCGGGATGTCATCCGGGCTCGCGATCCAGAACGGAGCCTGACCGGCGACGAATGCCTCGCGCGCACGTTCGGCTGTAATGCTGGAGTCGAGGAGGCCGGACTCCCTCCAGTCATCGATGCGTGTCGAGTTTCCACGGAATCGCTTGTTGTCGATCCCGACCTTGGTCGGGTCGAGGCTGCCGGCAGCGTTGGTGCCGAAGGCGAATCCACCGAGTCCGGAGAACAGCGGATAGGTGGTCTCGGCATTCCCCTTCTCTCCCTGCGCAAGGGCGAAGGGCATGGTGATGCGGCCGGCTTCCTTCAGTTGCAGTGCGGTGCGCGAAAGCTTGGCGAACGTCTCCGGTGCAGTGGGGACGAGGTCGGCATTCGTGATCAGTGCGAGGTTCTGTCGCTGCATGGGGATTCCGTAATTCCCGAATCCATACCGGAAACCGTCGAGGGCAGCGGGAACGAGGCCCTTCGCCGTCTGGGCCGGAATGGTCAGCGGTTCGATCAGCGTGGCGGCGGCCAGGGCTGCCGTCTGGGTGTTGTCGATCAGGATGATGTCCGGGGCGTCGGCAGGATCGACCGTGCGCAGTTGCTCGGCCACAGTCGACATATCTCGGGCTCGAACACGCACCTCGCGGCCATTGATTCCGGCAGCGAACAGGGCCTTGGTGGCCGCCCGCATCGAGGCATCCACCCACACGACCACGGGCTTCTTCGCGGCCTGGGCGGGAAGGGCGCCGGGGACGCTTGCGACCGTCAGGGCAAGCAGGGCCCCCAGGAGAACTCGTGCGGTACGCATCGCCACATTGCTACCACGAACCCGGGGCCCGTGGGGCGGTTCAGCGAGCGTCGGCCCGCTTATCCGAACGAGCCCGCTGCCGGGCCGCACGCATCCGCCGCAGGCGCTTCACGAGCATGGGATCGAAGGCCAGGGCCTCGTGCGTGTCGATGAGGGAGTTGACGATCTGGTAGTACCGGGTGGCGCTCATATCGAAGAGGTCGCGGATGGCCTGCTCCTTGGCCCCGGCGTACTTCCACCACTGCCGCTCGAATTCCAGGACGCGCTGATCACGCTCGCTGAGTCCGCAAGACTCGTCATTGCTGCGGGCCAACTCCACGGTCAGTTCCTCCAGATGCGCGTCGAGCGATGCGGGCTCGGGGAAGCGTTGGTCATCGTACGTGGTGAATTCCATTGATGTCACTTACCCCTCCCCTCGTGTCACGCCCCATCATGCACCCGATCTCCGGGAACGCAGCAGCACCCAGGAGAAGGCATAGCCGAGGCCATTGGTCGCCCAGTGGAGACCCATCGGCGCGATGACACTTCCCGACACCACGCGCATCAGAGTGAAGACAACTCCGGCGACAGTGGTCGTGAGGACACTCGCGAGGATCGCCAGGACATTCCCGCGGCGCCCCCCACCCACGACGGATCCGAGAGCCGGATTCTGTTCGTGGGTGCCCACACTCGGCAGCACATGCCAGATTCCGAACAGGATCGCAGAGACGACGATGGCCGTCACCACACCGAATCGACGGGCGAGCATCGAGAACAACACGGCACGAAAGGCGATCTCCTCGAAGAGCACTGTGCCGAACGGGACTTCGATCAGCGCCTGGAAGGCCAGTCGACCCGCGGATAACTCTCGGATTCGTTCGTCATGGAAGGCACGTCGTGTCTTCTTGAATAGCGAGCCGATCACGTAGACGGCAGTCACCAGGCCGATGGAGACAGCGGCCCAGATGAGTCCCGGGAGAAGGTAGGAGAAACCCAGGCCCATATCCGTCCACGAATTCCCGTCGAGCAGGCCGATCGCGAGGAAGAGCACCGATCCCGCCACCGCCCAGAGGAAGTAGTGGGACTGGGGCGCCAGGCGGTTGTTGACGATGTTGACCAGGACCAGCGCCACGATGACGACTGCAAGCGGCCACCACGGCAGCCCCGGCTGCACATCGGGCACGTGCCAACCGATCATCGCCGCTCCACTTCCAGGGTCCCTGGCAGTCTAAGTAGCCATGGAGGACCGTTCCGTCTTCGACCTCGTGGCCTCTCACGCCGTCCAGTCAGTGCAGTACGGCGACCACCCCGATCACGTTATGGACGTCACCGGTCAGGATCACCCATCCGGCCACCCCGTCGCATTGCTCCACGGTGGGTATTGGCGTCCGGAGTTCGACCGCACCTATCTCCGGCCGTTGGCTGCCTCCTTGGCGCACCATGTGACCGTCTACAACGTCGAATACCGGCGCGTGCCCGGCCACCCCGCGTGGCAGTTCGACGACGTGTGCTCGGCCCTGGCCCACATCTGCTCCCTCGGCTCCCCACCCGTCGTGGTGGGGCACTCCGCCGGCGGTCACCTCGCACTACTCTCCGCAATCCACCGACCCGAGCTCGTCCACGCCTGCCTGGCCATCGCCCCGATCACGGACCTGTGTGCTGCCGAGGCTTCCGACGCCGATGGGGGCGCCGTCGCCGCATTCCTCGGTTCGCCCGCGCTCGATCACCCCGAGCTCGACCCGGCTCGACTCCCGCGCCCCGAGGTCGACTACCTGATCGTGCACGGCACACGGGACATTCGCGTTCCGGTCGAGATGTCCCACGACTACGGGGACACGACCACGCAGGACGTCGGTCATTTCGAGTGGGTGGACCCGCGCACGCCCGCGTGCGCACTCGTCATCGATCAGGTACGGAAGTGGGCGGAGCCTGCACGGTAGGCGCTGTCATCGACGACAGAACGAGGGAACTCTCCGGGGTCCCATGGGTCGCGAGACGATCGATAAGACGAGCGAATGCTGCCATCGATTCACACACCACGGTCAACTCGCAGCACTCGTCACCCGTGAGTCGGTCGATGCGCAACACCTCTGGCCAGTTCTGCACGGTGGGATCGTCGAGGACGCAGGTGGGGCCGTAGCACGTCATACGCACGAGCGCCCGGACGTCCCAGCCAAGGCGCACGGGATCGACAGCCGCGATGTAACCGGTGATCACACCCTCGCGTTCCATGCGTCGGATGCGCTCGGCCGCGGTGGGCGTGGACACGTGCACCCGACGCCCGATCTCGCTGTAGGACAGGCGGGCATCCGCCTGCAGTTCACGCAGAATGGCCTGGTCGACCGCATCCAAGGAGACCTTCACTCAGCACGCCTCCCTTCCGATCGGAAAGGGTATCTGGCAGGGTCGGCGCGTGATCGATAGTTCCCGAGCCGCTGCCGCGCACCGCGATGCAGACCTCGACCCTCCGATTGCCCGCGATCGCTTCCACTTGATGCCCAACCCGATCCCCGGCGACGACCACACCGCCTACCTGGTGGGGAACTCCCTGGGCCTCATGCCCATCGGGACGCGTGACGCGATGAACGCCGACCTCGACGCCTGGGAGACCCTCGGGGTGCGCGGGCACTCGCACGGGGATCGATCGTGGATGTCCTACCCCCAGCGCCTCGTTGGACCGAGCGCCCGCATCGTGGGAGCGCTCCCCGAAGAGGTCGTGATCATGAATGGCCTCACCATCAACCTGCACCTCCTGCTCACCAGCTTCTACCGACCCTCCGATGCGCGCACGAAGATCGTGATCGAGGACTATGCCTTCAGTTCGGATTCCTATGCCGTGCGCTCCCACGTTGCAGCACATGGACTCGACCCGGACGAACATGTACTCCGACTCCAACCCAGGGATGGCGAAGACTCCCTGCGCACGGAGGATGTGATCGCTACCCTGCGCGAGCACGGTGACTCGATCGCTACCGTCCTGCTGGGCGCCGTCAACTACCTCAGCGGCGAATTCATGGACGTGCCAGCGATTACCCGCACCGTCCACGACTTCGGAGCGATGGCCGGCTGGGACCTCGCGCATGCGGCGGGGAACGTCCCCCTGCGTCTGCACGATTGGAACGTGGACTTCGCCGCCTGGTGCAGCTACAAGTACTTGAACTCCGGTCCCGGATCCATCGCCGGCGCATTCATCCATGAACGCCACCTGGGTCGCTCCGATATCCCGCGACTCGAGGGATGGTGGGGTAACCGTCCGGAGACGCGGTTTCGGATGGATCGGACCATGGATCCATGGACCACAGCGGAGGCGTGGTCGGTGTCCTGTTCACCCGTTTTCATCATGAGTCCGGCACTCACCTCACTCGAGATCTTCGACGACATCGGGATGGATCGGCTCCGTGCCCGCAGTCTCGAGTTGACCGACTATCTCCTCGCACTACTCGACGTAATCTCCGCCGACGTAGACATCACAGTGACGACTCCGCGTCAACCCGAACGCCATGGCGCTCAAGTTTCCATCCGCGTGCCCACGGAGCCCTTCGCCCTCATCGAGTCGATGTACACGTCGTACGGTGTTCTGGGGGATGCGCGGAATCCGGACATCATCCGTCTGGCTCCGGCGCCGCTCTACAACACCTTCGAGGACGTGTGGCGCGGTGTGGACGGGCTGTCACGTGCCCTGGGTGGCCCCGGGCTGCCGGGAGCACGAGAGAATGCAGCCACGCCCCTGTAGCTCAGTGGTAGAGCAACCGCCTTGTAAGCGGTAGGTCGTCAGTTCAATCCTGACCGGGGGCTCCGCTACGCCCAGGGCGCCCAGGGCAGGGTCGTCCCGTGATGCCGCGCCGCACGTAGGTCGCCGGAGCGGGCATGACCCTCGAACGACTCGACCCGGCTGGCTCGTGCCGCGAGTTCACCCAACTCCGCACTGGACGCCGGATCGCGCACCTCCTGGTACGTGACCGTCTTGAGGAACTTCCCAACCCAGAGGCCACCGGTGTAGCGGGCACTCGTGCGGGTCGGCAGCGTGTGGTTGGTGCCGATCACCTTGTCTCCGTACGTGACACATGTTCCTTCACCCAGGAACAACGCCCCGTAGTTGCGCATGACATCCAGTGCCTCCCGCGGATTAGCGGTGAGGACCTGCACGTGCTCACTCGCGAACTCATCCGCCAATGCATACGCCTCGGCCAGGGAGTCCACCAGGTGGATCTCTCCGTTGTCACGCCAGGCCGGTTCCGCATTCGCGCGGGTCGGCATGTCGGGGAGGAGTCGATCGATGTAGTCGGAGGTCTGGCGCGCAACTTCCGCGGAGGTGGTGATCAGGACAGCCGGGGAGTCCGGGCCGTGCTCGGCCTGGCTCAACAGATCCACCGCGACCGTGAACGGATCGGCAAAGTCGTCAGCAATGATCAACGTCTCGGTCGGACCAGCGAACAGGTCGATACCAACCTCGCCGAACAACTGACGCTTGGCTTCCGCGACGTAGGCGTTGCCTGGCCCGGTGATGATGTCAACGCGCCCGATGGTCTCGGTTCCGATCGCCATCGCCGCAACCGCCTGCACCCCACCAAGGATGAGGATCTCGTCGGCTCCGGCGAAGGCCATCGCCGCGACACTTGCCGCCGGGATCTCGCCCTGCATGGGCGGCGTGCACGCGGTGACCCGTTCGACGCCGGCAACCTTCGCGGTCACGATCGTCATATGCGCGGAGGCGACAAGCGGATAGCGGCCACCGGGAACGTAGGCACCGGCTGCCGCCACGGGAATGTTGCGTTGACCGAGGAAGACACCCGGGGCGGTCTCGACCTCGAAGTCGTGGAGTGAATCACGTTGATGGGTTGCGAAGTTCCGTACGTTCGCCTGCGCGGTGCGGATGTCCTTCTGCACCTGCGTAGGGACCGATGCCACGACCCGCTCGATCGCCTCCGGGTCGAGGCGGAAATCCACCGGGTCCCAGGAGTCGAAGGTGCGCGAGTAGTGACGGACAGCCTCGTCACCGCGCTGACGGACATCCGCGATGACGGACGCTACGGTCTCGACGACATTCGGGTCCGGGGTCGCCGCAGTTCGTGAGCCCGAAGGTTTCTTGAGGATCGTTCCCACGTGGGTCACCTCCGAGGGTCGGTACGTGATCAGTTCGTTGCGGCGAGGAACGCGTCGACGAGGGGCCGGTCGGCGAGGCGCCGATCCGGATGCTCGGGATGCCATTGCACACCGACGACGAACGTCGAGCCGGGCACCTCGCATACCTCGACCGTGCCGTCCTCCGCGGTTCCGGTGATCCTCAGCGTGCCCGGATCCTTGACCGCTTGATGGTGGAAGGAATTCACTGTCGCGTGATCCCCGTAGATCGAGTGGATACGCGAGCCGGGCTCGAACCGCGCACCATGCTCGACGAAGGTGAGCGGTGCTTCTTTGTGTGCGAGTTCGGTGACCTCGGGCATGTGCTGGTGGAGTGCACCGCCGTGGGCGACGGCCATGATCTGCACCCCACGACAGATGCCCAAGACGGGTAATTCCGCGTCGAGTGCGGCACGGTAGAGCGCGATCTCCGAGGCATCCCGGGTCTCCCGCGGCGCATCCGCGGTCTCATGCGGGGTTTCGCCGTAGAGGCGTGAGTCGACATCGGCGCCGCCTGCGATCACCAGTCCGTCGATGCGATCGATCACCTCGGTGGACGTACCCGGCGGAAGCATCACAGGGGTCGCACCGGCCTCCTGGAAGAGATCGATGTACCAGCGGGGCAACACCGGTGCGGTGATGTCCCACAGCCCCCACTTCGCGGGCTCCATGTAGGTGGTGATGCCGATCAGCGGTGCCATGGGATCAGTGTGTCACCTGAGGCTAGGCGCGCGCCTCGTGGATGCGTTGCAGGACGATCGCGGCGGCCACCGATGCGTTGAGCGACTCCTGGCCTGCGGCCATCGGGATCATGACCCGCCAGTCACATGTCTCGCCCACCAGGCGGGAGACGCCCGAACCCTCGGAGCCGATGACCACCACGATCGGATCGGTCCAGACATCACGTGGAACGTCGACGAGCGCCGTGCCACCGTCGGCGTCCAGGGCGACCGCGGTGAACCCGCGTTTCTTCAGGTCGGTGAGCGCGCGGGTGAGATTGGTGACCTCCGCGACCGGCACGCGGGTCAGCGCACCCGCCGATGCCTTCCACGATGCGGCCGTGACGGTGACCGATCGACGACTGGGGACGACGATGCCCCCTGCCCCGAATGCCGCACCAGAACGTGCGATGGCACCGAGGTTGCGGGTGTCGGTGACCCCGTCGAGGGCGATCAGCAGCGAGGAACCCGCAACATCATCGAGGTCCGCGTAGCGGTACTCGGGAACGACGAGCAGGAGTCCCTGGTGCACCCCGCCGTCGGCTAGTGAGTCCATCTCCCCGCGCGGTGCCTCGAGCAGAGCGATACCGGATGCGTTGGCGAGGTCGATCGCCTCGCGAATGCGTTCGTCGGCATCCCCCTTGGACTGCACGTACAGGGTCGTTGCGGGAACACCCGCCCGCAACGCCTCCACGACCGGATTGCGACCGAAAAGGTAGGTGCTCGAACGGTTCGTGCGCGTCGGCGTGGTGCGCGCACGCGCTGCGGCGCGCTTGCGCTTCGCGGCCACGTGGTGCGGGCGATCCTCCGCCTTCGGGGTCGGTCCCCGTCCTTCGAGCTTGGCACGTCGCTGCCCACCCGATCCGACGGTGGCGCCCTTCTTGGATCCAGGTTTACGCGTTGCGCCCCGGCGCTGCGAGTTACCGGCCATGACGCTCCTTCATCGACCACCGCGCACCGGAGGGCGTGTCCTCGAGGACGATGCCGATCTCGGCGAGGCCATCGCGAATGGCATCGGCGGCGGTGAAGTCCTTACGTGCCCTCGCCTCCTGCCGTTGCTGGATCGCTACCTGCACCAGAGCATCGATGACCGCGGCGGAGTCGTCGTTGCGATTCGCCGAGGCCCACGGGTCGGACCACGGATCGAGACCCAGCACGCTGAGCATCCCCCGCGTTGCGGATGCGCATTCTGCGGCGGTGGCGGCGTCCCCAGCCGCGAGCGCACTATTGCCCGTGCGCACGGTCTCGTGCAGGATCGCCAGCGCTTGGGGCACCGCGAAGTCATCGTCCATCGCCTCATCGAATGCAGCGGGGCGCGTTCCGATGGTGATCGCATCGCGTCCGGCCGCTTCCGCAGCGCGCTCCAGGAAGCCCTCGATCCTGCGGTAGGAGGCTCCCGCTTCCTTCACCGACTCATCCGAATACTCGAGCATGGACCGGTAGTGCGCACTGACAAGGTAGTAGCGCAGTTCGACGGGACGAACCCGAGTCACCACCTGATCGACGAGGAGTGAGTTGCCCAGGGACTTGCTCATCTTCTCCCCGGCCGTGGTCACCCAGGCGTTGTGGAGCCAGTAGCGGGCGAAAGCGTCGCCCGCCGCTTGAGACTGTGCGATCTCGTTCTCATGATGCGGAAAGACCAGATCGAGTCCGCCGCCATGGATGTCGAACTCCGCACCCAGATACTTCTCGGCCATCGCCGAGCATTCGATATGCCATCCCGGGCGTCCCGAGCCCCACGGAGTGTTCCACGCAGGCTCACCCGGCTTCGCGCCCTTCCACATCGCGAAATCACGCGGATCACGCTTGGCACGCGCCTCGGAATCATCCGCAGCCAACATGTCGTCGAGTTTCTGTCCGCTCAGTGAGCCGTAGTTGGCGAAGGCCCGGACGTCGAAGTAGACGTCCCCGTTCGCGGCATAGCCGAATCCTCGATCGATGAGTCGCTGCATGAGCTCGACCATCTCGGGGATGTGGCCGGTGGCCCGTGGCTCATACGTGGGCGGCAGACACCCCAGGGTGTCGTAAGCGCGCGTGAAGGCGCGCTCATTGCGCATCGCCACGACCCAGTAGGGAACATCCTCGTGTCCCGCGTTGTGCAGGATCTTGTCGTCGATGTCGGTGACATTGCGCACGAAGGTGACTTCGTAGCCCCGCGCGACGAACCAGCGACGGATCACGTCGAAGGCCACGCCGCTACGGATGTGACCCACATGGGGCGGTGCCTGCACAGTTGCGCCGCATAGGTAGATGCCGACTTTCCCGGGCTCCCGGGGGACGAACTCCCGGACAGCGCGAGCGGCGGTGTCGTAGAGGCGCATCGGTGAACAGTAGCGAGAGGTCAGCGCTGCAGCGTGACGACCTTGTCCGGGGTGATGCGCACGACGACGCGCACGTTGTCCGTACCGTCGTCGTAGGTATAACGGTCGGCACCGGTGTACTCGTGGCAGAGGCGGTCGATGAGTTCTCGTCCACCCTCCTCGGTCATGGTGGCCGTGCCACGCACCTCGACGTACGAGTATGGGTTGTCCTTCGGGTAGACCAGAAGGCTCACCCGCGGGTCCTCCTCGATGTTCAGGTGCTTGCGGCGCCCCTTCACGGTCGAGACGAGCAGGTCGTCGCCATCCCGCGCTACCCACACGACGGACAGGTGAGGACTTCCATCGGGGAGGATCGTTGCGATCGTGGCGAACTCCGGCGCATCGAACCAGGGCCTCACTGAGTCAGGTAGCGCGACCATGTCAGCCCAACCAGGCGTCGACCGCGTTGAAGGCAGTCTGATTCACGGCCTTCCTCTGGTCGGCGGAAATGTTCAGCTCGGAACCAGAGAAGAACGAGGTACTGATGATCACGTCGTTGAGCAAGGTGTAGACGGTGTAGCTGTCCGAGCTGTAGGGGCTCTCTTGGTTGGACACCACGTTCTGGTAGTTGGTGTTGATGAAGATGGAGGGCACCCCGACGATCGTCACCAGCGGAACCTTGCCCGTCGTGGTCAATTGACTCCACTGCTCCACCACGGGTGCACCGTTCTCGTCAGTCCAGTTGTCCGATCCGCCCGTGGTGCCGGAGCATGTCTTGGCCGCCTTGGTGAGTTGATCGAAAGCGCGAATGGCCTTGGTGCTCGAGGCGAACTGCTGGACCCCCATGGTCACGCTCGGCCGCTTGCCGGACATCGAGTTGTAATCCATGGTGAAGCGGTAGACACCGCCCTTGACCTTCACTTCCTTGTCGTCCTTCATGCACAGGAAGGAGCCACCATCGGGTCCAGCGCTGAAGTACCCCGGGGACTTCACCTTCAGTGGTGACGCCACATCCTTCGCAGAGATCATGTGACCCGCGGCGTACGAGTAGGCGTCACGGTCATAGGCAGAGGCTGGAACTGCGCTGGCGGCGATCACCATGAGTGCGGCTGCGGTCGCTACGAATGCGGTGCCAATCATGATTTCTCCCTCGCGTTGTCGATCGAGCCTACTTCGTGACGAGCGCCACGGCGATGGCCGCGATCCCTTCCCCGCGCCCGGTCAGACCGAGCCCGTCGGTGGTGGTGCCGCTCACGCTGACGGGTGCTCCCAGGGTTGCGGACATCACATCCTGTGCCTCCTGGCGACGAGTCCCGACGCGCGGGGTGTTGCCGATGACCTGGATGCTCACGTTGCCGATGGTGAAACCGGCACCGCGCACGAGTGTCGCGACATGCGCGAGCAGGCTGATCCCGGACGCGTCCTGCCACGTGGGATCCGACGTTCCGAAGACCGATCCCAGATCGCCGAGACCCGCGGCGGAGAGCAAGGCATCGCATGCAGCGTGCGCGGCGACATCGGCATCCGAATGTCCGAGCAGGCCTCGCTCCCCAGGCCAGTGAAGGCCGGCGAGCCAGAGCTCACGGCCATCGGCGAATGCGTGCACATCCGTCCCGACTCCCACCCGCGTATCAGCCGAGGGCACCGAGGCTCCTTCGTTTGGCGAGGATCGCCTCGGCGACGACCACGTCGAAGGGCCGCGTCACCTTGAGCGCCTCCTCGTGACCAGGAACGACGTGCACGGTGATTCCGAGTGCCTCGACCATCCCTGCGTCGTCGGTGATCCCTTCGTCGTCGGCTATGGCGTGAGCACGCTGCAGGATCTCGCGGCGGAACCCCTGAGGAGTCTGGATGTTCCGCAGGGAGGATCGGTCAAGGGTTGCCACGACGTCATCGTTCCCGTCGACACTCTTGACGGTATCCGTCATCGGTAGCGCGGGGACGACTGCATCATGTCCCGCGCGAACGGCGGAGACGACGGATGCCACGACTTCCTCTGGAACCAGAGGGCGCGCTGCATCATGCACGAGGACGACATCGATGTCGTCGGGCAGGTTGATCAGCGCACGCGCAACGGATTCGACTCGCGTGTCACCACCGGCGACAACATGGACTTCGGAGGGGAAGTCCTGCTGACCGAGCAGTGCGGTGACTTCATCGACGTTGTCCGTGGGAGCGGCCACGATCACGATGCTCACCGCGGGACACGAGGAGATCGCCTTCACGGCATGGACCAGCATCGGGGTACCGCCGATATCACGGAGGGCCTTCGGTGCTCCCGGACCGAGACGTTCGCCACGGCCTGCGGCGGGGATCAGCGCCGCCGTGCGCCCATCCATGACTAGGAAGCGAGGACCTCGTCGAGGATGGCTTCCGCCTTACCCTCGTCGGTCTTCTCCGCGAGAGCCAACTCACTGACCAGGATCTGGCGAGCCTTGGCAAGCATGCGCTTCTCACCCGCAGAGAGGCCACGCTCGCGCTCCCGACGCCACAGGTCGCGCACGACTTCGGCCACCTTGATGACATCACCCGAGGCGAGCTTCTCCAGATTGGCCTTGTAGCGGCGGGACCAGTTGGTGGGCTCCTCCGTGTACGGCTGGCGCAGGACGTTGAATACGCGGTCCAGCCCCTCGGCATTCACTACGTCGCGGACACCGACCAGGTCGACGTTGTCCGCAGGGACGCGCACCGTGAGATCACCCTGGGCCACGCGCAGGACGAGGTACTCGCGATCCTCACCCTTGATCTTGCGCATCTCCACCGCTTCGATAACAGCGGCTCCGTGGTGCGGATAGACGACAGTGTCGCCAACATTGAACGCCATGTACGGGGGATCCTTTCCGGGCCAATGATTCTAACACGGGCCCTGTCGACCCCTTTCCGGCCATGACAGGGATCGGGCAGTGCGAGCGAAGGCCGCTAATGTGGACGTGTGATCAGTGCCCGCGCCGCAGCAGTCGCTCTCCTCGCCTCCCTCTCCCTCGCCGGATGCTTCAACGGTCCCGGTGCCACGACGACCATGCAGGCGGAGCAGTCGACCGGCAACGGAGTACAGGCGCAGGCGGGTCTGCTGCGGGTGGAAAACGCGACCCTCGTCACCGGGCCGGAAGGAAGTCGCAGCGCCACGCTGATGATGCGCATCGTCAATCAGGGGACGGAATCCGATCGCCTCCTCGCTGCGACGATCGATGGTGTCCGCGCCTACATCACAGGTGATGCCGTGGATCTTCCGCCAGGGTCGTCCCTGTCCTTCGCCTACGAGTCCGATCTGTGGGTGAACTCCTACGAGTTCGACGCGAAACAGAGCGCCTTCGTCGACGTCACGCTGGTCTTCGAGAAGTCCGGGGATGCGGCACTGCAGGTGCTGACGGTGCCCCCGATGAGCTTCTATGAGGGGATCGCCCCGAATCCTCCGGCGGCCTAGGCCTCGTACTTGTAACCGAGTCCTCGCACGGTAAGCAGGTGCACGGGATTAGATGGATCCTCTTCGACCTTCGCGCGCAGGCGTTTGATGTGCACATCGAGTGTCTTGGTGTCACCGACGTAGTCAGAACCCCACACGCGGTCGATGAGTTGTCCGCGAGTCAGTACCCGCCCGGAGTTGCGCACCAGGATCTCCAAGAGATCGAATTCCTTGAGTGGCATCGCAACCTGGGTGCCACGCACCGTCACCACATGCCGCTCGATGTCCATGCGGACCGGTCCAGACTCGACCGCCGCAGGGATCATCTCCTCGACTTCTCCGTGCCGACGCAGAACGGCGCGAACCCGGGCCAAAAGTTCACGCGAGGAGAACGGCTTGGTGACGTAGTCATCAGCGCCCAGTTCGAGCCCTACAACCTTGTCGACCTCACCATCCTTCGCGGTGAGCATGATGATGGGCACGGCCGAGTGCGTGCGGATCTGACGGCAGACCTCTGTGCCCGAAAGGCCGGGCAACATCAAGTCCAGAAGCACCAGGTCGGCACCATGCTTATCGAAAGCCGCTAGTGCCTCGTTGCCATCAGCCGCGACGACGACTTCGTAGCCCTCGCGTCGCAACATGAAGGACAGCGCATCGGAGAACGACTCCTCGTCCTCCACGACCAACACCCGTGTCATGCTCCGCGACCACCCTCGGGGGCAACGACCAGATCGATGGGCAGTGCGCGCACCTCACCGGTCGTTGTCACTCCGGAGTCGTAGGCCGGAAGGCGAAGGGTGAAGGTGGATCCGGTACCGACCTCGGACCAGACCGTGCACTCGCCGCCGTGGTTCTGGCACACATGCTTGACGATGGCCAGCCCCAGTCCCGTGCCTCCGGTGATCCGTGAGCGCGCGGGATCGACCCGATAGAAACGCTCGAAGATCCGGTCCAGGTCATGGGGCGGGATGCCCTGACCTTGATCCTTCACGGAGATCTCGACGATGCTGCCCTCCGAGCGCGCGAAGATCGATACGCGGGTGTGCTCCGAGGAGTACGAGATCGCGTTGACCAGCAGGTTGCGCAGGGCGGTCAACAACTGGCTCCGGTCCCCGTAGACGGTCGCACCGGTGGGATCCCCGCAGATGACCTCGATGTTGTGGGTGGCCGCCTGGACTCGCACCTCTTCCATGGCGCGCGCAACGAGATCGTCGACGTCGATGACTTCGCCACGGATGAGTGGATCGTCGGTCTGGAGCCGAGAGAGGTCGATCACGTCTTGGATCAGCTCCGTGAGACGTACCGCCTCAACCTGCATACGCTCGGCGAAATGCCGAACCTGATCCGAGTCATCGGAACTCGACAGGATCGCCTCCGCCAAGAGTGACATCGCGCCGACAGGCGTCTTGAGTTCGTGACTCACGTTTGCGACGAAGTCACGACGTACGGCTTCCACGCGCCTCTCCTCGGCGAGGTCGTCGATGAGCACCAGAATCGCTCCGGTGCCCAGGGGCGCCACTCGCGCACGCAACTCCAGAAGCTCGCGGCCCAGTGGTGGACGCCGGACACGCATCTCCTGCTCACGCGCATTCCCGTCGTCGGCCACCTGATGCACCAAGGCGAGGATGTTGGGGATAGCGATCGTCCCCCTGCTCACCAGACCCAAGGCGGTCGCGCGAGTGCTGGCGCGCAGAACGGCTCCATCGGGCGCCACCACGAGGGATGCGGACGGCAGGATCGCGAGGACGCGGACCACTTCGTCGGGAACGGCCGGACGCCCAGGAAACCGAGATGCGCTCACTTCACCCGGACGATGCCGTGCTGCCACGACATCAGGATAAGTGGCCAGAGTCCTAGCCCCCTCACCTGGAACGGAGCCACGCGGTCAAGTTCCACCAGGGTTCACTCAGTGTGCACTGATCGTTCACATCGGCCCCGCTAAGGCGGGTGAACTACCCCCCGGCACCTACGCTGGGGGTGGGAGGTCTCATGCGTTCGGCGTTCCAGGATCAACTCGAGCAGGTCACCGACGATCTCGTCGAGATGACCCGCGTTGTGGGATCCGCCATGAATAAGGCCACGCAGGCCCTGCTCGATGCCGATCTCACCCTTGCCGAATCCGTGATCGAAGCCGATTCCCGCGTGGATGCCCTCACCAGCGACGTCGAGGACCGCTGCTTCGAGATCATCGCCCTCCAACAGCCTGTGGCCGCCGACCTCCGGATCGTCCTCGGGGCTATGCGCATGGCGGGGTCTCTCGAGCGCATGGGCGACCTCGCCGAACATGTCGCCAAGCAGTCGCGCATGCGTCATCCCCGGCCTGCGGTCCCCACCGAACTCCGCGAGACATTCGCCCAGATGGGTCGACTAGCCGAGGACATCGTGTCCAAGACGGGTCAGGTCATCGCCAGCAAAGACGTCACGCTCGGCACCGACATCGCCCGCCACGATCAGGAGATGGATCGGCTCCATCGCGAACTGTTCACGATCGTGCTCTCCCCCACCTGGTCCCACGGTGTCGAGGCAGCGATCGACGTCACGCTGCTCTCCCGGTACTACGAGAGGTACGCGGACCATGCCGTGTCCGTGACCCGAAGGGTTGTCACCATCGTGACCGGCGAGCCCTACGTCGGGGTCACCCTGGAAGGCTGACGTCCCGGGGTCATACGTCACACTCTTCCCATGACGCTTCGACGCATCGCCGTGCTGTCGATCCATACCTCCCCCCTCGACCAACCAGGGACGGGCGATGCCGGCGGCATGAACGTCTACGTCGTCGAGACGAGCACCCGGATCGCCGAGGCTGGCGTCGAGGTCGAGATCTACACGCGTGCAACGTCCTCGAGTCTCCCCCCATCCGTGGAGTTGGCGCCTGGTGTCACCGTCCGGCACGTCACGGCCGGACCGTTCGAGGGGCTGACCAAGGACCAGTTGCCGGGCCAGTTGTGCGCAGTGACCGCTGGACTCCTACGCGCGGAGGCATCCCGCCCTGAGGGCTGGTTCGACCTGATCCACTCCCACTACTGGCTCTCCGGGCAGGTCGGCTGGCTCGCATCTGAACGGTGGAACGTTCCCCTTGTGCACACCATGCACACGTTGGCCCGGGTCAAGAACTCCGAACTCGCCGACGGAGATAGGCCTGAGCCCGAGGTTCGTGTCATCGGTGAGCAGCAGGTTGTGGACGCGGCAACCCGGTTGGTCGCCAACACCTCCGAGGAAAAACGTCAACTCGTGGACCTCTACGGAGCCGACCCACGTCGCGTCGACGTTGTACACCCGGGTGTCGATCTCGCGACATTCCGGCCTGGCGATCGGGCTGCGGCACGTCGCGCCAAGGGCCTCGCCTCCGATTCGATCGTGCTGCTCTTCGTCGGGCGCATTCAACCGCTCAAGGCGCCAGACGTGGTCCTCGGTGCGGCCGCTGTCCTGGCGCAGAATCCATCGATCCGCGATCGACTGCGCGTCGTGGTGTGCGGCGGACCCTCGGGCAGCGGACTCGATCGCCCCAACGCACTAATCGACCACGCTCGCTCACTCGGTATTCAGGACATCGTTCGATTCGAACCTCCCGGCGATCGTCACGCACTCGCGGACTGGTACCGGGCAGCCGACCTCACGATCGTGCCGTCCCACTCGGAATCCTTCGGCTTGGTGGCGGTGGAATCCCAAGCCTGCGGAACACCGGTGGTTGCTGCATCCGTGGGCGGCCTCCGGACAGCGGTGGCCGACGGAGTCAGCGGTGTCCTCATCCCCGGGCACGACCCACGGATGTATGCCGAGACCATCATGCGTCTCCTCGCGAATTCCGAGCAGATGAACCAACTGCGGGCGGGGGCACGGATGCACGCGGCGGGATTCGGTTGGGACAACACGGCACGCGGTCTCCTCGATACCTACCGCGCGGCGATCGATGAGAGCCGTCCGCACCTCAGCCTCGTCTCCCCATGACCTCCGTCACCAACCTCGAGACGATCCTCGATGGCATTGGTGTTCCGTGGGAACACGCCGACGCAAACACCGTGGTCGTCACGCTTCCCGGTGAACGCAAGCTGCGCACCACCTGCAGCCTCACCGTGGGCACATCCGCACTCACCATCAATGCGTTTGTGTCACGACGCCCCGATGAGAACCACGCGGCCGTCTATCGGTGGCTGCTGGAGCAGAATCGCCGCCTCTACGCTCTCGCCTTCAGTCTCGACCATCTGGGGGACATCTACCTGACCGGTCGAGTGGCACGCACCGCCATCACTCCCGATGAACTGGACCGGATACTGGGGTGCGTCCTCGAGTACTCCGACGCCTCGTTCAACACGATCCTCGAGCTCGGTTTCGCGAGCGCGATCCGGCGGGAGTGGGAGTGGCGCACGGAGAAGGGTCTGCCGATCGACAACCTCTCGGCGTTCGCGCACCTGCTCCAACCACTCGATCCCGGCGTGTGATCCGGCAGGATGTGGCCATGACGTCGACCCTCATCCTGCTCCGGCACGGCGAGAGCGAGTGGAACGCACGCAACCTGTTCACCGGATGGGTGGACGTCGGTCTGACCGACAAGGGTCGCGCCGAGGCGGCGAGTGGCGGGCGGCTGCTCGCCGAGGCGGGAATCCTCCCCGACGTGGTGCACACCAGCCTGCTGACCCGCGCGATCACCACCGCGCATCTCGCGCTTGCCGAGTGTGACCGACTCTGGATTCCGGCAGTCCGCAACTGGCGGCTGAACGAACGCCACTACGGCGCCCTCCAAGGCAAGGACAAGGCCCAGACCCTCGAGGAGTTCGGCGAGGAGCAATTCATGCTGTGGCGCCGCTCCTATGACGTTCCCCCGCCGCCCATTGACCCAGACAGCGAATTCGCGCAGACCTACGACCCACGCTATGCCGCCCTTCCCCCCGAGGCTCGACCCCGAACCGAGTGCCTCGCTGATGTGGTCCGGCGCTTGATCCCCTACTGGCAGGACGTCATCGTCGCTGAGGGTTTGCGACGCGGTGACACAGTGCTCGTCGCGGCGCACGGTAATTCGCTGCGCGCACTGGTGAAGCACCTGGACGGTATCTCCGACGAGGACATCGCATCGCTCAATATCCCTACGGGGATCCCGCTGGTCTACCGACTCGATGACGCGATGCGGCCCGTGGTTGCGGGAGGGGAGTACCTCGATCCGGCAGCGGCTGCGGAGGCAGCAGCCGCAGTCGCCGCACAAGGGCGACGATGACGGTTCGACTGGATCTGATCGACTCCACTCTGCGCGAATGGACCGCCACGGTCCTGGCAACGGATCCCGAGCTCGGGATAGTTCTAGACCGATCGGCGTTCTATCCCGGTGGCGGTGGCCAGCCACCGGATCATGGGGTGTTGCTGTGGGGCGGGACACAGACCCGCATCGTGGACGTCCGTCGTTCGGATGAGTACTGGCTCATCCCCGCGGACGGCGACCCGCTGCCGCCCGCGGGAACCACGGTGCGCGGGGCGATCGAGGATGCGCGCCGTACGGCATTGATGCGGACGCACTCGGGGCTGCATCTGCTCTCGGGGGTGGTCTTCCGCGACTTCGGTGCCCTCGTCACCAGCAGCAATATGGATCCGCTCAGCGGACGACTCGACTTCAACTTGGATGCGATCCCGGAGGGATTCAAGGAATCGGTCGAGGAGGCCTGTAACCGTGAAGTCTCCGCCGATCGGGCGATCGAGGCCTATGAATTACCGCGCGCAGAAGCACTTCAGATCCCCGACGTGATCCGGACCGCGACGAACCTGCTCCCCCCGGCTATCGAGATAGTGCGCATCGTTGACATCAAGGGCCTGGATGTGCAAGCCGATGGTGGGACGCACGTGGCATCGACTGCCTCCATTGGACAGATGAGGGTTGCCAAGGTGGAGAACAAGGGGAAGGGTTTCCGCCGGATTCGCATCGCGTTGGAGTCGTAGATGAGTAGCCAGAGCAAGGCCGGGTGGCTCGAACTCTTCTACGACCTCATCTTCGCGGCCTGCACGCTCATCATCTTCATGGCGATGAAGCAGGACTTCGCCGTGGAGAATCAATGGTGGCTGAGCTTCGTCGTCCTGCTCCTCTTCAGCATCTGGCTCATGACAACGCTCGCACTCAATCGCCTCCGAGACCAATCCACCTGGGTGCGCTTCCTCGTTTTCGCTCAGATGGGCGCTTTGATCATCACTGTCTTCATTGCTGTGCAGACGAGCAGTGTCGACGACAACCTCGGCCTCTTCTTCCTCGCCCTCATACTTCTCACTCTGGGATTTCTGGCCCGCACCGTGGCACGCGAGGTCGGAACACCCGCAGAGCTACAGCGGTATGCGGGATGGGGTGCATTCATCGCGGCACTCATCATCGGCGTCAACGCATTCACCCCGGAGTCGTTCAATATCTTTGCGATGGCTTTCGCCTTCCTGGTCATCCTGGTCGGGTACTTCCTGTTCTTCCTTCCTCGTATGGACCGCCAGATGCCGGTCGATCGCGAGCATCTCGGCGAGCGACTCGCACAGCTCCTGCTCATCGTCATCGGCGAGTCCTTCCTGGAGATCGCCATTGGATTCCAGCTCGGTGGAAGGCCGAACGTCCTCGGCATCGTCCTCGTGGTGTTCCTGTTGGGCTTGACCTGGGCTCAGTACTTCGACGTGCTGTGGAACCGCGGCACGCCGACGGGAGCACGTTTGCTCCTGCTCTATCTCCTGGGTCACGCGATTGCGCTCCTTGGAATTGGAACGGCGAGTTTGAGCCTGTCTTCGGTTGCCGTGTCCAAGGAGGGAGCGATCCTCGACAGCCTTTACGGCACCGAGCTCACGTACTCCCTCGTGTTGACGTACCTCGGATTCACCGTGATCGCACTGTCGCTGCGGCCTTGGTCGCCACGTGTGGCCGGGATTCTGGGTGGAGTGACGGTGGTGCTCGCCGCGATCGGAGTCCTGTCCCAGACCTTCACGGAGCTCAACGAGCGAGTGATGGCGATCGTTGTCGGGGTGGTGCTGCTCGTGAGCGTAATCCTCAGTACGGGTGCGGTGCGTCTCGAGAGAAGGTCGTCTAGCGACCGGTGATCTCTCGGATCTTGGGTCGAACGTCGAAGAGGTAGATCAGCGAGGCCACGAGACCGGCGATCCCGATGATGTTGAGAGTCATGCCAGGGAGTAGCCCGGTGAGTAGCGCAACGCCGGTGAGAATCATCCAGAGGATCTTGGACTGACGCCCCACCGCCGGGAACGCGGCGGTGGGGCGTCGGATGCAGTCAACGAAGGCGTAGCCCTTGACTACCAGGAAGAGAACCCAGAGAACGAGGACCACGAGATTCTGGACGGCATCGAACATGCTTCCACGCTAACGGGTTCCCCGAATCCGTCAAATCCCGACGGCCTCGCGAACCAGAACGACCGTCTTGCCGAGGTTCTCGCGGGTAGTGGTGGCTAGCGCACGCACGTCGACGTTCGGCAGGGCAAGGTCCGGGACAGACAGAGTGATCTGCTTGGTGGGGACCTTGGCCACGACACCGGCAGCAGCGCTGGCAACATCCTTGGCGGTTCCGATGACGAACGTGGGGTTGAGGTACTGCGTCACTTCAGTGCTCCTTTGCGGGCGACGCAGAATCCTCTGCGCCACGGTTGGTGGTGTTCTCGGCCTGGAAGGCCGCGTAGATCTGCAGCAGCGTGGTGCGCTGCCGCTCGGTCAACGTCGTGTCCGCGGCGATCGCGGTGGTGACGGCGGCGTCCCCGGCGCGCTCATCGAGGATTCCTGCGTGCACGTACAGGGTCTCCGCGGAGATGCGCAACCCCTGGGCGATCCGGTTGAGGATCTCCGCACTCGGCTTGCGCAAGCCGCGCTCGACCTGGCTGAGGTAGGGGTTGGAGATCTCCGCGGCCTTCGCCAGCTGCCGCAGGGACATCTGGGCCTGGTCCCGCTGCTCGCGGATGAAGTCGCCGAGGGATCCGACGTCGAGTCGTGCCATACCCCCAGGGTGCCACAGGGTGCTTGCAATTGCAAACGGAAGCGCTTGCGTGAGTTAGCGATGGGCGTGCGAGGCTAGGGCCATGCGGGTGGTGGTGCAGCGCGCCAGGGACGCCTCGGTCACGGTGGGCGGCGAGGTCGTGGGGTCGTTCGAGGGACCGGGTCTCGTCGTCCTGGTCGGCGTCACCCACACCGACACCCCGGAGGTGGCGGC
This sequence comes from Candidatus Nanopelagicales bacterium, assembly GCA_044375955.1. Lineage (GTDB taxonomy): Bacteria > Actinomycetota > Actinomycetes > S36-B12 > S36-B12 > VGCC01. The sequence continues at coordinate 4,643 of JBILLS010000005.1, read as the reverse complement.
GGCCCTGGCGACCCGGGTCTACGGACTGCGGATCTTCGACCACACCCACCTCGTGGAGGCCGGCGCGGCGGTGCCTCCTGAGTCCGGGCGTGAGGTCTCGGCCCGCGATGGCGGACTCCCGGTGCTCGCGATCAGCCAGTTCACCCTCTACGGCAGCACTCGGAAGGGGCGGCGACCCACCTGGGAGGCGGCTGCACCGGGACCGATCGCGGAGCCACTGGTGGAGGCCTTCACCGCTGCACTCCGCGCTGAGGGTGCACCCGTGGGCACTGGTCGCTTCGGTGCGGATATGCAGGTGCAGTTCACCAACGATGGACCGATGACGTTGCTGATCGACAGCGACGACTAGACCACGACGGTCTCGAGTGAACCCGCGACCTCCGAATCGGCATGGCGAATCGTGATGGTCGAGTTCTCGGGGACGCTTCGCTTCACGACCACGGTCGCGATCGGACCCAGTTCGTAGTGCCGAGCCGCGGTGCCGACCCAGCCGACCTCGCTACCGCCGAGGAACACCGGATCCCCGTGAACGGGGAGTACTTCCTCGCTACCGTCGAGATGCGCGAGCGCGAGTCGTCGCGGTGGGCGCCCCATGTTGTGCACGCGTGCGACCGCCTCCTGCCCGCGGTAACACCCCTTCGCGAGATGCACACCCGGACCAATCCATCCCACTTCATGAGGAAGCGTGCGGTGGTCGGTCTCGGATCCGAGTCGGGGTACCGCAGCGGCGACACGCAGCGCATTCCATGACCAGGTGCCTGCCCGTTCTCCGGAGAGTCGCTTTTCCAGCACCGCGCGCGGCAGGATCACTTCCCTCCCCGGGAACGCGTGCGGTCGATGCGGCACGTACTTATCGGCGGTTCCGCCGCGATCACTGCCCGCATCGACCCGACCTGTTCCAGCGAAGTCCGCGGGTACCACCCAGGTGGGGAACTCGGGGTCGGTATCCGTCGTCGGCTCCCAGACGACGGCGTACTCACTGCTGCGAGCGGTGATCTCCACTCGAGTCATGAACTTCATCGATTCCAGATATGTCACGAGCGCGGAGGCGGTGCCGGGTTGCGTGATGATCCAAGTGGTGACTCCATCGTCGACGAGGTGGAGTTCATACTCCACATGACCGTGCGGACTGAGGATCAGGGCGAGGGCGCTCGAACCCGCGGTGAGCTGCTCCAGGTGCTGCGTGGTCAGGGCGTGCAGCCAGGTGAGTCGATCCGGTCCCGACACCGTCACGACGTCGAAGTGGGAGAGGTCGACTACTCCACGCCCTGACACCAGAAGTCGCTGCTCCGCATGCGGGTCGCCGTAGTGCCAGGCCACCCCCTCGTCGATGTCCCCGGCCGGGGCCGGAACACCACGTGTCACAAGGGGTCCTCTTCTATGTCCTCCGGCATTCGATCGCGACAGGACAGGCAGCGCCCATGGATCGACACGTGCGAGATGTCGGTCGAGAAACCATAGGAGGAATCGAGTTCACCGATGAATGGATCCGCGACCGCAGCCGGGATGCTGCTCACCGAACCGCACATGTCGCAGACAAGGTGGATATGCACGTGCTCGTCGACAGCGTGGTACGTCGGTGCGCCATGGCCGATGTGGGCATGGGTGACCAAACCGACCGCTTCCAGCACCTCCAGGGTGCGATAGACCGTTGAGAGATTCACCCCGCTGGCCGTGGACTGGACCTCGAGCAGGATCTCCTCCGGCGTCGCATGCCGGAGACGATCGACCGCCTCGAGCACGAGTTGACGTTGCGGTGTGACGCGGTATCCGCGCTCGCGGAGGCGTGCCTCCCAGTCGTCACTCATCGGATCCCCCGGCGGGCAGCAGCGTTGCGGCAAGGTGATTCGTCATCGGCTGGCCCATGGCCGCCATGTCATAGGTCCACATGAGGCGACCATTGACGAGCCCGTAGAGCCGCTCGCCCGCGCTGTAGTCCTTCGCCGTATCCGTGCGTGCCACCACATCGGTGCGCAGATTGGCGCGTGCACCCGTGATCACCGCGTTCTCGATACCGGTGATCTCTACGGATCCAAGATAGATCTCGGCGTAGCCGGTGGGGTGCGCAAGTGTCACCTCGACGCGCTTGTCGGGTTGCGGGCGCCAGAATCCTGACTCCGTGCCCAGTGGGCGAACGCGATTTCCCTCGTCATCGAGCAACCAACTGCGCGAGAAGTAGCTGAGGAATGGGCGACCGTCACACTGGAAGGCGACCTCCTGGCCGAATCGGAAATCCTCGATGGTGGGGTAGTGACCCGTTCCGACTCCCACCCACGTTCCGATCAACCAGGACAGCGGAAGGATCGGTTCCGGGAGGTCGACGGAAGCCATCACGATCACTCGCCCTTGAAGCGCGCGAGGACCACGGTGAAGGCGAACCAGGCGACAGCAGCGATCGCCACGATGAGAAGCCCGGTGGTGAACACTTCAAGCACGTCGCAACATTACCGCCGCACAGGTGCGCGGCCCCAGCGAGCGATCGTGTCCACGGACTCGATCGAAATCCCGGACTCCGCATGTCGGAGTCCGGGGACGATCAGCACGGACCTGTGGGGATTCCCCTCCGAGGCGCGCTCCAACGCGCGTGGGTGCTCCATGGGGAAGTAGTGATCGGAATCCCCGTGCACGATGAGGAATGGGACATCGATGAGGGCTGCCGCTCCCTCGGGGGACAGAGGCGGAGGGGTGGGCCACGGCTGGTCGGTGATCGTCGTTCCCCGGGCATGCATGGCCAATCGACCCACGGGACTCTCAACGATCGCGTGCACGATGCGCATGATGCGCGTACCGCGATAAAACCAGAAGGCGGGAGCACTCACGCTGGCAATGGCATCCACGCGGTGCCGGGGAGAGTGGTGCTCAGCGGCAGCCCCAGCCGCGTGTCGAACAACAACCGCTCCACCCATGGAGAAGCCGATCGTGACCACGCGGTCGACGCCTTGGCCGCGCACGAACTCCACGGCTGCGTCGACATCGAGCACCTCGTCCATGCCCAGAGTGGTGGCCCCTGAGGAGGTGCCATGGCCGCGCATGTCGATCGCGCATACCGATCCATGACGTTGGAGGACGTCGATGATCGCTGACATTCGCGCGGTGCCACGGCTCCCGGTGAAGCCGTGGACGACAACGAAGGCGGTGTCCTGTGAGCGTGGAATCCAGGTCGCTCCTATGCGGACGCCATCGATCGTTGTCAGGTGCACCTCGACCACGGGGGGATTGTTCCTCACCTGTCCACTATCCTGACGCCTTCACCCAGGATGAGGAGGCCGCATGCGCCTGATCCTGCTCACGCGCGGCATGGAATCCAGCGCGGAAGTGCTTCCCTCTCTGGCTCTGCTGGCCCACCACGTCCGCACGATGGCCGCCGAGCCCACCGCGCTCCTCAGCACCCCGGATGCCGACGCCCTCCTCGTGGACGGCCGCCGTGACCTCCCCTCCGTGCGCAGCTTCACCCGACTGCTCCGCCAAGGCGGAGTGACACAACCGGTGATCCTCATCGCAACCGAGGGTGGCCTCCCCGCAATCCAATGGGACTGGGGACTGGATGAGGTCATCCTCGATACATGCTCTCCCGCCGAACTGGAAGCACGTTTGCGACTGAGCGTCGCCCGCACGGCAGCACCAGGGTCGCCCGTCGGAGAGGGTGCTGAAGAGATCCGCAGTGGCGATCTGCACGTAGATGAAGGTGCTTTCAGTGCAACACTTCGCGGGCGTCCACTTGATCTCACATTCAAGGAGTTCGAGCTACTGAAGTTCCTTGCACAGCATCCGGGTCGGGTTTTCACGAGAGCGGTTCTCCTCCAGGAAGTCTGGGGTTACGACTATTTCGGCGGCACACGCACGGTCGACGTTCACGTGCGACGCCTACGCGCCAAACTCGGAGTCGAGTACGAATCACTCATCGGCACCGTGCGTAACGTCGGGTATCGCTTCGTGCCCGAGCGTCCGGATGCGGCAACCATCGCAACGCTCGACGTCGATGATTCCGCCTACATCCAGTAACGCCAACAATGCCCGGATCGAGGTGCGCGAACACCTCGACTCTTCCGAGGTAGCCGCCGTCACCGCGTTGGTCCGCTCCGCCACGGACACCGACGGTGTGTCACCGTTGAGTGAGCACGTGTGGCTCCACCTGCGCCACGGTGGCGATGATCACGATCACCATTTCCTTGTCCACGATGGTCGCGGTGATGTCGTCGGCTACGCCCATCTCGACACCACCGATGCCGTTGCAGGATCCTCGGCGGAACTGGTCATCTCACCCGAGTCACGGAGACAGGGCCTCGGGCGCATGCTGGTCGAACGACTCATCGATGAAACCCCGGACGGACGACTTCGCCTCTGGTCGCATAGTGAGGGGGACGCGGCATCCGCTCTCGCCACGAGCATGGGGTTCGACACCCTGCGCGTGCTCTGGCAGATGCGCCGATCACTCCGGGCACCGCTTCCGGATGCACCGTTTCCCCCCGGCGTCTCGGTCACACCATTCCGGCCGGGCATCGACGAAGAGATCTGGCTCGATGTCAATGCTCGGGCGTTCGCGGCCCTCCCGGACCAGGGGTCGTGGACCCGCGGCGATCTCATGGCCCGGATGGCCGAGCCCTGGTTCGATCCCGCCGGATTCCTGATGGCGTGGTCAGGGA
>JBILLS010000064.1:0-5158 GCA_044375955.1 Candidatus Nanopelagicales bacterium | reverse complement strand
GCCACCGCAGCGTGGCGGGAGGACGACCCCGTCGGCGATCGCCTGTTCGCCGGCGCCGGTGACCTCGTGACGGCGTCGGGGGTGGTGATCCCGAACGTGCGGGTTGCCTACGAGACATGGGGAACGTTGAATGCCGATAGGACGAATGCCGTCTACGTCGCGCATGCTCTCACCGGTGATTCGCACGTGGCAGGCGCCCCGGGTCCCGGCCACCCGACAGGGGGCTGGTGGGAGGGCCTCGTAGGGCCCGGCGCACCGGTTGACACCGATCGGTGGTTCGTCGTCTGCGCCAACGTCCTGGGCGGGTGCATGGGAACCACCGGACCCGCCAGCATCGCACCCGATGGCCGGCCGTGGGGTAGTCGGTTCCCGGTCATCACCGTCGCAGACATGGTGGAGGTGGAGCGCAGGCTCGCAGATCAGCTCGGGATCGAATCGTGGGCATTGATGCTCGGTCCATCCCTCGGCGGAATGCGTGTCCTCGAGTGGATGGTCGCGTACCCGGGCCGAGTTCGGAGCGGGCTCGTACTGGGATCCACGGCCGCCGTGACGGCGGATCAGATCGGCACCCACCACGCGCAGATCGCCGCCATCGAGTCCGACCCCGCCTTTCGCGGGGGAGACTTCTACGACGCCGAGCCCGGTAACGGTCCGCATCGGGGAATGGGCGTCGCCCGCATGGTGGCGCACCTCACCTACCGAAGTGAGACCGAACTCGATGTGCGATTCGGCCGCGATGTGCAGGGGGAAGAGGATCCGGCAGCGGGGGGACGCTTCGCCGTGCAGTCATACCTAGACCACCATGCAGACAAGCTCGCCCGACGCTTCGATGCGAATACCTACATAGCGTTGACGCGCGCCATGAGCCTCTTCGATGTGGGGCAGGGCCGCGGGGGCGTCGCGAGCGCACTCTCCGGAATCGAGCAGCCCCTGACCGTGGTCGGAATCGACAGCGACCGCCTGTTCCCGATCCGACTGCAGGAGGAACTCGTCTCACTCACCCCGGGAGCCGACCGACTGCACATCCTCCGCTCCCCGTACGGACACGACGGGTTCCTCGTGGAGAAGGACCAGGTCGGTGGTTTCGTCGCCCACGCCATTGCGCGGATCGGCGACCCCGAGCGGCTGTCAGCCTGAGATATCCACAGGCGATCTCCGGGGGCTTCCACCGGACTCGCGGTCGACCTACCGTCCAGGCATGCGCGGGCGGATCATCGTGGCCATCCTCGGGGCTCTGGTAGTCGCTGCGCCACCCGTACGGGCGGTCGACGTTATCGTCGAGCAGGACAGGTACGTGGGCACGCACGCGATCATCACCCCAGCCTCGGTTGATGCCACCACACGTCGGCAATTGAGCGAGTGCGAGGACTGCGCGTGGCGCTTTGCTGAACCATGCATCTCCGATCCTGATCGGACAGGCGAGGGTTGCACCAGTGTCGTGCGGGGGTGCCCAGCCGGGCGTCGTCTGCTGCGTCTGTGGTTCACCCACCGGGGTGAACCGTGGGAGGACCGAGGCCTGGTCTGTCTGGCGGAAAACGACATCGTGGACGCCAGGCGCGTGGGAACCGAGGTGCGCGAGCGCTTCGAGCGCCGGGTGCCCGGGCAGTCACCGTCGTGCGAGCCGCCACGGGGTGCCGTGACACAACTCCCTCTCGTGTGCGCCAGTGGTCAGGGTGGACCGCACCCGGGGTGGAATGAAGCGCTGCTCGGCGTGGACGTCCAACTCCACGTGGCTCCCACGTGGACATGGGATTTCGGTCCCGGGTCACGTCTCACGACCACCTCCCCCGGGGGATCATTTCCGGACATGTCCGTCGCGCACACCTACCGGACGCCCGGAGCACGGAACATCACCGTGACCACGGTATGGAGTGGTACCTACACCGCCGATGGATTGGGGCCGTTCGCACTCCCAACGATTCGCCAGGAATCCCAGATACAGGTCGTCATCGGCCAGGCGCGCGCAGTTCTGACCCGCCCGGAGTCTCCCGGACGGTAGGTGGCAGACTGACGGTGCCCGGCAGGCCACATGGCTTGACACGGGCTTACGTCGTGGAGAAAAGGACGGAGAGCCGCATGCCACGTGCCGCCACACCAGTGGGCAAGAAGCCTGCCGTGAAGAAGGGGGCGGCGACGAAGGGTGCGGCCAAGGGCGCCGGGAAGGCCCCGACCAAGAAGTCACCGCCCAAGAAGGCCCCTGCCAAGAAGTCACCGCCCAAGAAGGCCCCTACGAAGTCCGTACCGAAGAAGCAGGCCAAGTCTGCCGCCAGGAAGCCGTCCAAACCCGCAGCGGCCAAACCTGCCGCGAAGAAGGTGACCCCGAAGCCCGCCGCGAAGGCAGCAGTTCAGCCGGCGAAGAAGGCATCGGCACCGGTCGAGGGGAAGCGCGCAGGTAAGGCGGCCAAGGAGTCGACACGCACAGTTGTCGAACTCGATGAGGAGGGCATCGAGCTTGAAGACGAGGACGTCGACTTAGAGAAGGCCGCTGACCTTGAGGCTGAGCTCGAAGCAGAGCTCGAGGTCGAGCTCGCCAAAGTAGACGAGGAGGACGAGGAGGAGAGCGTTCCGCCTCCCGCCGAGGAATCGGCGGAGTTTGTCATTTCCGACGTCGACGATACCGACGAACCGGTACAGACAGTCACCGTTGCCGGCGCAACGGCCGACCCGGTCAAGGACTACCTCAAGCAGATCGGCAAGGTGCCTCTCCTCAACGCCGAGCAGGAGGTGGAGCTGGCCAAGCGCATCGAAGCGGGCCTGTTCGCCGAAGAGGTCTTGAACGAGACCAAGAAGTTGGACAAGAAATCCCGTCGTGATCTGGAGTGGATCGCAACGGACGGGCGACGTGCGAAGAATCACCTCCTGGAAGCGAACCTTCGACTAGTGGTCTCGCTGGCCAAGCGGTACACGGGTCGCGGAATGCTGTTCTTGGATCTGATCCAAGAGGGGAACCTGGGTCTGATTCGAGCTGTGGAGAAGTTCGACTACACCAAGGGCTACAAGTTTTCGACCTATGCAACGTGGTGGATCCGACAGGCCATCACCAGGGCGATGGCCGACCAAGCCCGAACCATCCGCATTCCCGTGCACATGGTCGAGGTCATCAACAAGTTGGCGCGGGTGCAGCGACAGATGCTCCAGGACCTGGGGCGTGAGCCGACCCCCGAGGAACTTGCCCGCGAGTTGGACATGACCCCGGAAAAGGTTGTCGAGGTGCAGAAGTACGGACGCGAGCCCATTTCCCTGCACACACCGCTCGGCGAGGAAGGGGATAGCGAGTTCGGTGACCTCATCGAGGACTCCGAGGCCATCGTGCCCTCAGACGCCGTCTCGTTCACCCTGCTCCAGGAGCAATTGGAGTCAGTGCTCGACACGCTGTCCGACCGTGAGGCAGGCGTGGTGCGGATGCGATTCGGATTGACCGATGGTCAACCCAAGACCCTCGATGAGATCGGCAAGGTCTACGGCGTCACGCGTGAGCGCATTCGGCAGATCGAGAGCAAGACCATGTCGAAACTCAGGCACCCATCCCGATCCCAGGTGCTTCGGGACTACCTGGACTAGGGAGTCGCCTCGGCGAGGCGGTGGAGCTCGTCGATGATCTCCTCAGCCTTGGGTCGCAGCGCCGATTCGTGGTGGCCCCAGTGGTGGCCGCAGAAGAGCAGATCGGAACCACCCGGAAGAACGACACGCACAAACGCCTGCGCATTGCAACGATCACACCGGTCCGTCGCACCCAGCGTGGGTGCCGTCAAGGTTCCCATCGGACCTCCCTTCCTGGACTCCAACAGTCTTACACGGGTCCCGGGTATTCGGCGCGCCACGCCGATGGAGTTCGCCGACGGCCGAAGCCTCACAAGCGCACATGCGGCCGTGTTCCGGGGCAAGGGGGCGCCCGGCACCTAGGTTGGGGCGGTGGCGCGGGCGGCGACTGACTCCTACTCGGCGAAGGACCTCGCAGTCCTCGAGGGCTTGGAGGCAGTCCGCAAGCGGCCCGGGATGTACATCGGGTCGAACGACACTCGGGGCTTGATGCATTGCCTCTGGGAGATATTCGACAACGCGGTGGATGAGGCGCTCGTCGGCCACTGCACACGGATCGAGGTCACGCTCAAGCCCGACGGATCGGTCGCGATCGGGGACAACGGCCGGGGAATCCCCGTAGACATCGAGCCGAAGACCCGACTCTCCGGTGTCGAGGTAGTAATGACCAAATTGCATGCGGGCGGCAAGTTCGGCGGAGGTTCCTACGCCGCATCCGGTGGCCTGCATGGGGTGGGCGCCTCAGTGGTCAACGCCCTTTCGACCCGACTCGACGTCGAGGTCGACCGATCAGCAAAGACCCATGCCATCAGTTTTCGGCGAGGCGTTGCCGGAGTGTTCGATGCAGAAGGACCGGAGGCCGGGTTCACTCGGAAGAGCGGCCTCGGTTCAGTGGCGAAGGTTCCCCGCACTCGAACCGGAACGCGGATCCGGTTCTGGCCAGACCCTCAGGTTTTCACCTCCGATGCGGCCTTCGATTGGGCCGCGCTTTCTGCGCGCGCACTCCAGACCTCCTTCCTCGTTCCCGGCTTGGAAGTGGTCCTCCATGACGAGCGGGATGGAGCGGATACGACCGAGTCCTTTCGACACAAGGGCGGCATAACCGAGTATGTCCAGCACCTCCGCTCCGGGGAGCCGGTCACCGGCACGATCAGGCTCTCGGGCACGGGTCATTTCACTGAGACGGTCCCGGTGCTGGACGGCAAGGGACACATGGTCAGCCAGGAGGTCGAGCGCGAGGTCTCCGTGGACATCGCACTGCAATGGGACGATGGCTATGACACGTGCGTCAGGTCCTTCGTCAATGTCATAGAGACTCCGAAGGGCGGCACGCACCTGGCGGGATTCGAGAGAGCACTCGTCAAAGTCCTCAACGAGCAACTCAAGGCCGCCAAGCTCGTGAAGTCGGGTGAGGATCCGATTGCGAAAGACGATGCGCTCGAAGGGCTGACAGCTGTGGTCTCCGTACGTTTCCCGGAGCCACAGTTCGAGTGTCAGACCAAGGAGGTGCTAGGGACCCCCGCCATCGCGCGCATCGTCTCGACCGTCGTGGGGCGGGATCTGGGCCGGTGGTTCGCCACACCTCCCCGGGGAGACAAGCAGGCAGCACGGGCCGCCT
>JBILLS010000035.1:0-20218 GCA_044375955.1 Candidatus Nanopelagicales bacterium | reverse complement strand
GGTAGCGCGTGGAATGCGCGGGAAACCGCGAAGACCCGGTCGATGAGGCCGGGGGCAATCGGATGCCCGTTCACGTATGCGAATCCCCAGAATCCGTAGGCCTCGAGGAGTGCCCGCTCGATGTCCGCGTCGGCCGCGGCCGATGTGCCCATGTCGGATACATCGATCACCGGAATCTCAGGCACGGCCGCATCGTCGCAGATAGGGGGACTCCCCGACTCGGCTACGGTGGAGCCGTGACACCGGAAGATTCCGTCCTTGCAGCGTGCCGGGCGGCGCTCGCCGACATCGACATCGTCACCGATCCAGATCGCCTGCCCACCTACCAGCGGGACCGCAGCACAGGGTCGGAGGCCGGAGAACCGATCGCGGTTGTCTTCCCCCGCACCACCGAGCAGGTCTCCGCTGTGATGCGCGCAGCGTATGAACACAGAGTTCCCGTGGTTCCACGCGGTGCGGGTTCAGGACTGTCCGGCGGAGCCAACGCCATCGACGGGTCACTCATCGTCTGCGTCGAGAAGATGCGCGAAGTCCTCAATGTCGACCTCGGGAACGGCTATGTCGAAACCCAGCCAGGCATCTACAACACCGAATTGCGTGATCATGTGGGCCGTAAGGGTCTCTGGTACGCACCGGATCCCGCGTCCAAGGACTTCTGCTCGATCGGCGGCAATGTAAACACGAACGCCGGTGGTCTCTGCTGCGTGAAGTACGGGGTCACGCGCGACGCCGTCCTCGGCCTCGAAGTGGTGATGGCCGATGGCCGCGTGACCCGGTTGGGGCGGCGCACGATCAAGGGTGTTGCCGGGTACGACCTCGCGGGAATGGTGGTCGGAAGCGAGGGCACACTTGGCATCGTCACCATGGCGCGCCTGCGCCTGCGCCCGCTTCCGCCACCCGCCACCACCGCTGTAGCCGTGTTCGCCGATATCGGCGCCGCGGGCCGCGCTGTCAGCCAGATCATGCAGAGCCTCACCCCGAGCATGCTCGAGATAATGGACTCGGCATCCATCGGTGCGGTCGAGTCGTACCGGTCCATGGGCCTCGATGCGAGCGCGGGGGCGCTCGTCATCGCCCAATCGGATGCCCCGGGTTCCGCGGGGGACGCCGAGGCCGATGCGATCCTGCGGATCTTCGAGGAGTGCGACGCCGTGGAGGCGTATCGGTCGGAGGATCCCGAGCAAGCGGAGATGCTCGTGGGCGCGCGACGCATGGTGATCCCAGCACTCGAGACCATGGGCGATTGGCTCCTCGACGACATCGCCATCCCACGCGATCGCCTCGCCGAGGCGATGGTGCGCATCCAAGACATCGCGGGCGCCTTCGACGTGGACATCTACACCTTCGGGCACGCCGGTGACGGAAACCTGCACCCCACGATCGTGACGCCGCGCGGTGATGAAGCGGCGGCAGCCCGCGGCTTCGACGCCTTCAACGCGATGCTCGACCTAGCCGTAGAACTCGGGGGCACGTGCACCGGGGAACACGGCGTGGGTTTGCTCAAGCGCAAGGCGCTGGAGGCCGAACTCGATGGCGTTGCCATCGACCTGCACGCGCGGATCAAGGAGGCCTGGGATCCGCGCGGCATCCTCAATCCCGGGAAGGCCGTTCCCCGCTGGTAGGTGTCTCGAGCGCGATCTCGGGTTCGTCATAATCGGCGATCTGTTCCTGCACTGGCCGCCGAATGATCCACACGAAGAAGGCGATGATCGCAAGTGCGCCAGCGAGCACCTCGAGGAAATTGAGAACGCTGCCAGAGGCGAACTCGATCACCGTGCTGCCGATCTGCTGACTCAGGATGAATACCGCCATCACCAAGACAAACCAACCGAAGATGACGCGTAGTCGGTTGGGGTGCACTCTGCCGACGAGTCTGCTTCCCAGAACGGCACCACACGCCGCGCCCACCGTGATCATCACGGTCGCCATCCAATCGATATCCGTCATGGGACCGATACGGACGAGGCTTCCGTCTCCGAACTCGAGCACGTAACCGAGGAAGCCCGCCAACGACTTCATCGACACGACAAGGAGTGACGTGGCAACGGCGTTGGGCATGGCCAGACCACCGAGCAAAGCGAGCGCAGGGACAACCAGGAAGCCGCCCCCGGCGCCGACGAGCCCGGTCACGAACCCGACGACGAGTCCATCGAGAAGAATTCGTGCGACCGGCAGGCCGGCGTGCTTCCCCTGAGAGACGATGCGTCGCCTGCCGCGGATCATGGCTACCGCAGTCAGGGCCATCATCACGGAGAAGGCGGCCAGGAGCAGGGCGCCCGGGAGGTGTTGACCGATCTGTCCTCCTGCGAATGCACCCACCATGCCCGCACCACCGAAGATCAGACCTGTTCGCCAGATCACCCGCCCTGCTCGGGCATGGCTGATCAGTCCGAACGCGGATGTCACCGCGACGACGAGCAGGCTGGCCGTGATCGCGCTCTTTGCGTCGAATCCGACGACGTAGACGAGGAGTGGAGTCGTGAGGATCGAGCCTCCGCTGCCGAGGAGCCCAACGGCGAATCCGATCCCGATGGCCAGGAGTGATGCGAACGCGATCACGGGCGCTATCACGTGGACTCCGCTTCCGTGCTGCGGGCAACAGCGGAGACATTGAACTGGGTGCTCGACCAGTCGACATCCAACCGGAATCGATCACCTCGAATGAACGTCTCCCTCCACTCGAGTGCCGAACCCGCACCGAATGCCACACGTTCCATGAGGAACACGGGGGAGGCCGGCGGCACCTCGAGCAGTGCCGCGACATGCTCCGGGGCTTTCACCGCTTCGATCCGTTCGTGACCGGAGTCCACGAGCACACCGCATTCCCGGGCGAAGGAGTCGTATAGGCCATGATGGGTGAAGTCGACATCGAGGAGCGGGCGGGCACGATCAGCCGGTAACCACGAGGTGTCCAGAGCAAGCGGAGAGTCATCCGCAAATCGCAACCGCTCGATCACCACGAGTTCGGTAGTTCCAGAAACCCCGAGACGTCGAGCGACTGTCCCGTTCCTCGTCAGCGACTGGCGGCGAACCGTGCTGACCTGGAAGATCCCGCGCTCCTCCAGGGTGCGGAACAGCGAGTAGAGGGATCCGAGGTTCTGAGACACCGGGGATGTGTCGACGGTGCTGGCGCGGCCGCGCTCACTGCGAATCACCCCCTCTCCCCGGAGAACCCGGAGAGCTTCACGGATCGTGTGCCGACTCACCTCATATTGGTCGACCAGCGCGTGCTCGCCCGGCACCCCCGTGACGAACTCGCCCGCGTCCACTCGTCGTCGCAGGTCCGCGCAGACCTGGGCCCAGAGGGGAAGTGGACTTGTGCGATCGGGGAGGACCGGCCCGGGGGCGGCCGAATGTACGGACATTCGTACATTATGCACCCGGGCCTGACCAGGCTCGGTCAGCGTTGGAACCCCTGGCTCCCCGAGAATTCAGGGATCCCACGTGGAAGGGAACCCTCATGCGTCAGTGCCAAAGCTGCGGGATGCCGCTCGTGACCAAGGACGCGGGTGATTGCCGCGGCACCGAGGCCGATGGTTCGCCGAGTGAGACCTGGTGCACCCTCTGCTATCACGAGGGTGCCTTCATCGATCCGGACTGCACCCTGGAGCAGATGCGGCAGATCGTGGACGATGCCTTGCGCGCGAAGGGCAGTAATGCGGCATTCCGGTGGATGGCGAAGAAGCAGATCGCAAGCTTGAAACGATGGAAGTCCAGTGCGCGCTAGACACACGTGTGTGTGCGTAATGCATCGAGCTGGGCGGCCAGGCGAGCCCGCAGTTCGGCACCACGCTCGGTAAGCGCGCGCTGCCGTCCCACGTAGTCGCGCCGCCCCTCGGGAGTCTCGATGTGCACGGGCGGGTAGCCCAGCTCGAGGAGGTCGTACGGCGAGGCCTGCATATCGAGTGCGCGGGTGCCCACAGCAATGTCGAAGCAATCGAGAACGAGGTCACCGGGGACATACTGCTGGAACCACATCGCGTACTTGTAGAGATCCATGGTGGCGTGCAGGCACCCTGGCTGCTCCATGTCCGGTTGGCTCTCTCGTGTCGGTACGTATGCATTGAGTGGTGACGCCTCCGGCGTGAAGAAGCGGTAGGCGTCGATATGGGTGCATCGCAGGCCGATGTCCTCCACGGTGCCAGCGAGCGCATCCTCCGAGAGGCGCAGGGGAATCGAATGGCGCGTGTCCGTGGATCTGTGGACCATCGCCCACTCGTGCAGCCCGAAACAGTTCATCTGTGCGGGCCTACCTGCAGTGCCGCGGAGAATGCGCAGCACGAGTGCGAGTCGACTTTCGTCGATCTGTTCCGTATCGACCGTCCAGCCGTCGTCCGTGGGCACGTAGGGCGATCGGCGGAACTCGGGAGGTACGTCCCCCGCCAGCACGACACCTGCACCGGGATGCCAGGTGGTGAGACGCCCGGGGGAGTAGGGGTAGTACTCGAAGAGGAAATCCATCACCGGGTGGGCGGTTCCCGTGGCCCGGCGCTCGAGATGCGGGCGTGTCCACTGCTCAGCGCGCTCGATGTGCGCGGACCGCAACCGTCCCCAGACCTCGGGTGACAGCGTCATACCCGACGCAACCCCATGAGCGCGCAGCCCTCGACGAGTGCGTCGAGACCGAAAGCCTGGGCAGGGCCGAGCGCGCCGGTTCCCTCGATCCTTCCGGTGGCGGCCATCGCTGCAGCCCACGCAAGGAGTTCAGCTGTCAGGTCGTATCCATTGGGTCCGTGCACCTCGACCTGGCCCACCTGCGTGCCGACACCATCGAATGCGCGTGCGAGGGCCACCGACGTGCTACCCGCCCGAGCGTCGGCATCGGGTCCCTCACCTGTCTTCGCCGCCAAACGCTTCTGCAGTTCCGACTCGATCTTCTCGCCGACCACCGGGGTGCGCGCGATCGCTCCGGCGACCGCCCCACCCGCCGCGACCGCCTTCGTCGTCGACCCGGCCCACCCGAGAAAGACGTCGACGTCGATCAGGTGCGGGTGGCGCGGTGGCAGGGTGAATTGCTCAGTCCCGGTAATCGCCAGCGCCTGGCGTTGCGTCCCGTCGGCCCAGGTGAACTCGGCGACGCTCGGGGCCGACTTCGTGGCGCGAAGCTCGCCGCCGTGGAACTCGTAGCGATCCGCGGTCATCATCGCCGCGACACTCGCCTTCGTCCCGGAACTCATCCCGAACTTGCCGGTGACGAAGTAGCCCATCTGGACGCGCTGCGTGGTTTCCGGCAGATCTGCAAGCAACAGTTCCGCTGCGAGGTTGCCGGGAACGTAGTCGTATCCGAAGGCAGTGAGCAGGCGTGCGCCGGTCATCATCGCTTGATCGTGATAGCGAGTGAAGACGTCGTGGATGAAGGGACCTTCACCCGTGGAGTCGATATACGTGGCACCCGCCGCGATGACGGCCTCGATCGCCGGCTGCCCCATGAGGGAGAAGGGACCGACGGTCGTGACGAGTACGTCATCGGGTGAGGTAACGAGTGCCCGGAGCGATGCTGGGTCGGCGGCGTCGGCAACCGCCCAGGTTGGGGCCGCGTCGAGGGGGGCGAGGTGGGCGAGGTCCCCCACGAGCTTCTGCATCGCAGTACCCGATCGGCCGGCCAGCACAGGTGTGAGGCCGGCGCGCACCATCACCTCGGCGGTGAGGCGACCGGTATAGCCACCGGCCCCGAACAGAATGACGCGACGCATGTGCCGACGCTACGGCACGGCCGTCGTACTCTGGGCCCATGGATCAGGACCCGGGTGCGGACACCACGCGCGAGGACTGGGACGAACTCTCGGTTCTCGAGGCGGAACTCCTCGCGAACGTGCCCCCGCATCACGGCACCTGAGCGCGCTGCCGGATCACGATCCCGAGGCGACCTGTCGCGGTCGCCACCGAAGGCCCCGCGGACTCACGCACGGCAATCAGCACCACTGCATCCGGACCCCCCATTCCCGAGACCCCCGGTCGCTCGAGGACACGGGCGTCGGCGGCGACGAGCGGTGCGTACCCGTCGTCGCGCACAGCGAACACGTCGATGACGTCACCGGGAAGGAGGGTCGCAGCGATCGCGGGGGAGTCGATCACGATGGGCACAGCCACTTCATCAGAGGTGAGCGCGGGCGCCGCTGCGATGGGTACCGGAGGTGGGGTCTGCAACGACGCCAGGGCGAAGGCGACCGCGAGTGCTGCAGCAGCGGCGGCGATCACGCGTCTGCGGCGTCGCAGCAGTGCGCGAACGGTGGTGAGTCGCACGTAGGGACGTTACGTTCTGCGCGCCGCTCCGTCGAACGGCTATCCACAGGTCAGGATGCAGCGGGTGTCGAGCTGCTGGAACTCGAGGACGAACTCGTGGATGTGGTCGATGTCGAGGTCGTGGTGGAGTCGGACTTCGCGGGCGAGGTGTCCTTCGTATCACCCGACTTCTTCGCCCCGCTGTCCCGGGAGTCGGTGCGGTAGAAGCCGGATCCCTTGAACATCACACCCACGCCGGAGAACTGCTTGCGCAACTCCTCGGCCCCGCAGCTCGGGCAGGTGGTCAGCGTGGGGTCGCTCATCTTCTGCACGATGGCGTGGTCGGCCCCGCAGGAACCACACCGGTATTCATAGGTGGGCACGTCGACTCTCCAGACTCGGGAACGTCCGAGTTTAGCACTCGAGCAGCGTGAGTGCTAATGCCGCGACACTAGGGTGCTCGCCATGCCCGCGCTGGCGTTGATCGCCCTTGGCGGGGCCCTCGGTGCCGTGGCCCGCGCGGGGCTCGTCGCCATCTTCGGCGACCAGCCGTGGTGGGGGACTCTCGCGGTCAACGTGCTCGGGTGCCTGGCGATCGGCTACCTCTTGGTCGTGCTGCGCACCTCTCCGCGCGCAGGAACATGGGTGCCGTTCGGGGTGACCGGGTTCCTCGGTGGGTTCACCACGTTCTCCGCCCTCGCCCTGGACACCATCGTTCTTCTCGACACCGACCCCGTGACCGCGGTGGCCTACCTCGCGGTGACTCTCCTTGCGGGATTGCTCGCTGTGTCGCTCGGTACGAAATTCGCGGGTCGACGATGACCGTGGCAACAATTCTGGTGATCGCCGTGGGGGGCGCGCTTGGTGCATGTTTGCGCGCCCTCGTCGAGCGCTGGGTCACCGAGCGCCAGCGGGGCGATCTGCCCTGGGGGCTCTTCGCCGTCAATGTGCTCGGGTCGGCGGTCGCCGGCGCGGTGGCGGCCGGAACCGAGGGTGTCGGGCGCACATTCCTGCTCGTAGGGATCTGCGGCGCACTCACCACCTATTCCGGTTTCGGTGCCGCGGTGCACAGACTCTGGTCGCTGGATCGACGTGCCGCCTGGATCACGATCGTCGGCATGACGGTCGGGTGCATCGCAGTGGCGGCGCTCACGTTCGCGCTCGTCAGTCGGGCATCGTGAACCAACGCACCCGGCGTTCCGTGACCGCGACATCGACCGGTCGGTCATGCGCCTCCACCGGGAGTGCATCGACGACTTCGTCCTCGAACACCAGCGCGATCACGAGCGGGCCGTCGACCTTCGCGAGCTCACGGTCGTAGTACCCGCCACCCTGACCGAGCCGGTTCCCATTGGCGTCGATAGCGAGTGCGGGCACGACGTGGACGGCCGGAGTGACGTCGAGTGGCGGTGACTCCGGCTCCGGGATGCCGAACTCGTTGATCGTCCACTCGGCCATCGGGTCATCGAGACACCAGGCCAGGTCGGTGCCCACCACCGCGGGGACGACCACCCGCGCCCCGGCCGCGTGCAGGGCCTGGCGCAGGAGTGTGGTGTCGGGCTCCTCGGGCCGGGAGACGTAGCAGGCCACCACAGCGTGCTCCGCGCAGGCCGTCCGGATCACCTCTATATCCATGACGTGTTCGGTCGTGGCTGCGGCGTCGGCGGGGGTGCGCCCGCGTGCTCGCCGGGCCGCCCGGACCTGAGCGCGCAGCTCCTCCTTGGTGGGCTCCATCCCCCCAGCGTGCCCGATTTCGGTCCCGCTCGCGTGGCGTAGGGTCGGGCGCCATGAGCGCTGTGCGCAAAGCCGTGGTGCCGGCGGCGGGCCTGGGCACGCGCTTCCTCCCTGCGACGAAGGCGACTCCCAAGGAGATGCTTCCCGTCGTCGACAAGCCGGCGATCCAGTACGTCGTCGAGGAGGCCGTGTCTGCTGGCATCGATGACGTCCTGTTCATCACCGGACGCAACAAGCGTGCGCTCGAGGATCACTTCGACCGCAACCTCGAACTCGAGACGGTTCTCCGCAGCAAAGGCGACGACGAGCGTCTGGCCCTGGCCAGCGAAGCCACCGATCTGGCGCGCATCCACTACGTCCGACAGGGCGACCCACTCGGCCTGGGCCACGCGGTCCTCATGGCCGAGAACCACGTGGGCCCCGAGCCCTTCGCCGTATTGCTCGGTGACGACCTGATCGACCCGCGCGACCCGATCCTGGATCGGATGGTGCAGGTGCGTGCAGAACATGGCGGCTCGGTCATCTGCCTGATGGAGGTGCCGCGCGCCTCGATCTCGCTCTATGGCTGTGCCGCCGTGTCGGCTACCTCCGACGCTGATGTCCTCGACGTGACCGACCTGGTGGAGAAGCCCGATGCTGCGGACGCCCCCAGCACCTACGCGATCATCGGCAGGTACGTCCTCGACCCCGCGGTGTTCGCCATCCTGCGTGAGACCCGTCCCGGCCGCGGCGGGGAGATCCAACTCACCGACGCATTGCGGGTGCTCGCCACCACACCGGCATCCGCGGGTGGGGGCGTGCGCGGCGTGGTCTTCCGCGGCCGTCGCTACGACACCGGGGATCGACTCAGTTACCTGCAGGCCGTGATCCGGCTGGCCGCGGAACGCGAGGACCTCGGGCCCGAGTTGCGCGCCTGGCTGCGCGATTTCGTCGCGACCCTCACACCGTGAACCGCTGGCCGGTGACCCTCCGCCACGGCGATGTGGCACTGCGGCCCATGAAGTGGTCCGACTCCTCCGCATGGCGGGAGGTCCGTACCCGCAACACCGCGTGGCTGCGGGAGTGGGAGGCAACCTTGCCGGCAGAAGCCGCGGCCGAGGGGGAGGCCGTCCCCACATTCGGCCAGATGGTGCGCCGGATGCGGCACGAAGCGCGCCTGGGACGCGCCCTGCCCTGGATCATCACGGTACGCGACCGGCTCGCCGGCCAGGTCACGGTTGGCGGCATCACGTACGGCTCCCTGCGTTCGGCGTACCTCGGCTACTGGCTCGATGAGCGGGAGTCCGGCCGGGGTGTCATGACTACCGCCGTGGCCCTCGCATCGGATTACTGCCTCGACGTTCTGCGATTGCATCGGCTCGAACTCAACATCCGCCCGGAGAACGAGGCATCCCTAGCCGTCGCCCGCCGCTGCGGATACCGATACGAGGGTGAGCGACCCAGGTACCTGCACATCAACGGGGACTGGCGCGACCATGTCACCTTCGTCTTGTCCGCGGGTGACCTCCCGGACGGAGTTCTCGCACTTGTCACTGCGCACGACACGCCGAAGTGACGAATGGGACAACGTCCAATAAACAGGTGACATTCGCCCATACCGTGTGTTTCCGTGACGGGCTTGATTTACGTAGTGATCATCGCCCTGTGGGCTGCGGTCCTGATTCCCATGTGGTTGCGCCGTCACGATCAGATCAGCGAAGTTCGCTCGACCCTCCGTTTCTCCTCCGCGATGAAAACCCTGGGTCGCGACACCAAGGTTCGGGGGGTCGTCATGTCCGGATCCACCTCGGCCCGCGAGGCCTCGCGCCGACGGGTCACCGTCCTGGCTGCCCTCAGCAGTCTTTTTCTCGTCGCGCTCGGCCTGGCCATGCTCGGGTCGATGTCGATGGGAGTGGTCGTGGTCGCAGCGATTCCGCTCATCTCCTACGTCGTTGCGATGGCGGTCACCGCGCCGCAGCGTCGGGGAGTGCAGGCTCCGCGCCGCACCCGCGCGATCCGAGAGTCCGAGCCGGTCGCCGCCGCCCCGCGTCCCGCGCGTGCGGTGCGCCCGCGGGGCATGACCCTGCAGGACGAGCTCGAGGAGTTCGCACAGTGGGATCCCTGGGAGGACGATGGCGCCGACTCGTGGCAGGCCGTCCCCACCACGCTCCCGACCTATGTCTCCGCTCCCCGCGCATCCCAGGTCCCCCGTGAGATCGATCGGGCATCGGGTGGTGACTGGAGTGGAGAGGCGATGGTCTCCGCCGCGCGACGCATGCGCCGGCCGCGTATCACCGTCGACGACCTCACCGACGAGCGCTACGGCGTTATGCCGCCGAAGGATATGGATGCGACGGCGGAGATCCCTGCCGTCCGGCGGGTGGTCAACGAGTAGCTCGTCACCTCGCGTTCGTCGATCCACCCTGCAGAAGCAGATTGTTCACGTGAATGTCCATCAATTGGGAAGTCCCATTTACCAAACTTGACTTGAATGTGCCCTCCACTCCGTGTGAAGGGACATCCATGCGAATCGGTTCCGTGTCCGCTATCGCCCTTGCCTCGACCGCCCTCATCGGGTCACTCCTGACCGTTCCCGCTGCCGCCGATGAAGGGAAGGCAACTCTCACGATCCTCCACAATAACGACGGCGAGTCCGCGTTGCTGCCGCAGACCAGCGTGATCGGGGGGTCGACACTCTCGTCGGGCAGCGCTGCGGCGTTCAAGACTGTCATCGATCGCGAACGCAAGCGCGCGCAGTCGATTCCCGGCAACAGCGTGCTGAGCACCTATGCAGGTGACTCCTTCCTCGCCTCCAACATCCTCATCTGCTCCGAGCCTTCCAAGGCAAACTCCACCGCCCCGGTCTGGGACGCGGTGGCCCAGCAGCTGATCGGATACGACGTGCACGCACTGGGTAACCACGAATTCGACTACGGCCCCGATTTCCTCGCTCGCTACATCAAGGCCTACAGGTCGACTGACAACAAGGTCGATCAGCCGTTCATCTCGGGCAACCTGAACTTCAGTGGGTCCCCGTCGCTGAGCCCCCTGACGGCTAAGGGCGGCATCATCGATACCGCGACCGTTGCCGACCAGAAGGTGATCGGTTCGAGTGCCATCTACACGGATCCCCGTACCCAGGAGAAGTTCGGTGTGGTGTCGGCCATCACCCCCAATCTCCAGACGATCTCGTCCCCGTTGCCCGTCCAGGTGACGACCCCGGACATCGATGCGGCGGCGGCCACGCTGCAGAAGCAGATCAATGCACTGGAATCCCAGGGAATCAAGCGGATCATCCTGGTCAGCCATCTGCAGAGTTTCCTCATCGATCAGCAACTCATCCAACGCCTCCGTGGTGTCGATGTTGCTGTGGCGGGCGGTGGCGATGACCTTCTGGCCAGCCCCGAGATCCCCAACGGTGTGCAACTCCTGCCGGGATCGCCGACCCCGGTGGGCACGTACCCGACGATGGTGCGCAGCCGCAATGGTGTCGATGTCCCCATGGTGACCACCGCGGGCAACTACCAGTACGTCGGCCGGATCGACGTGACCTTCGATGCCAACGGCCGCGTGGAGTCCTACAACAAGAAGACATCGTTTCCCCGCCGGGTTGTCATTCAGAATGACGCCTCCACGGCACTTGGGGTGACGGATGCGGTGGCCCCCAACGCGGAGGTCATAGCGAAGGTCCAGGCCCCGTTGGAGACCGGATGCCTCGCCGCGCAGAAGCAACCGTTTGCGGCGTCTCAGCTCGTCTTCAATACGCAGCGAGGCAGTGCGACGACACCCGGAGTTCGGACCCAGGAGACCAACGGTGGGAACCTGGTTGCGGACGCTTTCATGCACGCGTATGGACAGCGTGCTGCGAGTGCGGGACTGCAGCCGAACAGCGCCAGCAATCGCGTGGTCGCGGTTACCAACGGCGGTGGTATCCGTATCAACTCCCTCCCTGACACGGGCGCCGCCGGTCCGATTTCGCGGGCGATGACGTTCAGTCTGCTGCCCTTCGATAACCGACTCACGGTCGTGCAAGACATGACGGCCACTCAGCTGAAGGAGATCTTCGAGCGGTCGTGCGCCGTGAGCACCGCGGGTGGCGGCCAATTCCTCCAGGTCGCGGGTCTCAGGGTCACCTGCTCACGCAGCGGAACTGCTCAGGCTGTCAGCAATCCCACGGGGAACACGACAGCCGGGACGATCACTACTGCGGGGACTCGAGTCCGCACCATCCTGCTTGAGGACGGAACTCCGCTGGTGCAGAACGGTGCGGCTGTCGCTACCGCCCCGGTGGTTGACGTCGTGACGAATTCGTTTACCGCGGGTGGGGGCGACAACTACCCGACTCTGGAGAATGCCACGGGCAAGGTCAACTTCGGCATCTCATATGAGCAGGCCCTGTACGACTACCTGCTGACCTTCCCCGCCGTTGTCGGGGTACCGACGGTTCCGTCGACCGATACCCGGTACGCGAGCAACGTGAACAGTCGCTTCTTCTGGGTCAGCTAAACGGCCTGCCACCCACCGGGCCGCTCGGGGGCAGCAGGGATTGCTACCCTGCTGCCCTCCGGGGCTGTGGCGCAGTTGGTAGCGCGTCTCGTTCGCAATGAGAAGGCCAGGGGTTCGAATCCCCTCAGCTCCACCCGTTGTTGCTGATTCGTTACAGAATTTCTGCCCTTTCGTGACGGCTATCCCTCCCCGGAGCTGCCCCCGCTGACATATGTTGTGGGGGACAACAAAGTCGTCTGGACCCCGTTCCGTCCGGACTACGTAAGGGTGAGGCATTCATGGTCAGTCCGTGTACCGGGGCGACGCCAGGAGGCGTCGCCTGCGGGTGTTTCGGACGCCATCGTCCTCACGCAACCCTCTCGAACCCCGGCCGCAGTGCCGCCGGTTCGACCCGATTCTCCGAGTGCGGCTGCCGCTGGCCGTGGCTAGTGTCAGGTCACTCGGGTAACCCCTGTCGGGCTGTCACAACGCCCCGGCGGGGGTTGGTACGGGGGAGTGATCCCTCGCCAACCTCGTCGTCCATCCATGTCACGGGAGCACCTGCGAACAGCGGGTGACACCGAGGCACGGATTACGGCGAACCACCTCACACCGACGCAGGGTTTCCTGCAGAAGAAGGAAGTACGAATACATGTCGAGAAAACTCTTTGGTGCAGTCGCTGCAGTAGCGGCCGCCGCACTCGTTCTCTCCGCATGCAGCTCCGGTGACACTGCCACCGAGGAGACTGCTGCGGAGACCGCCGCCGAGACCGCGGCGGAGACCGCGGCCGAGGTTGCGGTTGCCGGCAAGGGCTGCGTAATCCTGCCCGACAGCCAGTCCTCCGATCGTTGGGAGAACCAGGATCGCCCCGCGATCCAGGCCGCTCTCGAGGGTGCGGGCTTCACGGTGGACATCCAGAACGCTCAGGGTGACACCAACCAGTACCTGACCATCGGTGATCAGATGCTCGCCGGCGGTTGCGGCGTGATGATCCTCGTGGACCTCAATGGCTCCGGCGCCACGGTGGCGGAGAAGGCGCAGGCCCAGGGCATCCCGGTCATCGCCTACGACCGTCCGTTCGCTCCGGCCGACTACTACGTGTCCTTCGACAACGTGAAGGTGGGCCAGCTCCAGGGCGAGGGCCTGCTCAAGTGCCTCGCGGACAACGGTATTGATCCGGCTGCGGCCCAGGTCGTCTTCCTGAACGGCTCGCCGACCGACGGCAATGCCGCGATGTTCAAGGAGGGCTACCAGACCACCCTCGAGGCCGCTGGCATCAAGCCGGTCAAGGATGAGTCCGTTCCGGACTGGGATAACCAGCAGGGCGGCGTCATCTTCGAGCAGATGTTCACCGACCTCGGTGGCAAGATCGATGGCGTTCTCGCGGCCAATGACGGCCTCGGTGGCGCAGCGATCGCCGTGCTCGACAAGAACGGTGTGACGGTCCCCGTCACCGGCCAGGACGCGACCCTCTCGGGTCTGCAGAACGTCCTGCTCGGCAAGCAGTGCATGTCGGTGTTCAAGAACACCGCGCTCGAGGCCGCTGACGCCTCCGAGCTGGCCATCGCGCTGCTGAACGGTGAGCGTCCGGAGGTTCCGGCATCGGTCGACGTCAATGGCGTCACCGTGCCCGCGAAGTACTCCGAGCCGGTCATCGTCTACGCGGACACCGTCCAGGCTGTTCTCGACGCGGGTACCGCTGGCTTCACCGCTGCAGAGCTCTGTGCCGGTGACGTCGCGGCTGCCTGTGAGGCGGCAGGAATCCAGTAGTCATCTGACTGCTCATAGGGCAGGGTGGGGTCCGAAAGGACCCCACCCTCGCTCACACGGGGGGCGCGGAGAACTGTGGAGGAGAGCGCATGAGCCCAGTCCTGGAAGTGACAGGGGTCAACAAGAGTTTCGGTCCGGTCGACGTCCTCAAGGGTGTGGATTTCGCGATCGAGCCCGGCAAGGTCACCGCGCTCGTCGGTGACAACGGTGCCGGCAAGAGCACCCTGATCAAGGGCATCGCGGGCATTCAACCCTTCGACGCCGGTGAGATCGTCTTCGAGGGCAATCGGGTCGAGATCTCCGACCCGCGTCAGGCATCCGAGCTCGGGATCGAGGTCGTGTATCAGGACCTGGCGCTGTGTGACAACCTCGACATCGTCCAGAACATGTTCCTCGGTCGCGAGCTCGTGCAGGGGCCGGCACTCGATGAGGCCGATATGGAATCCCGGGCGGGGCAGACTCTCCAATCTCTCTCCGTCCGCACGGTCAAGTCACTGCGCCAGAAGGTTGCAAGCCTGTCCGGCGGCCAGCGCCAGACGGTTGCGATCGCCCGCGCGGTGCTCTGGAACAACAAGGTCGTCATCCTGGACGAGCCCACCGCCGCTCTCGGGGTGGCCCAAACCGAGCAGGTACTGGCCCTGGTGCGGCGTCTCGCCGATCAGGGTCTCGGCGTGGTGATCATCTCCCACAACCTGCAGGACGTCTTCAAGGTCGCCGATTCCATCTACGTCCTCTACCTGGGCACCATGATCGTTCGCCTCAACGCCGCGGAGACCACCACGGCCGAGGTCGTCGAGTACATCACGGGAAGCCGTGGAGTGACCGGAGGCGATGAGTGATGGCGAA
The DNA here is from genome assembly GCA_044375955.1 of Candidatus Nanopelagicales bacterium. GTDB lineage: Bacteria > Actinomycetota > Actinomycetes > S36-B12 > S36-B12 > VGCC01. The sequence continues at coordinate 5,181 of JBILLS010000035.1, read as the reverse complement.
CACCGATCTTCCGGCCTATCTGCAACCCACCAACACGAGCGTGGGAGAGACATTCCGCGCCTACGTCGCCCGAGTGCGCGGCGGCGACATGGGCCCACTTCCGGCCGTCATCGGTCTGCTCGTGCTCGTCGTGCTGTTCTCGCTGCTGCGCCCGGTCTTCTTCACTCCGCTGAACTTCGCCAACTTCTTCACCCAGGCCGCCGTCGTGGCGATTCTGGCGATGGGTTTGGTCTTCGTGCTGCTTCTGGGCGAGATCGACCTGTCCGCAGGTGTGACCTCGGGTGTCTCGGGTGCGCTTCTCGCCGTGGGTATGGCGACCTGGGGATTCCCCTGGTACGTGGCCGTCGCCGTCGCGATCGGCTCGGGTCTGGTGATCGGCTTGTTCATCGGTTTCCTGGTCGCGCGCGTGGGTATCCCCTCGTTCGTGGTCACCCTGGCCCTCTTCCTGGCTTTCCAGGGCCTGGTGCTGGTGATCATCGGTGAGGGCGGGAACGTTCGGATCACGAACGACGTCATCCTTGCCATCCAGAACAACAACCTCCCGGCCTGGGGTGGCTGGCTCTTCTACCTGATCATGGTGGTCGGCTACTTCGCCCTCGCCGTCAACGGCCGGGTGCGTCGACTACGTCGCGGATTCTCCGCCCAGGCGATGTCACTGATCCTGATCAAGACCGCCGTGATCGCCGTCATCGGATTCGTGACCGTGTGGATCCTGAACCTCGAGCGCAGTGTCAACCCGGAATTGAATCCGCTGAGCGGCGTCCCGATCATCATCCCGATCATCGCGGTCATCGCCCTCGCCTTCGGTTTCGTGCTGGAGCGCACCCGGTTCGGCCGTCACATCTACGCCGTGGGTGGCAACGTGGAGGCCGCCCGCCGCGCCGGCATCAATATCCGCCAGGTGCGCATCGCCGTGTTCTCGATCTGCTCCACGACCGCGGCGTTCGCGGGCATCGTTGCCGCCAGCCGTGCCGCGTCGGTGGACCCCAACGCCGGTCGATTCATCGTGCTGAGTGCGATCGCGGCGGCCGTCATCGGTGGCACGTCGCTATTCGGTGGCCGCGGCCGCATCTACGACGCCCTCATCGGTGCCGCGGTCGTCGCGGTGATCGACAACGGCATGGGCCTGCTCGGGTACCCGGCGGGCGTGAAGCTGATGATCACCGGAGCCGTGCTGATGCTCGCTGCGGGCGCGGATGCCCTGTCGCGCAAGCGGTCGATGGTCTCCTTGAAATAGCGCGTTCCGGTTCATAGGGGAGAGGTGTGTTCGCTGCCGCTACGTCGGACGATGTCCGACGCCTGAATCTCGCGCGGCTCCTGCGTCAACTCCATCTGGAAGGGCGCCTGACCCGCTCCGAATTGGTCGCGCGCACGGGCCTGAACCGCAGCACCGTCGCAGGCCTCATCACCGACCTCGCGGATGCCGGGTTGGTCGAGGAGGTTGCCGGGCAGGCCACGGGGGTGGGTCGCCCCTCGCTCGGTGTGGTGCCGATACCCAGGTCCGCCTTCGTCACCGCTTTCGATATCCGCGTGGACCGGGTCGCCGCAGCGATCATCGGACTCGGTGGCGAGATCCTCCACAGGGAGGAGATCGCCATCGATCCCACCTCCAGCAACCCCGAGACAGTCGTTGAGCGCATCACGGATCTGTGCGCCGAACTCTTCCATCATGTACCGGAGGGTGCCGCGTGGGTGGGTACCGGAGTCTCCCTCGCCGGGGTGGTGGATCCCACGTCCGGTCTGGTGCGCGTAGCACCCAACCTCGGGTGGAGCGACGTGGAACTCACCGACGTGCTCGCCGACGCGATGTCCGCGCAGTTCTCGCGCGCGCCGCACATCTCCCTCGGCAACGACGCCAATCTCGGTGCCCTCGCCGAATGCGCGCGCGGGGGTGGTCGGGCACAGCGCAATCTGATCTACATCACCGGAGACGTCGGAGTCGGTGGTGGGATCGTCGTCGACGGCAATTTGATGACCGGAACCAAGGGTTTCGGAGGTGAGGTCGGCCATGTCATCGTCAACCCTGGCGGACGGGAGTGCCGCTGCGGGAACCGCGGATGCTGGGAAACCGAGATCGGCCGCGATGCCGTTCTGCGGGCATGTGGGCGCGACAGTGTGGCGTCGGTTATCTCGGCCGCGCGTGCCGGCGATGAGGCGGTGCTTCGTGGATTGAAGGACGTGAGCGGTTGGCTGGGAATCGGCCTTGTGAATCTCGTCAACGCCTTCGACCCGCAGGTCATCGTGATCGGTGGTCCGCTCAGCGAGATCCTGGATTTCTGTGGCGATGACGTTCGGAACCACATCTCACAAGGCTCTTCAATGTCCTCCCAGGACGTCCTCGTCGTGGCGTCCTCACTGGGCGGTGAGGCGTCCACGATCGGTGCCGGGGAGTTGGCATTCACTGAGCTCCTGGGTAATCCCATCGGTCACCTCGAGGCGAGTCCCCACCTGGTGAGCAGGTGAACGCACCGGTCCTCACGTCGCATGACCAGACCCTGACATTCGATCCCGACCTAGGTGGTCGTATCACGTCGTGGACAGTCAACGGCACCGAGGTGCTGACGGGTGTGGGTGACCATCCGGTCGAGCACGGGATGTATCCGATGGCACCGTGGGCAGGACGCCTCCGAGACAACCGCATCACCGTGGCGCAGCGCGAGATGTGGGGGATCACCGGTGCCGTCGACTACGTCCCAGCGATCACCTACACCCCGTGGGCGATCCACGGCACCTGCTACGTCGCACCGGTCGACTCGTGGGATGTGCGCGACTCCGCGATCACGATGCGGCAGCGCATCCCCGACTGGCCGGCCACACTCGTCACCGAGTGGCGTGTCGATGGACTGCGCACCGAGTCCCGCCTCACCGTGGAGGCCGATGCCCCGACCCCGGCGTTGCTCGGCTGGCATCCGTGGTTTCGCCGCGTGATCGACGGTGATGACGCCACATGGTCACTGACCGGGGAACTCGCGCTCCGTGATGGCGCGTTCGCGACGGGTGAGTGGAGGCCGTGGGTCAATGGCGCACATCACGTCGACGATGCATTCCACGTACCCGACGGTCGGGTGATTGTCGCGTGGGGAGAGCGCACATTGACGATTCGCAATTCCGACGCGTGGTTCGTCGTCTTCGATGAGCGGCCAGAGGCCGTGTGTGTGGAACCTCAGAACGGGCCACCGAATGCCTTTGACATGCCTCTGGGCGGGAACCCGCCCGTGGCTCGCCCCGGTGCGCCTCGGACTATGTCGACGACGTGGGAGTGGAGCTGATCGAGACGCTGCGCCCGGTCGCGGAGGACTCCCGGGCGGCATCGATCACCGCGGCCGTCATGACCGTCTCCTCGATCGGCACCGGTGAGGGTGCCTCCCCGCGCGCGGCATCGCGCACTTTCCCATAGAAGTCTCGCCAACCACCGCGCTCGAGTGGCTCGGTGAACTCGACGTACTCGGACCCCTCGGTGCGCAGGTGCACACCGTGCTCCTCGACCCCGAACTCTGGATCGCTCGCGCGCCCACCATTGCGCAGGTACGCCTCCTGGGTGTCGGTCAGGTCGATGCGCGCCGAGCCCTTGGTACCGAGGGCGAGGAAGCGGGGGAGGGTATAGGCGGCGGCAGTGGTACCGACGAGGTAGCTCACGACCCCGTTCGCGTGCTGGGCCAGGAGGACCACGTCATCGTTTGCGATATCTGTGGCGCGGACGGCGCGCGCGTGCGCGGTGACCGATGTGATGGGTCCGAAGAGCACGTGGGCCTGATCGACCACGTGCGCGCCGAGGTCGTAGAGGTTCCCGCCCATGTCCTCCGGCGCGGTGGAGTCCCGCCACAGCCGTTTCGGGGTTGGAACCCATTTGCCGAATCGGGATTCAAAGCGGTGGATGTCGCCGATCGCACCGGAGTTACGGACCCGCAGCATGGTGAGGAAGTCCGAATCCCAGCGGCGGTTCTGGAAGGCGATGATGTGCCGATCGACGGACGCAGCCTGAGCGGCGAGCTCGCGCACGGTGTCCGCGGTGGGCGCGAGCGGCTTGTCGACCACCACATGCATTCCGGCCTGGAGTGCAGCACGGGCCTGCGGGACATGTGTGATGTTCGCGCCCGCCACGACTGCGAGGTCCGCTCCGGAGTCGAGGGCTGCGGCGAGTTCGGTGTGGATGACGGCATCCGGGAAATTACGCTTCGCGCGTTCCTGTCGCTCGGGATTCGTGGTCAGGACGCCGACGACCTCGACGCCCTCTGTTGTGGCGAGCAGGGGGCCGTGGAAGTGCTCGCCGGCAAGCCCGTATCCCAGCACGACCGTCCGCAGCACGGCGCAAGTCCATCACATGGCGGCTAGACCCAGGTCGGCAGCCACATCCTCAGACGCCAGGACTCGTAGGGGATCGTTTCGCCGGTCCAGATCGGATAGAAGAACCACGCGGCGATCACGACGATGACCAGGTAGGCGGTGACGATGATCGCGCCGTTCCTCCTGCGTCGCTCATCTGCATCGCGGGGGCCGAGGATCGCCCCGAGGCTTAGTGTCACTGTCATCACCACGAACGGGACGTAGACGACGGTGTAGAACGTGAACACCGTGCGATCGAGGTAGAGCATCCACGGCAACCACCCGGCCGCGACCCCGACGATCGCGGCACCCGCGCGCCAGTCGCGTCGGGCAATCCAGCACCAGAGTTGGTACGGGATCGCGAGGAGTGCGGCCCACCAGATGATCGGATTGCCCAGAGCGAGGACCTCGCTCGCGCACGAGTCCGCACCGCATCCCGTTGCCTCTCCGTCGTAGTGGAACGAGGTGGGTCGGGACATGAACGGCCATGACAGGGGATTGCTCTGGTAGCTGTGTTCCGAGTCGAGAGTGGTGTGGAAGTTCCACATTTGCCAGTGGTAGTGCCAGAACCCACGGACCGCATCCGGCACCGGTGACGGACCCTTGTCCGCGGCCCACGTGCGACCCCAGCCACTGTCGGTGACGAACCACCCGGTCCAGCTCGCCACGTACACCGCGAGGACTCCAACGCCGGTGCCCAGGAGTGCCATCGGCGCATCGAGAGTCAGCGCACCCAGGTAGGGACGCCTCACCCCGATCGCGCGGCGGGCACCGGCATCCCAGAACAGCGAGAGCACGATGAAGGCCAGGGCGAACCAGGCACCTGACCACTTCGACGCACATGCCAGTCCCAGGCAG
>JBILLS010000063.1:0-5238 GCA_044375955.1 Candidatus Nanopelagicales bacterium | reverse complement strand
CCGGGACGTGACGACAAAGTTGTGGCCGCGTGGAACGGATTGGCGATCGCGGCACTCGCCGAGGCCGGTGCGTTATTCGATGAACCGACATGGCTGGACGCTGCCGTGGCCGCGGCCGACCTGTTGATCGCCGTGCACATGAACCTGACCGACCGCCTCTGGCGGACCTCGCGCGACGGCAGAGCAGGAGCGAACCTCGGCGTCCTCGACGACTACGGCGATGTGGCGGAGGGATTCCTCGCCCTCTACTGGGCGACGGGTGACGATGAATGGCTCACGTTCGCGGGGATCCTGCTCGATGTCGCGGTCACCCACTTCTCGGACGAGGACGGTGGCTTCTGCGACACCGCCGACGACGCCCCCGCCCTCATCCGTCGGCCGCGCGAGGCCTCCGACAACGCGGAACCTTCGGGGTGGTTCGCGGTGGCGAATGCCCTGGTGACCTATGCGGCGATCGTCGAGTCGCCCGAGCATCGCGAGCGCGCGGAGCAGGCTCTCGGTGTGGTGGCGGCCTACGGCTCCCAGGCGCCACGTGCTGCCGGATGGGGATTGTCGGCGTTACTGGCTGTCCTGGACGGGCCCGCGGAGGTCACCGTCGACCCGGATGCCCGGGACCTGGTGCGGGTCGCCCGCATGTCCCCGGCACCCGGCACCGTCCTGCGGTACTCGCGTGACGCACGTGACACAGGGGCAATGGTGTGCCGACACTCGGTGTGCCAGCTGCCGACCATGGATGCCGACAGACTCGCCGCTTCGCTCATGGCGGGTCGGTCCGCGGGGTAGCCTTCCGCGCGTGGGTGTGCGAGATCTGGTCTACGGGATCTACGAGAAGTCCCTCAAAGGTCAGATTCCCCCGGATCGAATCCCCCGTCACGTCGGCGTGATCCTGGACGGGAATCGTCGGTGGGCCAGCCTGCAGGGATCCACGTCGTCCGAGGGTCACCGTGCCGGTGCGGCCAAGATCGTCGAATTCCTCGGCTGGTGCGATGACGTCGGTGTGGAGGTCGTGACCCTCTGGTTGCTCTCCACCGACAATCTCGCACGACCGGCAGCAGAGCTGCAGGCGCTGATGACGATCATCGAGGACACCGTGACCGGTCTCGTCGAGCAGGGACGTTGGCGGCTGCACCCGGTCGGCGCACTCGACCTCCTGCCCAACCACACGGCACGCATGCTCAAGGAAGCCGAGGAGTCCACGCGCGGTGTCCCCGGAAGTCTGGTGAACGTCGCGGTGGGCTACGGCGGACGACGCGAGGTCGTCGATGCCGTGCGCTCCCTGCTGAGTGATCACGCCACCCGCGGAACGTCGTTGGACGAACTCGCACAATTACTCGACGTCGAGCACATCGCCGAGCACCTGTACACGAAGGGGCAACCCGATCCGGATCTGGTGATCCGCACGTCGGGGGAGCAGCGCCTGTCGGGATTCCTCATGTGGCAGTCGGCCCATTCGGAGTTCTATTTCTGCGAGGCCTACTGGCCGGACTTCCGGCACGTGGACTTCCTCCGCGCGCTGCGCTCGTACGCCGATCGTCACCGCCGCTTCGGCGCGTAGTCACCTCCCGTCCAACCCCGCGACCTCACGCGACCCCGAACGCCCCTGCACTCGGCGTGTCGGCGAGGGCCCTGTGACGGGTGGGACCTAGCGTGTGGGGACACCGACCCCTCCCAGGAGGACACGTGCCCGACCCCCGCGGCGCCCGCACCACCTACGTCCTGGACACCTCCGTCCTCCTCTCGGACCCGCGGGCACTGCTCAGGTTCGACGAGCACGACGTGGTGATCCCGGTTGTCGTCGTCACCGAGCTCGAGGGCAAGCGCAGTCATCCTGAACTCGGATACTTCGCGCGCCAGGCCCTGCGCCTGCTCGACGATCTGCGCATCCAGCATGGACGCCTGGATGAGCCGATGTCGGTGGGTGACGCGGGCGGCACCGTGCGCGTGGAGCTCAACCACACCGACGTCGAGGCGCTCCCCAACGGACTGCGACTCGGCGACAACGACACCCGCATCCTCGCCGTCGCCCGCAATCTCGGTATCGCCGGCGCCGATGTCGTGCTCGTCAGCAAGGACCTCCCGATGCGCGTCAAGGCGTCATCGATGGGCCTCCCGGCGGAGGAGTACCGCGCGGAGTTCGTGATCGAGACCGGCTACACCGGGATGGCCGAACTCGAAGTTGCCGCCGATGACATCGACCGGATCTACGACGAGGTCGTCATCGACCTCGATCCCGCACGCGAACTGCCCTGCCACTGCGGCATGGTGCTCGTCTCCGAGCGGGGCAGCGCGCTTGCCCGCGTGACCGCCGACAAGCAGGTACGTCTGGTGCGTGGCGATCGGGAAGCCTTCGGTCTGCACGGACGCAGTGCGGAGCAACGCGTCGCCCTCGACCTACTCCTCGACCCGGATATCGGGATCATCTCCCTCGGTGGCCGTGCCGGTACCGGCAAGAGCGCTCTGGCACTCTGCGCCGGGCTGGAAGCGGTGATGGAGCGGCGGCAGCACCGCAAGTTGATCGTCTTCCGTCCGCTCTATGCCGTGGGCGGCCAGGACTTGGGCTACCTCCCGGGTACCGAGCACGAGAAGATGTCGCCCTGGGGTCAGGCGGTCTTCGACACGCTGAATGCGGTCACCACGCCCGAGGTCGTCGACGAGATCCTCGATCGCGGGATGCTCGAGGTCCTACCCCTGACGCACATCCGCGGGCGCTCCCTGCACGATGCCTTCGTCATCGTCGACGAGGCGCAGTCGTTGGAGCGCAATGTCCTACTCACGGTGCTGAGCCGTATCGGACGCGATAGTCGCGTGGTGCTGACCCACGACGTCGGGCAGCGGGACAACCTGCGCGTCGGTCGGTATGACGGCGTGGTCGCCGTCGTCGAGAAGCTCAAGGGGCACCCCCTCTTCGCCCACGTCACCCTCACCCGGTCCGAGCGGTCACCGATCGCCGCCCTGGTCACGGAGATGCTCGAGGAGAGCGTGCTCTGACCCTGTGGGCGTCGGGGTGACCTGGCCCACGCCCATGGGGGACGGGATGAATTTTTCGAAAGAATATGTCCGATATGCGGTGATTTGGCGTGTTCGTGCCTTGGTCGATGTGGGTGCCTCCGTACACAATGTTGGCTCGTCATCGGGAGGTCGAACGTGGGCGCGGTTCGGGTGTGGGGTTCGCTGGTATGCGCCAGTGTGCTCGCCATCGGTCTTGCCGGACCCGTCGCCGCCCAGGACAACCCCGAAGACACGATCCCGACCGAGTACCTGGATCTCACCGAGGGCATCTTCGACCCGGAGACCGGTGAGGAGATCCCGATCCCGGCAGGCGATGCCGCGAACGCGTCCTTCATCGAGGAACCGGCCGAGCGCATCGCACGGGAGCTGGCCCACGCCCTCGGCTCCGCCCAGTCCCTCGACCTCCGAGGACTCATGCCCAGCCTCTATCGCGGGAAGTGGTTCAAGCCCGGCAAGGACGATGTGCGCAAGTGCCTGGTGGACTTCGAGAGCAATGGGAATTACCGCGCGGTCAGTTCCGGGGGCATCTACCGCGGCGCGTATCAGTTCTCCCGACGGCTGGCGATCGGTGCCACCTGGATGATGCAGGCGGAGGTCCGCCGGGAGTTCGGTGATTCCGCCGCCAATGTGGTCAAGAGCCTTCGTGAGCGCCCCATGCAGCAGTGGAACCGCTACTGGCAGGACCGCGCGTTCTGGACGATCTGGCGCGATGGGCGTGGCAAGTACCACTGGGTCAACGGCGTGAGGAAGTGCCGGGACTAACGCGGTGCACCCACCGGGATCGTCGCGGTGATCGGCCGGAGTGTCTCGGCGAAGAAGTCATTGCCCTTGTCGTCCACCACGACGAACGCGGGAAAATCCTTCACCTCGATGCGCCAGACCGCCTCCATCCCCAGTTCGGGAAAGTCGAGCACTTCAACCTTGGTGATGTTGTCCTGCGCGAGGATCGCCGCGGGCCCACCGATCGAACCGAGGTAGAAGCCCCCGTTCTCCTTGCACGCCTGCGTGACGGCCTTGCTCCGGTTTCCCTTCGCCAACATGACGTACGAGCCACCTGCTTTCTGGAACAGGTCCACGTAGGAGTCCATGCGGCCCGCGGTGGTCGGACCGAAGGATCCGGAGGCGTAGCCCTCAGGCGTCTTGGCTGGGCCGGCGTAGTAGACGGCATGCCTCTTCAAATACTCCGGAAGTGGCTCACCTCGATCGAGCATCGCCTTGATGCGCGCGTGCGCGAGATCGCGTGCCACGACAAGCGACCCGGTGAGTGAGATACGAGTCCGGATCGGCAGCTTGGTGAGCTCTGCGCGGACCTCGTCCATCGGTCGATCCAGATCGATCCGCACGACGTCGTCGTCGAGGTGATCGTCGGTGATCTCGGGCAGATACTGCGCGGGATCGACCTCGAGTTGCTCGAGGAAGATCCCCTCCGACGTGATCTTCGCCTTCGCCTGCCGATCCGCCGAGCACGACACCGCGATGGCGATCGGGCAGGACGCTCCATGGCGCGGCAGCCGGATCACGCGCACGTCATGGCAGAAGTACTTGCCCCCGAACTGCGCACCGATCCCGAAGTCCTGGGTCAGCGCGAGAACCTCCGCCTCCATCGCCAGGTCCCGGTAACCATGGCCGGTAGCCGTGCCGTGAACCGGGAGGGAATCGAGGTAGCGGGCGCTGGCGAGCTTGGCGACCTTGAGCGCGTATTCAGCGCTCGTACCCCCCACGACGATCGCCAGGTGATACGGCGGACAGGCCGCGGTCCCGATGCTGCGCAGCTTCTCGTCGAGGAAGGTGCGGAAGCTCGCGGGGTTGAGCACGGCCGCGGTCTCTTGGTAGAGGAAGCTCTTGTTCGCGCTTCCACCTCCCTTGGCCATGAAGAGGAATTCGTAGCTGAGTTCGTGCCCCGGATGCGTATCCGAGTAGATCTCGATCTGCGCCGGGAGATTGCTGCCGGTGTTGCGTTCCTCCCACATGGACATCGGTGACAACTGGGAGTAGCGGAGATTGAGTTTCTGGTAGGCGTCGTAGATGCCAAGCGAGATGTGCTCCTCGTCGAGTCCCTCGGTCAGCACCTGCTGGCCGCGCTTGCCCATGACGATCGCCGTCCCGGTGTCCTGGCACATCGGCAGCACGCCCCCTGCCGAGACATTCGCGTTCTTGAGGAGATCGAGGGCGACGAATCGATCGTTGGGGGACGCTTCCGGATCCTTGAGGATCGCCGCGAGCTGACGG
>JBILLS010000034.1:0-20441 GCA_044375955.1 Candidatus Nanopelagicales bacterium | reverse complement strand
GACCGGTAAGACGATGGCGGAAAACCTGGCCGCCCTCGATCCGCCGGATCCCGACGGGCGGATCCTCAAAGCATCGCGCGATGCACTCGCTCCATCGGGGGGTATCACGATCCTCCGCGGGTCGCTGTGTCCCGAGGGTGCCGTGGTGAAGAACGCCGGCGTTCCGGTCGACGTGTTCGAGGGATCCGCTCGGGTCTTCGAGCGCGAGCAGGCCGCGATGAACGCCCTCGAGGACGGGTCCATTCAGGCGGGCGACGTCATCGTCATCCGCTATGAAGGTCCCAAGGGTGGACCGGGTATGCGGGAAATGCTCATGGTCACCGCCGCCATCAAGGGTGCCGGACTCGGCAAAGAGGTACTCCTCATCACCGACGGCCGATTCTCCGGGGGCACGACGGGCCTGTGCGTCGGGCACGTCGCCCCCGAGGCGGTCGATGGTGGGCCGATCGGTCTGGTCCGGGACGGTGACCGCATTCGCATCGACATCGGGGAGCGCACCCTCGACCTGCTCGTGGATCCGGCCGAGTTGGAGCGGCGCAGAGGCGATTTCACGCCGCTTCCGCCCCGCTACGAGCGGGGGGTCCTCGCCAAGTACGCCCGCATGGTGGGGTCGGCCTCCCGCGGAGCGGTCTGCGACGAGTGATGAGCACGACGGAAGGCCGCGGAAGTAAGGAGCGGCCGACTGCCGTTGCGCGCGTGGTCGATGTACTCGCGCGACGCATCGACTCCGGGGAACTCACGCCCGGGGACAAGCTGCCGGGTGAGGCGACCCTGGCGACTGAACTCTCGGTGAGTCGACCGATCATCCGCGAGGCCCTCGGGCAGCTCCGTGAGCGTGGTTACGTCACCACGATCAACGGCAGCGGAACCTACGTGCAGAGTCCCGACGCGGAGACCATCGCCGATGCCCTCCGCCGACACCTACGCCTGGCCGATCAGGGCTCGATCAGCTCGGCCCAGCTCTACGAGGCCCGGGCGGCAATCGAGGTGACCGCGGCCCGCCTCGCGGCGGAACGTGCCTCCTTCGAGGGTCTCGAGACATTGCGCGGGCTGCTGCACGCGATGCGCACCTCTGCGAGGAACTCCACCGCCTATTCGTCGGCGGACATGGCCTTCCACGTGGAGCTTGCGCGGGCGAGTGGGAATCCTTTGCTTCCCACTCTCCTGGAGCCGCTGGTGGAAATCATCGTCACCGGAATGATCGAGTCCCATGGTCGGGAGGGTGCCGCTGACGACGGCATCAGCATGCATGCCCGCGTGCTGGACTGCGTGGAGCGGGGAGATGCCGAGGGAGCCGGACTTGCCATGGCAGAGCACCTGGCACGTTCCGAAGAGCTCTTCCCCGATCACGTCCTCGAGCGGCGAACGACTAGAGCAGACTCCCACCGTTGACCTGGAGCACGGTTCCGGTGACGAACGAGGAATCCTCGCTCGCGAGGTAGGCGACGCCGGCCGCGATGTCCTCCGGGCGGCCGAGGCGGCCCACGAGGGTGCGTCCCGCCGCGATCGCCCGTTGCTCGGGGCTGGCCGCCTTCAATGCAGGCGTGTCGATCGGGCCGGGACTGATCGCGTTCACCCGCACCCCTGCGGGCGACACCTCGCGCGCGAGGGACTTGGTGAATGCGATCACCCCTCCCTTCGCGCCGGCGTATGCCGCGGAGGGGCGGATCGACCCGTACTCACCGGCGGTCGACGCGAAGTTCACGATGCTCCCGGTGTTGCGTTCGAGCATTCCCGGGAGGACCGCGTGGCACGCCGACATTGCCGTGAGCAGGTTCGCTCTGATCATCGACATCCATTGGTTCTCATCGCTGTCCACAAAGTCCACGATCTGCCAGGCACCTGCGACGTTGACCAGGATGTCCGGGCTTCCGATGTACTCATTGCACGCGTGCATGAGTTCACGAGCTCCGGCGGGGTCCCCGAGGTCCGTTGCGATGGCGTGGGTATGCGTGCTCCATTCCTTGGCGAGATCCACAATGTTCGTCTGGGGGAGATCGGTGACAAGCACCGCGGAAGCGCCCTCCTGGACGAGGCGCTCGACCACCGCCTGACCGATTGCTCCACTCGCTCCCGTGACGATGGCGGTGTATCCGTCTAGGCGTTGCATCACATTCCTCTCACGGTGCTGTTGATTGGCGAGTGCTCACGTCGGAACGTGACCGGAAGTCATCGCGCAGATGTGCCCCCAGGCCGGGACCAGTCGGAGCGGATCCCCTGCCCTGCGAAATGGGCAGGCGCATGTCGAGGACGTCGAGGTAGTAGCCATCCACGAATCCGCGCACGATCTCGGTGATCATCGCGTTGGATCGGGCGGTGCACAGGTGCAGGTTGACGAGCGCAGTCACGGGCCCTGTGCAGTCGTGCGGGGCGAAGGGGAGGTGGAACAGATCCGCCAGGTCGGCGATCTGCGCGGACTCCGTCACGCCCCCTGTCCAGGCGACGTCCAGCATGACGACGTGCGCGGCGCGCTTCTCGAGGACCTCGCGGTAGCGATGGCGTGTGATGAGGCGCTCGCTGACTGCCTGCGGCACGCTCGTCTCATCCACGAGTCTGCGCAGGTCATCAACGCTGTCCGGCTGAATGACGTCCTCCGCCCACAGCAGGTCCACGTGCTCAAGTGCGCGCAGGATTCGGATGCCGGTGGTCACGTCCCAGCGCGAATGACCCTCGAGGATCAGTGACATCTCGTCACCGACGGCGTCACGGATCTCCTCGAAAGCCCGCACTCCCGCAGCGAGGTCCCGCGGGCTGATCGCGTGCCCAGGTGGCCCCATCGCCGACCACCCTGCGGGGCCAGTGGCAAAGCCCCCGGCCAACTGCGGGGCGAAACGATCGAAGGGCCATATCTTCATCGCCGTGATTCCGCTCGCGAGCAATTCCCGTGCGAGATCCCCGGGTCGCTCGAGGAATCCGTCCTGATCAGGGTGCGATCCAGCGTTCGCGCATGTGGCGTAGATGCCGATGGACTCGCGGACCCGACCGCCGAGGAGTCCGTAGATCGGCCGCTCGAGCAGTTTGCCGGCCACATCCCAGAGCGCGATGTCGACGGCACTCCAGGCACGCATCTCCGCGCCTGCGTACCCGGAGAAGTTCGCGCACGAGAAGAAATCACGTGCATGCGCCGTCCGATCCTCGGGATCCTTGCCGAGGAGGAGGGGAGCGATCATGTCGTGGACGATCGCTTCCACGGCTGCTGCGCCGTAGAAGGTCTCTCCCAGGCCGACCACGCCCGAGTCCGTTTCGATCTCCACCCACAGGCAGTTGGGTTGTGTCTGCCAACGCAGTGTGCGGATGGCGGAGATGCGTGCCATCCCTAGCCGATTTCCTCGAGGGCCCGCACCCAGACGTCGTCGGACACGTTCATGTAGTGGACCTTCGCGTAACTGACGAAACTGGGCACGCCAAAGCCTAGGACGGTGTCACATACCAACGCGACCGGCCGATCGGTTGCCTGCATTGCCCGGTGGATGGCTGCGCGCACGGCGGGAAGATCGTTCGCGGTGACGCGCTCCACGCTGAAGCCGAAAGCGGCGAACTTGTCGTCGATCGGCTCGACGGCCATCACCATGGCCGGGTCGCCGTCGGCTTGCATGCGGTTGTTGTCGATGAGCACCACCAGGTTGTTGAGCCGATAGTGGGCAGCCGACATGGCCGCCTCCCAGGTCTGACCCTCCTGGAGTTCACCGTCACTCAGGATGCAGAAGGTGCGGGTATCGCGACCGGCCATCCGATCGCCCAGGGCGAGGCCGACGGCTTGGGAGAGGCCTTGACCAAGGGAGCCACCGGTGATCGGGAAGCCGGGGAGTCCGGACAGGGGACTCTCCTCGATCCGTGAGCCATCCTGACCATAGGTGCGCAACTCTTCCTCGGAGAACACGCCGATTTCACCGAGTGCGGAGTACACCGCGATTGCACTGTGACCGGTGGACAGAACGAGCTGGTCGATGAGTTCGCGGCCGTCACGACGAAGTGCATCGAAGTACAGGACGGCCATGATGTCCGCGAGGGCGAGTCCCTGACCGGCGTACCCACGCCCGCGACCACGGCACATCTCGATGCACCTGCGACGCAGGGATTTCGCCACGGTCGCAAGTTCTGCATCACTTTTCATGTACGACCCACCTCACGAGTGATGGCTGATGCCAGCGAGTGAGCGTCAAGGCCGAGTCCAGCGCGCACGTGGTCCAGCGATCCGGCGGGCGCCCATACGTCGGGCACTCCGTGGGCGATGACGCGCACGCCTCGACCCGCTCGGGCTAGTGCGCTCGCAACAGCGTCGGCGAGGCCCCCGACCGTCGAGTGGTTCTCCACGACATGGATGGTCGTGAAGCCCTCGCACGCGGTGCGTACGAACTCGTCGTCGAATGGCTTCAACGTCGGAGAGTGGAGAACCGTGGCTTCGACCCCCGACTGGGATGCGATCTGGGCAGCGTCGAGAGCCCATGCCGTACCTAGCCCAGTCCCGATGACGAGCGCGTCGTGGCCGGTGCGCACGCGGCGTGCGCGACCGATGACGAACTCCTCCGGAGGGAACCGCAGGTCCACGAGTCCGCGCAGGCCACGGATGTAGATCGGGCCCTGGTAGTCGGCGGCGGCATGCAGCGACGATGCGACCTCTGTTGCGTCCGCGGGGTCGATGACCGTCATTCCGGGGATGGCGCGCATCAGTGCCAGGTCGTCGGTCGCCTGGTGTGTGGCTCGGAAGGGCGTGGTGATCCCGGGGAGGAAGGCGACGACGATGGCGTGGACGCCACCCGTGGCCAGGGCCATGGCCACCTGGTCATAGGCGCGGCGGGTGGCGAAGACTCCGTACGTGACCGCGATGGGGAGGAAACCGGAGCGCGCCAGGCCTCCGGCGATCCCCATCATGTTGGCCTCCGCCATCCCCACCTGGATGAATCGGTCGGGGTAGGTGGTGGCGAAGGGCCTCAGGTCCGTGTAGTTGCTCAGGTCGGCGCTCAGAACTACGACGTCGGGTCGCCGGGCGGCGAGGTCCACCAGCGCGTCCGCGAAGGGAGCCTGGATCTGCTCGGGGTTGGTGAGGGGGGTCTGGGATTCGACCGTCAAACCTGTCATACAGGTTACGCTACCGGTCGTCCCCGTTGGCTGTCAAGGTTCCCGTGTCACGCGTGGGACGGGGGTGACAAATGCCGCCCTACGCGGCTATCCTCAACCCGTGGCACACGTCGTCGTAGTTATGGAGCGCGCAGGCTGAGTCCACGCATGCGCGCACCCTCCGACACCCAGATGGGTCGGGGGGTTTCTCATTAGGGCGATGATGACCGGTAGGGAGTAGATGATGGGCGAGCAGATCACGGGTGCGCAGAGCCTGGTGAAGGCGTTGGAAGCAGCCGACGTCGACGTCGTCTTCGGCATCCCGGGTGGTGCGATCCTTCCCGCCTACGACCCCTTGATGGACTCGACCAAGGTCCGCCACATCCTCGTGCGCCACGAGCAGGCCGCAGGGCATGCTGCCGAGGGCTACGCCTCGGCGACCGGTCGCGTCGGCGTGTGCATGGCAACGAGCGGGCCGGGTGCCACGAACCTCGTGACCCCGATCGCCGACGCGCACATGGATTCGGTCCCGATGGTGGCCATCACGGGCCAGGTGCCGAGTGCCGCAATCGGCACCGACGCCTTCCAGGAAGCTGACATCCGCGGCATCACGATGCCGATCACCAAGCACAACTATCTGGTGACGAATCCAGACGAGATCCCGCGCGCCATCGCCGAGGCATTCCACCTCGCGTCCTCAGGCCGACCGGGGCCGGTCCTCGTCGACATCTCCAAGGACGCGCTGCAGGCGATGACGCAGTTCGCATGGCCCGAGTCACTCGACCTCCCTGGATACCACCCGGTCACGCGTCCGCACTCCAAGCAGATCCGTGAGGCGGCGCGGATGATCCTCGCCGCCCGGCAGCCCGTGCTCTACGTGGGCGGTGGTGTGATCCGTGCCGGGGCTTCCGGCTCACTCCGCCGCTTGGCGGAACTCACGGGTATCCCGGTCGTGACAACGCTGATGGCCCGCGGTGCCTTCCCGGATTCCCACGTACTCCATCTCGGCATGCCGGGGATGCACGGCACCGTCGCCGCGGTGGGTGCCCTGCAGAAGTCCGACCTGCTCATCACCCTGGGCGCCCGATTCGACGATCGAGTGACCGGGAAGTTGTCGACATTCGCTCCCAACGCCGCCATCATCCACGCCGACATCGACCCGGCCGAGATCGGGAAGAACCGCGTGGCCGACATCCCGATCGTGGGTGATGTCGCCGAGGTCATCCCGGAGTTGATCACCGCGATCGAGGCCGAAATGAGTTCCGGCGCCGCACCGGACTATGCGGCGTGGTGGGCGCAACTGAACCGACTACGCGATACCTATCCGCTCGGTTACGACCTCCCCGCGGACGGATCCCTGTCCCCGCAGTATGTGATCCAGCGCCTCGGGGAAATCTCCGGGTCGGACTCGATCTTCACCGCGGGTGTGGGCCAGCACCAGATGTGGGCCGCGCAGTACATCAAGTACGAGCACCCGGCCACCTGGCTGAACTCCGGTGGATTGGGCACGATGGGCTACGCGGTTCCGGCCGCCATGGGCGCCAAGGTGGGTCGCCCGGAAGCGACTGTCTGGGCAGTGGACGGCGACGGGTGCTTCCAGATGACCAACCAGGAACTCGCCACCTGCACGATCAACGAGATCCCGATCAAGGTGGCGCTCATCAACAACGAGAGCCTGGGCATGGTCCGCCAGTGGCAGACGCTCTTCTACAACGAGCGCTACTCGAATACGGACCTGCACTCGCATCGCTTCCCGGATTTCGTCAAATTGGCGGAGGCCTACGGTTGCTACGGCCTGCAGTGTGAGAAGGCCGAGGATGTCGACGCAGTCATCGAGAAGGCGCTTTCCTTGAACGATGCACCCGTCGTGATCGATTTCCGCGTACACAAGGACGCCATGGTGTGGCCGATGGTGGCGGCGGGCACAAGCAACGACGACATCATGGTTGCCCGAGCGATGGCACCTGAGTGGGGGAGTGACGACTGATGTCCCGGAGCACCCTGTCCGTGCTGGTGGAAGACAAGCCTGGCGTGCTGGCGCGCGTGGCGAGTCTGTTCTCGCGTCGCGGGTTCAATATCGAATCACTTGCCGTGGGACCGACGGAGATCCCGGATGTGTCCCGCATGACGATCGTCGTCAATGTCGCCGACCTACCCCTCGAGCAGGTAACCAAGCAGCTCAACAAGCTCATCAACGTGCTCAAGATCGTCGAATTGGAGCCCGACGCGAGTGTTCAGCGCGAGATCATGCTCGTGAAAGTGAAAGCCGATCTCGACACACGCTCGCACATCCTCGAGACGGTGCAGCTCTTCCGCGCCAAGGTGGTTGATGTCGCGAATGATGCCGTCACGATCGAGGCCACGGGGGCGCACGACAAACTGGAGGCCCTCCTGCGAGTCCTGGAACCATTCGGGATCAAGGAATTGGTGAAGTCCGGCCTGGTCGCCATGGGGCGAGGCTCACGATCCATCTCGGATCGCTCCCTCCGTCCCGTGGATCGCACAGCCTGACACCCGCGATAGCCTCCGACCACAACGAACCGAGGAGTAGAAGTGGCCGAGTTGTTCTATGAGACCGATGCCGATCTTTCGATCATCCAGAACCGCGTGGTCGCGATCATGGGCTTCGGAAGTCAGGGTCACGCCCACGCGCTGAGCCTGCGTGACTCCGGGGTCGACGTGCGCGTGGGCCTGAGGGAGGGCTCCAAGAGCCGTGTCAAGGCCGAGGAGGCAGGCCTCCGCGTTGTCGATCCGGCGACCGCCGCTGCCGAAGCAGACGTGATCATGATCCTGGTGCCAGATCCGCTGCAGGAGCACCTCTACAAGGAGGCCATCGAACCGAACCTCCAGGAGGGTGACGCGCTCTTCTTCGCCCACGGCTTCAACATCCGCTTCGGCTACATCAAGCCGCCGGCCTTCGTGGACGTCTGCATGGTGGCGCCGAAGGGGCCCGGGCACCTGGTTCGCCGCGAGTATGAGGGTGGACGTGGGGTGCCGGTGATCGTGGCTGTCGAGCAGGACGCCACGGGTGGTGCGTGGCCGCTTGCGCTGAGCTATGCGGCCGCAATCGGCGGGTTGCGCGCCGGCGGGATCAAGACCACGTTCACCGAAGAGACGGAGACCGATCTGTTCGGTGAGCAGGCGGTGCTCTGTGGTGGCGCGAGCCAGCTCGTGATGTACGGCTTCGAAACCCTCGTGGAGGCGGGCTACCAGCCCGAGGTCGCCTACTTCGAGTGCCTGCACGAACTCAAACTCATCGTCGACCTCATGTACGAGGGCGGCATCGCCAAGCAACGCTGGAGTGTTTCCGACACCGCCGAGTACGGGGACTATGTCTCCGGACCACGCGTGATCGACCCGAGTGTCAAGGAGAACATGAAGGCCGTGCTCGCGGACGTCCAGAACGGAACATTCGCTGAACGCTTCATCAAGGACCAGCGCAGTGGCGCAGTGGAGTTCAAGGAGTTACGAGCCAAGGGGGAGAAGCACCCCATCGAGGCCGTCGGTCGTGAACTCCGCAAGATGATGAGCTGGGTCAAGAAGTCGGACGATGACTATGTCGAGGGCACGGCAGCGCGCTGACGGCACGATGAGCCCTGCCGAGCGCACGAAGGTATGTGCGTCGTGTGGGCGAACCATGACGTGGCGAAAGTCCTGGGCGCGGAATTGGGAATCGGTGCGGTACTGCTCGGAGGCGTGCCGCAGGCGGGGAGTTCCTGACAGTGATCGCGAACTCGAGGCTCTGATCCTCTCCATGCTCGAGGCGCGACCGCGCGCGGCAACCATATGTCCGAGTGACGTCGCTCGAGGTGTCGCAGAGGACTGGCGGCCGCTTATGGAGCCGGTCCGACGTGCAGCGCGCCGCCTCGTCGCGGAGGGGCGTGTCGAGATCTGCCAGGGAGGCCGCGTCGTGGACCCCTCGCATGCACGCGGTCCAATACGGATCCGCCTTGTCACCTGATCGACTTCCCGCACCCGCTTTCGACCGGGCAGATGTTCATGCCTGGGTCGAGCGTTACCTGGGATCCGTTCTTCGCGGTCCCGTGCAGGGGAGCCCGATCGTTGGAGGCCAGGCAGCAGCGGATGCGGCCCTCGCGACATTGGACATCACCGGCTACGCGGATCGACGCAACGATGTCTTCCCCGCGGATCGTCGCGGCGCTTCCGGGCTGTCCCCCTACATTCGACACGGTCTCCTGACCCTGCCGCGGGTCTGGAGTGATGTTCACGGACCCGCCCGTGACCGCGCCAAGTTCCGCGACGAACTCCTGTGGCAGGAGTACGCCCGCCATCTCTACGCGCGACTGGGCACTGCCACGCGGCACTCACTTCGTTTCTCCGTTCCCGAATACATGGATGATGACGGTCCTGGGAGCTGGGCCGATGAGGGCGTGTGCGTGTCGGAGTCACTACGCGAATTGCGCGAAACGGGCTGGATCACCAACCAACAGCGCATGTGGCTGGCATCCCATTGGACGGTGCGTGGGGGCAATGGCTGGCGGGTGGGAGAGGACGACTTCTTTCGTCACCTGATCGACGGGTCGCGGGCGGCGAACCGCCTGGGGTGGCAATGGACGGTCGGGGCTCTGACCGGCAAGCAGTACGGCTTCAGTCGATGGCAGGTGACTCACCGAGCTCCGGGGATGTGTGATCGGTGTGAACTCCGAGACAACTGCCCGATCGAGGACTGGCCCGATACCGGTGAATCCGAGCCGCGCACCATCGTCGATCCCCGCATTCGACGGGACTCCGACTCCGAGAACACGTCGGGACCACTGGAACCGCGTGTGACCGGACGGCCCGAGGCTGTGTGGATCACGGCCGAGAGCCTCGGTGACGACGACCCGGCCCTGGGTGCGCACGTCGATGTCCCGGCCATATTCGTGTTCGACCGCCCACTGCTGAGCAATCTGCGTCTCTCGCCCGTACGACTCGTGTTTCTGGCTGAATGCCTCGCCGATCTGGCACGCAGGCGGGAGGTCGAGATCTTCTTCGACGACCCGCGCGACGTTCTCGCCGGGCGAAGACTCGCAGCGACGTTCACTCCCGTGCCGGGATGGCGTGCCCGGGCGGCGCAGATGGACATGGTGGCCGTGCATCCCTGGCCATGGCTGCGCCCTGTGGGTTCCGGTCCACTCACGTCGTTCTCGGCGTGGCAGACCTCGTCCCGTGGCTCCGCTGGTGGTGGCAGGCGCCGCTAGGATCGCGCGGTGACCAAGCCGCGCGTGTTGATCGCCGAAGAACTCTCGCCCGCAACGGTGGAAGCGCTCGGCCCAGACTTCGAGATCGTGCACTGCGACGGTGTCGACCGTGCCGCGCTCCTCGCGGCAATCACCGATGTGGATGCGATCCTCGTACGCTCGGCGACCCAGGTCGACGCAGAGGCGATTGCGGCGGCTCCGCGCCTGAAGGTCGTAGCACGCGCCGGCGTCGGACTCGACAACGTCGATGTCAAGGCAGCCACCCAAGCGGGCGTGATGGTCGTCAATGCCCCGACCTCGAACATCGTGAGCGCCGCCGAGCTGGCGGTTGGGCTTCTTCTTGCCAGCGCACGCAACATCGTCCCCGCCAACTCGGCCCTCCACAAGGGTGAATGGAAGCGGTCCAAGTACACAGGCGTCGAGGTCGCCGATAAGACCGTTGGCATCGTCGGCTTGGGGCGGATTGGGATCCTGGTCGCGCAGCGTCTGTCGGCGTTCGGAGTGCGTCTGGTCGCCTACGACCCGTATGTGCAGCCCGCACGGGCCGCGCAACTCGGGGTGCGCATGATGCCCCTGGATGAATTGCTTGCGGAGTCGGACTTCATCACGGTTCACCTGCCCAAGACTCCGGAAACCGTGGGTCTGATCGGTGACGAGGCGCTGCGCAAGGTGAAGCCGAGCGTGCGCATCATCAACGCTGCCCGCGGGGGGATCGTCGATGAAGACGCGCTCTACCGAGCGATCTCCGAGGGCCGTGTTGCAGGTGCAGGCCTGGACGTGTACGCCAAGGAACCCTGCACAGACTCCCCCCTGTTCACTCTCGAGTCCGTGGTTGCCACCCCGCACTTGGGTGCATCCACCGACGAGGCGCAGGAGAAGGCCGGTATCGCCGTGGCGCGCTCGGTGCGTCTTGCACTGGCGGGGGAGTTGGTCCCCGACGCCGTCAACGTGCAGGGCGGGCAGCTGGCGGCGCCGATCCGACCGCTGGTCCCGTTGGCCGAGAAGGTCGGTCAGATCGCCTCCTCCCTGGCCACCGACGCGGTCGAGCGGGTGGACGTCGAGGTCCTCGGTGACGTGGTCGAGCACGATGTGCGGGTCCTGGAGCTCTCCGCGCTCAAGGGTGTCTTCCAGATGCTCGTCCACGATCCGGTCTCGTTCGTGAACGCACCGGTCCTCGCCGAGCAGCGGGGGGTCGAAGTGGCCCTCACCACAGGCGCCGACGCCGGTGATCACCGGTGCCTGGTGCGCGTCGGGCTGACCCTGACCGGCGGAACGACGGTCTCGATCGCCGGCACGGTCACCGGATCACGGAATGTCTCCAAGGTGGTCGAGATCGACGGCTTCGACGTCGACGTCCCCATCAGCGACCATCTCGCCATCTTCCGCTACCACGACCGGCCGGGTGTCGTCGGAGTGGTGGGTCGCATCCTCGGGGAAGCGGGTGTCAACATCGGCAGCATGCAGGTCAGCCGCGATGACACCGGCCACGCCCTCATCGTGTTGAGTGTGGACTCGGCGATTCCGGGAGCTTCGCTCGACGCGATCACCGCGCAGATCGACGCACACTCCGGTCGAGCCGTCGCCCTGGTCTGACGTCAGCGCACGGCGCGATTGACGGCACTGATGATGGCTTTCAGTGACGACGTCGTGATCGACGAATCAATGCCGACACCCCACAGGACTGTGCCGTCGACCGTGCATTCGAGGTACGAGGCAGCCTTGGCGTCGCCACCCGCACTCATCGCATGCTCGGCATAGTCGAGGACGCTGACGTTGACGCCGTGGGAGGCGAGCGCATCGCAGAAGGCCGCGATGGGTCCGTTTCCGACGCCGGTCAGCGCCACCTCGGCGCCGCGGTCGAGCAGGACTACGTCGACCGTGGTGTCGCCATCCACGGCGCTGTCCTGCTTCACGGACTTCAGGGCGAATCGACCCCACGGGGCTTTGGGATCCGGCAGGTATTCGGCGGAGAAGGTCGCCCACATATCCTCCGGGGTCACTTCACCCCCCTCGGAGTCCGTGACGCCCTGGATGACCTGGGAGAACTCGATCTGGAGTCGGCGCGGGAGTTCCAGGCTGTGCTCGGTACGCATGATGTAGGCCACGCCACCCTTGCCCGACTGGCTATTGACCCGGATCACTGCCTCGTACGTGCGCCCGACGTCCTTGGGGTCGATGGGCAGGTAGGGGACTTCCCAGCGGAAGTCGTCCACCGGTGAACCTGCCGCCTCCGCGTCGACCTCCATCGCACGGAAGCCCTTGTTGATCGCATCCTGATGCGACCCCGAGAAGGCGGTGTAGACCAGATCGCCCCCGTAGGGGTGGCGTTCGTGCACGGAAATCTGGTTGCAGTACTCCACCGTGCGCCGGATTCCGTCGATATCGCGGAAATCGATCTGCGGATCGATCCCCTGACTGAAGAGGTTCATGCCCAGAGTGACCAGACACACGTTGCCGGTGCGTTCACCGTTCCCGAACAGGCACCCTTCTATGCGATCGGCGCCCGCCATGAACCCGAGTTCCGCGGCGGCAACCGCTGTTCCTCGGTCATTGTGTGGGTGGAGGGACAGCACGACGGAGTCGCGGCGGGCCAGATTGCGATTCATCCACTCGATCGAGTCGGCGTAGACGTTGGGTGTAGCCATCTCCACGGTCGCCGGGAGATTCAGGATCACCTTGCGATCCGGAGTCGGCTGCCAGACATCTGTGACCGCATTGCAGACATCGCGCGCGAACTCGAGTTCCGTTCCTGTGTAGGACTCCGGGGAGTACTCGAAGTAGATCTCCGTATCTCCGGACATCTCATCGGCGAACTTCTGGCACAGCTGGGCGCCGTGTACGGCGATGTCGCGGATGCCATCCATGTCAAGACCGAAGACCACGCGGCGCTGGAGGGTGGACGTCGAGTTGTAGAGATGCACGATCGCTTGCCGCGACCCTTGGATGGATTCGAATGTGCGCTCGATCAGGTGCTCGCGCGACTGGGTCAGCACTTGGATCACGACGTCATCGGGGATCAGGTCCTCCTCGATGATCTGGCGGACGAAGTCGAAGTCGGTCTGGGATGCCGACGGAAAGCCGACCTCGATCTCCTTGTAACCCATCGACACGAGCAGCTGGAACATCCGCAATTTCCGCGAGGGGGTCATCGGATCGATCAGTGCCTGATTGCCGTCCCGGAGATCGACCGCACACCACCGCGGTGCCTGCGTGATCACCGCAGAGGGCCAGGTGCGGTCGGGCAGGTCGATCGGGGTGAAGGGTCGATAGCGCTGGAACGCCATCGGGGACGGCTTCTGCGCCGTCCGTGACACGTAGTCCTCGGGGGTGTCGCTCATATCTGCTCCTCGTCGTTGGCCGAAACCGGCCACGCAGCACTCCCGCGACGAGGAGGCCGGGTGTCTAGGCCTCGCCGCGGCTGCGAAGGAGCAGGAGCGAACGCATGGGGAGAGGGTAGCAGGATGGGGCCATGGGACTGGAAGAGCTGGGGGAGCCGAAGTACATCCTGCTCACGACCTTCCGGAAGGACGGGACGCCGGTGCCCACCCCGGTGTGGTGCGTGCGCGACGGCGACACCCTGCGGGTCGCCACTCAGGGGTCATCGGGAAAGGCACGCAGGATCAGGAGTAACGCCCAGGTCACGGTGGCCCCCTGCGATATGCGCGGTCGGCCCAAGGGGCCCGCTGTTCACGCCACGGCACACATCGACGACCCGGACCGATCGAGCGAGACGGCTCGACTCGTGGCGAGCCGGTACGGGCTCATGGGTTGGTTCATGTTGCGTAAGGCGGATCCCGATCGAGTGGGGATCACGGTCTCCTGACCCGGGAGGTGACTGCCGGACTAGCCTTCCTCCATGTCCACCCCCCTCAACATTGCACTCATTCCCGGCGATGGCATCGGCACGGAGGTCGTCGCCGAGGCCATGAAGGTTCTCGACGCGATCGCCCCTGCGGCCGGTCTCGAGGTGCGCACAACGGAGTACGACCTCGGTGCCCGCCGTTACAACGCCACGGGTGAGCTGCTGACCCCTGCGATGGTCGAGGAGTTGCGCACGTATGACGCGATCATGTTGGGCGCAATAGGACATCCCTCTGTTCCATCCGGTGTCCTCGAGCGAGGAGTACTGCTCCCGCTTCGGTTCGAACTCGATCATCACGTGAACCTGCGACCCGTGAAGTTGTATCCGGGGGTGACCGGACCGCTTGCTGGCAAGGGGCCCGAGCACATCGACTTCGTCGTATGTCGTGAGGGCACGGAGGGTCCGTACGTCGGTGCAGGAGGGGTGCTGCGCCGCGACACCCCCCAGGAGGTCGCGACGGAGGAAAGCCTCAATACGGCCTACGGGGTGGAGCGCATCGTGCGTGATGCTTTCGACCGAGCGATGCGTCGACGCAAGCACGTGACCCTGGTGCACAAGACCAACGTGCTGGTGAACTCGGGCAGTCTCTGGAAACGCGTCTTCGATCGCGTCGCCCGCGAATATCCGGATGTGGCCACGGACTACCAGCACGTTGATGCGGCAGCGATGTTCTTCATCACGCAGCCCGAGCGTTTCGATGTCGTGGTGACGGACAATCTCTTCGGAGACATATTGACCGACATCGGTGCCGCCATCGGTGGCGGTATCGGACTCGCGGCGAGCGGGAATATCGACCCCTCGAGAAGCAACCCCTCGATGTTCGAACCGGTGCACGGGTCGGCACCGGATATCGCGGGTCAGGGGAAGGCCGACCCCACGGCAACTGTCATGTCGCTGGCCATGCTGCTCGACCACGTGGGTCAGGGGGAGGCAGCGGCCTGGGTGGAGGCAGCGGTCGTCGCCGACCTCAGCAGTCGCGGGTCGGCCCCTCGACCGACCTCCGAGGTCGGCGATGCACTCACCGCTGCTGCGGTGTCCGCCTCGGGTCGGTAGTTTCCTGTCATGACCACGATGGAGACGGGCACGGCTCTCTGGCCGATCACCCTGTCACCAGGTCCCGCCCGACCTGCAGCAGAACGCGACAGGATCCTGGCCGATCCGGGCTTCGCCAAGTTCCCGACGGACAACATGGTCCATGCGGTGTGGACGGCGGACGAGGGTTGGCACGATGCCGAGTTGATTCCCTACGGTCCACTCTCCTTCGACCCCTCCACCAACTTCCTGCACTACGGCCAGTCCATCTTCGAAGGGCTCAAGGCGTATCGACATGCGGATGGGTCCATCAAGACATTCCGTCCGTTCCGGAACGCGGCGCGTTTCGCCTCGTCTGCTCGGCGTCTTGCCATGGCGGAGTTGCCCGAGGAGCTCTTCGTGGGATCCATCGAGGCGCTCGTGCGCCAGGACCGAGACTGGGTTCCCGGGGATCAGGAGCGCTCCCTCTACCTGCGTCCTTTCATGTTGGGGACCGAGGTCGGACTGGGAGTGCGCCCGTCAAATCGCTACGACTACTACCTGATCGCCGCTCCGGCCGGCGCATACTTCCCGCAGGGGGTCCGACCTGTGAGCGTCTGGCTCTCAGATGATTATGTGCGCGCGGCACCTGGTGGAACGGGTGAGGCGAAGTGCGCGGGCAATTACGCCGCGTCTCTCGTGGCGCAGGCCGAAGCCGCCCAGCATGGATGCGACCAGGTGGTGTGGCTCGATGCCATCGAGCGCCGCTGGATCGAGGAAATGGGTGGAATGAACCTGTACTTCGTGTACGGGTCGGGAGACGGTGCGCGCCTTGTCACTCCACGCCTGACGGGATCCCTCCTCCCGGGGATCACGCGCGACGCGCTCCTCACCGTCGCTGCGGACCTGGGTATCCGCGCGGAGGAGGGTCAGATCAGCGTGGAGGACTGGAAGGCGGGGTCCGCCTCGGGTGAGATCACCGAGACCTTCGCGTGCGGCACCGCCGCTGTGATCACGCCGGTGGGGACCGTGAAATCGCGTAATCAGGGAAGTTGGGACATCTCCGGTGGTGGGACGGGGGAGGTCACCATGCGGCTCCGCCAGGCGCTGCTCGATATCCAGACGGGTGCCGCACCCGATCGGCATAACTGGCTCCACACCATCTGCTGATCGGGCTCGCCGCATATGGCACACTGTGCCCGTGACCAGCACGGCCATCATTAACTAGCGCGTCGGTTCTCCGACGCGCCGCCCTTCGCATCGCGAGGGGCTTTTTTGATGGCAGAGAGGACGAGCATGCGGCCCGACGGCTTCCATGTCTACGACACGACGTTGCGCGACGGTGCCCAGCGGGAGGGAATCTCCTACTCGGTGCACGACAAGTTGCAGGTTGCGCGCCTGCTCGATGGTTACGGTGTTGGCTTCATCGAGGGTGGATGGCCCGGTGCGCTTCCCAAGGACACCGAGTTCTTCCAGCGAGCGCGCGAGGAGTTGTCCCTCGTCAACGCGGAACTGGTGGCTTTCGGGGCTACTCGTAAGGCGGGAGTGGACGTCGCAGCCGATCCGCAGGTACGCGCGCTCCTTGATTCCGGTGCTCCGGTGATCACCCTCGTGGCGAAATCGGATGTCCGGCACGTCCGAGAGGCGCTCAAGACGACTCTGGAGGAGAACGAGGCGATGGTTCGTGACACCGTGAGTTATCTCGTCTCCGCTGGGCGACGCGTCTTCGTGGACATGGAGCACTTCTTCGATGGATACAAGCACGATCCCGACTATGGAGTTCGACTCGTCATCGCGGCAGCGGAGGCAGGCGCCGATGTGAGCGTCCTCTGCGACACGAACGGCGGCATGTTGCCCTCCGGAATCATGACGGTCGTGTCGGATGTCCTCTCCCGCACGGGCGCGCGACTCGGTATCCACTGCCAGGACGACACGGGGTGCGCTGTGGCCAACAGCGTGGCTGCGGTCGAGGCCGGAGCCACTCATGTCCAGTGCACTGCCAACGGCTACGGGGAACGCACCGGGAATGCCGACCTCTTCGTCGTCGTGCCCAACCTGCAGCTCAAGTTGGGGATCGATTGCATTCCTGCGGACTGTCTCGCCGACACGGCACGGGTGGCGCACGCGATCGCCGAGATCGCGAACATCGCGCCGGACACGCACCAGCCGTATGCAGGCGTGTCGTCCTTCGCCCATAAGGCCGGGCTCCACGCATCGGCGCTGAAGGTGGACGCCAGCCTCTACAACCACATCGAGCCGGTCCAGGTGGGAAATGTTCAGCGAGTCCTTGTCACCGAGATGGCAGGGCGCGCCTCGGTTGAGATGAAGGGTAAGGAACTGGGATACGACCTCTCGAAGGATCCGGACCGCGTCTCGCGCGTGGTGGAGCAGGTCAAGGATCTGGAATCTCAGGGGTGGACCTTCGAGGCTGCGGATGCCTCCTTCGAGCTGCTCCTCCTCCGAGACTCCGGTCTCCAGCAGCGTTTCCTCGTGGAGTCCTGGCGGACGATCGTGGAACAGGATGAGACGGGGAGGGTGCGCACCGAAGCCACGGTCAAGGTGCATGCGAACGGGACTCGCATCATCTCGACCGCGGAGGGCAACGGTCCGGTCAACGCCCTGGACCGTGCACTGCGGTCCGCGGTCGTGCAGTTCTATCCCGAGCTCGAGGGACTCGAGTTGACCGATTACAAAGTGCGCATCCTCGACGCTCAGCCCGGCGAGGGCCCTGGTACCGCAGCGGTGACCCGGGTGCTGGTCGGCACCTCGGACGGTAGTGACGAGTGGTCCACGGTCGGGGTCCATGAAAACGTGATCGCGGCGTCCTGGCGTGCCCTCGAAGACGCCCTGGTCTACGGGCTCGCCAAGGGGCAGCGGGCAGACACGTAGGGTTCGCCCGTGCGAATCTGCCGAGTGCGCGCGGGTGACGAGATCACCTACGCCGCGATCGACGGTCTCTCCGATGACCTCGCGATCACCGATGAGACGGTGGTGGCATTCATCGACGGGCATCCGTTCGGCGAGTGGAGCCCGCAGGGAACCGTCGCCCGGGCCCGTGATGTGGAGTTCTTAGCGCCCGTCATCCCCAGCAAGATCATCGGCATCGGTAGGAACTACCGGGATCACGCGTCGGAGATGGGTGGTGAGGTCCCGGGGGAGCCGCTGATCTTCCTGAAGCCCAGCACGTCCGTGATCGGCCCCGGCGATGCGATTCAGCTTCCTTGGCAGAGCGAGGAGGTCCACCACGAAGCAGAACTTGCGATCGTTATTGGTCGCATGTGTCGTGATGTACCCCGTGACCGCGCCGCCGAAGTCGTCTTCGGGTTCACCTGCGCTAACGATGTCAGCGCCCGAGACCTGCAACGAGCCGATGGCCAGTGGTCTCGCGCTAAGGGGTTCGACACGTTCTGTCCCCTTGGCCCGTGGATCGACACCGACTTCGACTGGACCGATGCAGAGATCACCTGCGTGGTGAACGGTCAGGTGCGGCAGAGCGCGAATATCGGAGACGTCGTCTTCGGGGTACCGGAACTCATCGTTGCGATCACCTCGGTCATGACCTTGCTGCCCGGCGACGTCATCCTCACGGGGACTCCAGCGGGAGTGGGTCCACTCGCCCAGGGCGACACCGTGACGGTCACGATCCAGGGTCTGGGCACACTCACGAATACGGTTGTGGACCGTGGCTGACGTCCGGGTCCGGTTCTGTCCCTCACCGACCGGCAATCCGCATGTCGGCATGGTGCGCACGGCGCTGTTCAACTGGGCCTACGCCCGCCACACGGGTGGAACGTTCGTCTTCCGGATCGAGGACACCGACAGCGCACGGGACAGCGAGGAGTCCTACGACGCGCTGCTGGGCGCACTGCGCTGGCTCGGCCTGAACTGGGACGAGGGCCCGGTAGTGGGGGGTCCGTACGGCCCTTACCGGCAGTCCGAACGAATGGATCTCTACGCCGATGTCGCGCGCCGGCTGGTGGAGGGTGGCTACGCGTACCGCTGCTACTGCTCCGCTGACGAACTACAGGCGCGGCGCGAGGCTGCGATGGCAGCAGGTCGGGCACCCGGATACGACGGTCATTGTCGCGACCTCACCACAGACCAGGTGGCGGCCTTCGTCGCGGAGGACCGTGAACCCGTCATCCGATTCCGGATGCCCGGACACGACTTCACGTGGGATGACCTGGTGCGTGGTGACGTCACCTTCACCGCCGAGAACGTCACCGACTACGTGTTGGTGCGGGCGAACGGCGAGCCCCTGTACACCCTGGTGAATCCGGTCGATGACGCATTGATGCGAATCACCCATGTGCTGCGTGGTGAGGATCTGTTGTCCTCAACCCCTCGACAACTCGCCCTGTATGAGGCATTGGCAGCGATCGGGGTATCGGACGGCACGACACCGCGCTTCGGGCACCTCCCCTATGTGATGGGTGAAGGAAACGCGAAACTGTCGAAGCGTGACCCGCAATCATCACTGCAGATGTACCGAGGTGAGGGGTACCTACCCGAAGCCTTGCTCAACTACCTCGCGCTCCTCGGCTGGTCGATGGGGGAGGACCGCGAGTTCTTCAGTCTCGAGGAGATGGCACAGGCCTTCGACCTGAGTCGGGTCAGTCCGAATCCCGCGCGATTCGACCTCAAGAAGTGCACCGCCATCAACGGCGACTGGATTCGCGCGCTGAGCCCCGGAGATCTCAAGGCTCGCATCATCCCCTTCCTCGCGGCCGCGGGCTTCATCTCCGATCCTCCGGATGAGGGTCAGTCGGCCATCCTCGACGCGGTCGTCCCGCTCATCCAGGAGCGGCTGGAGACCCTCGGTCAGGTACCCGAGATGGTGGGTTTCCTCTTCGTGTCGGCGGCCGACCTGCCCGCGGGGGAGATGGCGACCCTGGACTCCGAAGCACACGCTGTGCTGGGTGCCGCCGAGCGCGCCCTGGACTCGGTCGGGGACTGGACGGCGACGGCGATCCAGGAATCGCTCCGGGGGGCGCTCGTGGATGGCCTCGGTCTCAAGCCGAAGGTCGCTTTCGGTCCGGTGCGGATCGCGATCACGGGGCGACGTGTGTCGCCGCCGCTCTTCGAGTCCATGGAGATCCTGGGACGGGACGAGTCGTGCGCGCGCATCCGTCGCGCACGTGACCTCTAACCCGGCCGTCTCTCCGTGGTGCGGACTCCCTATACTCGGGCGTCCCGTGGGGTATGGGGTAATTGGCAGCCCGACTGGTTCTGGCCCAGTTAGTCTAGGTTCGAGTCCTGGTACCCCAGCGTTGCGTGCCCTTGGCACGACGACAGCACGGCCCCGTTGT
>JBILLS010000061.1:0-5629 GCA_044375955.1 Candidatus Nanopelagicales bacterium | reverse complement strand
GGGAGTGACGACAGTCGGACCAGAGACGATGACGACGGCACCGAGCATGAAGGCGATCGACCAGTTCAAGCCGAGGATGAAATAGGCGGCGACGGTCGCACCGAGAAAGGTAATCGCTCCGCCGATCCAGACGAGGCGTCGCACGATGCTGCGGTCCGCGCTCCCCAGCGTGATCGCGGTGAGCTCCAGCCCACCGTGGAACAGGATCACTGCCACCACGAGGTCCACGACCACAGGAAACGCAGCCCCGAGGACGGAGTCCATGCGGAACTGCGGGGCAGCAAGCCCCAGTATGAAGCCCGCGGGCAGCAGCAGTATCAATGAGGGGATACGCAGCCGCGGAGCGATGATCTGGCTCGCTGTCGCCAAACCGAAGATCAGAGCGGCGGCGAGCATGATCTCACCCGGCGACAACGAACTCACCAGTGAAATCTAGTCGGCTTCCGGGCCATCCAGATCTCCCAAGACAACGCCCCGAGCGAATGCCACTAACCATCTCGTTGCATCACTCATATGGTCACTCCCTAGGCCTCGTGGACTGTGGTCGGTTCGCCTGACACAGCACCCTCGATGAGGACAAGCCGAACCAGGGAATCGATGAAGAGGTCGATGCTCTCCGGGGGCACAGCACTCTCGACAAGGAGTGTCGCCATGCCGTGAGTGGCTGCCCAGACCATGAGATCGAGCCCCTGCCGGATACCGGGCCTGAGCAGTTCCCATCCATCCAGATCGTCCAGGGCGGACATGAGCTTGCGATAGGGGCCGGCCTCTTCGGGCGGCTCCTCTTTGGACATGCAAATCGGTCCGAAGGTCAGTTGGAACAGATGAGTCTCCTCGAGCGCGAAATTTAGGTAGGCGCGTCCCATGCCGACGAATCGGGCGCGCGCTGCTTCCACGGTCTGGGCAGGGTGCGCTGCCAGGACTCGCGCCATGCGCTCATCCAGGGCGGCCAGGCCGCAAACTCCGACCGCGCGCAACAGGTCATCCTTCTGCGCGAAGTGGTTGTAGGCGGCAGACGGGGAGACATCGAGGGAGTGGGCGATCGCGCGAAGGGACACCTGGTCGGCACCGCGCAGACGCACCTCGGTCATCGCCTGCTCGACCATCGCCTCGGCGAGGGCCCCGTGGTGGTAACTACGCGCCACACATACTCCAATCTTGACAGTGTTCATATTTGGTGCCACAGTGCCACCATGGCCGATATGAACAGCGTTCAGAATACCGCAGGATCCGGTTCCCGCAGCGGATCAGCGGCGTCCGCCGGCCTCAGGACCGGGCTCTTCGACGGCCTCGGCATCTGGGTGGCACGTCATCGCTGGCCCGTGCTCATCGCCTACCTCGTTGCGATGGTGCTGTTCGGTGTGTTCGGCGTTCAGGTATTCGGCGCGATGAAGTCCGAGGGCTTCAACTACCCCGGAAGTGACTCGAGTCGTGCCGCGGCGGTGCTCGCCGAGGACTTCGGGGTGACCGATCCCGCAGCGATACTCGCCATCGAGACACCGACGGATGTCGACACCGATGCTGCGGCGGCAACCGCTGTACTCGATGAGGTCGCCGCTGTGGACGGCGTTGATTCGGTGGTGTCGTATTGGTCGACGGGGGGAGCCCCCGCGTTCCTGGGAACCGACGGACGCACCGGTCAGGCGATCGTCATTGCAGAGGACGGGACGGACCGCGAGGCGCTCGCTGCTGAGATCGTCGCGCAGGTCGGTGGCGAGCAAGGCGAAGTCGTCGTCTACGCCTTCGGTGGCGAGATCATCGGGAACGCTTTCAACGACACCATCACGGGTGACCTCGCCCGAGCGGAATCCATTGCGATTCCCATCACCGCGTTGATACTGCTGTTCGTCTTCGGTTCCGTCGTTGCAGCGGGGCTTCCTTTCCTCGTCGCCGGTGGAACGATCCTGGGGTCCTTCCTCGTGCTCTTCCTCGTGTCACGTGTCACTGATGTATCGGTCTTCGCTCTCAATCTCGTCACGGGTCTTGGACTGGCCCTAGGTATCGACTACGCGCTCTTGATCATCAACAGGTTCCGGGAGGAACTTGCAGCCGGTCGATCCGTGCCAGAGGCCGTGGCCGCCACCGTGGGTTCGGCCGGGCGCACCGTGTTCGTCTCCGGCCTAACGGTGGCCGTCGCGCTCGCATCCCTGTTGATCTTCCCCCAGTACTTCCTTCGCTCCTTCGCGTACGCGGGCATCGCGGTCAGCCTCCTGGCCGTCATCGGGGCCCTGACCGCGATCCCCGCTCTCCTCGCCATCCTCGGTCGCAACGTCAACCGTCTCAAGGTTCGTCGTGGTGACCTCGCACCGAAGGATGACGGCGCGTGGGCCCGTATCGCGCGATTCGTGATGCGGAGGCCCTGGCCCGTGCTGATCGGAACCGTCGCAGCGCTTCTCGTTCTCGCGGCCCCCGCACTCGGTGCGGTGTTCGGTCAGGTGGATGAGCGCGCGCTTCCACCCGACAACGCCGCGGCGCAGGCGGGAGAGGTTCTGCGCGAGCGCTTCCCGGGTAACGAGGGTTCGCCTTACGAGATCGTCGTGCTGCAACCCGGATCTCCAGCGGCGGTCCAGGAGTATGCGGAAGAGATCTCCCTCATACCCGAGATCGACCGTGTCACCACAGCAGAGAGCGTCATCGTCGACGGCGTCGTTGTCGCATCCAACCCCGATCCGTCGTCGTGGTCGTCATCCGACGCGACCCGCATCGAGGCTGTCGGCAACGTGCGGCCCATCGATCCCGCAGGAGAAGCTCTTGTCGCTGAGTTACGAGCGATCGAGGCTCCGGGGGAGATATCTCTCGTCGGCGGAATTGCGGCCGAGTGGGCCGATGCCACCAACGCGGTCCTCGATCGCATCTGGATCGTCGCGTTGTGGTTGGCGATCACGACGATGGTCATCCTGTTCCTGTTCACCGGGAGTGTGCTGATCCCGATCAAGGCGCTGGTGTTGAATCTCCTTAGCCTGGCCGCGACCCTGGGTGCACTGGTGTGGGTGTTCCAGAACGGTCACCTGCAGTGGCTTACCGGCGAATACACCGTCACGGGGACCGTAGACATCTCCACCATCGCACTCATCGCGGTGATCGCCTTCGCCCTTTCGATGGACTACGAGGTCTTCATGCTCGCCCGCATCAAGGAGGAGCATGATGCCGGCGCCAGCACCTCAGATGCCGTGGCCTTCGGCCTGCAGCGCACGGGAAGGATCATCACGGCAGCAGCCCTCCTGATCGCGATCGTCTTTGCCTCATTCCTGACAAGTTCTGCCACCAACATCAAGCAACTCGGCTTCGGTGTCACCGTGGCGATCCTGCTCGATGCCACGGTCGTGCGCGCCCTGCTCGTTCCCGCATTCATGCGCATCGCGGGTAACGCGAACTGGTGGGCACCTGCACCGCTCCGCCGCCTACACGCTCGCCTCGGCCTGCGCGAGAGCTGATCTCGACCCGAGAAGTGGAGAACGGCATGGGTACTCATCTCCTTATCGAGGGCAGTCCCATGGGAACAGAACCAACGCGGCACCTCGCCCAGAGCGGTCATGACGTGATCGTCGGGACCAGGAGTGGTGCGGGTCCAGACAACGCGGATATGCGCGCGGCTTCTGTAGCCATCTCTGACGCACGTGACCGGTTGGCCATTCGCTCCCTGACTGATCGAGGGAACCATCAGTGATTCGACCTCCGGACCGGGATCACGATCTCATTGCGGCGCAGGAATGGCGGCGTCCACGGTGGATCGAATCGCGCCCAGCGTGGTTGCCCCGCAACCTCCCAGCCGGCTTCGGCGATCACGTCCTGCAACTGCCGTGTGCGCTGCGCGAGGTTGCTGGCGGTCCAGCGCCCCGACCAACGCAGGGCCGCAGCACTCTCCGCGGGAATGTGACGCAGCGTGACCCGCGGATCCGTGGGTACGGGGTAGTCCGAGAGCGCTCGGTCACCGGGAAGCACGAAGGACACGGTCCAGGTGCGCGGACCCGCTGCCTCCTGCAGGACAGGTGCCGTCATCGCCAAGCGCTCCCCCGTCGCCTGTTGAATGACGGGTGCGGTCATGGCCAACGAAGTCTTCGCCTGATTGGCGCCGGAGATGTAGGACACGAGCGGTCGGAAAGCGGCGTTGCCCGCGTCTTCAACATCCCCTGCCACGGTGACGTCGGCTACGACGCACGGGTCGTACTCCCGCAGTTCCGCATCACCGCGCGCCTCCACGACGCGGTAGCGCTGCTGCTCGGTCATCACCCGATGCTAGGTGCTGGGACTGGTGACTTCCAGGTTGCGCAATACCCGCGGGTGGTCCACCATCGAAATATGACTGAAATGATCTGCCCCAAGTGTCAGGGATCCATGCGCACCTATGAGCGCAATGGTGTCCACATCGAGCAGTGCGGTGACTGCCGCGGAATCTTCCTCGACAAGGGGGAACTGGAGCACTTGGCTTCAGCCGAGGCCCGCTGGCAAGCGGCTCCGCCTGCGCCCGCGTCTCCGCCACCGGCCTACAACCCGCCGGCACCGACCTACGGCTCACCGCAGCCGGTGTACTACAAGCGGAAGAAGAGCTTCCTGCACGAACTCTTCGACTGAGTTCACTGACCCGTTAGACGCCCCCAGGCAATGAAGACGCTGAGGGCAAGCAGGATCACGTTGAACAGGATCACAGGGTGTTCGCGACGTCGTAGGTGGACACCGATGGCGAGCACCATGACGATCGCGAGACCGATCGCTGCGATGGGCGTGAGGACCGGTGCGATGCCCGTGAGCTGCGGGAGGATCAAACCCAGGGCGCCGAGAATCTCTACGACCCCGATGAGCTTGATGGTCCGCGGTGAGTAGTCCGCCGCCCAGGCCATGCGCGCCACCAAGGTGTCGACCGGCTTGGTCGCCTTCATGAACCCCGCCATGCCGAAGGCGAGCGCGAGGAGGATCTGCACGATCCATAGGACGAGGTTCACGCGGAACTCCCCTTCTCCATGAGTGACTTCAGGTTGACCAGCGACTTCGCCGCCGCCTTCTGGTTGTTGTCGTAGGCGTTGATGATCTTCAAAGCCGGCGGAAACCAGGAAGTGCCACCGTCGAAGGTCTCTGTGACCACCGTGGTAGTGGCATCGATGGGTTCGAGTTCATACCGCCACGTGTGACGCCCGATATGCCGCCAGGCGATGCGCCTGCCTTCGTCGAACTCGACCACGGTGTTACTGATCCTGTAGGGGAGGCCGATCTTCATGGACATCCCGAACTTCGCCCCCAGACTCAGCCGTTGCGGGCCCGATACGTTGCCCTGGACGGTTCCAGAAGCGTCGATCCGGGAATGCTCACGGGGATCGGCCAGCAGGTCGAAGATCTGCTGCGCGGGTGCGTTGATGGTGATGCGTGCCGAACGCACGTAGGGCTTGCCGGTGTCGACGATTTCTGCGCGCACACTCATGCACTGATGGTACGGGCGCGCCGCGGAATGGGGGTGAAGGCGCCACCGGGGCCCGACCGCTCGACGAGGTCGTCGGATAACGCCTCCTATGCTTCCTGAGCATGAGTGTTCGGGTGTACTCCGGGCCCCATTCGGACCGCAATCGCGGCCCCGCCGGCTGGGTTCGTGCCCTCCCCTGGGTTTTCGCCGGCCTCACCGTGTTTGGGCAGATCATCT
>JBILLS010000033.1:0-22605 GCA_044375955.1 Candidatus Nanopelagicales bacterium | reverse complement strand
CGACGAGGACATGCTCGACGAGGACATGCTCGACGAGGACATGCTCGACGAGGACATGCTCGACGAGGACATGCTCGACGAGGACATGCTCGACGAGGACATGCTCGACGAGACGGCGGTCGACGAAGAGGTTGTCGACGAAGAGGTTGTCGACGAAGAGGTTGTCGACGAAGAGGTTGTCGAGGAGGCCTCCGGCAGCCAGCTCACTGTGACGCTGTCCGCAGGCGTCGGCGACAATGCGGAATCGGCCACGGTCGAGGCGTCTGGAAGCGGACTGGCCCCCGGCAGTCGCTTCGAGATCTGGGCGTTCTCGACGCCACGGCTGCTCGCGACGGATCTCGCCGACGACACCGGCGCATTCGCCGTCTCCGTCGCACTGCCTGGGGATCTCGGACCCGGGGAGCACTCCCTGCTTGTGCGCGGCACGGACGCGGATGGCCAGCCGGTCGAAATCGCCACCGGATTCAGCATCGGTCCCGACGGGACGCTGACATCCGTGGATGATCCGGTCGATCCCGCGACACTCAGCGCGCCGGCGCTGCCCGCATCCGCAAAGGCTCCGCCCTACGAGCCCGTCGTGGCGCTCGACAACCCGACCGCGGTGGTCGCCACAAGCATCGCCGCACTGGCCATCATCGGAGCGGTCGGTGCGGCAGCGGGAGCAGCGACTTCTGGCCGCGCCGCCGCCCGCGCTGGGGAGTCCGTCGCCGGCGGTGGCCTCAAAGAGGGGAACTTCGATCGCTCGGACGAGATTCCCGATACCGACGTCTCGCACAACCGCGGGTGGATGACGGTATTCGTCCCACTCGGCGCCGCGGTGGGCGATGCCTCCCGCTTGCACCGATCACCGTTCACGTCCTATGTGGACGAGGGATCGTTCGTGCTCGCTTCCAAGGTTGCATCGACGAGCCCACTGCTCAGTCGCATCGTCACCGACGGGGCGCCGGTGCGCGCCATC
Organism: Candidatus Nanopelagicales bacterium; assembly: GCA_044375955.1. Classification (GTDB taxonomy): domain Bacteria; phylum Actinomycetota; class Actinomycetes; order S36-B12; family S36-B12; genus VGCC01. The sequence goes on along the minus strand of JBILLS010000033.1, from coordinate 21,647 downwards.
TTCGGCAGCGCAAGCCTTCTCCTTCCCATCGCCGGGGTGATCGTCGGCATCGTGGCGGCGCTCACCGGCAATGGCATCGCCCAGCCCCCGGCACTCGCCCTGCTCATCATTCTCATGGCGATCGGCATCGTCGACGCATTCGCCGGGCTGCTCGCCACCACCGCGTTCGCGCTCGTCGTCACGTTCTCCGGCGGGATCATCGGCTGGGACAGCCTGCGCACCCTGCTCGGCGTCAGCCTGCTCCTCGTCGGGCCGGGGATCATCGGCGCATCGTTCCGCAATATCCGCCGGCTTCCGCTCTCCGGCAGTTCCTACCTGTGGGAGCGGCTCGCCGACATCGTCATCGTGCCCCTGTTCGCCGCCTACGTGACGTTCAACATCGCCACAGCACTGCCGCCGCTTGGCGGAGCGGCATTCCCGATCGCAGACGAGGCCATGACCCTGTGCGTCATCGTGCTCATCATGATGCTCGCCAAGATCGGGCTCGAGGAGATCGCCGCACGCTGGTTCCCCGAGCGCATGGCCACGATCCTCCCGGCCGAGGTTGACCAGGCGGGAACGACCCAGCAGCTCATTTCTGGCTGCCTGCGCACGGCAATCTTCATCTTCATCAGCGCCGCATTCATCGGGAACGTGTGGCAGTTATGGGTCGCCGGTGTGCTCTTCCTGATCCCCCTGCTCGCCGGCCCGTTCAGCGAGCGGCTTCCCAACTTCCCGGGTATCTGGCGACTCCTGCCCGAGGGACTTCCCTATCTGGCCTTCATCCTGCTGCTCTACCTCATCATCACCAGCCTGCTCGGCGACTCGATCTCTGACGGCAACACGTACGCGAGGATCGCCTTCGTCGCCGTCCTCATCCCCGACTTCATCCTCGGGCTGCTCTGGCTCATCGGACGAAACGGCGTCGACGAGGATGAGGTGCGCTGGTACTTCCGACCCTCCATGGTCGTCGCCTACCGGGTCGGTGGGATCGCGGTGCTCATCGCCACTGCCATCCTGGTGTACGTCACCTCGGTGGGTTGATGCGCGGCAACTGGCTCACACCCAAGGCGGCGACACGAGGGGCCGGCCGGAGAGGTCCGCGTCACCGGCGATCAGGCATTCGCCACCTAGCGCGCACCAACCACCCTGTGGGTGAACGGAAACATCAAGGAGTTCCCAGCGGTCGATGCCTAGCTGATCATGTTCGAGGAGATGAGCGACCGGATCCAGGCCGGGGATGGCTGGCTGCTTCCCCCCTGGGACTCGATCCGGGTCGCCCGCGCCGTGGGCTCACTCCTTTGGTAACTTTCTACTCCTCGCGCCGCTAGCTCAACTGGCAGAGCAGCTGACTCTTAATCAGCGGGTTGTAGGTTCAAGTCCTACGCGGCGTACTTCGCTAGGGGTTTCTTCATCGATTCGGTGGTAGCGACTAGGTGAGCGCTACGTGAACACGCCGCCACTCCCAATCTGGATCGCGCGCGGCTCCGAGTTGATCAGGCAGGGAATCCGAGTGCCGCCGACGGGCAGCTCGGCACCCCTTACCGCCGCCTGCGCCACCGATCAAACAGCATGAACAGGACGGTCATGATTGCTGACGTGAGCACCGCCTGGAAGAGGTATCTGGCATCGATGGGGTCACCGAAGAACCACTCGAACACGAGTTGGAAGAACACCACCAAAATGAAAAAGATCGCGGCGAAAGCTATGGAAGACCCGGTACGGCTCTTGTTGTCAGACATGTGAGGCACCCTATTGACCATCACCTCCACGGACAAGTGAACGCTCAGACATCTGTCGTTGCAGGCAATCAAGACCCTCACGCTTCAGTGATTCAGTCCCTCTGATGGGCGCTTGAGCCCTACGCTCTCGGTCATGGCGCGTCGGTCGTGGGGTCAGAGTCGTCTTCTCACCAAGAAGTCGTGGGCGGTAATCCGAGAGAACCGCTACCTCCTAGCCTTTCCCGTCATCGGGTTCCTCGCGAGCCTCATCCCCCTGGCCGTCTTCTGGATCCCTGCAGGGCTGCTATGGCTCAACGATCAGACGGCAGCGGGGATCGTCCTTGCCGTGCTGGGCATCTTCGCCAACCAGATCGTGCTGTCGATCGCCAGCGGCGGCCTCGTGGCTGCAGCAGATAGCGAGCTCTCCGGCGGAGACTCATCGATCGGACACGGGATCGCACGTTCCCTTGCACGCCTGATCCCATTGATCGGATGGGCGCTCATCGCCACGGTGGTCAACGTCATCGTGGGCTTCATCCGGGGCAATAATCAGAATGGCGCTGTTGACGCTCTCCGCAATATCGCGGCGGCGGGTGTCCTCGCCATGTGGTCGCTCATCACCTTCTTTGTGGTGCCCTTCATCATGCTTGATGGCCAAGGCCCCATCAGTGCCATCAAGAAGTCCTTCGCACTGTTCAAAGAGAAGTGGGGTGTGCAGATCTTCGGTGGTGTTCGCATCGGCGGTGTGGTCGGACTGGTCACCATCCTCCCGGGCATCCTGCTGGTCATCCTCGGATTCGTCGCCGCAACCGCGGGTAGCACCACTCTGCTTGCGGGCGGCATCTTCTTGATCGTGCTCGGAATCCTTCTCTTCATGATCGGCGCGCTCCTGCTCTCCACTATGCGTGGGATTTTCTCGGTCGTGCTCTTCCGGTTCGCCAAGGACGGAGTGGTCGAGGGTGGCTTCACGGAACAGGAACTAGCCGATGCGATTCGCACATCGCGGTAGGGAGCTGCACGGCCCTGGGTGGGGTGACCCGCAACTCCCCTGTGCACCTCACTACACGAATGTGGAATCCGACGATGTACCCACAGCTCCTCGGTGTGGATCAGGCAGGCACGATCAACTCGAGAACGGGTGATGACTATGGCCTCGTCGAATAACGCATTGGTATTGGCCTTGATCTCCGTGGTTGTCAGCCCACCCCTGCTCTTCGTGGAAGTGGTCGCATTCATGCTCGCCGGCATGATCACCTACGAACCGAGTAACCCGGTGTTCATCAAGGTCGCCAGTGTCGTTGCGGTGATTCTGATCGGCGCCCTTAGCCTTGCGCTGCCCGTCGCGGCTTTCTTCCTGGGCAAGAGAGCACGCAGGCTCATCAGATCCGGTGACACGCTGGTTGCCGGTGCCTCCCGAGCCTTGGCTGCTCAAGTGATCGCGGGGGTTGTCCTTGCTGGCGTCGTGATCGCGCAGATTTATCTGGTTCTCTGGGCCGCAGGGGTATGCAGTCTCGATGGCTGCTAGCGAGACGTAAGTAGAAACAGTCTCGTAGCGGATCGCTGCCGTGGCTCGCACCTGACCATGAGCGAGCTCGGAGTTCACCTACTCGAGGCGGCTCCACCCGTTGACGGAGTGATGAGACGAATGTTCGAAACCCGATCGATCGCGATGTGCACATCAGGACCGGCAACACACGAGAGGACGTGTCCGCCGGCATTCCGTGAGGCGGTCACACCGTGCAGGTGCAGTCCTGGTTGCCCGACACCGAGCGCGTCTGGGCCCTGCTGGAATCCGACCAGCACCGCCTTGACAGTGCCGAGGGGGAACACGGTCTGATTGGCGACGACTTCGCTGATGGGCTTGAAGGGAGGTGGGACCGGGCTCACGCTGCGCGTCACTAGGTCCGTGAAGGTACCGCGAACCCGGACGCCCACCACCCCGTTCGATGACCCAGCCAGAGCATTGATGATCGGGGTGAGTTGGTCACACCTCGTCCCCGGAGGAATCGGACCACCGACCTCGGGTTGGAACCGAATGGCTTGAAGGAAGGGTGTCATCTGGTCGCGCCGGATCGGTCGTGGCACCCCGTCCGTCTTGATCTGGTAGGCCACGCCACCCACCATGACGAACTCCCCATCGAGGTTGTCGAAGGTGCCGAGCCCGAGAGTCTCATCGGTGAGGACCGAACCGATGGTGGCCAGACCACGGAAGTCGGGTTGCGTCAGTGAGGTGAAGGTTCCGACCTGCACCAGTTCCCCCGGCGTTCTTTCCACGGCCGAAGCCGCGGGGATGGGCGACGCAACAAGGCTTGCAACCGCCAAGGCCAAAGTCACCAGACGGATACGCATAGCTTTGCAACCCTTCGTTGCGGAGATGGCAAGGGTAGGGCTCACCAAGGGAACGACAGGCACAGGGGTCCTCCGTTGAGTTCGCAACGGGAGCGTCACTCACATCAAGTCCCATGGGGCGCCCATATTCACGTCATCGATGTACATTCATGAATGTAGCTTCGCTTTCGAGATCCCAACGACATCGCAGCAGTCGCTTTCCTCCGACTGTGACCGAGCACCTCAGCGCACCCGGCGCATGGAAGCGCCGGGAGGTGCACTGATCAGCCCAGAACGCGCGCCAGGAACGCCCGGGTCAACTCGTCACGGGGGTTGTCGAGGACTTCCGTCGGCGTGCCCTGCTCGTGCACCACACCGTTGTGCAGAAAACAGACGCGGTCGGCCACGTGCCGGGCGAATGCGATCTCGTGCGTAGCCATGATGATCGTGAACCCACTCACCTTGAGCTGACGCACGGCATCGAGCACCTCCCCCACGAGCAACGGGTCGAGAGCACTGGTGATCTCGTCGAATAGGAGCAGCTCCGGCTCCATCGCCAACGCGCGCACGATTGCAACGCGCTGAGCCTGCCCGCCGGAGAGGCGGTCCGGGTAATCATCCGCTTTGCCCTCGAGCCCGAATCGGGCGAGCAACTCCCGCCCCGACTCCCGAGCCTTCTCGGGCGATCGGCGCAGGACTTTGATGGGTGCGAGTGTCACGTTGTCCAGGACGCTCATATGGGGGAAGAGGTTGTAGGACTGGAAGACGATCCCGATGCGCCTCCGTACTGCATCCAAGTCGACTTCGAGAGCACTGACCTCGATATCGCCGTCGAGCGTGATGGTGCCCGCGTCCACAGTCTCCAAGCCATTGATGCAACGCAGCAATGTCGACTTGCCGGAACCGGAGGCACCGATGAGCGCGGTGACAGTGTGGGCCTCGGCCACCAGATCGATTCCGCGAAGAACCGGCAGGGTGTCGAAGCCCTTCCAGACACCGGACACAGTGAGAAGTGGAGTCCTATTCATCAGGCCATCGACCTGCGCTTGCGTTCCGTGCGGCGCTGCACCCAATCCGCGAACCTGGTCATCGGAATAGTCAGCGCGATGAAGATGCAGGCGGCCACGACGTAAGGGGTGTAGTTGAAGTTGAAGGAGGCATCGATCTGGGCCTGTCGCAACGCCTCGATCGGTCCCAGCACCGCCACGAGAGCGGTGTCCTTCTGCAGGGAGATGAAGTCGTTGAGGAGCGGCGGGAGCACGTTGCGGGTGGCCTGGGGAAGCACCACGTACCGGTCGGTTTGTGCCGAGTTCAGACCCAAGGAACGCGCGGCCATGCGCTGGGACGGGTGAACAGAGTTGATTCCCGCCCGGAAGACTTCGGCGACATAGGCGCCATAGGACAGCACGAGGGCGACGGTGCCCCAGAAAATCGGATCGGATGGCACTCCAGGAAGCCGGAGAGCGGGCATACCGAACCCGAGGAGGAAGATCACCAGGATCGTCGGCACCCCGCGGAAGACGTCGACGTAGACCGTGGCAATGACCCTCAGTGGCAGGAAGATCGGCGCCCGCAGGCCGCGACCCAGGGCTACGAGAAGACCGACGATGAGGATCAGCGGCTCAGCGATAAGGAAGATCCGGACGTTCAACCAGAACGCGGAAATGACGTCCGGGAAAGAGGCAGCGAACTGCTCACCGGAGAAGAAGGTGTCTCGAACGGCGGCCCATCCCGAACTCCGACCGATGAGAAGAACGAGGAGCACCGCGAACCCAATCAGGCTCGCGATCCCGATCAGAGCATTCGTCCATGCCTTCTTACGCAGCCGCGCCTGACGCAGCGGGTCCCGATAGACCACGTCTGCGCCAGGCGCGGGTGCAACGCTCATCGAGCGATGAGGCTATTCCTTGATGTAGGGAGCAGCCGCACCGGCAAGCCACTCGTCCTGGATGGCCTGCAACTCCCCACTGGCCGACAGGTCAGCGAGGACGGTGTTCACGCAGCCCACCAGTGGGTTGCCCTTCTCGAAGAGGAGGCCGAACTGCTCGCCACCCTCCTGAGCCGGGAACTGGCCGAGGATCTTGGAGTTCTCGATCTCGACCGCGGTGATGTAGTACGCGGTGGGTAGGTCGACCACGATCGCGTCGATCTGGCCGTTCTGCAGCGCGCTCTTCGCATCATTGGTGTCGTTGTAGACGAACGGCTCGGCCTCAGGAGCAACGACGTCGGTGATGAATGCCAGGCTCGTGGTGCCCACCTGAGCGCCGAGCTTCGCCTTCTGCAGTTCCGCGAGGGTCGTCGCAGACGCAACCGCCGAGTCGTTCAGTGCCACGACGGCCTGGTTGACGGTGTAGTACCCGTCGGAGAAGTCGACCGCCTCGGCCCGCTCAGGGGTGATCGAGATCTGATTGATGTCGAAGTCGAAGTTCTTCTCGCCCGGTGCGTACGAGGAGTTGAACGGGACGACCTCCCACACGACCTCCTCCGGGGTGAAGCCGAAACCTTCGGCCACGGCGTAGGCGACCGCGGACTCGAAGCCCTTGCCGTTCGTGGGATCGTCATCCACGAAGTACGGCGGGTAGGCCGGTGAATCCGTCCCGATGGTCAGCGTGCCCGGGGTCAGGGTGGCGAGGTTCTCCTTCGCACACGGATCGACCGCGGCCTCTTCTGCGGTGGTGGTCTCGGCTGCAGTCTCGGCCGCAGTGGTCTCAGCTGCGGTTTCGGTACTCGAACCCGAGCTGCAGGCGGCGACGAACATCGCAGCGGTGAGTACTGCAGCCAACGCGGTCGCGCGTCGTGAGCGAAGCATCTCAATCTCCTTGTCGTGAGTGCGGCTGGATCTCAGCCGCTACCAATCCTGTCAGAGAGGCCCGCGACCGCATCACGGGTCGGGTACCAACCCAACACTCGCTCTTGCGAATTCATCGCATGTTCGCAACGGGCAGCACCGCTGTGGGATGTCTCCTGGATAGATTCCCCCTCCAGTTGGTTCGCCGAAAGGCCGGGACACATGGTGGGTGCGGAGAACGTCCACGACGACCGCGGACGCGGAATCACCCTGGCCGAAGCCACCCGCGTGTGGGGATATGTGGGGCTCAACAGCTTCGGGGGGCCCGCGGGACAGATCGCACTCATGCACCGCGAACTCGTGGAGCGGCGGCGCTGGCTCAGCGAGCGCAGGTTTCTGCACGCACTCAACTACTGCATGGTGCTTCCCGGTCCGGAGGCCCAGCAACTGGCCACGTACGTGGGGTGGCTTCTGCATGGCCGCCGTGGCGGACTGATCGCCGGGACTCTATTCATCCTTCCCGGGTTCCTCGTCATGCTCGCACTGTCAGTGATGTACGCGCTCTACGGGTCAGTCGATTGGGTCGCCGGACTCCTCGTCGGCCTGCAGGCCGCGGTGGTCGTCCTGGTTGCCGAGGCATTCGTGCGCATCAGTCGGCGCACATTGCGGAGCGCGACGCTCATTGCGATCGCGACGACCTCGTTCCTGGCGATCACGTTCTTTCATGTCCTCTTCCCGCTGATCATCATCGTCGCCGCACTCGTCGGATGGCTGGGCGGCAGACAAGCACCGGATCAGTTCCCCGTGGGAACGGGTGGGCACGCATCACCCGAGGAACCCGAGGTCCTCCTTGCCGATGACACGACGATCGGTCCTACGGAGCGACACCGGGCTCTGCGCGCCGGATGGATCTGCGCCGCTCTCTGGTTGGTGCCCGTGGGCATCCTCATCCTGGCGCTCGGCACAGCAAACGTGTTCGCCCAGCAGGCGATCCTGTTCTCACAGAGTGCGATCTTCACCTTCGGTGGGGCATACGCGGTCCTCGCCTATATCGCGCAGGAGGCGGTGTTCCGGTACGAATGGATCACGTCGAAGGACATGCTCACCGGATTGGGTCTCGCCGAGTCAACCCCCGGGCCCCTCATCCTCGTACTGCAGTTCGTCGGATTCCTGGCGGCCTTCAACAACCCTGGAGACCTCCCTCCGATCGTTGCTGGATTGATCGGTGCGGTCCTGGCGATCTGGGTGACCTTCGTGCCCTGTTTCATGTTCATCTTCCTCGGCGCCCCCTATGTCGAGCGCTTGCGGGAGAACATCGCGCTGCGCAATGCGCTGACCGCTGTCGGAGCAGCCGTGGCGGGTGTCGTCTTGAGCCTCGCGGTGTGGTTCACGCTCAACACGGTCTTCCCGGGCGTCGGTACCGAGCGCTTTGGGCCGCTCTTCCTCCCGGTCCCGGATCCCGCCAGCATCGCCTGGGAATCCGTCGCCATCTCCGCCCTGGCCGCACTGCTGGTCTTCCGATTCCGGGTGGGCACCCTGCGGGTTCTGGCCGCGTGCGCCGGCGTGGGTGTGCTCGTGGCACTCGTCGGCCTGACCTGAGGCGAGACACGCCCCACGTTCGCTTCTACCCGGTCACGGGGGTTCAATAGGCCCATGGAGGTCTCCGCGCGGGTCGACTACGCCCTTCGCTCGTTGACCGAACTCGCCTACTACTCCGCCGAGGGCGACAAGCGCCTGATCACCTGCGAGAGGCTCGCAACCGATCTCTCCATTCCGGCGAAGTTCCTCGAGAGCATCCTGCGCACCCTGCGCCAAGCCGGGATCGTCGCAAGCCAGCGCGGAGTCGAGGGTGGCTTTCGCCTGGCGAAGGACCCCGCCGACGTCACCGTGGCCGATGTCATCCGCGCACTCGAGGGTCCCCTCGCCGCCGTGCGGGGTGCACCTCCCGAGGATGCCGCCTACGGCGGACGCGCCGAGCACCTGCGCGACGTGTGGGTTGCCACGCGCGCGGCATTGCGCGACATCCTCGAGCACGTGACCCTCGCCGACATCCTCACCGGCGACATGCCGCCGCAGGTCCTCGCACAGTTGGACACTCCGGGAGCTTGGAAGCGTCGCTGACGTAGCATCCAAGGATGCGCGCTCTCAGCTCGATCCTCCTCGCGGGGGCGCTGGTGATCTCAGGGTCGACCGCTTTCGCGTCCACCCTGCCCGACACGATCCCCGAGGCCATCGGTCACGAATTCACCGGATCAAACTTGCGCATTGTGAAGGATCTCGGGGGCACCTCGAAGTACACCCGCCACTCGATCAGGTACGAAGCGGGCGATCTCACCATCTCCGGGATCATGACCAGGCCACGTGGCAAGGGCCCCTTTCCCGTTGTGGTTCTCGCGCACGGGTACATCGACCCCAAGGTCTACGTCAGCGGTCAAGGCTTCCGCCGCGAACAGGACTGGCTCGCCCGCAACGGCTACGTGGCACTCCACGTGGACTACCGCAATCACGCGTCGTCGGACAAGGACCCCGAGAACGACCGCTCCATGCGCCTGGGTTACGCCGAGGATGTGATCGGTGCCGCGTTGGCCGTGCGGGGATCCGAGCTGCCATTCATCGACACGAAGAACGTCGCGCTCCTGGGCCGATCCATGGGGGGAGGCGTGGCGTACCAAGCACTCGTGCTCGCCCCCGGTGTTTTCGACGCGGCGATCACCTACGCATCGACAAGTACGAATGCGGTAGATAACTTCAACAAGTGGCAGCGCAACAACTACCCCATCAGCAAGGAGATCCTCGCGCGCTACGGTGAGCCCCGCGACAATCCCGCCGCATGGCGTGAACTCTCATCCCGCAACTACTTCTCCCGGATCACCGAACCGGTGCTCGCCTTCCACGGCACCAAGGACGAGGAATGCGATATCGAATGGGCGCGCGCGACCAAGCGCGCCCTCGACGCAGCCGGCGTGGAGAACAGACTCGTGGAATACAAGGGCGCGGGACACTACTTCTACGGTCCGTGGACCGACTCGATTCGCAAGGTCGACAGGTTCCTGGCCCAGCACCTGACCAACTAGAGCGAAGTCAGGACGTACTGCGCGGCGTTGTGACCGGGGATGCCGGACACCCCTCCCCCGCGCCGGGCACCACTTCCGCAGAGCACCACGGTGGGGACGTCGGTCTCGACACCCCAGGTGCCGATTTCCTCGGGGGTCATCGCCCACGGCCAGTCCAGTGGGGTGTGGAAGATGTTGCCGGTCGGGATGCCCAGGGAGTCCTCCAGATCGACCGTGGTGTTGATCTCCATGCACTCCGAGCCGTCCGGGGTGCGCAGCAGACACTCGGCGATCGGCTCGGCGAGCACGGAGTCGAGCGTGGCAAGAACGGCCCTGCGGATCTCCTCGCGCGTGGGCGGTGACCCCGAGGCGAACAGGGCGTGCGGGGTCTGAAGCACGAACATGGTGAGCGTCTGCGCACCAGATGCCTGCAGGTCCGGCCCCAGGATGCTCGGGTCGGAGAGCGAGTGGCAGTAGATCTCCGCCGGCAGTGGCACCGGGAGACGCCCCGCGCGCGCCGCTGCGGCCGCGTCGTTCAGTTGGGTGTAGTTCTCGTTGATGTGGAAGGTGCCGGCGAACGCATCCTCCGGATCGACGGTGGGGTCCTTCAATCGGGGTAAGCGGGCCAGCACCATGTTGACCTTGATCTGCGCGCCGGTGTCCTCTCCCACCGGTGGCCGCGGTTGCCGACCGCGGAGGCGATCGAGCTCCGCGGGCGCGCAATTGGCGAGAACGAATCGCGCATCGAAGTCCACGTCCTCCCCCGCAATGCGTGCCGTGACACGCGCATCCGTGTCGGTCGCGTCGATCGATGTCACCTCGGCATCGGTCACGATGCGTGCACCCCACCCCCGGGCGAGGTCGGCGAGCTGACCGGTGAGCGCACCCATCCCGCCCACGGGAACATCCCAGTTCCCGGTGCCGTTACCGATCACGTGGTACAGGAAACAGATGTTCTGGCGAAGGGAAGAGTCGTGCGCATCAGCGAACGTGCCGATCAGCGCGTCAGTCAGGACCACACCGCGCGCGATGTCCGTGGTGAGTGACCGCTCGATCACATCACCAACCGGGTTGTCGACGAAGTCGATCCAGTCCTGGGGATCGATGCGACCGCGCATCTCGTCTCGGGAGACAAGCGGGCTTGTCAACGTGGGATAGATGGTCGCGGCCATGCGTCGGGTGCGGGCGTAGAACTCCTGCCAGCGCCGCGCCTCGTCCGGGTCCCCCGTAACCCGGGTGAACTCCTCCTCGAGAAGGGCCGGATCCTCGTGCACCACCAGCCCGCGTGAGGGATCCTGCGGATCCGGGGTGAACGACGACACGGTGCGATGCACGAGTTCGAGCTCGATGCCCAGGTCGTCGATCAGGGACTGCGGAAGTAGCGACACGAGGTAGGAGTACTTGGACACCCGGGCGGATACTCCTGGGAACACCTGCGCGGAGATGGCCGCTCCACCGACATGATCGGCCCGGTCGAGGACGACGACATCGAGGCCGGCCCGCGCCAGGTAGCAGGCGGCGACGAGGCCGTTGTGTCCGGCCCCGACGATCACCACGTCCGCCCTAGTCGCCATGGGGAATCACGACTCCGGAATCGACGAGGCGGGCACAGATGTCACGGTAGCGGGCATCGATGTTGCGAACCGTGTGCGCATCGAACTGCGTGCGCCAGCGCCCACCATGCGCAGATGCCACCGTGACATGTGAGTCGAACCACGTGCGCATCGCATCGCTCTCCGAGAGTCCCACGAAGCCGAGCATGTCCGTGAGGGTCACGTCGCGGGCAGCGATCACGAGGTCGAACAGGTCGATGCGCATCATGGTTCCCGCGGGCGCCGCCGTGAGCGAACGGTGGATCCGCAGCATCCGCTCCTCCCATTGATCCAGCGCCTCGAAGACATCGTCCGGGCCGAAGGATTGGGCCACGAAGGATGCCGCGACATCCCGACCGTCCCGGACTACGGCGATCACCCGCGCCTGCGGGTAGATCCAGGTGAGTCGATCCCCCTTGCGCGCATTGGCCGGCGTGGTGTCCACCCAGCGCTGGGCTCCGATGGAGTCGCAGACCGCATCCATGACGCGTTCGACGAGGGTGAGGCTCGTCGCAGCGGGATCGCTGGCGAAGTGATCCAGGTAGTCCTGCGTCCAGGCGATGATCTGTTGCTCAGACACGGAGGTGTGCAGGCCAACCTCCGGTGCCCGGTAGAACCAGCGGGTACGAATGCGTTCTGCCGCGGCGTGCGCGGTGGCGAGCCCCCGGCGCGCATCCCGCCGAACTGCATGGAGGGCATCAAGCACGCCGTCATTCCCGCTGATGAAGCGCACTTCCATCGGACGGGTCAACGTGAGGTCGGGGTGATGGTCGAGCAGGTGGCCGACGATCGTGGACCCGCTGCGTCCGGTTCCGCCGGCGAACACCGGCATCGCACGCGGATCCACGTCGCGAAACTACAGGTAGAGACCGGTGCCGGCGGTGCTGTGCCGCTCCGCAGCAACGGCATGGAGATCGCGCTCGCGCAGAAGGACGTAGTCGATGCCCTGAAGTTCCACCTGACCGCGATCCTCGGGCTCGAACAACACCTTGTCCCCCACCTCGACGGTGCGCACATTGGGCCCCACAGCCACGACGCGCGCCCAGGACAGGCGGCGACCCACCTGTGCGGTGGCAGGAATCACGATGCCGCCACTGGAACGGCGCTCACCATCGGCACCACCTTCGCGCACGAGCACCCGGTCGTGGAGCAACTTGATGGGAACCGATCCATCGGCACCGGGACGCAAATCGGGGTGCTGCTCGATCGACTCCGGTGCGATCGCCACGATCAGCCCCGGCGGCGCGCGATGCGCAATGCGACGTACCCGAGCACGACCGCACCGACGATGGCCACGCGCTCCGGACGGATACCCCCGTACTCATCGATGAACCATCCACCGACTGCACGGGCACCCCGCTGGGCCAGTGCTGCGGGAGTCGTGGCCGCGCGCAGCTGTGACAGGCTCGCGACGAACTCCTCGCGCGCGGCGACGACCTCGGTCTGGAGATCGACAAGCGACGGCGAGTGGGAAGCGCCCTGGTCTGGCATCGAGTGGTTCCTTCCGTTTCGGGTGTCAGCCTACGGCGTGCACGGTTTCTGCCGGCTCCCGCCCGAAGTCGTCGGCTCGAAACCGCTAGCGGATGGGCATCGCGGCAGGCACCGGTTCCATGTGTGCGTCCAAGCCGGCCGAACGGCGACGTCGCGTGCGGCCTGCGAAGGCGAAGACCACCAGGAATATCAGGGCACCGACCAGGACGATCATCGTTCCGGACGGAACCTCGGCGTAGTAGCTGGCGTACATGCCCACCAGTCCGCTGAAGGCCCCGATGGCCGTACTCCAGGCGAGCATCCGTCCGAAGGAATCCGTCAGCATCCGCGCCACCACGGCCGGGATGACGAGCATCGCCGCCACCAACGTGACGCCGATGATCGTCAGGGTCGCGAGGATGGCCAGTGACAGCACGATCATCAGTTGTGCCTCGACTCGATTGACGCGGACACCCGATACGTCGGCAACCTCGGAATCGAACGTGGTGAAGAGGAGTGCGCGGTAACGGAGGAAGACGAAGGCGACCGCGAGGAGGGACACTGCAACCAGGCCGATGATCTGCTCGGGGGAGATTCCCAGGATGCTGCCGAACAGGGCGTTCTCGAAGGAGGGGCCACTGGTTCCGAATCGGGCGAACAACGCGACACCGAGGGCGAAGGAAGCAGTGGTGATCACACCGATCGCCGCATCCGCCCCCAGTCTGCTGCGCCGTGACACAGCATTGATGGCCAGAGCCGATGCGATCCCCCAGAGTCCGGCCCCGAGCACGTAGAACTGCGCTGCGAAGAGCTGCACTGCGGCGAATCCGCCGAAGATCGAATGCGAGAGACCGTGCCCGATGTAGCTCATGCCCCTGAGCACGATGTACACGCCGATGAAGCCGAGCAGGGCACCGGCGAGTGCCGCGACGAAGAGCCCTTCACGGAAGAACGAGTACCCGAGCGGCTCGAGGATGGCATCCATCACGAGGATCCCTTCACCGCGTGCTCCGGGCGCTCATCCACGACAACACGCATGCCCAGGTGCTCGAGCACCTCCATGCGCGCACCGAAGGTCTGCTCGAGCACGGCCGGGCGGATGACATCCTCGGGAGTGCCGTCGGCGATGACACGATGGTTCACGCACACCAGGTGGGGCAGATGTGCGGCCATCCCATTGAGGTCATGTGTCGTCAGCACGATCGCGACTCCATCCTCATGGAGGTCGGCGAGCAGGTGCAGGACGTCGTGCCGCGTGGAGACGTCGACACCGCTCGTGGGCTCGTCCAGGAGAAGCAACTCCGGCTTCCGATAGAGGGCGCGGGCCAGGAACATGCGCTGCTGTTGACCACCGGAGAGATTGCGGATCTGTCGATCGGCGAGGGCTTCGATCCCGAGCCGTTCGAGTACGGCATGGGCCTCGGACTTCTCCGCTCTGCTGGCCCAGGGCATCGTCAGCCGCCGGCTCCGGGATCCCGACATGAGCACGCATTCCAGGACGGTGATGGGGAAATCCCAGTTGACCGTTTCCAACTGGGGGACGTAGGCCATGCGGAGGTCCGGGCGTTTCTCGATCGAGCCCGACATCGGAGTGACAATGCCGAGGATCAGCCGCAGCAGTGTGGTCTTACCGGCACCCGAGGGCCCGACGATCCCGGTGAATTGATCCTCGTGGACGTGCACATTGACGTCGTGCAGGACGACCTCGTGGTCGTAACCAGCATCGACATCGGTGAGTCGGATCAGTTCAGGACCGACTCCGGTAGCCGTCACTGTGGATATTCTGCCGTATCCGGTTGCGGGCTGGCGATGTCGATATCGCGGATGTTCGGTGCTTGCCCACCTAGACCTTCGATCATCGTGGCGAAGTTGTATTGCATGAGCCCGAGCCAGGAATGGTTCACATCCCCTGGTGCACCCGGGAGGTCGTCGTCACGGAGGGAATCCTCGTAGCGGACTCCCGTCTCGTTGGCGATCTCCTCGAGTACGTCGGACGGGAAGACCTCGGACCCGAAGATGGTCGGCACGCCTTCCGCCTTGATCTGCTCGATGAGGGTCACTACTTCGGAGGGTGTGGGGTCGGAGAAGTCACTCGGTTGCAGTGCGCCCACCACCTGCCAGCCGAAGTTCTTCGCGAAGTAGGCGTAGGCGTCGTGGTAGGTCACGAGCTTGAGGTTGCCGTTGGGAACGGTCTTCTGGTCCTCGCGAATAGCGTCGGCCAACTGGTTGACCTGGGCCTCGAAGGACTCGAAGTTGGCCTGGAACGTCTCCGCACAGGCCGGATCACGCTCGCTGAGGACATCGCGGACTATCTGGGCGTATTCGATGGCGAACGTGGGATCCGTCCACAGGTGCGGGTTCGGCTTGCCTTCCTCCTTGGGGAAGGAGAAGTCGTAGATGTACTCCGACTCGGGGAGGGCCACTGTGCCCAACTCGACGAGTTGGGCGTCATCGCGCATGTTGGCCTGCGCCATTTCCAGGGTCGGGTCCTCGAGCTTGAGTCCGTTGATGAAGATGATGTCGGCATCGCTCAGGAGTGTCGCAACCGACGGCGCGGGCTCGAACGTGTGCGAGTTGGTGCCCTCAGGGACGATTCCGCGGACGTCGACGCAGTCACCACCGACTCGGGAGACGATCGAGGTGATCGGCGAGACGGTGGTCGCGACCAGCAGGCGATCACCCTCGGCCGAGGCCGCCTCCTCGGTGCTCGGACTCGAGCAGCCGGCGAGGACAAGGACGCTGGCCGCTACGAGGGCCACGGAGAGACGGAGATGCACGGGGAGAGATTAGAGCCTTAAGTTCGCAGTTGCAAATATTGTGCAATAAACCGATCCCGTGGCGGAGTCGATGTCGGCCGGAGCCCTTCGGACTCTCGCCACATTTCCAGGCAGGACGAGCCGGATGACCGCGTCCTGCCGTCCGTACACTCCCATTGCACGCGGAAGTGGCGAAATTGGTTTACGCGCTGGTTTTAGGTACCAGTGCCTTCGGGCATGCGGGTTCGAGTCCCGCCTTCCGCACCAAGGTCCCGGAGAACGGGAACGAGTGCGCGGAAAGCCTGACCGCGGTGGCTGATGGCGTCTTTCTCGTCCGGTCTCAATTCCGCGGTGGTCAGCGCGTATCCGGTGGGGACGAAGATCGGGTCGTATCCGAAACCGTTCACACCGCGCGGTGCGTCCGTCAGTGATCCGGTGAGCACACCCTCGACCACCCGCTCCTCACCCTCGGGGGTCGCCACGGCGGCAGCGCAGTGGAACGAAGCCCCCCTGCGTGCAGGGGGGATGTCGGCGATCTGTCCGAGAACGAGTGCGAGGTTGGCCGCATCGTCACCGTGTGCACCAGCCCACCGTGCCGAGAGGATCCCCGGCATTCCGTTGAGGGCGTCGATGCAGAGGCCGGAGTCATCCGCGATTGCAATACACCCGGTGCGTTGAGCAACATCGTGCGCCTTGAGTAATGCATTGGCCGCGAACGTGGAGCCCGTCTCAGCAACATCGGGTAGACCGGGAAACTCGTCGGTCCCGACGAGCTCCACGTCGAGATGTGCGGCTGCCAGAATGCGCCTCAGCTCAGCGACCTTGTGTTGATTGCGGGTTGCGAGGACGATCTTCATCGTCCGAGTGCGGCCCGCTGCATCGCGGTGAGGTCGGCGATACCTGCCGCGGCGAGATTGAGGAGCCGGTCGAGGAGTGCACGATCGAAGGGCTCACCCTCAGCGGTGCCCTGCACTTCCACGAACTTCCCACCGCCGGTCATCACGACGTTCATATCCGTCTCGGCGCGCACATCGTCGTCGTAGTGCAGGTCCAGACGGGGCTCACCATCGATGATGCCGACGCTGACGGCAGCCACGGAGTCGATCAGCGGGTCCCGGGTGATGTGTCCCTGATCCAGGGCCCAGCCCACCGCATCGGCAAGCGCGACGTAGGCACCGGTGATCGCAGCGGTGCGCGTGCCGCCGTCGGCTTGCAACACATCGCAGTCGATGAGGATCGAGTTCTCTCCAAGGACCGACATATCGACGACGGCACGCAGGCTACGTCCGATCAACCGGGAGATCTCCTGGGTCCGGCCACCCAACTTGCCCTTCACCGATTCACGCTGATTGCGCTCATTGGTTGCGCGGGGCAGCATCGCGTACTCCGCCGTCACCCAACCCTTGCCCGAATCCTTGAGCCACCGCGGGACACCCGGCGTGAACGAGGCCGTGCACAGCACCCGCGTCTTCCCGAAGGAGACGAGCGTCGACCCCTCGGGGAAATCCAGCCAACTGCGCTCGAAGGTGATGGGACGGAGGTCGGACGCCGTGCGTCCATCGGAACGGGTCATGGATCGTGACTGTAGTCGGGTGTCAGATTCGCTGGACCGAGCCGAGTTCCGGTCCCAGGAACCGGCGGCCATGCCGTTCGAACTCAGCCGGCTCCCCCGTGACGAGGAAGCGATGCCGGGGTGGACCCGAAACCGTGCTGCGGAGCAGCTGGTGCGCGGTCAGGGTGCGGAAAACATCTTGAGCGGTCTCCTCCGCGCTGGACACCAAGGCGACGCCCTCACCCATGACATAAGCGAGAACGCCAGTGAGCAGCGGATAGTGCGTACACCCGAGCACGAGCGTGTCGACCTTCGCCTCCTGGAGCGGGGCCAGGTACTCGCGCGCGATGTCGACGACCTCGTCACCACTCGTGACACCCGCCTCCACCAAGTCCACGAAACGCGGACAGGCCTGGCTATGCAGGGTTATCGACGGCGCTGCGGCGAAGGCATCGTCATAGGCCTGGGAGGTGATCGTGGCCTGTGTCCCGATCACCCCCACGATGTTCGTTCGCGTCGAGGCGACTGCTCGGCGGACCGCAGGATGCACCACCTCGATGACCGGCACGTCATAACGCTCCCGGGCATCGCGCAGGGTTGCGGCACTCGCCGAGTTGCAGGCGATCACCAGAAGCTTGACACCCGACGCAACGAGTTGGTCCATGATCTCGAGGGAGAACTCACGGACTTCGGCGATGGGACGGGGTCCGTACGGACCACGGGCCGTGTCCCCGATGTACACGACGGACTCGTGCGGAAGTTGATCCATGATCGCTCGCGCCACCGTGAGGCCACCGAATCCGGAGTCGAATATGCCGATGGGAGCGTCGCTCATAGCGGCTCCAGCCTACGGCGCGCGTCCCCCCATGTGAGCCCGAGCGTCCCTACCCTGGGGCTGTCGGCACCCGGCCGGCCACTTCCCACAAGGAGTCGCATGTCAGGCACCCTTACCCGGCCCATCGGGGTCACCATCATCGCCATCCTGATGGTGGTCAGCGCGATCGCGAACATCTTCATGGGGTTCATGTTCATCTTCGCGTCATTCGGTGAGAACCCGACCTACATCAACAACATCACCGGAGAATCCGCCACGGTCTCGGGCTTCTTCCTCTGGTTCAACGGCGGCATGTTGATCCTCCTCGGCCTGATCTACTTCTGGCTCTCCAAGTTGGCATGGGTGGGCAGCAACACCGCACAGGTGATCATCTCGGTGCTCGCCGTGCTCAACATCATCTTCGGCTTCTTCAACCTCGGCCACGGTGGCTGGATCCAGATCATCCTGGGCTTGATCGTGGTGTTGATCGTCAACACCAAGCACGCACAGGCGTGGTTCAGGCAGTACGCATAAGCGCTAGGCCCACAGTTGGCCTTCGAGGGCACTCTCAGCATCATCGAGGGTGCCCTCGTACGCGCCGGTGGACAGGTACTTCCATCCGCCATCGCACACGATGAACGCTATATCCGCCGGAACGCCAGCTTTGTCGGCTTTCGCCGCCACACCGAGTGCCGCGTGCAGGATCGCGCCCGTTGAGATCCCGGCGAAGATCCCCTCCTTATCCAGGAGCTCCCGGGTCCGACGCACCGCATCGTGCGGGCCGACCGAGTAGCGGGTGGTCAGGATGGTTTGGTCGTACAGCTCCGGGATGAATCCCTCATCGAGATTGCGTAGGCCGTAGACGAGCTCGCCGTAGCGGGGTTCGGCGGCGATGATCTGGACATCGGACTTGTGCTCGCGTAGGTAGCGCCCCACTCCCATCAGGGTTCCCGTCGTGCCGAGGCCGGCCACGAAGTGCGTGATCGTGGGGAGGTCCTCGAGGATCTCCGGACCCGTCGTCTCATAATGGGCGCGCGTATTCGCCTCGTTGCCGTATTGGTAGAGCATGACCCACTCGGGATTTTCGGCCGACAACTCCTTGGCCACCCGCACGGCCTCGTTCGAACCGCCCTCGGCGGGTGAGTAGATGATCTCCGCACCCCACATGCGCAGGATCTGTGAGCGCTCCGGGCTGGTGTTCTCGGGCATCACGCAGATGAGCCGGTAGCCCCGCTGACGCGCCACCATCGCCAGGGAGATCCCGGTGTTCCCGGAGGTCGGCTCCAGCAGCGTCGCGCCCGGCTGGAGCGTTCCATCCTTCTCCGCCGCCAGCACCATCGCTAATGCCGCGCGGTCCTTCACGGATCCCGTCGGATTGTGATCCTCGAGCTTCGCCCAGAGACGGACCTCCGGAGATGGCGAGAGCGCAGGAAGTCCCACGAGGGGGGTGCGCCCGACGGAGTCGAGGAGCGAGTTGAAGCGCACGTCAGCCGCCGGCGACGGCGGGGAGGATCGTGATGGAGTCTCCATCGGAGACCGGGGTGGCGAGGCCGGACAGGAAGCGCACATCTTCATCGTTGAGGTAGACGTTCACGAACCTGCGTAGTCCGCTCTCATCCAGCAGACGCTCACCGATGCCCGGGTAATTGGCATCGAGATCGGAGACGACGGCGTGCAATGAGTCACCCGACGCACGAACGAGTTTCTCGCCACCCGTGTACGGACGCAGGATCGTGGGAATCCGTACCTCGACCGCCATCGCATCTCCTTCTATGGACTCACAAGGGTAGAGAAGCTCACCCCGGGCAGCCACTCGGGCCATCCACTTGCAAAGGCTTGGCAGCTACGACTCGAGGATCTCGATCGGCTCCTCGCGGACCTCCCCATCCGTAATCCGAAAGGATCGAAGTTCATAGGGACCGTCCCCACCGCCGCAGTCACGCGTCGACACCAGCACGTAGTGGGCCTGGGGTTCCGACGCATACGCGATATCCGTCCGCGACGGATACGCCTCCGTCGCGGTGTGCGAGTGGTAGATCACGACGGGCTCCTCGTCCCGGGCGTCCATCTCCCGGTAGAGGGCGAGCAGGTCCGCGGAATCAAATTCGTAGAACGTCGGTGACCGGGCTGCATTGACCATGGGGATGAAGCGCTCGGGCCGATCGCTCCCGGCCGGACCGGCGATGACCCCACATGCCTCGTCCGGGTGGTCCGCGCGAGCGTGGGCGAGGAGGGAATCCACGTGGGTTCGCCGGATCCGCAACACGGTCAATCCCCCTTGAAATCGGACATTTCGCCCGAGTGTAGGCCAATCTCCGCGAGTCCGGTTGCACAACTCTTGAACCACGAGGACGCTTGGCCTCGCTTCGGGGTCGGACCGATTCTCGAGGGTAAACAGTCGGGGCGAAGACGCCCCCAGTCAAGGAGGCTCGTGTGGGCGTTCTCGAACTAGATTATTCGCAATACCAGACCGTATATAACGTTCTGTCCTTCGCATTGGCCTCGATGCTCGCCACGTTCATCTTCCTGCTCGTGGTGCAGGGTCGAGTACTTCCCCGCTACCGCCAGGCCCTCGTGGTCTCGGCGATGGTGTGTTTGATCGCCGCCTACCACTATTACCGGATCTTCGATTCGTTCCGGCACAATTACGTCGCCATCGACGAGGGCGCCGCGGCGACCGCGTTCAACGCGATCCAGTACCAGCTGATCAACGGCGAGGGCTTCAACGAGGGCTACCGCTACGTCGACTGGCTGCTCACTGTGCCGCTGCTGCTCTTCGAAACGATCGCGGTGCTCGCGCTTCCACGCGCCACTCGCAAGAGCCTGCTGATGAAGCTCATCCCGGCCTCGGCCCTGATGATCATCCTCGGCTACCCCGGTGAGATCGCGGTCGATGCCGCTCCCAAGGCCATCTGGGGCGCGCTCTCGACGATTCCGTTCCTCTACATCCTGTACGTCCTGTGGGTGGAACTGAGCAAGTCGATGAACACCCAACCGGAGCAGGTGCGCAAGGACCTCAACGGCCTGCGCCTGCTGCTGCTGGCAACCTGGGGTGTGTACCCGATCTCCTACATGATTCCAATGATCTGGCCGGATGCCGGTGCGGATACCTTCGTCTGGCGTCAAGTGGGTTACTCGATTGCCGACGTTCTTGCGAAGTGTCTCTTCGGTCTGTTGATCTATAAGATCGCACGCGAGAAGAGCGCGAACGACTCCCGCGAGTTCGCCGAGCAGGAGATTGACGCAGCACCTTCCAGCAAGTAGTTCGACGCAGTACAGCAACCGGCGGTTGGGGCGTCGGCCCCAACCGCCGGTTGCTGTTCAGTCGCCGGTCAGACTCTGGATCAGGGTCTCCTGGATATAGGTCAGCCAGTCGTAGAGATGGAAGAGTCCGATCCTCGGGTCGGAGACGGACATCGTTTCCAGGCCCTCCTGCCAGTCGTCGGTGATTCCCAAACGTGTTCCCAGGATGAGCCGTACGTCATTCAGGAACCCGAGCCACACGAGTGCCGATCCCTCGTCGAACACGAAGGTGGCATCTCCTTCCTCTTCTGTCACGACCGACTCCTGAACGGAGCGGGCGCGCGCGCACTT
>JBILLS010000032.1:0-22794 GCA_044375955.1 Candidatus Nanopelagicales bacterium | reverse complement strand
GCGAGTAACTCCGCTCGGGATTGGCGCTCCACGTAGTCCCGAAGCGCGATGCGAAGCACCTCGTTCTGCGAAAGGCCACTGCGCTCAGCCTGCGCTGCGAGCGCGTCCTGCTCCTCGGGGGAAAGCCGCACGGTCAATGCCACGGGACGATGGTATCACAAGTGATACCACTTGTGAATCACCCTGTGCCGAGCCAGAAGTCCATCCAACGGATGAAGATCAGGGCCAGAACCACCAGGTAGGTGGCGCCGACGAGGACCCACTTCAACGAGGCCACGGTCTGGGCGACGGCGCCGGGAACTCCCCCACGACTCCACCTGCCGGCCGCCGCGACGTCTGCGGTGATCAGCCAGAAGATCGGGATGGTCACGGACCAGGCGACCATGCACCACGGGCATAGCGCTCCGATGACATACAGGCTCTGCACGATCAGCCAGACGATGAAGGCCATACCGGCCGCCGCGCCGATGTTCAATCCGCGCCAGATCCAATTCGGCAGGCTCGCGCCGGAGACGAGCACAACGCCGAGGGTGATGACGACGGTGTAGCCGATGAGTCCGAGGATCGGGTTGGGGAATCCGAAGGCGGAGGCCTGCTCCGTGATGATCACCGATCCACAGGACAGCACCGGGTTGATGTCGCAGTTCGGGACGTAGGAGGTGTCCTCGAGGACGGCGATCTTCTCGACGATGAGTTGGAAGGCCGCGAACAGGCCGATGGCCCCACCCACCACCAAGGCCCACGGCGTGACCCGATACGAACTCATGTTCCGACGATATCCGCGAGTGCGCCGAGCAGCCTGTCCACATCCCCACGGCTGGTATAGGGGGCGAGGCCCGCACGCACTGCACCGGCAGCCCCCAGGCCGAGGGAGTCGCAGGTCTCGATCGCGTAGAAGTTCCCGGCAGGCGCATTGATCCCGCGCTCGGCCAGGACCTGGGCGATGTCAGCGGACACATGCCCGTCGAAGCGGAACAACTCCGTAGGAGTCCGCAGCGGGGCATTTCCGTACAGGTGCACGCCGGGAAGGCTCTCCAGGCCGGACCGCAGGACGGCGACCAACTCGGTTTCATAGTGTTCGACAGCGAGCATCGACCGCAGGATTCGCTCACGTCGCGACATCGACAGCTCATCCCCGGGGACGAGATCGGCCAGCACATCGATCGCCGCGACAACGCCCGCCAGCATCTCGTAGGGCAGGGTGCCGAGCTCGAAGCGTTCCGGAACCGCATCGGTGCTCGGGCGCAACTTGTCCGGGTGCAGGGTCTCGAGCAACGCGGGTGATGACGCGAGCACGCCGAGGTGCGGTCCCAGGAACTTGTACGGAGAACACACCCAGAAGTCCGCCACGGTCGAGTCGACAGGTACGTGGGCCGTGGCGTGCACACCATCGACGTAGAGCAACGCTCCCGCAGCACGCACCACGCGCGCTATCTCAGCTACGTCGGGCCGCGTGCCGATGATGTTCGACGCCCCGGTGACCGCCACAAGTCGCGTGCGGTCGGAGATCTGCGAGACGACGCTCTCCGCCGGCAGGTCACCCGTCTGCGGATCCAGGCGCGCCCACCGCACCGTGGCTCCCGATGCTTCGGCATAGCGCACCCAGGGACGGACGTTCGCGTCGTGGTCGAGGTCGGTCACCACTATCTCGTCATCGGGACCCCAGGACGTCGCAAGGGTTCGAGCGATCTGGAAGGTGATCTCCGTGGCACTGCGGCCGAAGACGATCCCGCCGGGGTCGGCGCCGAGCAGATCGGCACAGGCCTGCCGCGCCGCGAGGGTGATGTCATCGGCGTGACGCGCCGCCTCCGTCAGGCGCCCGCGATTGGACAGGCCTGCCTGCATTGCCGCGGACATGACATCGATCACCGGCTGCGGTGTCTGGGTGCCCCCCGGCCCATCGAAGAAGGCGACACCCGCTTGCAGCGCCGGAGTGGCGGCCCGTAGTCGGTCCGGTGCGTAGGTCATGCCACATCCCACCAGATCGTGGTCACATCGCGTGGCTGGGCATCGCCCTGCTCCTGCACGTCGACGGACTTGTCAGCGGACACGGGCGCACGTTACGCCGGATAGTGTTTCCCATCGTGAGCGAGTCGAAGCCAAATCCCGGTCACCCGCTCCAGGCCTTGATCGGTGGCCCCCGCGGTGCCATCGAGGGAATGCTGCCCCCGGTCATCTTCGTCGTGGTGTACGTCGCGTCGTCGGACAACCTCACCTACGCCGTCATCGCCGCGCTGATCACCGGCCTCGTGCTGGCGATCCTGCGGATCGCCCGGGGCGAGCGTCCCGTGCGTGTGGTCGGCGCGCTGCTCGTCGTGGCGGTCGCGGCTTTCGTGGCCTACGCCACCGGGAGTGCAGTCGCCTACTTCTGGCCGCTGGTGCTCGCCAACTTCGCGTCAGCCCTCGCGTTCGCGTTCTCGATCCTGATCCGATGGCCGCTGCTCGGCGTGATCGTCGGTCCGATCGTGGGAACAGGGATGCGCTGGCGCCAGGACCCCGACCTCCTCCGCGCCTACTCGCGCGCGTCCTGGCTGTGGGTGCTCCTCAACATCATCCGCGGCGTCGTGCAGATTCCACTCATCCAGGGCGAGGATCTCTGGGCGCTGGCCGCAATCAGACCGATCTTCTACGTCCTCGTGATCGTCACCGTGCTCCTGTCCTGGGTGATCATCAAGCGCGCACTTCCCGCCGACCATCCCGGCATCCGACATCCTCGGTCATCCGATGGGACGCCTCTGTAGGACTCATCCGGATTGGCAGCCCGGGCACCAGTAGAGCTTGCGACCCTGCATGTCGGCCATCTCGACGATGGACCCGCACAAGTAGCACTCACGTCCTTCACGCCGGTAGACGTACACCTCGCCGCCATGGCGGTCTTCGCGCTTGGCGCGACCCATCACCTCGGGCATGTGCTCCGGGCGCACGGTGTCGATGCGGCCGCGCTTTGTTCCCGCCGACATCAGCAGAACAAGGTCCTCCCACATGCCGTCGAACTCCGAACGCGACACCCGACTCCCGGGACGGAAGGGTGAAATGTTGTGGCGGAAAAGGACTTCCGCGCGATAGATGTTCCCGACTCCCGCGAACACCTGCTGGTTCATCAGGAGCGATCCGATGGGTGCATTGGAGCGCTGCACACGCGACCACGCCGGTTCGGGATCGGCCTTACGGATCGGATCCGGCCCGATTCGGGCGACTGCAGCCTGCTTGGCCTGCTGATCGATCACCACGCAGCGCGTGGGCCCGCGCAACTCGGCGTACCCCTCGTCATCCCAGATCCGCATCCGCAATTCACCCCGTGGCTCGGGGAGCTCACCGCGGGCGATACGCCACTTACCGAAGAGTCCAAGGTGCACGTGGATCCACACACCGTTGTCGAATCCGATGAACAGGTGCTTGCCGTGGGCCTCGATCTTTGTGACCTGGCGGCCACTGACGAGTGTCGCGTCCGCAGCGAACCTGCCCTGGGGACTGTCCACCGACACGATTCGACCCGCGAACAGCCTGCGCAGGCGACGAGCCTGGTTATGGATGACGTTGCCCTCAGGCACCGGCCGCGCTCATCCCCTCGGCGATAGCCGCAACGAAGGAGTCGACGTCATCCTCGGTCGTATCCCAGGAGCACATCCATCGGACCTCACCGGTCATGTGGTTCCAGACATAGAAGTGGAATTTCTCCCGGAGCCGCTCGGTCACGGCGGCCGGCAGTATGGCGAAGACCGCGTTCGCCTGCACGGCCGAGGTGAGTTGGACACCCGGGATCGCGCGGACACCCGCCGCTAGCCGATCGGCCATCGCATTCGCATGTTCGGCGTTACGTCGCCAGAGGTCGTCGGTGAGGAGCGCGAGCAGTTGGGCGCTGATGAACCGCATCTTGCTGGACAGCTGCATGGAGGTCTTCCGAATAAACGGCACCTTCGCGGCAAGGTCATCGGAGAACGTGACCACCGCTTCACTGAGCATCGCACCGTTCTTGGTGCCACCGAGCGAGAGTGCGTCGATGCCGATGTCGGCGGTCAGCGCGCGGAGCGGGACCCCGAGCCGTGCGGCGGCGTTGGCGATGCGCGCCCCATCAAGATGCACCTTCAACCCGCGGGCATGCGCGTGATCGACCAGAGCGCGCAGCTCCTCCATCGAGTAGACCGTGCCCATTTCCGTGCTCTGGGTGATTGAGACGACAGTGGGCTGCGCACGGTGCACGAATCCGATGTCGAAGATCTGCGTATCGATGAGTTCCGGTGTCAGTTTCCCCTGGACACCAGGCACCGTCCACAACTTGAGGCCGGCCATCTTCTCCGGAGCACCGCCTTCATCGGCGTGGATGTGCGCGGACTGGGCGCAGACCACCGCCTCCCACCGTTCGGTGAGCGCCTGCAGGGCGACCACGTTCGCCCCCGTGCCGTTGAACACCGGGAACACCCGCGCTGTAGGCCCGAATTGATCGTGGATCACCGACTGAAGTTGCTCGGTGACGACATCGTCACCGTATGCAGATTGGTGATCCACGTTCGCAGCGGCGATCGCACTGAGCACCTCGGGGTGGATACCCGCGTAGTTGTCACTGGCGAAACCACGCCATGGCTCGGAAATCACGATCGGAGTATTCCTCAGTCGAACTGGGGCCCGACCGAGCGGCTGCGCTTCAGTTCATAGAACCCACGCGTGCCGGCCATGAGGACGAGTCCGTCCCAGAGCCGCCCAGCCTCGTCACCGAGGGGCGCAGGCGTGATCACGGGCCCGAAGAAGGCCACGGGAGCGCCCTCCGCACCAGGCAGTGCGATGACCGGCGTTCCGACGTCATTCCCCACAAGATCGATGGCGCGCTGATGACTGGCGCGCAGGGCAGCGTCGAAGGTGGAATCGGTGGCAGCCGCAACGAGCGAGGGATCGAGGCCTGCATCGGCTACCGATTCGCTGAGGATCCGCTCATAGTCAGTGCGCCCCTCGACATGCAGACGTGTTCCGAGAGCGGTGTACAAGGGCGCGAGCACTGCATCACCAGCCTGCTCGCGTGCCGCGATACACACCCGAACGGGTCCCCACGCAGCCTTCATCGCCTCGGCATACTCCGGCGGTATATCCCTACCTTCGTTGAGGACCGCAAGACTCATAACGCTCCAGGTGATCTCCACGTCCCGCACTCGGGACACCTCGGTCATCCATCGCGACGTGATCCACGCCCACGGGCACATGGGGTCAAACCAGAACTCCACCTTCGTCGTCATGGACCGAAACGTAGTGCAAGGATCGAGGCATGACCACAGGCGAGAACATCACCCGGGCCGAGGCGCGCGATCGGTCGGCACTTATCCAGGTCGACTCCTACCGAGTGGAACTGGATCTCACGGGCAAGGGGCCAACGTTCCACTCGGTGACCACCTGCGAGTTCACCTGCCGCACACCCGGGGCACGCACCTGGACCGATCTCATCGCGCCCGAGGTGATCAGCGTCACGCTCAATGGTCAGCACCTCGAGAATGTCGTCGACGGCGCTCGCATCAGCCTCCCTGACCTGCGGGAGCACAACACCGTCACCGTCGTCGCGAACTGCTCCTACATGAACACCGGGGAGGGGCTCCACCGCTTCATCGATCCGGTCGATGACGAGACATACCTCTACACGCAGTTCGAGTCAGCCGATGCGCGGCGGATGTACGCCTGTTTCGAGCAACCCGATCTCAAAGGCACGTTCGCGCTCACGGTCACCGCCCCCGCGCACTGGCAGGTGGTCAGCAACTCCCCCACCCCGACGCCCATACCTGCCTCGGAGAGCACTGCACGGTGGGAGTTCGAACCCACCCCACGCATGTCCACGTACATCACGGCCCTCGTCGCCGGGCCGTACCACGTGGTGCGCGACGAGTACCGCGGTCCGCACGGCACGTACCCACTAGGTGTGTTCTGCCGCACGTCCTTGGCCCCCTACCTCGATCCCGACGAGATCCTGACCGTGACCAAGCAAGGATTCGCGTTCTTCGAGGAGCAGTTCCAGGTCCCCTACCCCTTTGCCAAGTACGACCAGTTGTTCGTACCCGAGTTCAACGCGGGCGCGATGGAGAACGCGGGGTGCGTGACGATCCTCGAGGATTATGTCTTCCGCTCACGCGTCACATTGGCCGCCTACGAGCAGCGCGCGAACACGATCCTGCACGAGTTGGCACACATGTGGTTCGGCGATCTCGTCACGATGACATGGTGGGACGATCTCTGGCTCAATGAATCCTTCGCCGAATGGGCGGCGCACCATGCGAATGTGCACGCCACCCGTTACAACGAGGCGTGGACCACGTTCTCGAATCTCCGCAAGGCGTGGGCATACCGGCAGGATCAGCTCCCGTCCACGCATCCGATCGCGGCGGACATGGTCGACCTCGATTCGGTGCGGGTGAACTTCGATGGGATCACCTACGCGAAAGGTGCATCTGCGCTGCGGCAGCTGGTGGCGTGGGTCGGTGAGGAGCACTTCCTCGCAGGACTGCACGCCTACTTCACGAAGCACGCCTGGAAGAACACCGAACTGTCCGATCTCCTCACCGAGTTGGAGAAGACGAGCGGGCGCGACCTGTCCACGTGGACCCAGGAGTGGCTGCAGACGAGTGGCGTGAACCTACTGCGCCCACGGATCGAGTTCGCCGACGATGGCAGCTACTCCTCCGTGGTGATCGAGCAGGAACCGCCCTCGGCACCGGCAGGGATCACACCGGTGCTGCGCTCCCATCGGGTGGGTATCGGCCTCTACGACCTCGTCGACGGTCGACTCACTCTGCGCGACCGCATCGAGGTCGATGTCGTGGGTGCACGTACGTCCGTGTCCGCACTGACCGGCACGCCTCGCGCGGACCTGTTACTCGTGAACGACGGCGACCTCACGTTCGCGAAGGTGCGCCTGGACGACTCGTCGTGGGCCACTGCCATTGCGGGACTCGGCACCCTCGAGGACTCCCTCGCGCGCGCACTCATCTGGGGCGCGGCATGGGACATGACACGCGATGCGGAGGTCTCAACGGGAGACTTCGTGAATCTCGTGGTCTCGAGCATCGGAGCGGAGACGGACATCGGAGTTGTCCAGGGGGTGTTGCGCCAGGTGCGCCTGGCCATCGACCAGTTCGCCGCCGAGAAGCATCGCGAGGAGTACCTGATTCGCCTGTCGAACTGCCTCCACGGGTTGGCACGTGGGGCGGAGCCGGGGAGTGATCGGCAACTGGCGTTCACCCGCGCTTTCGCCGGTGCCGCGGTCACCAACGCGGATCTTGAACTCGTCGGGGATCTCCTTGATGGACGGGTCACCTGGGAGGGCCTCGTCATCGACACCGACCTGCGGTGGTTCCTGCTCACCCAACTGGTGATCGCGGGGCAGCGTGGATCGGAGGACATCGACGCGGAGCTGGCAAGCGACGACACCGCGACGGGAAGGCGACAGGCTGCTGCCGCACGCGCTGCGCGCCCCACCGCGGAGGCGAAGTCGAAGGCCTGGCACGACATCATCGATCGCGTGGAGCTGCCGAATGCCATCCTCGATGCGACGATCGCGGGATTCCAGCAGCGCGACCAGTTGCACCTCATCACGCCCTACCGGACCATGTACTTCGACGCACTCGCATCGGTGTGGGAGACGCGCACGATGGAGATCGCCCAGTCCATCACCATGGGGCTCTACCCGGCTCTCGCAGTGAGTCAGGAGACCGTGGACCTCACCACGGCCTATCTCGATCGCGACATGAATGCGGCTCTGCGCCGATTGCTCAGCGAGGGCAGGGACGGTGTGGAGCGAGCCATGCGCGCTCGCGCGAAGGATGCCTAGGCCGGTTCGTCGAGGTGCATGACCCGCGGAGCGCGCGCATGCTCGGCGAGCAGCAGGCTGGCGTCGCGGATGCCCACGGGGAGGTCGTCCACTTCTGCGCCTGAGCGCAGCGCGAGGACGGCGAACTGGCACGTGCGGTCGTCGACGTGGATCCGCGCGTCCGGTCCGGTGACGATCTCGACGGACTTGGCACTCGGATCGACCGCAACGAGCACGGCCGAGCGGGGATCGCGCAGCCTGCCGTGGATCGCCTCTGCAGACTCGCGGCCGCTGGGCAGCCTGCCGATGTGGATCGCGAACTCGAGCCCGCAGATCTCTCTGGCCCGCTCGACTGTTTCCTGCAGGTTCTCCCGCATGCCCTCGGTGATTCCGACGAAGGAGTCGCTACCGCGCCACTCACCGGACGCACCACCCCGGCGAAGCAGAGCTTCCTCGGCCGCGATCCCCAACGGGACCCGGGTCGGATCGGGGAGGGCCGCACCGCTGACGATCGTGGTCTCGCTGTCCACGCCCTCGACCGCCTTGCCGCGCCAGCCGGGAAGGGCGAGGAACAGGGCTATCACTGCCGCGAGTGCGGCGGGAATGCCGAGGAAGATCAGAATGATGGTGAGCGGATCCACACCCGGAGCCTACTGACTGTGCAGGAGCGTCCGGATGGCATGCGGCTCGGCCATGAACTCCTCGAGCAGGATCGCGGTGCCATCACCCCGACACAGCGGCACGCGCCAGTTCGGGTACTCCTGATCGGTGCCCGGCTGGTTCTGGGCGCGACGGTCACGCACCGCGTCGGTCGCCGCGATGCCGATCATCCGCGCGGAGGAAACACTGAGGGCCCGGTGCAGGGCAAGCAGGAGTTCCTCAAGCCCGTCATCCGTGGCCAGATCGACGCTGGGATTCAGCCATCCCTGATCGATCAGAGACTTCGCCCACTCCTCACGTTCCACTCGTGCTCGGGTGTATTCGGTCGATGCATCGGTGGACAGCAGTCCGAGGTCTGCCCGGATGCGTACGTGTTCGTCACGCAGGTATCCCGCCGTGGGGGGCAGGTCGTGCACCGCGACACTGGCGAGGACCTCACGACGCCACCGACGCGAATCCCGCTCAGGCTCGAACCACAGGATCGAGGTTCCGAGGATTCCGCGGGAAGCCAGTTCCCGCTGCACCCAGTCCTCTACGGTTCCGAGGTCTTCTCCGATGATCACGGCGCCGGCGAGGTGTGCCTCGAGGCAGAGGATGCCCAGCATCGCGTCGTGATCGAACCGCACGAACGTGCCATGGTCGGCGGTGCTTCCGACCGGGATCCACCACATGCGGAAGAGACCGAGCACGTGATCGACCCGTAGCCCACCGCTGGTGCGTAGCACGGTGCGCAGCATGTCTCGGAAGGGGCGGAATCCGTGGTCGGCGAGAGCCTCGGGCTTCCAGGGCGGAAGCTGCCAGTCCTGCCCCATCTGGTTGTACATGTCCGGTGGCGCACCGACCATCACACCGGGTGCGATCACGTCCTGCAGGGCCCAGGCATCCGCACCCGAACGATGTGCTCCGACGGCGAGATCGTTGACGACCCCCACCGCCATGCCCGCGTGGGTGGCCGCCCTCTGCGCGCTCGCGAGCTGCTGGTACGTCACCCATTGCATCCAGAGGTGGAACTGAACGGTGTGTGCATGGTTCTCCGCAAACTCGGCGACACTCGGTGACCGGGGGTGCTGATACGCGGTCGGCCACTCGTCGGTGATCGGTCCGTACCGGTCCGCGAGGACGCACCAGCGGGCGTAGTCGATCAGACCCGGCCCCTCCTGTGCCACATAGGCGTCGAACTCCCTCCGACGGTCCTCACTGAGTCCGACGGCGAAAGTCCGCTCCAACGCTTCGCGCTTGATGACCCAGACGGCATCGCGGTCCAGGAGGTCAGGGGTCGTGTTCACCGTGCGCAGGCGCTCCACATCACGTTCTATCCCCGCGCGATCAGGAACCTGACTCCACTCCGGAATGTCCTCGACCCGCACATAGACCGGGCTCGCGAATCGACGGGTCACGGGTGAGTACGGCGACGGTGTCACCGGCGTCACCGGTGAACACGCATGCAGGGGATTGACAAGGATGAACCCCGCATCGAGTTCACGTGCACTCCACGCAGCGAGTTCACCCAGATCGTGCAGATCGCCCATCGCCCACGACTGGCGCGAGCGCAACGAATACAACTGGATCATCAAACCCCACTGACGATCACCCAGGATCGCCTCAGGCTCCAGACGCATCGGTGCCACCGCGAGGTCGCACCGCTCGGCGCGATCACCGCTGACAGCGTGAAGGGTGTGGTAACCGATCGGCAGTGAATCCGGAACCCAGAATGATGCTTCGCCCACGAGTGTGCCCTCCACCTCGATGGGATCGAGCCACACGTCCATCTGGGCCAGGTCGATCACGTACCCGTCGGAGAGTTCGACCCACATACGTGCCGGATCACCATGTGGCACGTGCATCCATGCACGTCGGCCCTCGCCATGACGCACCATGAAGAAAGGTGGCATGAATCGACGCCAGTGACGGAGTGGCAGCTCGGCGAGCACGGTGTCGATCACATCGGGGCTCGCGTCGACGCCGAGGGAGTGCAGGATCGCGCGTACCGTGACATCCGACACTTCGACGTGGGCACCGGATTGGTCCCAGTATTCGGTGGCCACCCCGTAAGCGTCGGCGAGGGCGCGAAGGCGTGCGTCGGCTGCGGGCACGGGCGCACAGTAACCGTTTTCAAGCGACTTCATAAGGTTGGTGCATGAGCCCGAACCCGCGACCCGACTACCCCAGCGCTCCGCGGGACGATGTTTCAGAAACCTTGCACGGTGTTCACGTATCCGATCCCTACCGATGGTTGGAAATCGGTGATGACCCACGGACCCGGACCTGGGTGGCGCAGCAGGCGGAACTCATGTCCGCGGAGCGTGATCGGTGGACCACCCGTGACGGATTCGCCAGCCGCGTCACCGAACTCCTGGGCTCGGGATCCATCTCCCCGGACTATTTCCGAGGTGAGAGGCGCTTCTTCACCCGGCGCAATCCCGACCAGCAATTCGCTGTCCTCTACGTGGGAGAGGGAGACGAGGAGCGGGTGCTCATCGATCCGATGGCACTCGATCCCGAGGGGACGACCACGCTGGACAGTTGGCAGCCGTCCAAGGAGGGCAATCTGCTCGCCTACCAACTCTCCGAGGGGGGAACCGAAGAGTCGGTCCTCTACGTCATGGATGTGGCGACCGGAGCAGTGATCGAGGGGCCGATCGACCGCTGCCGCTACTCCCCCGTGGCGTGGATCCCCGGAGAACACTCCTTCTATTACGTGCGCCGCCTCCCCCCGGAACAGTTGCCCGAGTCCGAGCGGAACTTCCACCGCCGCGTGTTCCTGCACCGCGTGGGGACGAGCACCGAGGCGGACGTGTGCATTTTCGGTGCCGGGATGACGATGACCAACTACTACGGCGTCGAGGTGTCCCGCGATGGCCACTGGCTGCAAGTGAGCGCCTCCGAGGGAACGGAACCGCGCAATGACCTCTGGGTCGCCGACCTCACGACCTCGACGATCGACGCCCCCGCCTTCACGCTGGTGCAGGGCGACGTGGATGCGCAGACCTCACTGACTTTCGGCCGCGACGGACGTGTCTACGTCTTCACCGACCGCGATGCCCCGCGCGGTCGCCTGCTCGTCACCGAACCCGGAGCCTGGAGTCCCGATCACTGGACGACGCTTCTGCCCGAGGCCGCCGAGGCGGTCCTCGACGGGGCTGCGATCCTCGACGGGCTTCCCGAGGACCTGCTGCTGGCGACGTGGACCAGTCACGGCGTAGGGCGCATGACACTCCATCGCGCCAGTGACGGCGCGACCCTTCAGGAGATCGAACTCCCCGGAGCGGGGACGGTGGGCGGACCCGTCGAGCACATCGACGGAGGTCCTGTCGCCTGGATCGTCTACACCGATCACACCTCCGTCCCTCGGGTGTACGCCTTCGACGGGCGCACCCGGGCACTCACGCTCTACGCGAGCCCGCCCGGCTCGGTCACGCCACCCGCCGTGCATTCGCGGCAGGTGACCTACACATCGGCCGATGGCACACGTGTGCGGATGTTCGTCATCTCCCCGACTGCAGCACCGGACCGTCCCCGACCCACGGTTCTCTATGGCTACGGCGGGTTCGGCATTCCCATGCAGCCGGGTTACTCCGCCGCGATCCTCGCCTGGGTCGAGGCCGGGGGCGTCTGGGCGGTGGCGAGTCTGCGCGGGGGCGGCGAGGAAGGTGAGGAGTGGCACCGCGCCGGCATGCTCGGCAACAAGCAGAACGTGTTCGACGACTTCCACGCGGCGGCGGAATACCTGATCGCTGAGGGGTGGACCACACCGGAGCAGCTCGGGATCTACGGCGGTTCCAATGGTGGACTCCTCGTCGGTGCGGCGATGACGCAGCGACCCGAATTGTTCAACGCGGTGGTGTGTGTTGCGCCGTTGCTGGACATGATCCGCTACACCACGTCGGAACTCGGTCCCACCTGGACCGTGGAGTACGGGGATCCCGAGGATCCCGAGCAGTTCGGCTGGTTGCACGCGTACTCGCCGTACCACCGGGTGACGGAGGGCACGGATTACCCGGCGACGATGTTCGTCATCTTCGACAACGACACCCGTACCGATCCGATGCACGGGCGCAAGATGGCAGCAGCGGTGCAGGCGGCCACATCCGGAACCCGGCCGATCCTGGTGCGCACTGAGGGCGATGTCGGCCATGGCGCACGCTCGGTGTCGCGCGCGGTGGACGAGACCGCGGACATCCTGGCCTTCCTCGCTTCCTGGACAGGGCTCGAGCGATCATGAGCGACGAGGTCACCCTGTACGACGCCTTCGGCGGACACGACTTCTTCGAGAAACTCGTCGGCGCGTTCTACGCCCGAGTCGCCACCGACGACATCCTGCGCCCGATGTACCCCGACGAGGACCTCACCGATGCGCGGTGGCGGTTGCAGATGTTCCTCGAGCAGTACTGGGGTGGTCCCAAGACCTACGGCGATGTCCGCGGTCACCCGCGGCTGCGCATGCGCCACATGCCGTTCGCCATCGACTCGCGGGCACGCGATCGCTGGCTGACCCACATGCGGGCGTCAGTGGACGAGCAGCACCTCCCCCGAGAACTCGACGAGGTCTTGTGGAACTACCTGCTCTCAGCCGCGTTCGCTATGCAGAACATCGTGGATGAGCAAGGTCCAGTGATGGTGGAGATTCCGGAGTAACGCAGTGAGCGTTGCACGGCATCAGCTGACGGCGTGCAGGCTCAACTGGGCCTGGATTCCAGCCACGTAACTGAACACTTGCCCGCGCGGTGTCGATAACCGGCGCCAGGGGCCATTCGTTGCGGCTGCGATTCGCACGCGGTCGCGGGTGAGGAAGCGCAGTCGGTAGCCGGCGTGCAGGACCCGCACGGGAAGGCCGGCCCACGCCGTGCGCGACCAGATCTCCTCGGCCACGGTCTGCTGACCGCGGGGGCCCAGACCCACCGATCGGGCGCGGAACTCCGCGAGGGCGTCATCGACGACGGGCAGCACGTCGCTGGCCACCGCCGGGATCGGCATCTGCCACCCATCCCAGGGCGGCAGGTGCGCAAGGGATACCCCCGCTGTGAAGGGGGCCTGCACAGCAGGCAGGGCGGAGAGGTCGATATCCCCGGATGCTTCGGCGGCGGCGACGAGTGCGGCCATGGGGACGGTGACGTCGAGGGATCCCTCGACCTGCGCGGGCACCGCGAGGAAGGCGAGCACATCCATCGGCGGAGCGGTGAAGATGCCGAGGGCGCCGTCGCGGCTGATGACCCGTGCCGCAAGGCGGGCATCCCATTCCACCTGCCGGCGACCGAGGAGTGCCAGGGCGCGGCGTTCGGCATCACCGAGGCGCACGTCCATGGCGCCTCCTTACGTTGGTGGCTGCTCCGCGTAGTGCGAGGCGAGCCCGGCCCGGAACTCCTCCGGGATCGGAATCGGCTTTTGCGAGCCAATATCGAAACACACCACCACCGTTTTCGCATCCGCAGCGATGGCGCCCCCGTCCCAGATCTGGCACTCGATGGTGAAGGAGGTGGTGCCGATGTGGCTGACCCAGGTGCGCAGGAGCAAGGGCTCGGTTGAGTACTCGATCGGGGCGCGGTAGTTGATCTCCTGTCGTGCCACGACCTGGTTTCCTGAACGCATGATCTCCGGGTCGATGGAGAGGTAGAAGCGCACGCGCGCCTCCATGATGTAGTCCAGGAAGGTGGCGTTGCTGACGTGGTTGAGCGGATCGAGGTCCTTGAACCGACGCTCCACCGGGATGTCGATGGCCACGTCTAGTCCCGGGTGAGTTTGCGATACGTGGCCCGATGCGGACGCGCAGCATCGGCACCGAGCCGCTCGATCTTGTTCTTCTCGTAGGACTCGAAGTTGCCTTCGAACCAGAACCACTGCGAGTCGCCCTCGTAGGCGAGGATATGGGTGGCGATGCGGTCGAGGAACCAGCGGTCATGGGAAGTGATGACCGCGCATCCCGGGAATTCCAGCAGGGCGTTCTCGAGTGAACCGAGGGTTTCCACGTCGAGGTCGTTCGTGGGCTCGTCGAGAAGCAGCAGATTGCCACCCATCTTCAGCGTCAGGGCGAGGTTGAGCCTGTTGCGCTCACCGCCGGAGAGCACCTTGGCTGGCTTCTGCTGGTCGGGCCCTTTGAATCCGAACGCGGAGACGTATGCGCGCGATGGCATCTCGACGTTGCCGACCTTGATCCAGTCGAGGCCGTCGGAGACCACCTCCCACACGTTCTTGCTGGGATCAAGTCCTGCGCGGCTCTGGTCGACGTAGGAGAGAGTGACCGTCTCGCCGACCTTGATGTCGCCGGTGGTGGGGAGTTCGTCCTTGTCGTCGTCGCGACCTTCTGCGGCGGCGACGAGCATGGTGAACAGCGTGGTCTTCCCGACGCCGTTGGGTCCGATAACACCGACGATGCCGTTGCGCGGAAGGGTGAAGGACAGGTCATCGATGAGGATGCGGTCGCCGAACGCCTTGGTGAGGTGACTCACTTCGACGACGACGTTGCCCAGGCGCGGGCCGGGCGGAATCTGGATCTCCTCCATGTCGAGCTTGCGGGTCTTCTCCGCTTCCGAGGCCATCTCCTCGTAGCGATCCAGACGCGCGCGGCTCTTGGTCTGGCGGGCCTTGGCGTTCGAGCGCACCCACTCGAGTTCCTCGGTCAGGCGCTTCTGCAGCTTCGCGTCCTTCTGACCCTCGACCTTGAGGCGCGCGGCCTTGGTCTCCAGGTAGGTGGAGTAGTTGCCCTGATACGGGTAGGCGCGACCCCGGTCGAGTTCGAGAATCCACTCGGCGACGTTGTCGAGGAAGTAGCGGTCGTGGGTGATCGCAACGATCGTGCCGGGGTACTTCTCCAGGTGCTGCTCGAGCCACTGCACACTCTCGGCATCGAGGTGGTTGGTGGGTTCGTCGAGCAGCAGCAGATCGGGTTGGCGCAGGAGCAGTTGGCAGAGCGCAACGCGTCGCTTCTCCCCGCCGGAGAGGACGGACACATCCGCGTCCGGAGGTGGGCAGCGCAGGGCGTCCATGGCCTGTTCGAGTTGGGCGTCGAGGTCCCAGGCGTTGCGGTGATCGATGGCCTCCTGCAACTGCCCCATCTCGGCGAGGAGTGCGTCGTAGTCGGCGTCCGGGTCAGCCAGAAGTCCGGAGATCTCGTTGAATCGGTCGATCATTCCCTTGGTTTCGGCGACACCTTCCTGGACGTTCTCCAATACGGTCTTGGACTCATCGAGGCGCGGCTCCTGCATGAGGATGCCGACGGTGTAGCCCTCCATGAGTCGGGCTTCGCCATTGGACACGTCATCGATCCCGGCCATGATCTTGAGCAGGCTGGACTTTCCCGCACCGTTCGGGCCGACGACACCGATCTTCGCGCCGGGGAGGAACGCGAGGGTGACGTCGTCGAGGACGACCTTGTCGCCATGGGCTTTGCGTGCCTTGGAGAGGGTGTAGATGAACTCAGCCATATGGACAAGCCTATTCAGCGCGATCAGAGCGCACGTGAGGGGCGACGCACGTCGCCCCTCACCTCGCTCTAGCCCACGGGTTCGAGGATCTCCCCCGTGTCGAGGTCGACCTCAAGGGATTCGTCCTCCAGGGAGGCATCCTCCGCGGC
The DNA here is from genome assembly GCA_044375955.1 of Candidatus Nanopelagicales bacterium. GTDB lineage: Bacteria > Actinomycetota > Actinomycetes > S36-B12 > S36-B12 > VGCC01. The sequence goes on along the minus strand of JBILLS010000032.1, from coordinate 6,787 downwards.
CATGCGCTCGACTTCCATGTCGTCGGCGAGCTCACGCTGCTCACTCTCGGTCACCGCGGTGCGGCGGATCCGCTCGAAGTCGGCAATCCCGCGCGAGAGGTCTGGCCCCACGGCCGAGGCCTCGATGTCGTGGAAGGTGGTGATGTGCCGGGTGTCCCCACACTCTCGCTCGACCTGCCGGCTCCGCAGCCGACCGACCACGATCACCGGCATTCCCTTCTTCACTGACTGCACCACGTTGTGGGCTAAACCGCGCCAGCAGCTCACAGATAGATAGTGGGTGTCGCCATCCACCCAGCGCTCGTGCACCCGGTCATACCTGCGGGTGCCAGCGGCCACCCGGAACTTGGCAACCGCCTCCCCCGACGGCGTGAAGCGCATCTCCACGTCGTTGACCACGTTGCCGATGATGGTCATCGCAATATCGTTCATCGCTCCTCCTGAGCATCGATGTGATGCCAGGAGTCCACAACCACAAGGGATGCGGATCCAGACCGTCTTTCAGTTCCCGGGATGAATGACCGTGCTGTGGACAACTAGTCCTTGCCGAGCATCTTTCGAATCGTCATGCGGGGGATGTCTGTCACGGAGGCGACCTTGTTTTCGGTCAGCAGCCCCTTCTTCACCGACTCGACGACAAGCTCCGCCAAGACGTTGCGGGCGGCACGCTCCTTCTTCTTGGCGGCCTTCCAGTCCTTGGCGGCCTTCTCGAGCGCCTTCTTCGCGGAGGAGTCGCTTCCCAGTCCCCCCACCGCGATCACGCCGTGACCGGTAATTGGTCAGCCAACGGGGCCAACCGCTCGTGCATTTCATGCCACTCGAGCGCTTCATCGATGAACGGCGTGTCGAAATGGGCGCCGCACGAACAATCCAGCGTGAAGCGGCAGATAGCGTATCGGAAATCCGAGGTGACCTGATGCATCGCACGGGGACTCTCCGGTGAGGCAGCAGCCTCACACTTGGGGGAACGATGGAGCCAACGAATGTTCATGACGAGCACCTCCTTCTAGGCCTGTCTAGTCTAACACTAGACATGTGTATTGTCCACTACTAGACGTCTAGAACTGGACAGTCCTGACCGGTCCCCCTCGTAGGCTCCTCGCATGCGTCGCCTCGTTTCCGGCCTCCTGGCCCTCCTCAGCACCGTGACCGTGGCCCCCTCCGCCCTCGCCGAGGGCGCAGCGGTCGCCGTGCAGCCCGCCACCAGCCAGATCACCCTGCACGTGGAGCCCGCGGACGGGTACCGACCATTGATTGAGTTCATTCGATCCGCGCGGCAGACCCTCGACTACACCATCTACGAATTCAACGACGCCCGCATCGCCCGTGAGTTCAAGGCCGCCCATCGCCGGGGCGTCGACGTGCGCGTGATCTTCACCTGGCAGGTGTTCCCGGCGGGAAGCAACCTCTGGGATCCGACGAACCCGAACTACAACACCAACATGCCGACCTTCAACGCTTTAGCCAAGGCCGGCATCGACGTGCGCCTGAGCCCTTTCACCTATACCTATAGCCATCAGAAGTCGATGGTCGCCGACGGTCGCACGGGGCGAGGCCGCGCCCTCATCATGGACTTCAACAGTCAGCCGTCCTATCTCACGCCCACCCAGGGTCTGCTGGGAACCCGCGGGTTCGCGATCACGACGACGAACCAGCAGGACGTGCGCGAGATTCAGGCCTTTTACGACGCGGACTGGGAGCGTCGCCAACCCCCCGCACCAACAAGCCCGCGACTGGCCTGGTCACCGAACGGGGTGGGCTACCAGCCGGCGACATACGGCAAGGAGCGCATCTTCACCCTGATCGATGGGGCTACCTCAACCCTCGATCTCTACGTTCTCCTCCTGGACTACCTCCCCTTCCAGGACCGCGTGATCGCCGCCGCACGACGCGGCGTTGACGTGCGCATCATCACTAACACCGACCCGCCCGCAATGACCTTCGACCAGGTGGAGCAGCTTGCCGCCGCGGGCGTCGAATTCGGTTTCGATCCGACCTACCCCGCCGGGCCGATCTTCGTCCATTCCAAGGCGATGATCCGCGACGCTGGCACCGCCAACGCGATGGCCTTCGTCGGTTCGCAGAATCCCGGTGACAACGTGTCCACGAACTCTGAGCGAGAGCTGGGAATCCTGATTGGGAAGGCCTCCATCATCGACCGGATGGCCCGCGTCTTCGAGCGCGACTGGAAACACTTGTCCCCGCTGACCTATCAGGACGGCCAGCCCAAGGATCCCTACTGGACCTACCGCGCCGCGGCCCAATAGCCCCGCCAAGCAAGCCCGCTGACGAGGAACCATCTAGAACCCACGCGAGATGGCAGAATTCCACCGTGAAATTCTCTCTCCGGGAAGCGCGCGCCAAACGGCGCGCCAGAAAGTCCGCGAACGCACGGCTCGGAAGGATGCGCGATGTCTCCACCCGATTCGCTCACCTAGAACGCGATGACCCGCGCGAGAGTTCCCTCTGGGAGATCGACGCTTCCCTCTTCGATTCGCGTGGTCTACCCTCGTGATCCGCGGCGACCGCTGTGCTCGGGTCGCCCCAGTCGCGCGCCGGGGCTGCCAGCTCAGCCAGGACCGTCTCACACCTCGACATGCGGGGCGCCGCGCGCCGACCTGAGCGCCAGCCACGTACCCGTCCGGGGACAATAGAGACTTGGCGCCCGTAGCTCAACGGATAGAGCAACCGGTTTCTACCCGGTCGGTTGAGGGTTCGAGTCCTTCCGGGCGCACACTTCCGGGCGCACCAACCGAGACACCGTCGGGTGAATCGTCCAACCGGACCGGCCCCAGACGAGCCGCGCTCCCTTGATAACGCCACCTCCGCAGGAGGTCAGCCCCCTGGACACCAACCGGAGACGGGGTTCTGGGCCACCATGGAGCTCCCCGAATACGCACGTCACCGCCCCGTCGAGCCAGTGCCCACCTGTCGTGACCACGGGGAGGGACCACTCCATGGTGTTGGTCGGCACGATCCTTTCCGAATCTCGTCGACCAAATCTCGTTCCCCTCGTCACCGGTTTCTTCGGCGCTTAGCACTGGACGTTCCTGCGCCCCACGGCGCGGAGTGAGCTGACCTCTACTGCCGAGTGCACAACGTGGAGAGCAGCATCGCAACCCGTTCGCGATTCTTCCTTCCTACTCATTGAGGCTGGCCGACTTCTGCGGTCACTGGTTCGGCATCAGCGACAGCACCTCCTGCAGCAAACTTCCGTGGGCCGTCCAAATCACTCAATTGCGCATATCAGGCCACGGCAACTTCACCTGTTCCGACTCGATCGACATCATCCGCGCGTTCAGATGGATCACCGGGCATTAAGTCTGTGCACTCGATCGCGACACACTCATCGTCCCCGAGGAGTGCGCCGCCCAGCTGCTCTGTGCGAGGATCGTCCTTGGATAGGCGTGGTCTATTCCACCGCCCGGGTCGATACGAGCCTTGGTGACCGGGTGCCGGCGCCCCGGACGAACCGGTCGCTGCTCTCCGGGCGCCCCGGCCTCCCCGGCCTCCACGTTTTGCCCCCGCGCACCCCGACATTCAGGCCCAACAGGGTTATTTCACGAGGGAAATCGCGCAACCCTCAAGTGGCCCTTGAGACACTCTCAACTTCTGGTTGAGAGTTCACGCCACCCTCTGCTCGACACGGCAATGTTCGGATAATTCTCACTTCATTAGGTAGCCGCGAACGGCTCGCTTAGCCTTCCTTCTTAGGTCGACAAACCCCCAAGTCCACCCTGATTTCTGGAGTACGCACGATGGCGCCGCCACGCCGACGTCGCGAGATCGCACACGCGGTCATCGCGTGCGTTGTCGTGTCCGCGGTCGTGCTCTCTGCGCAGCCTGCACGTGCCGCGGAGGCATCACCTGCGTCGTCGATGACGAAGGGTGATCTGCCACCACTGTGCGATCTCGACGATGTGCGCGCGGCACTCACAGCAGCAATGCCATCACCCACACCGTCGGTGTCCACATCGAGAAGTGCCACGCCTTCGGTTTCGGCGTCCGTGTCGAGCACCGCGTCCCCATCACCTTCACCGTCGAGTACTCCCACCAACAGCGCATCGCCGACAGTCTCCGCATCTGCATCGAGCACGTCGTCGTCACCATCACCTTCACCGTCGAGTACTCCCACCAGCAGCGCATCGCCGACAGTCTCCGCATCTGCATCCTCAAGCGAGAGCCCCTCTGCGACGATCGCAGCGACCCCGTCCTCCGAGGCATCACTCAGCGCGCGAACCGGCGTTGCACCGGGCGTCGTCGTGGACTCCTCGCCGCCGACGCTCGTAGCGTCGGAGTCCCCCTCGGATACCGCATCCGAAGCACCCTCACCCTCAACCTCAGATGCGCCCACGGCCACCCCGTCGCCATCACCCTCAACCTCAGATTCCCCCCCGGCCACCCCGTCGCCATCCCCAGCGAGTTCAGCGAGCGAGGCACCCACCCTTCGACCGAGCCCAACGGCCTCGCCCAGCACATCGACGTCGACCAGGCCCTCGCCGAGTTCCTCGGCGTCGCCATCGGCGTCCCCTCAATCGTCGTCATCCCCGGCATCCGTTGCCGAGGTGGCGCGCTGCCCCATTGCCCCCATCGGACTTGCGGCCACCGCGGGACTGAACCGGGTGGACCTGGTGTGGCAGGCGGGTTCGGTGCCGTCCCTGGCGGGGGACGGCCCGAACCCGTGGGGGCCGGCCCATCACTATCTGGTCCAGGTGACCGGTGATGGGTCGGCCCGCCTTGTTGAGACGCAGGCCCTGGCCCTGGCAGTTCCCGGGTTGCGCAACGGCGTGGAGTACACCTTCGAAGTGTTCGGGGTGACCGACGCGGGCCGCTCCAGCGGCTCGGGACCGGTCAAGGCAACCCCGACCTCCGGAGCCGAGGGCGTCGTAGCCGGACTCATCGTCGAATTCGCGCCCGGCACCAGCGTGCGCGAAGGCCAGGCAAGTGTGCCTGGCGAGGCGGGGGTGGATGCGGTCGATCTCACCGTGGGCGAGCAGGTGTCGCAGGACGCCATACTCGTCGAACTGAGCGAGCCGGTGTCGTTGGACGAAGCGAAGACCATCGCCGCCGACCTGCAGGCCGACCCGGCCGTGGAGTGGGCGGAGCCCGATCAGTTCCTCTTCACCGCGAGTGACAACGCGGCCCCCGCGGCATGGAACCTCTCGGGTGCCTTCGGTGTCGACGCAACGTCCGATCCATCAGCGGGGCTCGGCGCGACCGTCGCGGTTATCGACACCGGCATCGCCAGCCATCCGGCGCTCCAAGGCAAGACGGTGTCGGGCTACGACTTCGTGTCGAGCCCGGAGCAGCTCATGGCATCGCGGCAGCCGAATGCCCCGCCGGTCGCATTCGACGGCGACTACGCAAACACCGGCACGTTCGGGGTGGTGGGGCGCGATGCGAACCCGGCGGATCCGGGTGACTGGCGTGATGTCGCCCCGACGCGTGCATCGAGCTGGCACGGCACCCAGATGGCCGGCGTCATCTCCTCGATCGCGCCCGGCGCGAAGATCCAGCCGGTTCGCGCGCTCTCGTGGCGCGGTGGCCTGCTCTCCGACATCGCGGCCTCGATCACGTGGGCGTCGGGTGGCGAGGTCGAGAACGCTCCGGCGAACGAGAACCCGAGCAAGGTCATCAACATGTCGTTCGCCGTCGAGGCGATGTGCCCCACCGCGCTTCAGGCGGCGATCGATGACGCCCGCAGTCGGGGCAGCATCCTCATCGCCGCCGCCGGCAACGCCAATGACGACGCGGCGAAGTACGCACCGGGCAACTGCAACGGCGTGCTTACCGTCGGCGCCACGAACAGCGCTGGCCTGCGCGCCGACTACTCCAACCACGGCCGGGTCATCGACCTCTCCGCCCCGGGCGGCGATGCAACCCAGCCGGTCACCACTGTCTCGAACACCGGCACCACCATCCCCGCCGAGCCGGGCGCAGGCAGCGACTTCGGCACCTCCATTGCGGCGGCCCACGTGAGCGCCGGTGCGGCCATGCTCGCCGGAGCGACGCCGAGCATCACGCCCGACGACGCCTACCGCACCCTCACCGGCCGCGACTACACCAAGGAGTTCGCGAACCCGACCTGCGATGCGAACCCCGACTACTCCTGCGGCGCCGGCATCCTGTCTCTAGCTCAGATCGCGTCCATCTCCAGTGGTGATCAGGACTTCGCAATGACGCTCAACGGCACGACGCAGGGCGCCATTGCGGGATCGACATCGGCTTTCACGAGCAGTCTCACAAGCGCTGTCAGCGTTGCCGCATGGGTGCGCCCCGAAGCCTGCACCAGTTTCAGCATGGTCCTCGACCAGTGGTCGACAGTGTCCCTGACCTGTTACAACAACACATGGCAGGTGGCGCTCGGATCCAACTGGGCGTGGACGGACTCCGGCATCACCGCACGACTGAATGAGTGGCAGCACGTCGCCTTCACTCGAGCGGCGGGAAGTGACACGATCAACTTCTACTTCAACGGGCAGTTGGCGGCAACGAAGACGGGTGTGGGCACGGGAACGCTGGGAACCGCCCTGGTTCCACTCTCGGTGGGCTATCGCTCTTACCTGAGCAACCAGTACTTCTTCGCGGGGCATATCGATGAAGTTCGTCTCTTCAACACAGCCATCACGGCTGCTCAGGTTCTCTCCAGCATGCACACCTATGGCCCGGTGGGAGAGACCGGCCTGCTCGCCTACTACGACTTCAACGAAGGCCCGGCCGGTACCACCGGTTCCGGCACCGTTTACAACCGCGCGAATGGCGCCACCAGTGCCACCAACCTGCGCAC
>JBILLS010000002.1:0-150460 GCA_044375955.1 Candidatus Nanopelagicales bacterium | reverse complement strand
GTTCCCACCGCATACTCCGCGGTGGTCAAGCCGGCGTCGTCGCGAAATCGACGCGCAATGCGGTGTGTGGTGCAGGGAAGTTTCGAAAGAATCAGAACTGACATGGTCTCTCCTCGCGGTTGTCACTCCTGGTTGGAGTGCTGCACCGAGAATTGCGTGGATCGAAGCCATGTTCGGAGTCAGTTTCCGTGCGCGGGATGAAAACGCACCCTGTGGACGGTCACGTGAACAGTCCACGGGCGAGCGACGCCACGATCGGTACGACACCGATCACGAGATAGGCCGGGAGGAAGCACAGGGCTAGCGGTGCCACCACCCGCACGCCGGCAGCACGCGCGGCCGCCTGCACTGCCGATCGATGTTCCCGGCGGAGGTCCTCCACGGTGCCGTCGAGCACGAAGCTGAGTGGGGCACCGGACTCCTGCGATCGTCGTACAGCGCGCGCGATGGGTTGGAGTGGCGCTGGCACGTGCGACCAGGCCTCCTGCGGTGATGCACCCAGTTGAAGTGCCGCACGCACAGCACCGAGGTGGTCACTCGCCGGCGAGGACACGGCCGACTCCACGGCGTCCACCGCATGAACGATCGACGCCCCCGCCCCCACGATCGCACCGAGTAATTCGGCCACGACCGGTGCTTGGCGGGTCAGGGCTAGATCGGTCACCCGTGCGTCACGGTGACCGTGGCGGCGCGTCACGACCACGATCATCACTGCGACGGCGGCGCCGAAGAGAACACCCAGCACTCCACCGAACACGATCATGAGGAGGGCACCCACCGTGACAGCGAGCGCGGTGATCTGACGCGGTGAGAGATGGTCCAGCCGCGGCCGGGTGCGCGCCGGACTCCCCAGCGTGCGCCGCAAACGAGAAACCGGGTCACCGGGTAGCCACAGCCACGCGGACGCAGCCGCGCACACCATGGCGAGGGCGATCACAGTGCGGACTCGACCTGCCCCGTGATCCGACGGGTCCACACCACCCCAGCGCCGGTAAGGAGCGCGCCGACGATGAGCATCGGTGGGCCCAGGGGGTCGGTGACGAACCAGGTGATCGGATCTGCCCCGAGCAGGTAGCCGAGTCCGACGCCGAGGAGTGGGAGCAGGGCCAGCATCCGTGCGGTGGCCCTTGGCCCGGCGAGTGAGGCACGAAGTTCGACGCGGGCTTCGGCGGCATCGCGCTCTGCGCGAGCGAGGTTCTCGATGATGTCCGAGAGGCGTGAGCCGGTGGCGCTGCCGATCTGCCAGCAGGCGGCGAGGTGCGCCGCGATGTGGTCGTCCTCTGCGCGCAGGGCCCCGACGACATCACCACCCCAGGAAGCCACGGCACAGGTGCGCGGCCACACGTCCTGCGCCACCGCCACGAGCGCTCGCTCCGGGGATCGGCCTGCACGAAGTTCGGCGGCCAATCCGGTCACGGCCATGACACGCGCGTCCGGTCCGGGGGTCGGGCGCAGGAATCGGCGCGCCCAGGCGAGGAGGTCGGGTCCACGGTGTTCGCGCCGCAGCCGACGCACCGCCGACGGCTGCAGCCACAGCGCGACGGCGACTGCGGTAAAGCCCGCGGAGACGATGATCAGGCGCACAACATGTCCCACGCTTCGGCACGTACGGACTCCCTGCCGTCGTAGGTGAATGCCGGAAGGGCACGGACGAGTCCATCAGCCTCGAGATCCAGGACGTGAATGCCACTGACAATGCGTCGTCCGTCGCGCAGGCGTTGCACGTGCACGACGGCATCGACCGCAGAAGCCAACAGGGCATGCATCGCCTGACGTGGCACCCCCGCCAGCAGACCCAGCGCCTCCACCCGCGCGGGGAGATCAACGGCGGCATTCGCATGGATGGTCGCCCAGCTACCCTCGTGGCCGGTGTTCATCGCCGTCAAGAGATCGATGATCTCGTTGCCGCGTACCTCACCGAGAACGATCCGATCCGGCCGCATGCGCAGGGTCTGACGGACGAGATCGCGCAAAGTGATCGCTCCCGCTCCCTCGATGTTCGGCATCCGGGATTGCAGACGCACCACGTGCGGGTGACGTGGGGCCAATTCGACGGAGTCCTCCGCGATGACGATCCGTTCCTCGGGGGCTACTTCGCCCAGCAACGAGTTCAAGACAGTTGTTTTCCCGGATCCGGTGCCGCCGGTCACCACACATGCGCGCCGGTTGTGCACGAGCGCGCGGAGCAGATCTGCACCCGCAGCGTCGATGGATCCATGGGACACCAGCAGATCCACGGTGATGGCGTGGGCGCGGGGCAGGCGGATGGAGATGCAGGTCCCGTCCGTAGCGATCGGAGAGAGGACGCAGTGCAATCGACCCCCCTCGGGGAGACGCGCGTCGACATGTGGTGATGCGTCGTCGAGTCTTCGACCGGCCCGCGATGCCAGGCGCTGCGCGAGTGCGCGCACCCGCTCCTCGCTCCCGAAATCGACGTGCACCCGCTCCAGGCCAGCTCCCCGGTCGACATAGACCTCGTCCGGAGAGTTCACGAGCACGTCGGTCACCCGTGGATCGGCGAGGAGGTCCTCCAGCGGACCGGCACCGGCGAGTTCGCGACGCACGTCCTCGACGAGAACCCCCAGAGCATGGTCGGCGAGCACAACACCTTCCGCGCGCAGCGCGGCGGCGACCTCGACCACACCCGCCTGCTGCTGCTCCGCGATGAGTCGCGTGCGCACGCGATCGAGCAACGTCATGACAGGACCAGCCGGCATTCGCGCGCGTACGCGGAGGTGATCACCGGAACGTCGCCCTCGTCTGCCCGGCCCGCCATGGAGGGGATGAAGGGAATCGACGCCCGTGCGGTGATCCCGAGGGCGGATGCCACCTCCTCCGACGGCACCCCCTTCGCGCGCTCGGCCACCACCACCTCGGGGTGCACCCCGAGTCCCGCGAGACGCTGCAGGACCCGCGCGGTGGCTGATGCACCGTGCACGTGTGCACTGGCGATGACGATCACGCGATCGGCCACCGCCACCCACGTGCCGATGTGCGCATCACCCGGTGGTGGACAGTCGATGACCACGGCGTCGAATCCGCGCCGTCCCGCATCGACCACCGAAGCGACGACGGGCGCCTCCGCGGCGCGCGGGGAATCCGCGGACAAGAGGGCTACCGATCCGACGTGGGGTAGCGCGGCATCGAGTTGGGCGGGCGACAGGCGACCCGGACCCGGGTCGATCGCGGACCACCGGGCACCCGCGGCCTCCTCCACCCCGAGCAGGAGGTCGAGGCCGCCACCGAGGGGATCCCCGTCGATCAAGAGCGATCTGCGTCCGTCCTGCGCCGCGGTCAGCGCGAGGGTGGCCGCGAAGGTGGAGGCGCCCACGCCTCCCGCACCGCCGACGACGGCGAGGACGCACCCGTCCCGGGGTGGTCCCTCGGCACAGTCCGCCAGGGCATCGGCGAGCCAGCGCTCCCCGTCGGGTAGGCGCACCACATGCTCAGCGCGCAGGCGGACCGCCTGCTCCCACACCACCCGGTCATCCGTGCACGTGACCACCACGATGCGTCCACGATTGGGCAATCCGCGACTGATCACCTCCGCCGCACAATCGGCGCCGACCAGAACGAGTGGGGCGTGCATCCACGCACCCCGGACCGCGGTCTGCTCCGCACACACCAGCACCTCACCTGCACGAGCCGCGGCGATGCGCACGACCGTGTCGATCACCTCGGAGTCCTCGGTGATCAGGAGAGGACGAGTCAGGGTCGCCATTCGTCAAGCCTTCGGCGAAATGCCCGTGAACGGAAGACCGTGATCGTGCATTGTGGATAAGCGCTGACGTACCGTTGTCCCGTGTCCACCGCAGCCTTCTTCGATCTTGACAAGACGATCCTGGCCACGTCGAGTTCCTTCGCTTTCGCGCGCCCGTTCCACAAGGAGGGCCTAATCGGTGCCAGCGATGTCATCCGCAGCGCCTACGCGCAGTTCATGTTCCGAGCGTCGGGCGTCAGCCATGATCAGATGGAGACCATGCGCGACTACATGTCCTCACTCATCCGCGGATGGGATGTCGCCACGGTCCAGCGCATCGTCAACGAGACTCTCGATGAGATCATCGATCCGGTTGTGTACTTCGAGGCACTGGAATTGATCGAGTCACACAAAGCAGCCGGACACGACGTCATCATCGTGTCGTCCTCGGGAACCGACGTCGTCGAACCGATCGGTGCCAGGCTCGGCGCGGACCTGGCGATCGGAACGCAGGTGGGGATCGAGGACGGTCGCTACACGGGAGAGATCGTGTTCTACGCCTATGGCGAAGGTAAGGCCGATGCGATCCGCACACTGTCCGAGGAACGTGGCTACGACCTCGCCGCCTGCTACGCCTATACGGATTCCGTCACAGACCTGCCGATGCTGCACCTGGTGGGGCATCCGACCGCGGTGAATCCCGATGACGAGCTTCGCGAGGTCGCCGTGAATGAGGGGTGGCGCATCCACGACTTCGCAAAGCCGGTCGCCCTTAAGCAACGCGCTCAGCGAAACCAAGCGGTCGCAGCCGGTGCGGGGGTGGCGCTCGGAGCGGTGGCTCTAGGACTGACCTGGTACGCCCGCCGTCGCAGCCTGCGCGCCTAGCGCGATCGATGTGGCAAACCACCGCGCGTACGCCACACCCCGCTCGGGATCACCCGAGGCGTAGTCGCGGATGGCGGACACGTAGGCCGGTCGCCCCTGCTCCTGGATACCCAACTCGGGAACAGTGAACAGGGATGGATCGACTCCCCGATCGGCCATGACCAATCGGATGCATGCGCGTGCGAGCAGTCCCGATCCGGATGCGAAAGGCCGCAGGTGCATCACTTCACCATGCACGATCGCAGCAACCGCCAATGCGGGGAGTTGCTCACCGCGTGCGATCACGCGGGACAGATCCTGCAGCCGCGGACCCACCGTCGCCGACGGGGGGACTCCCCCGATGCCGAGCGGGTCCTCCGCGGCATCGTCGGTGCGCGGGCGCCCGGGATCACCCGCCCCGAGGCTGGCGACAACGAGCGTGTGCAGATGCGCGAGGACTTGCAGCGGAGCGCGTGACCAGGTGGGAAGTTGACCGGTCACCGCATCGGTGACCGCGTGCGCGGCGGCAACCACGCGACCCATCGGTGAGTCATCGTCGAAAGCGAGATCGGCTCCCTCGATGACCGCGGAGTCCCGGGCGCCACGCTCCCGCGAGGATGCCGCGACCTCCACAGCGGCGGCGCGTACCCGTCGATCCCAGAGAACGGCATCCACCTCGGCACGTGCGGCGTCAAAAGCCTCACGTGCCTCAATGCGCTCCACCCAATGGGTCACAGCGTCACGCTAACGACGCTTCCCCACTCAGCCCACCTCGCCTGTGGCTGTACGCCAGAATGTGTCCGACGTCGATGGGAGCGACCATGAGTGATGAAGCACTGAGCAATCTGCTGCACGAGACCCGGCTCTTCCCACCTCCGGCAGAGTTCGCTGCCCGAGCGAACGCCAAGGCCGCGATGTACGACGAGGCGGCAGCCGATCGGCTCGACTTCTGGGCCGAGCAGGCACATCACCTGCACTGGGATACCCCCTTTGGCCAGGTGCTCGACTGGTCCAACGCCCCCTTCGCGAAGTGGTTCGTCGGCGGGAAGCTCAATGTCGCCTACAACTGCGTCGACCGTCACGTGGAATCGGGGCACGGATCCCAGGTGGCACTCCGCTTCGAGGGCGAGCCCGGTGATCGCCGTGACGTCACCTACGCGGAGTTGATGAACGACGTCTGCAAAGCAGCCAACGCGCTGACCGAACTGGGCGTGAGGTCCGGTGATCGAGTCGCGATCTACATGCCGATGATCCCGGAAGCGATCGTGGCGATGCTCGCGTGCGCCCGGATTGGTGCGCCACACTCCGTCGTGTTCGCGGGCTTCAGCGCGGAGGCACTGCGTAGTCGCATCGAGGATGCTCAGGCGACCTTGGTTATCACCGCCGACGGTCAGAATCGGCGCGGTTCGGTCATGCCACTCAAGCCAGCCGTCGACGAGGCCGTCGACGCCTCACCCTCGGTGCGCCGGGTAGTGGTGGTGCGCCGCACGGGTAACGACGTGTCCTGGGGTGACCGCGATGTGTGGTGGCACGACATCGTCGATCGGCAGTCGAGTCAGCACACACCCGAGGCATTCGATGCCGAGCATCCGCTGTTCATCCTCTACACCTCAGGAACAACCGGGAAACCCAAGGGGATCCTGCATACCTCCGGTGGATATCTGACCCAGGCCTCCTTCACCCACCGCAACGTCTTCGATCTCAAGCCCGACAGCGACATCTACTGGTGCACCGCGGACATCGGGTGGGTGACCGGACACAGCTACATCGTGTACGGACCGCTGGCCAATCGCGTCACGCAGGTCGTCTACGAGGGAACCCCCGACACTCCGGCCAAAGATCGCTTCTGGGACATCATCGAGCGGCACCGGGTCACCATCTTCTACACCGCGCCCACCGCGATCCGCACCTTCATGAAGTGGGGGGATGAACTTCCCGCAGCGCATGACCTGTCGTCCCTGCGCCTGCTCGGATCGGTGGGCGAGCCGATCAACCCCGAGGCGTGGATCTGGTACCGCGACACGATCGGTGGGGGACACTGCCCCATCGTCGACACCTGGTGGCAGACCGAGACCGGCGCGATCATGATCTCCCCGCTTCCCGGAGTGACCGCATGCAAACCCGGATCGGCGATGCGACCCCTGCCCGGGATCGGCGCAGCGGTCGTCAACGACGCCGGTGAACCGCTCGGCAATGGCAGCGGCGGCTACCTCGTTCTCACCGAGCCGTGGCCGTCGATGCTGCGCGGGATTTGGGGGGACGATCAGCGCTACGTCGAGACCTACTGGTCGCGGTGGCCGCAGTACTACTTCGCCGGCGATGGTGCGAAACTCGACGAGGATGGTGCGATCTGGGTCTTGGGGCGCGTCGATGACGTGATGAATGTGTCTGGCCACCGAATCTCGACGACTGAGGTGGAATCGGCACTGGTCTCCCACCCCAAAGTCGCCGAAGCTGCCGTCGTGGGAGCAAGCGACGAGATGACGGGGCAGGGAATCGTCGCGTTCGTGATCCTGCGTGGTGGAGTCGAGGACGGCGAGGGTCTCGCCCAGGAGTTCCGTGCCCACGTGGCCAAGGAAATCGGGCCCATCGCGAAACCGCGCCAGATCATGATCGTGGCGGAACTGCCCAAGACTCGTTCCGGGAAGATCATGCGCAGGCTCCTCCGAGATGTGGCGGAGCACCGCAACCTCGGAGATGTCACGACACTCGCCGATCCCACGGTGATGAACCTCATCGCCGGTGGGATGACCACGGCGCAGCCCGAGGATTGACCGGGACCCGACCAGCCATCGCTGGGTAGGGTGCTTGAATGGATCGGCGGGAGTTCCTCACCCGGCCGTCGCTGCGCGAGCGTGGCTGGGTCCTTGCCTACCTGCGTGATGAAACCATCGGCGGACTGCTCCTCATCACGGCGGCGATCGTCGCGTTGATCTGGGCGAACTCACCATGGGGCGACTCCTACACGTCGCTCGTCGACGTACGCATCGGTCCAGAGTCGCTCGGGTTGAACCTGTCCCTCGGCGTCTGGGCCGCCGATGCACTTCTTGCGATCTTCTTCTTCATCGTGGGACTCGAGTTAAAGCACGAGCTCGTGGTCGGATCACTGAGCAAGGCATCGCAAGCGGTTGTTCCGGCAGCCGCCGCTATCGGCGGTATGGCGATTCCTGCGCTGATCTTCGTCGCAGTGAACGCCTCGATGGAGCGCGGAAATCTGTCCGGGTGGGGTATCCCCATGGCCACGGACATCGCATTCGCACTCGCTGTGCTGGCCGTCTTCGGCCGCCGGCTACCCGTTGCTCTGCGCGCCTTCCTCCTCACCCTGGCTGTCGTCGACGACCTGGGGGCCATCGCGGTCATCGCGATCTTCTACTCGGACAAGTTCTCTGCGGTGTGGTTCCTCGCAGCGATCGCGGCATTCCTCGTGTACGCGATCGCGCAGCGACTCCGGTGGACCTCGCCGTGGTTCTACGTGCCACTCGCGATCCTGGCCTGGTACTTCACCTTCCGAAGCGGCGTCCACGCAACTGTGGCCGGGGTGATCCTCGGTCTCCTGACGCGGGTACGCACGGATCCCGGGGAGGAGACCTCACCCGCGGAACGCCTGGAGCACCGCATCCATCCCTGGAGTGCCGGTATCGCTGTCCCGATCTTCGCCTTCCTGGCTGCAGGCGTGGATCTACGCGCGATCGGCCTGATCGACGCACTCGCCGAACCTGTCGCCCTGGGAATTTTGCTCGGACTCGTCGTGGGCAAGCCAATCGGTGTCTTCGCCGGTGCATGGATCACTGCGCGGTTCACCCGTGCATCACTGGCACCGGGGATCGCATGGCGTGATGTCGCAGCCATCGGTGTGCTGGCGGGTATCGGCTTCACCGTCGCGCTTCTCATTGCAGAGCTCGGGTACGAGGGCAGCGAGCAGCTCCTCGGCCCCGCGAAAGCGGCGATCCTCACCGCATCCGTAATCGCCACGGTCCTCGCGGCGATCGTCCTCACGGCACGCCGTCGTCACTACGACCGAGTGGCCGAGGTCGAGGAGGCGGACGTGAATGAGGATGGGATCCCAGACGTCTACCAGCAACTCCCCGATTCCGACTCCCGCTAGCCTGTCCCTGTGGAGAACCAATCCAGCCTCGGTGCGTTGATCGGCAGCACCGTGTCCCACGCGAAGCGTCTCGCGACCGCTCAGGCTGCACTCGTCAAGGCCGAGTTACAGCAGACCGGGCAGGACGTCGCGAAGGTTTCAATCTTCGGACTTGTCGCGATCGGCGCCGTCAGCACTGCAGGCCTGTTCCTGCTCGTCGCTGCCGCATTGGGTCTCGTCGCTGCCGGACTCGCACCATGGCTGTCCTTTCTTATCGTCGCGGGCGGGCTGATCCTCGTTGCGGTGATCGCGGGGCTTATCGCCGCGAACAACGCCAAGAAGATCCGTGGACCGAAGCTCGCTGCGGCAGAAATCGAGAAGACACAACAGGCCATCACGCAGAGCATCACCACCCCGTAGCACGTGCCCATCAGCCCCGAGCAGGTGTTGCGCGCCGACGGGCCGTGGCGACACCGCGATCTCTCTGCGAACGGTTCCCGATTCCACATCGCCGAGCAGGGCGAGGGACCACTGGTCATCCTGCTGCATGGCTTTCCGCAGTTCTGGTGGACGTGGCGACACATCATCCCCGAGTTGGCCGGTGACGGCTTTCGTGTCGTGGCCGTCGACATGCGCGGCTACGGTGCGTCGGACCATCCCCCGCACGGGTACGACCCGACGACGCTCGCGGAGGACGTCGCCACCATCATCCGAAGTCTCGGCGAGGATCGCGCAACAGTCATCGGCCATGGGTGGGGCGGCATCGTGGCCTGGACCATGGGGGTGATGCATCCGGACGTCACTGACGGTGTCATCGCCGTCAACGCACCCCACCCGCGGCGCATGCGGCACGCGATGCTGGCCGATCGGAGTCAGCGCAGGGCGATGGGATTCATCTGGGGTCTGCAACTCCCCTTGTGGCCGGAGCGGACACTGCGCTCCGCCGGCGCAGCACGGGTCGAGCACTTCCTGCGCGCATGGTCGGATGATGACACCTGGCTGGATGCCGACACCCTCGAGCGCTACCGCACCGCCTTCCTGCGCTGGCCCACGGCCCACACAGCGATCGAGTCGTATCGATGGGCTATGCGCTCGGTGTATCGCTCGGACGGCGTGACCTACATGTCACGCATGGAGACACCGCTGACCACCGACGTGCTCGTCATCACTGGATCACAGAATCCACTCCTCCGCGCCGAGACGTTCGCCGGCTGCGAGGAGTACGTCAGGGGCACGTACACCCAGCGTGACCTGCCCGCAGGTCACTTCGTGCACGAGGAACTGCCCGGTGACTTCCACCGCATCACGATCGAGTGGCTAACCTCGCGATGACGAGGCCACCACGACCTCGCAACTGCCAGTGGGAACGGGCTCGGCTCCCGAAAGCGCGCTCGCCTCGGCGATGACCTGACTGGTCAACGCGTAGGCAACCTCGGGCTCATCCAGGCCGGCCGCGAACACCATTCCGGCCACGCGGCCGTCCTCGGTCAGCACCGGGCCACCCGAGATCCCCGGCTCCACGTTGCCGCGCAGGACGTAGACCTCCCGCCGCACACCCGGTTCCCCGTAGATCGACTCGCCCCGCGTCACGGCGAGGTCACGCACACGTGCCGGCAATGCGGTGAAGCGACCGCCCCCGGGGAACCCCGCGGTCACCACGGATGTGCCCCGCTCCAGGGGTGCGAGGACCAGATCCACGGGCGGGGCGTCGAGATCCGGTGCGCTGAGCAGGGCGATGTCCGTCTCCGGGTCGAAGTAGACCACCGACGCGCTCACCGAGGAGATCCCCGACCGCACCCTGACCCTCAGATCCGAGGCGCCAGCGACCACATGGGCGTTGGTTGCGATCAATCCGCGCTCCAGGACGAAGCCCGACCCGGACACGATTTGGTTGCATTCACGGGCATCGCCCACGATCTTCACAATCGACGCGCGCGTCTGGTCCACGATGGGATCGACAACTGCGGCATCGGGTGCGTCGACCTCGGGTGAGAGCAGGTCCCCCGCCCCCGCGACGATCCGCGGAACCGCGGTGTCCGCGAGGGTGCCAGTGACCTCGTAGAAGGCGTCACGGGCCTGGCTCGGCACCGCCGCATCCAGGGTGGTCAGCACACGTGAGGAACTGACCTGATCGCTGACCACCGCGAATGGCGCGTAGACGAGCGCGGAGGCCAGTACCCACAGCATCACCGCGAGGGCGATCACGTTCAGGCCGGCACCGAGCGCGTGATCGACGACTCGCGCTGGCTTCCACACCACCACGGATCGGATCCTGTGTCCGAGGATCGACATGAGCACCTGTCCGAGGATCGCGCCGAGGACCACGGCACCGACCAGCGCGATGAGCCGCAGAGTGGATGGCTCGATCCACTGCTCAATACGTGACGGAAGCAACCACACCACGAGTGCGCCGCCACCGAGGAACCCCACGAAGGAGAACACCCCGGCGATGAAGCCCTGACGCCACCCGGTCCACGCGAAGATCACGAAGGCACCGATGAGCACCCAGTCGATGATGGCCATAGCGCTCCATCATGACTGCGTAATCAGCTGGACAGCGTGATGACGCGCTCGGAGTCCCAGGGTTCCTCCCACGCTGCCTCGCGAAGAAGCCCGTCGAGGATTCCCGCGGTGAATCCCCACACCAACATGGAGGAAACCTCGAATCCCGGGCTGACGAAGCCGGAGGGGTGCCGGACCAAGCACCGATTTTCCGCGGAGGCCAGGTCGCGGATCGCCACCCGGTGCACGGAGGAGATCTCATTCAGATCCTGCGCGGTCACATCGCGCGGCTCGTTCCACACGGCGAGCACCGGACTCACAACGAAATCACTGACCGGGATCAGGAGGTCGGGAAGCAGCGCGAAAGGGGTGATCTCTTTACGTGCCACCCCGATCTCCTCATGGGTCTCCCGCAGTGCGGCATCGATCGCATCCACATCCTGGGGTTCCACCACGCCGCCGGGGAACGCGGGCTGCCCCGAGTGGAGTGCGTCTCCCCCGGCCCGCTGCACAAGGACGACCTCGGGACCCTCACCCAGCAGGATCAACACCGCCGCATGGCGACCAGCGCCAGCAGTCGGGGCGAATCGCGTCAGGCGGGACACGTGCGCGGAGGATGCGAAGTGCGCTACGGGGCGCACCCACTCGGGAAGGGATGTCTCGGGCAGGAGCAACTCACCGGTGCTGCGCCACGTCACGGGGTCAGGTGCTCCGCGATGAGTGCGTCCATAGTCTCGACATCGGGGATCGCACCATCGAAGCGTCCGGTGATGATGCCCTTCGCGTCGATGAAGAACGTCACCGGTGGTCCGGTGACGAGGAGCGGCGCTCGTATCGAGCCGGCGGGATCGACGACGGATGGGAACACCACGCCCACATCCTTGAGCAGTTCCAGGGACTTGACCGGATCATCCTGGATGGTCACACCGAGGAACTGGATGCCGTCGTACTTCTCATCGGCGGCCGCCAGGATGGGCATCTCGTCGACGCAGGGTGGGCACCACGATGCCCAGACATTCACCACCATCGGTGTTCCACGGAGGGCGGCGAGGTTCACCGCGGGTCCTCCGCCGAGACAGGGGAACTCCTCATCGGGAAGCCCGGGGACCACGGGTGTGCCGGATTCCGTCGCGGGTGGGCACGGTTCCAGATCTATCTCGGCCGCCAAGTTCGCCACGACATCACCTGTGGTGGTGGCCACGTCGACCGATGCCGGAGGGGAGTCCGTCACGCGTACGCCCGCAGCATCACTGGATTGCGCGCACCCTGCCAACGCCACGATGAATGCGAGCGGAATCCATGGGTGCACCCCCCCAGGGTACGTCCGACCCCCCATGGACCCGAACGTCGTCATAGGCAACAATCAGGATGAGGGAGGAAACATGGATGGGGTGTTGAGCGCGAGTCCGCTCTTCGCTGCACTCGATGCCGAGGGTGCGCAAGTTCTGCGCGAAACCCTGATCGAGAAACATGTCCTCAAAGGGCAAACCCTCTTTGAGGAGGGTGAGCCCGGCGACCGTCTCTACGTCATCCTCGACGGCAAAGTCAAGCTCGGGCACTCCTCCCCCGACGGCCGTGAATCCCTGATGGCCGTCCTCGGCCCCGGCGAGATGTTCGGTGAGTTGAGCCTGTTCGACCCGGGTAAGCGCGCTGCGACCGCGACAGCGCTGACCGACGCATCCGTCCTCGAGTTGAGCAATGAGCAGCTGATGCCCTGGTTGGCTGGACGACCCGAGGTCGCCGCTGCACTCCTTCAGGCATTGGCCCGGCGCCTCCGGCGCACCAACGAGGCAATGGCCGATCTCGTCTTCTCCGACGTCCCGGGTCGCGTGGCGAAAGCGCTCATGGATCTGGGTGAGAAGTTCGGCACCGTCACCCCCGACGGCCTGCTCGTCACCCATGACATGACGCAGGAGGAGATCGCGCAACTCGTCGGTGCATCGCGCGAGACCGTGAACAAAGCCCTCGCCGACTTCACCCAGCGCGGATGGTTACGCCTGGAATCACGCCAGGTTCTGATCGTCGATGTCGAGCGTCTGCGCCGCAGAGCCCGCTAGATACGCCACCTGGGCGCGCACCGTTAACACCGCGGCGGCACGCACCGCCTGCGGGACATCCGCGTAGACGATGTCGACGATCTCCTCGACATCACCGCCACCCGACCACACCGCGCGCACCTGCTCAAGGCGCACGGCCCGGTGTTCCTGGTAGGCATGCAGGACCCCCACCGGATCATCCAGAACCGGCCCGTGACCCGGGAGCAGGGAAGCCACGCCGTTATCCGCGCAGAATGTGCGCAGGGCTTCGAGGCTGGCCAAGTACTCACCGAGGTTGCCGTCCGGGTAGGCGACGACCGTCGTGCCGCGTCCAAGCACGGTATCCCCGGTGAGCACACAGTCACCCACCACGAGGCACACGCTGTCCGAACTGTGCCCCGGAGTTGCGAGCACGGACACATCACGGCCCTGGATGTCGAGGATCTCGCCGTGACTGAGCACCTCCGCATTGCCGACGTGAGCGGGGTCGAAGGAGAAGTGGGGATCCCAGGCGCGGACAGGCACCCGAAGGCGCTCGGCCAGGGTGCGCGCGCCCTCGGAATGGTCGATGTGACCGTGGGTCAGGAGGATCATCCGCGGTGATTCACCGCGCTCCTCGCATGCAGCGAGCACAGCTGCGTGGTGCTCGGCGCTCTCCGGCCCCGGATCGACGATGACGCACACGCCGGCCTGCCCGAGGATCCAGGTGTTGGTTCCCTCGAGCGTCCAGGGCGACGGGTTGGGTGCGAGCACACACTGTGCGTAGTCCCGCGGACCCCCGCCCGTCCACGCAACATCCGGCCCAGGAAGCACCCTGCCGCTCATCGGACCGCCACCCCTTCGACCTCCGCATAACCCGGTCCGATGATGTCGCGGGCGAGCACCTCACCGGTGTCGGCGTGCACGATGTCCCAGGCCAGAACCCCCGCGGCATCGCGCGGGCGGGGAAGTTTCGGCGTCACCGGAGGCACGGGGTCACCCGCGAGGATGCGCTGCACCAACCCGAGCACCTCCACCGTGGGGCGCAGCATGGGCAGACGACCCTGCTCGTGTTCAGCGAGAGCGTCGTTGATGCTCAGCCACATCACCTGGTCCGCCTCGGTGGTGACGAGATCTCCCGGATCGGTGACCTCCGCGAGGAAGAAACGGACGTCGAATCGACGGGACTCGAACTCCGGCGTGATCCAGTGGTCGATGAGGCGGATGTCACCGGTGACCACGATGCCCACCTCTTCCCGGGCCTCGCGAATCGCGCATGCGAGGAACGGGTCATCGGCGGTGAGGTCGATCTCCTCGAGTCGACCTCCGGGGAATACATGCATGCGAGGGGCGAAGGCCATCGTCTCCACGCGGCGCATCACCAGCACGTGATCTCCACGTGACAGGACGATCGTCGCCGCGGGCAGCGCAGCGGGAGGCGTCCACGCACCATCACCCCGCGCGATCGAGGAGAGCCGGCTGTGCAGGTCCACGAATCAGTCGGCTACTTCGACGATCATCTCCACCTCGACGGGTGAGTCGAGGGGTAGGGAGACGACTCCGACTGCCGAGCGGGCATGGACCCCGGCTTCGCCGAAGGCGAGGACCAACAGGTTGCTGGCGCCATTGATGACCAGTGGTTGCGCGGTGAAGTTCCCCGCACTGGCGACGAAACCGACGACCTTCACCACGCGCACGACCCTGTCGAGATCGTCGATCACACTGCGCACCGCCGCGATTGCGTTGAGTGCGCAGGTCTGGGCGAGGTCGGCGGCTTCTTCTGCCGTGAGATCGGTGCCGACCTTGCCGTGCCGCGGCAACTCGCCGTTGACGAAGGGCAACTGACCGGAGACGTAGACGTACGGACCGCTGCGCACAGCGGGGGTGTAGGAGGCAAGGGGAGTGGCGACCGTCGGGACGGTGAAGCCCTCGTGCGCGAGGCGCTCCTCGACGGAGGACATCAGCCCACCGGCCGCTTGAGGTAGGCCACCATGTTCTCCGGATTGGGACCGGGGACCACCTGCACGAGTTCCCAGCCGTCCTGACCCCAGGTGTCGAGGATCTGCTTGGTGGCGTGGATGAGCAGTGGCACGGTTGCGTATTCCCAGCGAGTCATGCCACCACAGTAGCGATCGTGGATCGGTGGCCGGAGCCGTCTACTGTGCTCGGGTGACTCTGCCCCAGGCCGACCTGCATGTGGTGAGCGGCAAAGGTGGAACCGGCAAGACCACCGTTGCCGCAGCACTCGCCTTGGCGCTGGCGGCCGAGGGGCGCCGCACCCTGCTGATGGAGGTCGAGGGGAGGCAGGGGATTGCACAACTCTTCGACGTCCCGCCGCTCCCCCACGCTGAGACGCGTATCGCAGTGGCTCCCGAGGGTGGCGAAGTGTGGGCCCTCGCCGTCGATCCCGAGGACGCGCTCCTGGACTATCTCGAGCTTTTCTACAACCTGCGTCGCGCGGGCAGCGCGCTGCGCAAGATGGGGGCGATCGAGTTCGCCACGACGATCGCCCCAGGACTGCGCGATGTGTTGCTGACCGGCAAGGCCGTGGAGGTCGTGCGCCGCAAGGACAAGGGCCAGGGATACGACGCCGTCGTCCTCGACGCCCCGCCCACGGGTCGCATCACGGCCTTCCTCAACGTGAACTCCGAGGTGTCCGGCGTCGCGCGCGTCGGTCCGATCCACAACCACGCCGAACTCGTCATGAGCGTGATCGCCTCACCTCGGACGGCGGTGCACCTGGTCACCCTGCTGGAGGAGATGCCGGTGCAGGAGACGCTGGACGGGGTCGAGGAATTGCGTCAGGCGGGCCTGCCGCTCGGCGCCATCTTCGTGAACATGGTGCGGAGCAGCACCCTCGCCGTGAACGATCTCGCGCGCGCCACCGCAGGAATGGGGATCGCCGAGCAACTCCGGCGCTCCGGCATCACCCGGGATACCGAGGAGGTTGCCGCCCTGCTCGTCGACGATGCGCGGGACCTGGCCCAGCGACTTGCCCTCGAGGACAACGAGCGGAGTC
Organism: Candidatus Nanopelagicales bacterium; assembly: GCA_044375955.1. Classification (GTDB taxonomy): domain Bacteria; phylum Actinomycetota; class Actinomycetes; order S36-B12; family S36-B12; genus VGCC01. The sequence goes on along the minus strand of JBILLS010000002.1, from coordinate 134,276 downwards.
GGTTGGCGGAAACCGGCCTTCCTGTCCTGGAACTGCCCCTGCTCCGCACCGGGGTGGATCTGGGGGGACTGTTCACCCTTGCAGCACACCTGCGTGGTGTGTCATGACCGACTTCGACCTTGACGCGCTGATCGACGATCGCCTCACCCGGACGATTGTGTGCACGGGTTCCGGTGGCGTGGGTAAGACCACGACGGCTGCAGCCCTGGGTGTCCGCGCCGCCGAACGAGGGCGCAGGGTGTGCGTGCTCACCATCGATCCGGCAAAGCGACTCGCGCAGGCGATGGGTCTCTCGCGACTGGACAACTCCCCGAGCGCCGTCTCAGGCATCGCGAACGGATCACTCGACGCGATGATGCTCGACATGAAGCGGACATTCGACGAGGTTGTGGAAGCCCATGCTGATCCCGAGCGCGCCGCCCAGATCCTTGCCAATCCGTTTTACCAGGCTCTGTCCTCATCCTTCGCCGGGACACAGGAGTACATGGCGATGGAGAAACTCGGGCAGTTGCGGAGTCAATCCGATGCAGATGGAACCTGGGATCTCATCATCGTCGACACCCCGCCATCGCGGAGCGCGCTGGACTTCCTTGATGCACCGAGACGCCTCGGAACTTTCCTCGATGGACGTTTCATCCGCATCCTGACGGCACCCGCGCGCGGTGCCGGACGTGGTCTCGGTCGGCTGGCTGCAGTGGGGTTCGGCATCTTCACCAATGTGTTGAGCAAGGTGCTCGGAGCACAGGTGCTCGCCGACATCGGCACCTTCGTGGTAGCCATCGACACGACATTCGGTGGATTCCGTGAACGCGCGGATGCCACATACGCGCAGCTCAAGGAACGGGGTACCGCGTTCGTGGTCGTGGCAACCCCCGAGCCGGATGCGCTGCGTGAGGCCGCCTACTTCGTCGAGCGGCTTCGCGCCGAGGACATGCCCCTGGCCGGACTGGTGGTGAATCGGGTGCAGCAGGTGTCAACTCTGCTCGGGGCGGATCAGGCGACTGCTGCGGCGCAGGAGTTGGAGGCCACGGGTGCGACGGCCACCGAGGATGGTCGGATCACGGCCGCACTGCTGCGTGAGCACGCCGCGCGTATCCAGATGGCGGAACGTCAGGAGCATGTGATCGGTCGCTTCACTGCCGCGCACCCCATGGTCGCGGTCGCACGCGTGCCGGCGCTACCCGAGGACGTGCACGATCTCGCCGGACTGCGGCGAATCGGTGAGCTCCTCTAGCTCGCGCGTTCGCGCGAGGTCAGGATGATCTGACGCTCGTATTCGCTCTGCGCGGTCTCCAAGAGATTGCGCCACGACGTCACGTTCGGCCGCCGGCGAAGGAGCGCGCGGCGCTCCCGCTCGGTCATGCCACCCCACACACCGAACTCCACGCGGTTGTCGAGGGCATCCGCGAGGCACTCGGTGCGCACGGAACAGCCCACGCAGATCGCCTTCGCGCGGTTCTGGGCGGCACCTTGGACGAACAGGGCATCGGGGTCGCACGAACGGCAGGCCGCCTGGGCCGCCCAATCGCTGTCGAGCACGTCATCCCTCCCCACCCCGGCTGCACCCCGGAGGTGGATGAACTATGGCCGTCCGCCGATATGGGGTCAATAGTCCGATCGATAACACTTTCGTCTCACCCTTCCCAGGGTTCCCTGGCTTCCCACCCACCTCTCGGCGGCCTCCGGGACCCGGTGGGATGGTCAGTGCCGTCCGGCGGGGCGTCTGCCTCCCCCATCCCAGGAACCCCCCTGCCTACGCTGGAGTCTGATGAAAGTGAGCCCTTCGACGCCGGTGACCCTCATGGGCCGGGTCCTCGCCTTGGCCCTGGGGTCGGTGCTGGCCGGGGTCATCCTCGGGCTGATGCTGCTTCCGATCGCCGGGGGCGCCGGGGTGCTCACCCGGGACGCGGTCCGGCAGTTCGAGACCCTTCCCACCACCCTCGCCGAGCCACCGCTGCCGGAGCGCACGGTGATCCTTGCCTCCGACGGGTCCCTCATCGCCCAGCTCTTCTACCAAAACCGCATCGAGGTGCCCTTCGAGAGCATCTCCCCGGCGATGCGCCAGGCGATCATCTCGATCGAAGACTCGCGCTTTCTCGATCACAACGGCGTCGACGTCCGCGGCGTGGCACGCGCACTCGCGCGGAATACCACGGCAGGGGGAATCCAGGAGGGTGCCTCCACCCTGACGATGCAGTACGTCAAGAACGTGCTCGTCAACCAAGCCACGAACCCTGAGGAACTCGAGGAGGCCCGCGGTGACAACACTGCGCGCAAGATCCGCGAGGTGCGTTACGCGATCGCCCTCGAGAAGCGCTACACCAAGAGCGAGATCCTCGCGCGCTACCTCAACATCGCCTACTTCGGCGCCGGTGCGTACGGAGTCGAGGCGGCCGCCCGGCGGTACTTCGATAAGTCCGCCGCTGAACTCACACCCGTCGAGGCCGCCACGCTCGCCGGAATCGTCAAGCAGCCCACCGCCTACGACCCCTTACGCAACCCCGAGCGCAGCCAGGAACGACGCAACGTCGTGCTCACCCGCATGGCCAATCAGGGCTATCTGACGCCGGACGAGGCCGAGCGGCTCAAGGCCATCCCGATCGAAGGCACCCTGCGACCACGCGCGGTCTCGAATGGGTGCACGTCGTCCTACGCGCCCTTCTTCTGCGACTACGTCCTGCAGACCATCCGCACGGACCCGGTCTTCGGTGCGACACCGGAGGAACGGGAGGCCTTCCTGCGCCGCGGCGGCTACACGATTCGCACCACACTGGATCCCGTCGCGCAACGCGGTGCGACGGAAGCGGTGAACTCGTTCATCCCCCCGGACGATCCCAGCCGCAAGGCTGCCGCCATCTCGATGATCGAACCGGGGACCGGACACATCATCGCGATGACCCAGAATCGCGAGTGGGGAACAGCCGGGATCGGAAAGACCACCTACAACTACAACGTCGGTCAGGACATGGGTGGCACCATCGGAATGCAGGCGGGATCGACCTTCAAGATCTTCACCCTGGCCGCTGCCCTGGACGCAGGTGTCTCGCCCTACGAGTACATCCCGTCACCGAGCCCCAACACGTTCACCAACTTCGTGAACTGTGAGACGGGCGCGCTCTTCCCACCGGTGACGGTGAACAACAGCACGACGTCCGGGACGCTGAACATGGCGCAGGCAACCGCCTACTCGACGAATACCTACTTCATGGCGATTGAGGAACGTGCAGGAATCTGCGCGGTCGCGGATATCGCGGAGTCGACGGGCGTCTACCGCGGGAGCGGCGAGCCGCTGAGTCGTGTCCCCTCCCTCACCCTCGGCTCGGTCGAGGTCACACCCCTCGGTATGGCCAACGGGTACGCCACCTTCGCGGCCCACGGTGAGTACTGCCGCCCCATCGCCATCAGCGACATGCTCGATCGCGATGGGAACTCACTCCCGATCCCCTCCGCGGGCTGCCGCCAGGTCATCGATCGGCCCGTTGCCGACTCGGTGACCGAACTGCTCATCGGAGTGGTCGATGGTCCGTTGCGCGGGCGCACCGGTGCGCGCATGTCACTCGGCGACCGTCCGGTCGCTGGCAAGACCGGAACCACGAACGAGTCGGCGGCCGTGTGGTTCGCGGGATACACACCCCAACTCGCAGCCGCCGTCTGGGTGGGCGATCCGCGCGGTGGATTCGCGTACCCAATGAAGGACATCACGATCAACGGCACCTACTACTCGCAGGTGTTCGGCGGGAGCCTGCCCGGACCGATCTGGAAGCAGTCGATGGAGACGGCCCTCGAAGCGAAACCGGTGCTGCGGTTCTCCCTGGAGACCGATCAGGTGACGTCGCTGACGAATGCACCCACGGTGCCCGACTTGAGCGGGATGCTCACCGTGGAAGAGATCCAGGCGGCGCTGGCCGAGGGTGGCTTCCTCCTCGGCGCGGTGACGCCGTCGGATGGACCGGGTGCCGCGGGTGAGGTGATCGGCCAGTCCCCGGCGGCAGGTACGCGGTCGGCACCCGGAACCCAGGTCACGGTCATCGTCGGCAGCGGCATCAGTGTCGTGCCCGAGGTACGCGGTGCACCGTTGCAGGATGCAACGACCTTGATGAACAACGCAGGCTTCGAAGTTACCTCGGTGACCGCCGATGCCCCGAATCTCGAGGCGGGCACCGTCATCGCTCAATCGAGCGACATGAACACCCTGCTCCCCTACGGGACGGTGATCACCTTGACAGTGGCCGCGGGTGGCCCAAGTTCGGATACCTTCGACAACAGCGCGGCCCGGCCGCAAGGGTGAGCGGCCGTCACATCCCCAGGGCGGACTTCACCAACGCGGCGACCTGACCGCCGTCGGCCTTCCCTTTCACCTGCGGCTGCACGATCTTCATCACCTGACCCATCGCGGCGCCACCGGATGCACCGGTCGAGGTGACCTGGGCCACGGCCGCGTCGACGATCGCACGCACGTCGTCCTCGCTGAGCTGCTCCGGGAGATACCCCTCGATGACCGCTAACTCGGCGCGCTCACGGGCAGCCAACTCGGGCCGTTGCGCAGCGTCATACGCCTCGGCTGCTTCCTTGCGCTTCTTGGCTTCACGACCCAGCACCGTCACCACATCCTCATCCGTGAGGACGCGCGCGGTCTTGCCGGAGACTTCCTCGTTGGTGACAGCCGTCAACACCATGCGCAACGTGCTCGAGGACACCTCGTCACGGGCCTTCATGGCGGTGGTCAGATCACCCTGAATGCGGTCCTTCATGCTCGTCATGGGTACATCCTGGCAGCGCATGGGAGACTGGTGAAATGCGCCGGACCATGCTGACCTCCGCGGCAGTCCTGGCTGCCGGTGTCGCAGGGCTCGCCTACGCACGCTGGGAGGCGCAGAACTTCACCCTCCGAAGAGCCACGGTGCCCGTCCTGCGCAGCGGCCAACCACCCCTGCGCATGCTGCACCTGTCGGATCTGCACCTCGTTCCCGGCCAACATCGCAAGCAACGGTGGGTGCGATCCCTCCTCGAACTGCGCCCCGACGCCGTCGTGGTGACCGGTGACTTCCTCTCCCACGCGGAAGCGATCCCCGACGTCCTCCACACCCTCGAACCACTCTTCGATATCCCGGGTGCCTTTGTTCTGGGAAGCAACGATTACTTCGGACCGCGACCGATCAATCCGGCGAAGTACCTGTCCGGACCATCGCAACTCGAACCGCGCCGACCTATGTTGCCGTGGCCGGATCTCGTTGCCGGCCTGACGGATGCCGGATGGATCGACCTGTCCAACTCCCGCGCCACACTCAAAGCCGATGGTCGAGAGATCGATGTGCGTGGTGTGGACGATCCGCACATCGGCCGTGATGACTACTCGATGGTGGCCGGAGCCTTCGCCGAAGACGCGGATCTCGCACTCGCAGTGACGCACGCGCCCTACCTGCGAGTACTCGATCCGATGGCTGCCGATGGTGCTGATCTGATCGTTGCGGGTCATACCCACGGTGGTCAGTTGCGCGTTCCGGGCTACGGAGCCCTCGTCACAAACTGTGATCTCGATACCCAGCGGGCCCGCGGACTCTCCTCGCACGGAGACAGCGCGCTCCATGTCTCGGCTGGATTGGGGACGAGCCCGTACGCGCCGTTCCGGTTCGCATGTCCGCCGGAGGCCACCCTGCTGACCCTCGTAGCCCCAACCGAGACGCCGGGAACTCGCACCGACTCCGTCGGCTAGACTCCGCAGGCTCGCCAGCACGGCGACTCGGGGTGTGGCGCAGCTTGGTAGCGCGCTTCGTTCGGGACGAAGAGGTCGTGGGTTCGAATCCCGCCACCCCGACTCAGCAGACAGTCGAGAACTCGACTGCTGTACTGACGCGAGGGAGACACCGTGACGATCCCGGATCGGCGCCCCTCGCGCTCGGACCTCGGTCCGGTCACCCGCGAGTACGTCACGTCGATGGGTTGGCGCTCGGTCAACTTCCACACGCACATCTCCCTGGTGAACAGGTACGCCTACGTGGAGGTCCCCAAGGCCGGCTGCGGGACCATGAAGGCCACCCTCGGCGCCCTCGAGGGGGCCAGGATGAACCCGACGCATGCGCAGCGTTTCCAGGAGACACCCCACAACGGCATGAAGTCCGGAGCCCACGTCCGGCCGTACCAGCTTCCGGTGGACATGCTCGAGGAGGTATTCACCTCCCCCACGTACCACCGCTTCACCGTGGTGCGCGATCCAGCCTCACGTGCGCTGAGCGGGTACCTGGAGAAGGTGCAGCAAGGACTGCGCCAGAGCGGTCCGATCCTCGACCAGATCGAGGCGACGACGGGAATACGCCCCGCACCGGAGGACGTCACCCTCGGGATGTTCCTCGATGTGATCGGTGCGCAGGACTCACGTGATCAGGACCCGCACTGGCGACGCCAGGTAGATCACATCGGGCTCGGCATCGTGCCCTACGACGCGGTGATCCATCTCGAGGACCTCGATTCCTCGTGGCAGCGCATCGCGGAATTGACCCGTACACCGGATCTCACCGAGTCTTTCTACTGCCGCAACTCCACCGGTGCATCCACCAAGGTGAACGACTACTTTGACGACTCCACTCGTGCGAAGGTGCGGGAGATCTACGCCCGCGACTACGCCGAACTCGGTTACTAGAGCTTCGCGGCGACCAGTTCTGCGATCTGCACGGCGTTCAGCGCGGCCCCCTTGCGCAGGTTGTCGCCACTCACGAACAGTGCCAATCCGCGATTGCCTTCGACCGACGAGTCCTGACGGATCCGGCCGACGAACGAGGGATCGGCACCCGCCGCCTGCAACGGCGTGGGGACATCCGTCACCACGACTCCAGCGGCGGTCTCCAGGATTGACGTCGCCTGCTCCGGGGTGATCGGCGAGGCGAATTCGGCATTGATGGCCAGGGAGTGACCGGTGAAGACAGGAACACGTACGCAGGTGCCCGAGACCCGCAGATCCGGAATCCCGAGGATCTTGCGGCTCTCATTGCGCAGCTTCTGCTCCTCGTCGGTCTCGAGTGAGCCGTCACCGGCGATGTTCCCGGCGAGGGGGACGACGTCGAAGGCGATCGGGCGGACGTACTTCTTCGGCGCGGGGAAGTCCACGGCCGCACCGGTGTACGTCAGTTGCTCGATCGGCTGATCCATGACCGCACGCACCTGGGACGCCAGTTCCTCGACACCCGCGAGACCCGAGCCTGAGACGGCTTGGTAGCTGCTCACCACGAGACGCTGGAGACCAGCGGCCTTGTGCAGCGGCATCAGGACCGGCATCGCAGCCATGGTGGTGCAGTTCGGGTTCGCGATGATCCCCTTGCGCATACCGTCGATCGCGTCGGGGTTCACTTCGCTGACCACGAGGGGCACATCCGGGTCCATGCGCCAGGCCGAGGAGTTGTCAATGACCACGGCACCGGCTGCGGCGAACTTCGGCGACCACTCCTTGGACGTGGAGCCACCCGCCGAGAACAGGGCGATGTCGATACCCGCGAGGTCCGTGGTGGCGATGTCCTCGACGACGACCTCGGACCCCCGCCACGGAAGCGTGCTTCCCGCGGAGCGCGCGGAGGCGATGTAGCGGACGGCGACAATGGGGAGGTCGCGCTCGGCCAGCAGGGTGCGCATGACGCCTCCGACCTGACCGGTGGCGCCCACCACCGCGATGGTGAGGGGACGACTCATCGGCCGGTCCCCGCGTACACGACTGCCTCACCATCGGCGTCGAGGCCGAAGGCGGAGTGGATCGCCTGCACCGCACGCTGCGCATCATCGACACGGGTGACGATCGAGATGCGGATCTCGGAGGTCGAGATCATCTCGACGTTCACGCTCGCATCGGCCAGAGCACTGAAGAACGTGGCGCTGACGCCAGGGTGGGAGCGCATCCCTGCACCGACGAGCGAGATCTTCGCGATCTGATCGTCGACGTTGAGTGCCTCGAACCCGATATCCCCGGAGTTCGACTGCAGCGCGGCCATGGCCTGCTGGACAGAACCCTGGGGGCAGGTGAACGTGACATCCGTGCGACCGGTGGCCGCTGCGGAGACGTTCTGCACGATCATGTCGACGTTGATCTTCGCGTTGGCAAGCGCACGGAAGATGGCGGCGGCTTCACCCGGCTTGTCCGGGACACCCACCACGGTGATCTTGGCATCGTTGATATCCGCGGCGACACCGGAGATGATCGGTTGTTCCATGGCTCTTCCTTCTGCGATAGCTGCCGTGATTGCATCGGGGGACAGAACCCAGGTGCCCTCCTTCGTCGAGAACGACGAGCGCACATGGATCGGGAGATTGAAGCGTCGCGCATACTCGACGCAGCGCAGGTGCAGGACCTTCGCACCGACAGCGGCCAGTTCCAACATCTCCTCGTAGGTGATGAAGGGCACCTGGCGCGCCTTGGGGACCACACGGGGGTCGGTCGAGAACACGCCATCGACGTCGGTGTAGATCTCGCAGACATTCGCCTGCAAGGCGGCGGCGAGTGCGACGGCCGTGGTGTCGGATCCACCGCGGCCCAGGGTGGTCACGTCCTTGGTGTCCTGCGCCACTCCCTGGAAGCCAGCGACGATCGGGATCGCCCCCTGCTCGAGCGCTTCGGTGATGCGGCCCGGCGACACGTCGATGATGCGCGCGGCACCGTGCGCGGAATCAGTGATCAGGCCCGCCTGGGAGCCGGTGTAGGACCGCGCCTCGGCACCGAGGTCGTGGATCGCCATCGCCAGCAGGGCCATCGAGATGCGCTCCCCCGCGGTGAGCAGCATGTCCAGCTCCCGAGGTGGCGGCAGTGGCGATACCTGCTCGGCGAGATCCAGGAGTTCGTCGGTGGTGTCGCCCATCGCCGAGACCACCACGACGACGTCGTGACCGGCTTTCTTGGTGTCCACGATGCGACGGGCCACCCGCTTGACGCTCGCTGCGTCGGCAACGGAGGAGCCGCCGTACTTCTGGACTATGAGAGACACAAGCCGAAAGTCTATCGGCGCGCGGGAATTCCGCTCACGGTGCTAGTCGAGGCGGCGACGCCCTTGGAACGCCCGACCGAGAGTCACCTCATCGGCGTATTCCAGGTCACCGCCGACGGGCAGTCCGCTCGCGAGTCGCGAGACAGCGATGCCCAGCGGGGCGATCGTGCGTGCCAGATACGTTGCGGTTGCCTCACCCTCGAGGTTCGGGTCCGTCGCGAGGATCACCTCGGTGATCGTGGAATCCGATAGTCGCTGCATGAGCTCACGGATGCGCAGGTCATCGGGGCCCACACCTTCGATCGGGTTGATCGAACCCCCGAGCACGTGGTAGCGGCCGCGGAACTCACGGGTCTTCTCGATAGCGATGACGTCCTTGGGTTCCTCGACCACGCAGATGATCGAGGTGTCGCGCTTGGGGTCTGCGCACACGCGGCAGGTGTCGGACTCGGCGATGTTTCCGCAGATGGTGCAGAAGTGGACCTTCTCCTTCACCGTGCGCAGCGCTGTGGCGAGGGCTTCGACATCCGCGGGGTCTGCAGACAGGATGTGGAAGGCGATGCGTTGGGCGCTCTTCGGGCCCACACCCGGCAGCCGCCCGAGTTCATCGATCAAATCCTGGACAGCACCGTCGTACATCAGTGCTCGATCTCACCGATCGTGGTGGCGCCCAACTGCTGCATCGCAAGATCGACACCGGTGGCCTCATCGACCGTGGCGTCGTCGCGACTCGGGACATCGGATTCCTCGTCCGCACCGGGAGTTGCCTTCACGCCGACGACGTCGGGGACCAACACGACATCGACGGTCATGTCCACGCGCATCACATCGAGGATCGAATGACGGAGGCGTTCATCGTGCCCACTCGATCGGGTGTTGTTGATCTTGCCCTGACTGTCCAGTCCGACCGCGAGCACACCATTCGATACGGACACCGGGCGCGAGTCGGCGAATGCCATCCAGGCGACCCGGCTGTAACCCTTGAGTGCATCGAGGATGGCCGGCCACATCGTGACGAAATCGGCGACGCCCATTTCCTTGCCACCGGGCTTCCCCGTGTCCGCTGACTTCCCCGGATCCGGTGCAGGGGCTTTCTTCTGCGCGGCGGCTTTGGCAGGTTTCTTCGGGGGGGCCTTCGGCTCGACCGGTTCGGAACTGGACGGAGCGACCTCTGACAACTTGGGGGGTGGTGCGGGCGAGGGTGCCGACGCGGCGACCGGGGCTGGAGGCACGCCCGCCGTCATCGAGCGCTCCAGCTGGTCGATGCGGGCACGCAGCCCACTGGGTGATTCGTCTGCAGCTGGGATGACCAGGCGTGCGGCCATGAGTTCGAGTTGCAGCCGCGGGGACGAGGCTCCCTTGAGTGTGCCGAGGGTGGCGCTCACGATGTCCGCGGCACGGCTCACACCCGCAGGGCTGATCGCCTGCGCCTGGGCTACCTCTCGGGCGATCTGATCCTCGGGAGCATCGATCAACCCGGACTCGGCTGCTTCCGGGATGTTCTGCAAGACGATGAGATCACGTAGTCGCTCCAACAGGTCGCCCGCGAAACGCCGGGGGTCGTGACCTGCGTCGATCACCCGGTCGATCACCCGGAGGAGTTGTGCACCGTCGTGCGCCGCGAGCGCATCGACGACGTCGTCGAGAAGAGCGGAGTCGGTCATGCCCAGCTGCACGACGGCATCCGCGTAGGTCACTCCCGCGGATCCCGCACCGGCGATGACCTGGCCGAGTAACGACAGGGAGTCGCGGACGCTCCCACCACCGGAGCGCGCCACAAGAGCGAGAGCGGCGGGTTCGGCGTCGATCCCCTCCTCGGCGCAGACCCAGGCGAGATGCTCCTGGAGCACCTTGGCGGGCACCAGGCGGAATGAGTAGTTATGGGTACGCGACCGGATCGTGGGGAGGACCTTCTCCGCCTCCGTCGTCGCGAAGATGAAGCGGACGTGCTCCGGTGGTTCCTCGACGAGCTTGAGGAGCGCATTGAAGCCCTGGGTGGAAATCATGTGGGCCTCATCGATGATGTAGATCTTGTAGCGCGAGGACACCGGGGCGAAGACGGCGCGTTCCCGAAGGAGTCGCGTGTCTTCCACACTGCCGTGACTCGCGGCGTCGAGTTCGATGACGTCGATCGAGCCGGGGCCCTCGGCGGCCAACTCCACACAGCTTCGGCAGGTGCCGCAGGGATCGGGGGTCGGACCCTTCTCGCAGTTCAGCGACCGGGCGAGAATGCGGGCGGTCGATGTCTTCCCGCAGCCGCGCGGCCCTGAGAACAGGTACGCATGGTGGATGCGATCGTTGTCGAGTGCACGGCGCAGCGGGCCGGTGATGTGGTCCTGTCCGACGACGTCGTCAAGGCGTGAAGGCCGATATGTGCGATACAGCGCCGTGGACACAGCCGCCACCCTAATGCGGGCGCCGACACTCGTGATCTGCACTTCGTCCTGCACAGCGGGACCCCTCGCGCACCTATCAGAGCCCGCCTACCCTTGCTGCCTTCCGGCCCTGGGGGGGTTGAGCGAGGTGACACCGCGCGAGGGGTCGCTCACCACTGTACGCGCACCTGGGTACCCTCCTCGGCGGAGGATTCGCCTAGTGGCCTAGGGCGCACGCTTGGAAAGCGTGTTGGGGGCAACCCCTCACGGGTTCAAATCCCGTATCCTCCGCGCCACGAGGGCGGCCTAGCCGCCCTCGTTCTTTTTCCCGTCTGTACCCTCTCCCGCGGTGGCGTGTCCGAGCGGCCAAAGGAGCGCGCCTCGAAAGCGCGTGTGGGGGCAACCTCACCGTGGGTTCAAATCCCACCGCCACCGCCACACATCCGTCGAGTCCCCCAGGGGCTCGTCGGACTACTCCTCCTGCGGGCACCCCGGCCCGGATAGTTGCGGCACGGGTTTCGCCAGCGCCGCTGCGACCGCACCGCCGTCGGCGAGTTGCGTGTACCCCCGACCCACGGCCACATCCACTCGGTCACTTGTCCGATCGAGTTCCACCATGGTGGCACCCGCGAGGTAGTACTCCACGAGCTTGGCCGCATCGGCCGCATTGGGTCCGAACCGGATCTCGGCGACGCCTTTGACTCGGGCATCGCGCGGATCGTTCTCGATCTTGTTGATCCGGAAGCCCTCGCGCTTGAAGTCGAGAGCCACCTGGGCGGCGAGTCCCTTCTTCTTTGTCGAGTTGTAGATGTTGAGGACGACGTCATCCTTGATAGGAAGCTCCTGCGCGGGCGTGACCATCGTGGTCATGCACGGACTCGGGGATGGCGACGGTGACGTCGTGGGTGCCGTGGTCAGCGGAAGTGAATCACCGCGGATCAGCGTCGCGACTCCGAAGCCCAGCCCGAAGACCACGGCCATCGCCACGACGATCAGGACGACGGTGAGCCAGAGGGGGCGCGCCCGCCGACGACGACCCAGTGGTCGCAAACCCGTCATGCCACCTCCCCAAGCGCAAACACTGTACCCGCGCTGGTTACCGGCGTCCTCCGAGGAAGTCGCGTACCAGCGCCGCACATGCACCGCTCTCGATTCCGCTCACGACTTCGACGCGGTGACCGAGCCGTGGGTCCCGCACGAGATCCCACCGCGAGCCGACGGCCCCGTATTCCTCGTTCCACGCACCGATCACCAGTCGGCCCAGGCGCGACATGGCGCACGCACCCGCACACATCGGACACGGTTCCAACGTCACATACATCGTGCAGTCCGTGAGTCGCCAATCGTCTCGCGCACGTGCTGCTGCGCGCAGGGCGATGATCTCGGCGTGAGCGGTGGGATCACGGTCCCGTTCGCGGCGATTGGCGCCCTCGCCGATGATGACTCCTGCTGGATCTACGACCACCGCACCGATGGGCACGTCTCCGGCATCGCCTGCGTCATGTGCCAACTCGATCGCGCGCGCCATGAAGGCGTGGTGATCGAGTGTCACCGGGCATCATTGAGTGCGGCCTGCCACTGATCGGCGAACCCCAAGCGTTCCGCGATCGCCCCCAACTGCTCGTCGGGGTAGAGGTCCTCGTTCTGGCAGATCGCGACGATGTCGTCTGGATTCACACCGAAGTCCTCGAGGAGTTCCACGTCGCCGATGGGCTCGTACTCCTCGGGGTCATCGTCATCGAACCCGATCAAGGTCGCAGCCTCATCGGCGAGACTCCAGTCGAGGGTGCTCGCGCCGTCACTCAGCATGAGACGTCGGCCCTGGCCCGACTCGCGAACGAGGACGAAGAACTCGTCCCCCACCGCAACCGCGCCCATGACTCCGCCCTCACCGGGGAACCTGCGCAACGCATCCAACAGGTTGTCCATGGTCGTCGAGCCGCGCGCAGGGAGGGCGGCAACATTCCACCTGCCCTCTTCCCGGTAGAACACCATGCTGACGTCGACGTCCTCGGGTGTCACTGCTTGTGCGGCCACGGGCTGATCGTGGCATGAACGCTCCCCCCGTCGCCACCAGGCGGCTACTGTTGCCGGCATGCGCACGCTCGTCGTCGACCATCCGCTCGTCGCCCACAAGTTGACCAGGCTCCGGCGGGAGGAGACCTCGTCGGCGACCTTCCGGCTGCTCGCCGAGGAACTCGTGACTCTTCTGGCCTACGAAGCGACGGACAATCTGACCGTTCATCCGGTCAACATCGTCACTCCCGTCGCCCCCACGACAGGTGTCGAGTTGGCCGAGCCCAAGCCGCTGGTGGTGCCGATCCTGCGCGCCGGCCTGGGCATGCTCAACGGAATGGTGAAGCTGATGCCGACGGCGGAGGTCGGGTTCCTCGGCCTCGTACGCGACGAGGAGTCCCTCCGCGCATCGATCTATGCCGACCGTCTCCCCCACGACATGCACAACCGTCAGGTCTTCGTCCTCGATCCCATGCTCGCTACCGGGGGAACGCTCGTGGCTGCCATCGACATCCTGCTCGAGCGCGGTGCAAAGGACGTCACGGCGATCTGCCTGCTCGCCGCACCCGAGGGTGTGGCTCGACTGGAAGAGGTCTACGGAAAGTCCGACGCGAAGGTGACCGTGGTGACCGCCGCGCTCGACGAGCGACTCAATGAGAAGGGGTACATAGTCCCGGGTCTCGGTGACGCCGGTGACCGCCTCTACGGCGTCGCTGAATGAAAGCGGTCCCACGCCCTCTCGTCCACTTGTTGAGATAACCGAAGATTCGCCCCTCGCCCACTCCTCCTCTGTGTAGCCTGCCCTCGACTCATGGGCGAGCGGAATGTCGAGAGGGTGTTATGCGCAACCGGAGGGCACTAGTCGGAGCAACGATGATCGCATCCGTCGTCTCCATCATTGGCAGCATGCCGGTGAAGGCAGCGGACTTAGGAACGGTCTCGTGGAATGGAACCACCTTCGCGGGCGTGACTCTTTCTGGTCAGGTGAACGACACGTTCACCCTTGAAAACACCAGCGTCTCCTCACCCGGTTCCCTACGAAACGATACGGGTACTGCCCGCCAAGGTGTAACGAATTGCACGGTCAGCGCAGGGGTTCCAGACTGCCCCTCAAACGCGGGTTCGAGCAACGTCTACACAGTCACGCAAGTCGGAAGGCTCGCCTTGTGGGGCAGCGGTTTGACTGGCTTCGTTGGCTACATCACCATTTCATCAGGCTCCGGTTCCTCATCGTCTCCGTCATCGACATCAACGTTGAACCCGACCCCGATTCCGGTGATCCAGCAGTTCAGTCGCCCCACCCAAGGTGAATGCAATGCAGCTCAACCCGCGGGGCTGAACTGGGCCGGTGTCCCCTCTGGCGGATGGGCTGAAAGTTGGGCTCAGTGGGCAAATGCGAGAACAGGCGGACCGGTGTGCACCAGAACCCTGGCGTACTCGACATCCTCACATGCATGGGTGCTGCAGTGAGGCAGCCCCTCTAGACGGTCTTTAGTGCGGCAACGACCTTCGTGAGCGAGTCCTTCGCATCACCGAACAGCAGCGTGGTCTTCGGGTCGTAGAGGATCTCGTTCTCGATGCCCGCGAATCCCGGGCGCATCGAGCGCTTGAGGAAGACGACCTGCTGTGCTTGATCAACGTTGAGGATCGGCATCCCATAGATGGGTGCAGACGTGTCAGTGCGTGCCGCCGGATTCACGACGTCATTCGCGCCAACGACGAGCACGACATCGGTGGAGGAGAACTCGGGGTTGATCTCGTCCATCTCCTTGAGTTGCTCATACGGCACGTTCGCCTCCGCGAGCAGCACGTTCATGTGGCCGGGCATGCGGCCGGCCACAGGGTGGATGGCGTAGTCGACCTCGATGCCCTTCTCGCTCAACAGGTCGGCGAGTTCACGCAGGGTGCTCTGTGCCTGAGCGACCGCGAGGCCGTATCCCGGCACGAGGATGACCTTGGATGCGAAGCCGAGCATGATCGCGACGTCGTTCGGTGATGCCGAGCGCACGGGGCGGTCGCTTCCGGCAGACGTGCTCCCCGCTGTGGTGCCGGAGAACGCACCGAACAGGGTGGAAGTGAGGGGGCGTCCCATCGCCTTGGCCATCAGGTTCGTGAGCAGGGTGCCCGAGGCACCGACCAACGTGCCCGCGATGAGGAGCAGCACGTTGTCGAGCACATAGCCCGACGCCGCCACCGCGAGGCCGGTCATGGCGTTCAGCAACGAGATGACGATGGGGACGTCCGCGCCGCCCACGGGCAGCACGAAGAGCACACCGAAAATCAACGACAGAACAAGCAGCAGGACGAGGAGCCAGTCCTGTGGTTGCACCACCAGCCCGACACCCGCAGCCACGGTGCCGACCGCGACCAGGATCGTGACCCACTTACCCAGGGGGACGATGACCGGCCGCGTGGTCATAAGTTCCTGCAGCTTCAGGAACGTCACGATGGATCCGCTGAAGGCCACCGAACCGACGATCACGGTGGCCACGGTGAAGATCAGGAACAGCAGGTCACTCGATCCGACCTCGAAGTACTCGACGACGGCGATGAGGGCAGCCGCACCGCCACCGACGCCATTGAACAGGGCGACGAGTTGCGGCATTGCCGTCATCTTCACCCGGCGGGCGGCGACCCAGCCGATGATCGAGCCGACGGCGAGGAACCCGAGGATGAGTCCGAGATTGAGCAGTTCGATGCCGCTGAGGAACAGGACCACGGTTGCGAGGAGGGCACCCGCCGCACCGATGAGCACGCCAGCGCGAGCCGTACGCGGAGAGGACATGCTCTTCAAGGCGATGATGAACAGCACCGCCGCAACGAGATAGGCGATTTGGACCCAGATCGGATCGGTATGGACCTCGTTCATGCCGCGCCACCCTCTTTTCCGGTGGCCTTCTTCGGCTTGAACATCTCGAGCATTCGATCGGTGACGACGAATCCGCCCACCAGGTTGATCGCACCGAGGAGGATGGCGACCAAGGCGATGCTCAACTCCAGGGCATTCGTTGCCTTACCCGCGACGATGATCGCGCCCATCACGACGACGCCGTGGATTGCGTTGGCACCGGACATGAGCGGGGTATGCAGGACCGTGGAGACCTTCGAGACCACTTCGAATCCCACGAAGATGCTCAGGATGAAGATGGTCAGCAATGCAACGCCGTCCATACTCAGGCACCTCCCTGCAATGCGGCGCGCGCCGCTTCGTTGCGGACCTCACCGTTGAACACCACGGCGCACCCGTCGAGAACTTCATCGGCCAGGTCCACGGTGATCCCCTCGTCCTTGACCAAGAGACCGAGCAGCGCGAGCGCGTTCATCGCGTAGAGCTGCGAGGCATGCACCGGCATCTCGGAGGCGACGTCCTTGCCGCCCCAGATCGAGACCTGACCGACATGCACGGTTTCACCAGCCACCGAACCTTCGACGTTGCCACCGGTCTCGCTCGCGAGGTCGACGACGACCGCACCCGGCTTCATGCCCTCGACCATGACGCGGGTCACGAGAAGCGGCGCCCGGCGACCGGGAACGGCGGCGGTGGTGATCAGGACGTCGCTCTCCGCAATATGCGGTGCGAGCAGTTCGCGTTGCCGCGCGGCGCGCTCCTCGGTCATCTCCCGGGCGTAGCCGCCCGATCCCTCGAGGGCTTCGAGGTCCAGCGTGATGAACGTGGCACCCATCGACTTCACCTCGTCGGCACTCGCGGGCCGCACGTCGTAGGCGGACACCTTCGCGCCGAGGCGCTTGGCCGTCGCGATGGCCTGCAGCCCCGCGACACCGGCACCCAGTACCAGGACCTTCGCGGGCTGGATAGTTCCCGCTGCGGTCATGAACAGCGGGAAGAAGCTCGGCAGCAACTCCGCACCCACCAGGGAGGCGCGGTATCCGGTCACCAGCGCCTGAGACGTCAGCGCATCCATGCTCTGCGCACGGGAGATGCGCGGCAGCACATCGAAGGACAGCGCCGTGACGCCCGCATCTCGCATTGCGGAGATCGTCGCTGTGTCCGTTCCCGGCGACAGGAAGGAGATCGTCACAGCGCCCCGACGCATGCGCCGGACACGTTCCGGATCGAGTGGACGTACGGATGCCACAACATCCGCAGAACCCAATTCGGCGTCGAAGTCGGCACCACCAGCAATCCGGGCACCAGCGTCGATGTAGGCCGTATCGGAGGCGAAGGCGTGGGCACCCGCACCCGATTCGACCACGACATCCAGGCCCATGGTGGTGAACTTCTTCACGACGGAGGGGACCATCGCCACCCGCTTCTCACCCGGGCGCGACTCCGCAGGGATGACGATCTTCACGGTGGGCCTCTCCTCCGGTACCGTCCGCGAGCCTAGGGCCTCATCTGAGTTTGGGCGCGAGATCCATTCACGACCATGTCACCCGATAGCCGCTCCCGAGCCCACTTGTCGCCCTAGGGTGAACCCGTGATGTTCTCGATGTTCGTGCTGTGGTTCCTGGTCTTCATCGGGATCTTCATGCGCCGAACCTGGGTGCCCACCCTGGCCTTGGTCGCCATGGCGTGGACCCTCGTCCTCCTCGTCCTGCACATGACCGACCCGATTCCCCTGAACTTCTGAGGCGCCATGAACATCGTCACTGAGACTGAGCGCGCCTTCGTCGCTCGTGAGACGCAAATCGCGCGGATCGTCAATGTGCTCGCTCTCTTCGCACTCATCGGGGTCCTCGCCGGTTCCCTGCACCTTCACCTGGGCGTGGGCGAGCAGCCGTGTCCGCTCTGCCTCATCCAGCGCTCGGCCATGATCGGCCTGGCCATCGGCCCGGTGATGAACCTGCTCTGGGGGATGAAGCCCGCGCACTACGCCCTGAGCATCCTTGCCGCGATGGTGGGTGGTGCCGGCAGCACGCGCCAGATCCTGCTGCACATCGCCGACCCCAACGATCCCGGTTACGGTCCCACGGTTCTCGGCTACCACCTCTACACCTGGGCGTTCATCACATTCGCCGTGGCGATCGTCGGTTGTGCGTTCATGCTGCTGTGGAACAAGCCCTTCGAGGCACAGGACACGGGTCTGCGCTACCAACGCAGTTGGTTCCGCATCGCCGCGCTCACCGGCATCATCTGGGTGTTCCTCGATCTCATCGTGATCGCGATCAGTGTCCTACCGGAGTGCGGGCTGGGGATGTGCCCGGACGACCCCGAGAACATCACCGGTGCGGGCGATGTAGGCGGCTGGTTGGTCGTCCTATCGATCGGACTTTTGGCGTTCGCGATTGCCGTGGCGATCGTGGCCGACCGGAAGTACCTCGAGAACCGGAAGTAGGCCGGTCTACTGAGACTTGCGCAACAGCGCCGTGAGATACGTGTCGAAGATGTCGGCGACCTCGCGACCACCCGCGGTGCGGACCAACTGCACGGGCTGCCCGAATCCCTCCGCCTGTTGCACGGCGATCCGGTCCGGGATTGAGGGCTTGAACAAGGTCGTGCGTCCGTAGATCTCGACGAGTTCCTTGTTGCGGTAGGTGTGCTCCTCTGCCACGGAGCGGACACGGTTGACGACGATGCCTGCGAGTTCCAGGTTGGTGTTCACGCTCTTCCTGATCTCGTCGATCTCCGCCATGGCACGTTCCACACCCTGCGCACCGAAGTAGGAGGGGGTGGTGACCACCAGGGCGAGGTCGGAGGCGGCCAGGGCCTCGCGGGTCAGCGCGCCGAGGGATGGCGGGCAGTCGATGAGGACGAGGTCATAGCCGTCGAGGTGGGACAGTGCCTTGGCCAACTTCGGTCGCCACGCGCCACCGGTCCACGCATCGAAACGGATCACGGATGAATGCCCGGGGAGAACGTCGACCTCGCCCGGTGCAACCTCCCAATCACAGGGGGTGAGTGCCTTTTCCAATGTCTCGCGGGTGGGATGCCCGAGGACGTCGGCCACGGTCGTGCGCGTCTTATGCGCCTTGAGCAGCGACGTCGCGTTCCCCTGGGGGTCGAGATCGACGACAAGGGTGGCGAGGCCACGAACGGTCGCGGCACCTGCGAGGCCGAGGACGACGGACGTCTTACCGACTCCGCCCTTGAGACTGAGGACACTGACGGTGGGCATGGCCCGAGTCTGTCGGGCACATCCGACCGGCACAAGCCGGGTAACCCACCCCCCGTATCGTGTTCGGGTGCGCACAGTGGTCGCCGTTCTCACCGCCTTTGTCACATGTGTCGCTCTCCCACCACTGGCCACACCCGCGACCGCAGCACCGAAATCTCCACCGGTCGACGGGTGCTACGACTACGCGGCCCCGAAGCGCATGACCCCGCAGGCCCGAGCGCGCATCGCACGCAGTGCGCCCGTGGACTGCGCCGGGAAGCACACCGCGCAGACCTACTGGGTGGGCACCCTCCCGAACACCTTCGGCGACCCGATGCGGTCCTCGGGTGCTGCCCGCGCGAAGGCCACGCGGGCCTGCACCGCCCGAGCGCTCACCACCTACCTGGGATTGACCGATCGGGCGATCCCGTCCCGGTTCCAGACCATCACCGTCTTCCCCACCCGCGCGCAGTGGCGCGAGGGTCAGCGCTGGGTGCGCTGCGATGCGATCCTGCGTGGTGGGCGCGGATTCACCACCGTGACCGGTCCCTTCCAGCAACTCATCGCCACAGCAGACCCGGACTCCCTCGACTTCTGCACAGCTGGTGTGCCTGGGACGCGCACCACCACTGCATTCCCGTGCACCAAGCCCAAGAAGAACTGGGTGATGATCCGCGAGGTGGAACTCGGTGGACCGCAGAAGAGATTCCCGGGTAGGCGCGCCGTGGAACGCAGGTCGAAGACGATCTGCGAGAAGGCCGGGAAGGCCTACTCCGGTGGTCAGCGATTCCATGCCTGGTGGGCGATCTGGCCGACGGGTGTCGGCTGGCGGCAGGGGGATCGCACCGCGCAGTGCTTCGTTCCTTTCGCTGACTACCTCACCGCGACGCGTACGCCCTCACCGGGCTGACACACGTCACTCCAGAACGGTGCGCCGCGGTCCCGTTCCCCATGCCAGGTAGTTCCAGAACCAGTCCGCGATCACTGAGATGCGGTTGCGGCCGCCGGCGAGGTAGAACACGTGCAGTGCCAGCCACGCCAGCCACGCCGGGGTTCCGTGGAGGCGCAGCCCGTTGGGCATCTCGACGACAGCGAGGCGCCGGCCGATGGTCGCCATCTGACCCTTGTCTTTGTACCGGAACGGAGCGACATCTGCTCCAGTGCCTGCCGCGGCGATCGAAGCCGCGACATAGCGGCCCTGTTGCATCGCAACGGAGGCGACCATCGGAAGCGGGCGATCCCCCGGACCGGTGACATGTGCCATATCGCCGATCACCCAGACGTCGTGGGTCAGATGCAAGCGGTCATCAACGATCAAGCGGTTCGCGCGATCCGAGATCCCGAGCGATGTCCACTGCTCCGGTGCAGCCACGCCCGCACCCCAGATGATCGTTCCGGCGGGTAGCACCTCGCCGCTGGTGAGGTGCACATCGGTTGCATACATGCGGTCCACCGCAGCGTTGACTCGGACGTCGGCACCGAGTTCTTCCAATGCCTGCTTCGCACGCGCACTTGACTTCTCGGTGAATGACGGCAGCAGTCGCGGTCCCGCCTCGACCAAGGTGACGTGCGCAAGGGGGGCCAGGTCCGGGAACTCCCGAACCATCTGCTTCTGCAGTTCCGCCACCGCGCCGGTGACCTCCACACCCGTCGGGCCACCACCCACGACCACAACGCGGAGGGCTTCCTTGGGTTTATGGCCCATCTCGACCTGCTCGTAGGTCCCGAGGAGCCGGTGCTTGATGGCACGCGCCTGGGAGATGTCCTTCATCTGCAGTGCGTGCTCGGCAACGCCGGGGATACCGAAGGTGGCTCCGACACTGCCCATGGCCAGCACGAGGTAGTCCCAATCGATGACGGTCCCGTCGACCAGCCTCAGTGAATGGCGCTCCGTGTTGACGTTCACAACCTCACCGCGCACGAACTTCAAACCCGGGATGGCCGCGCGCACGGGATAGGCGATGTCGTCCTCAGGAAGTCCACCGGTCGCCACTTGATACAGCAGTGGCGCGAATAACTGGTACGGATGGCGGTCGATCACCGTGACGTCGGTCGCACCCCCATCGATCAGGGAACGCGCACATGTCAATCCGCCGAAACCCGCCCCGATGATGACGACCCGGGGCTTCATCTCAGCGGGCTCCTGGGCTCGTCGTCGGGATACATGCTCGACTGCTCCGGGGCGGTGGCGTCGAGGCGCGTGAACTGGTCAGGGCTGAGCGTGATGGATGCGGCGCGCACAATCGATTCGACTGTCTCCGGTCGGGTCGCACCAGGAATCGGGATGATCACCGGGGATTTGGCGAGCAGCCACTTGATCACCGTCTCCTGCGGGGACGCGCCGATCTGGCTGCCGACGTCGGTGAAGGCCGCGTATCGGGATCCCACATCCTTGGCCTGCTCGGACCCACCGAGGGGCGACCACGGGAGGAACGCGATCCCCAGTTCCGTGCACATGTCCAACACATCCGCGTCACCGCGGTAACGCGGGGAGAACTCGTTCTGCACCGAGACGACCCCGCCGTCACGGGGGCCACCCAGTAGATCGAGGGCCAGAGTCAGCTCGGCGGCGTTCACATTGGAGACACCGACCTGCCGCACGAGATTGCGCTCCTTCAAGGACGCGAGCGCTCTCATCTGCGACTCGTATGTCTGGCCCGGATCGTGACGATGGTGCTGGTAGAGATCGATGACCTCGACGCCGAGCTGGGTCAGGCTGTCCTCGCACGCCGCGACCAGCGATGCTGAGGAGGAATCACGACCCCAGGTCTCTCCCGGTCCACGGGTGATGCCGCCCTTGGTGGTCACCAGCAGGTCGGTGAGCGACGCCGGACCCGAATACGCCTCAATGGCCTCGGCCACGAGCGCCTCGTTGTGGCCGACCGAATCCCATGAGGGTGCGTAGATGTTGGCGGTGTCGAGCAATGTGATGCCCAGGTCGAGGGCGCGGTGGATGGTGGCGATCGCCTGGTCCCGGCGCTCCACCATGTGACCGAAGCTCAGCGGCATGCATCCCAAGCCGACGCACGAGACCTTCTGGTCGCCGATGGTGCGCAATTCCATACCCACGGCCGCACACTAGCCACTAATGTCGAAAGTGCTCGGGGACTCGGTCGCCGGGCATGACGGGGGTCACTGGAGGGTTTCCTATGTGGCGTCCGGCGGTGCTCGGTCGATCCACGCGTACTGCACCGAGCGCGGAAAGCCCGGGAGACCACGAGTCCGTCCCCAGCCTGGGCAACGGGATCACCCGCCCCATCCCGCCATTCGAATACTCCCGCTGGCTTGGCACGCTCGACGCGGTGACACCTCTCGAGTCCCATCCCGAGTTCCTGACCGATTGGATGGGGGTTCGGACGCGCATGGCGATGCTTCCCTGGGCACCTCAGGAATTCGTGGGCACAGTGTCCTCACGCCACCCGATCCCGGACGACGGCTACCGAAGCGAGGACTTCGAGTATGTGGCGTTGGCCCGAGCCATCGCTGCGCGCACGACACCGTTCCAGATGATCGAGATCGGGGCGGGGTGGGCTCCGTGGTCTGTTGCCGCAATCGTCGCCTGTCGCGAACGCGGCCGCGATGCGCGGGCGGTTGCAGTCGAGGCCGACCAACGCCGGGTGGAGTGGGCTGCCCGCCACGCCGAGGACAACGGCATCAACGCGCGCGTGGTGATCGGGGACCACAACTCGATCGACGCGGAGATCGCGGAGTGGCGCGCGGATGACTCCCATCCACTTCTGATCGTGTGCGCTGCTGCCTGGCACTCGTCCGGTGAGTTGAGCTTCCCGAATGTGCCCGTCGATGACATGGGTGCCGCGATCTGGACTCTTCCGGGGACGGATGTGGACTACCGCGGAGCGCATCTTGAGCACTCGCCGATTCCCGCGATTGCGATGAGTTCGCTACTCGCCGGTCTCCGCGACCCCATCGTCGATCTGTTGCATGTCGACGTGCAGGGAGTCGAATTCGAACTCCTGGCAACCTGCGCACACGAGGTGCAGGAACGCGTGTTGCTGATGGCGGTCGGCACCCACAGTCGAATGTCCGAGGGACGCCTGCTCGACTTCTTCCTCCCCAGGGGCTGGGGGGTGGTCATCGATTCACCCTGTCGGGCCGAGTACCTCATGACCAGACCCACGCTGGCCGGTTTCACCGTCCAGGACGGCATGCAACTGTGGGAGAACCCCTTCCTCACCGAATAACGGATTCGGGTCGACGTGGGCCGATGACGGGATCGCCCATATCTGCATGTGACAATGGAAGACCCTTTCGGAGTATCCATGATCATGAAGCGAACACTCGTAGCCCTCGCAGCCGTCACCGCGGTAGTGGCGACGGCTGCGCCCGCGCACGCGGGGCCCTGGGATGGGGTGACCGCGTGGGAGACGGCGACGGTGAAGCGCATCGTCGATGGTGACACCCTGATCGTCACCGATGATGTGACCGGTGCGCAGTCACGGATTCGTCTTCTCGGGATCAACTCCCCCGAAGCACCCCATGGTGCGAACCCGGGCCAATGTGGGGGATGGCGAGCAACGGAAGCCCTTAAGGGCTTCCTCCCCGTCGGCACCAAGGTGCGATTGCTGTCCGCCGATCCGACGTCCAAGGGGAAGGCGAATCGACCCCAGCGCGTGGTCCTCGCCTACAGCGAGGCTACGAAGGAATTCGACCTGGATATCGCCTGGGCGATGGCCGAACGAGGGTGGGGACTCTGGTACACCGTCGCGAAAGAGGCCGCGATGAGTTCGCTCTACCGCCAAGTGATCGAACGCGCGCAGGAGCGGCGCCAGGGAATGTGGAATCCGCAGCTCTGCGGTGAGCCCGACCAACCCGATGCGAACATCGAGCTGCGCATCAACCGCGGGAACCCCACGAAGCCGCTCAATGACGAGTACGTGGTGGTCAAGAACCGCGGTGCAGCGCCTGTCGACATCAGCGGCTGGGTGGTGCGTGACTCCGGTAACCAGGCCTGGTTCCAATTCCCCGGCGGCAGTGTTCTCGCTCCCGATGACTACCGCGTCGTGCACACTGGCGCTGGAACACCAGCGATCCCACAGCCACGCGACCTGTACGTCGGTCACAGGTCTCGCCTCTACACGGCGGCCGGTCAGGGACCCGCGCTCCTCGGTGATGGCGCCTACCTGCTCGACAAGTACGGCAACTTCCGTTTCTGGCGCGAGTACCCGTGCACTACGCAGTGCGACGATGACCCCTATTCGAGTGCGATCATCATCGACGACTTCTCCCTCGGCGAGAAGAAGGGCAAGAAGCGGGCTCAGACGCAGTGGGTGCGCATCAAGAACCGGGGCACTGTCACCCACTGCCTCGACACATATCGAATCGAAACGGGAAACACTCGCTACTCGTTCCAGCCCGGCACCTGCCTAGCTCCCGGATCCACCTGGACGCTCTATGTTGGACGCCCACCCCGTGGTGCGCTCGTGGATTACTCGTCCGCGGACTTCCTGCGCAGCCGCACACCAGCCTTGTGGGCGAACGGGAGTGTCAGCCTGCTTACCGACCAGGATCGGGTTATCGCCAAACGAAGTTGGTAGTGATCCACCGAACGGCTTATCTCGGTGCCTTCCAACCCTTTGCATTGGCAGACAGACACGCCTGTGCGATTGCTTCGGTGCTAGCCCCGAGTTTTTCAGCCACAATCTGCATGGTCGCTGGGTTGCCTCGATCGATAAGCGCTTTGCAAAGGTCAGAGACGATCGCGTCTGCTACTTGAGGACGGCCGCAACCGAAAATTCCACAGGTGAAGTTCTTACTCCCCGATAGCGTCGGCGAGTCAATACCGCACGTCTCTCTCAGTTGATCTGCGGTGATCCCGATTCTTTGAGCCAAACGATCTATATCAGTCGGTCTAAGGCCGCGGCAGACTTCGCGAACAAGTGAATCGGCCCACTTGCGCGCGTCAATTAAGCCCGCGGAGCTTGACCCCTGTTTGGCCTCGGCAGCTAATGGAAACAGGCCTTTGGTGCCGTCCGGTAGCGGGGTTTCCGCAGCGGCGGTGTCTGCCGAGGCGCTATCGGTAGACGTCGTGTCTGAGCTACAACCACCTACCAGCACCATCAAAGAAACCGCCGCAACCACGAGAACTTTGCGCATGTGAGTAGCTGCTGTTGCGGCTTCTTTACTGGACATTGTGAGCCTCCGAGCTGCAGCATAGGTGCCGCATGGCACGTCACAGCCCGGGGCGGCCTATTGAGCGCTCGGCAATTCGCCCACTTCTGCACGTACGGCGGGCTTATGGTCAATTTCCACGCCTGTGGTGCGGGTGCTGGCGCGCCCGAAGGGATTCGAACCCCTAACCTTCTGATCCGTAGTCAGATGCTCTATCCGTTGAGCTACGGGCGCACGGCCCGAAGGCCGAGCGGTGAGTCTACCGGGGCGCAAAACCCCGGGATTCGGGCAGACTGCTTCCATGACAGAGAACTCCGTATCCCGGCGCTCGTTCCTGGTGGGGGCCTGCACCATCGCAACCCTCGGCATGGGTTCAGCGCTTCTGGCCGATGATGCCCAGGCCGCAACCGGCATCAAGCGACGCAAGGACGGTCGCGTGGACGTGGCCGTGAAGCGTGTGCGCGGGCTCAGCACAGTGGGCGGCGCGGTCGTGCTCGGCACCGTGAAGGGTGTCCCGGCGGCCGTGGTGCGCACGGGTCCCGACACCTACACCGCGCTCGACCTGCGCTGCACCCATCAGGGCGTCCCGGTGAACCTCGGCGGCCCCGGATGGTCGTGCCCGGCTCACGCATCACAGTTCGAGATCGACGGTGACGTGGTGCGCGGACCGGCCGAGGCCAACCTGGCGATCATGAAGTCAGCGTGGAATCCGCGGAACTCCACGCTGACCGTGGGCTAGGAACCCGAACAGGGCACCCCGGAGGGTGCCCTGATGGCGGAGGCGGAGGGATTTGAACCCTCGAGGGGGCTCAAAACCCCCAACCCGCTTAGCAGGCGGGCGCCATAGACCGGACTAGGCGACGCCTCCACGCTGGTGGTACCGGCGAACCGGCCGAACAGCCGGGCAAGGGTATCGGGCAGACTTGCACGCTGTGACAACCACATTGGCCATCGACTGCGGTGGCGGTGGCATCAAGGGTTGCGTTCTCGATGAATCCGGCACGATGCGCGCCCAGCCGGTGCGCGTCCCGACTCCCTATCCCCTCTCGACCGCGCTCTTCGTCAAGACACTGACGGAGTTGGCCTCGCAGTTGCCGAAGGCAGACCGCGCGACCGTGGGTCTTCCGGGGATGATCCGGCACGGGGTGGTGATCACCACCCCGCACTACATCACCCGGTCAGGCCCGCGCACGCGCATAGAACCTGAGCTCGTCGAGCAGTGGGAGGGCTTCGACGCACAGGCAGCGATCTCCGATTCACTCGGCATTCCGGTGCGCGTTCTCAACGATGCTGAAGTCCACGGCGCGGGCGTCATCGCCGGCCAGGGACTCGAAGTGGTGCTGACTCTCGGAACAGGGCTCGGGTGCGCCATCTACGACGGCGGCCACCTCGCACCGCACCTCGAACTCTCTCAGGCTCCCGTGCGCTGGGGTCTGTCGTATGACACCTATATCGGTGAACACGAGCGTCGCCGACTCGGCGATGCCCTGTGGTCGCGCCGTGTGCAGCGGGTCATCGACGGCCTTCGTCCTGTCTTCCTGTGGGATCGCCTCTACATCGGAGGTGGTAACTCCCGCCACATCACACCGACGGTCGTCACCCGACTCGGTGACGATGTCGTGATCGTGCCGAACGCGGCCGCGTTGGTGGGTGGTGCACGCGCGTGGCTGTTGCAGATCGACTGACGCCCGCGCCCCACTCATCCCGGAACCCGCAGGTCGTGGGTGTCGTGATGTATCTCGTCGCCGCGATCTTCTTCGCCCTCAACGGTGTACTCGCGAAATCCGCAATCGAAGTCGGATTCACCCCGTTGCGCCTGGTGGAACTACGCAACGCAGGCGCCATGATCATCCTGATCATCCTGGTGGCGATCATCCGCCCCCGAGCGTTCAAGGTCCGCCTTCGCGAAGTGCCATTCCTTCTCGCCTACGGCGTCATCGCCTTCACACTGGTGCAGTTCCTCTATTTCTTCACCATCTCGCGCCTTCCGGTCAGCATCGGGACACTCCTTGCGTTCCTCGCCCCGATCCTGGTCGCGATCTACGTGAAGTTCGTTCGCAAGCAACCGGTTCGTAGTCGCATCTGGGTGGCGATCGGCCTGACCCTGCTCGGTCTTGCACTCGTTGCCCAGGTCTGGCAGGGGGCCACGTTGGACACCCTGGGCGTGATCACGGGTTTCCTGACCGCCGTGGCCCTCGCGCTGTATTGGATTCTCGGGGAATCGGGGCAAGGTCATCGGGATGCGCTGTCGTTGACTATGTGGGGATTCGTCTTCTCGACTGCAACGTGGTCGATCATCGCGCCCTGGACGTCATTCCCGTTCGCCATGCTGTTGGAGTCGGGAGCGCCGATCGGACCTGGGTGGCCTGGTCTTCCTATCTGGGTGATCATGCTGCTCGGCATCGTCTTCGGGACAGTGATCGCATTCCTGCTCGTCCTGGGTTCCCTCCGACGTCTCGGTGCGGAGCGCGCGGGCATCATCGGCACGAGCGAGCCCGTCTGGGCCGCGATCCTCGCCTTGATCCTGTTGGGCGAGATGCTGACACTCATTCAAGTGGTCGGCGGTCTGCTTGTCGTCGCTGGAATCATCGTCGCGGAGACGTCACGTCCCACCCAGGTCACGCCGGGGGAATCTCCCCTGATGGGCGAATGATCAGGGTCGTCGGCACCAGGAGCTCGGCGGACACGTCACCCACCGACTCCTCCATGGCGTCGACGAGCACCTGAAAAGCCCGCTCACCGATCGCTCGCGGATCCTGCGCCACCACGGCCACGCCCGGATCGAGGAGATCGGCGAGGGTGAAGTCATCGAACCCGATCAACGCGATCCGATGCTGGAGGCCGCGTTCACGCAACGCACGCACGACACCCATGGTGATCTGGTTCTGCGCACTGAAGATCGCCGTGGGTTGCTCGGGTCCGTCGAGGATCGCTC
This sequence comes from Candidatus Nanopelagicales bacterium, assembly GCA_044375955.1. Lineage (GTDB taxonomy): Bacteria > Actinomycetota > Actinomycetes > S36-B12 > S36-B12 > VGCC01. The sequence goes on along the minus strand of JBILLS010000002.1, from coordinate 105,805 downwards.
CGGCGACTCCCGCAGCCATGTCGATCGATCCGATGTCCCGGACGATCGTCTGGTCCGCGATGGAGACCCCCGCTGCCGCGAGCGCCGCGCTATATCCGCCGAAACGCTCCTGGGAGGTGGCGACCGCCGAGATGCCGCCGAGGAATGCGATGGAGCGGTGGCCCAGGGATAACAGGTGCTCGACCCCGCATCGCGCGCCGACCAGATTGTCACTGAGAACCGCGGGGGCGGCGAGGCCGCGACCCGGACGGTCGATGAACACCACCGGGACTCCTTGGGCGAGCTCGGCGGCCAGGTACGCCTGGTCCCCCGGACACGGCGCGATGATCAAACCGTCCACGCGTCGTAGCGACAAGGCACGCACCAGACCGCGCTCACGCTCCGAGTCCCCGTGTGTGCTCGACGCCAAGACGGCGATCCCCCGCTGACGCGCCGCGTATTCGACCCCCGCGTGCGCTGCCGCACTGAACTCGTTGGCGACGTCCTCCAAGAGCAGGCCGACCGTCCCCGTCCGGCCATCGATGCGCCGCAGGTTGCTCGCGTTCATGTCCGGGCGGTAGTCCAACTGGGCGGCCGCGTCGGCGACCCGGGCAGCCACCTCCGGTGAGACCCCGGACTCCCGGTTGATCACCCGGGAGACTGTTTTCAGGGACACCCCGGCCAGCGCCGCCACATCGCGCATCGTGGGCCTCGCCCTGCGCCTGGGCCGGCCCCCCGCGGATAACGTTGTCATCACGAATCGGCAGCATTAGACCGAAGCGCTTGACAGGAATCAATGCTTCCCGAATAACGTTACGACAACGTTGTCATGGGGTGGGTCTCCAGCCCGTAGCGACGTTGCACTACCCCAACCACCCTTCGAAGGGAAACTACATGTTCAACCGCGTGAAGCGTGGACGTGGATTCGCTGCGATCGCCGCAGTGGGCGCACTGTCCATCACTTTGGCGGCCTGTAGCAGCGGCTCCGAGGAGTCCACTGATGCAGCTGCCACGGAAGAGACCGCTGCGGCGGAGGCTCCGGCAGAGGGCGGTGGCACTGTTGCCGTCTCTCTGATCACGAAGGACTCCACCAACCCGTTCTTCGTCGCCATGCAGGAGGGCGCGAAGGAGGCGGCTGCGGCCGTCGGTGTTGATCTGACGGTGGGCTCTGGCAAGACCGAGGGCGACGACCAGGGTCAGATCGACCTGATCGAGAACGCCATCGCTCAGGGCCAGGCGGGCATTCTGATCACCCCGATGTCGGTGAACGTCAACGACGCCATCAAGAAGGCGCGTGATGCCGGCCTCTACGTGATCGCCCTCGACACCCCGACCGATCCGCCGGACGTCGTGGACATCACCTTCGCAACAGACAACTGCCTCGCAGGCGAGGCCATCGGCCAGTGGGCCGCGGGCAAGCTCAACGGCGAGAAGGCGACCATCGCCCGTCTCGTGATCTTCAACGATCGCATGGTGTCCGTGGACTACTGCCGTGACAACGGCTTCCTCCGCGGCATGGGCATCGACATCAAGGACCTCACGGTCATGGGTGACGAAGAGGCGACGGGCAAGTACACCACCGGTGCCGGTGGCGACTACGAGATCGTCTGCCTCGAGGCAACCGGTGCGAACGAGGAAGGTGGCCGTAAGGGCATGGAGACCTGTCTCTCCAAGAACCCGGACATCAACGTCGTTTACACCATCAACGAGCCCACTGCGTTCGGTGCCGCTGAGGCCCTGAAGGCAGCCGGCAAGACCATCGGCCAGGACGTCATCATCGTCTCGGTTGACGGTGGTCTCGCGGGTGTCGAGGCCGTCAAGGCTGGCGAGATCCAGGCCACCTCGCAGCAGTACCCGCTGCTGATGGCCAAGCTCGGTGTTGAAGCGATCAAGGCGATCGCCGACGGTGGCGCGCCGCCTTCGAACACCTCTGCGGATGGCACGTTCTTCGACACCGGTGTGAAGCTCTGCACCGAGGAGCCGATGGACACGGTCACCGCTGCAGAGCAGTGGACCGCTCAGCAGTGCATCGACAACGCCTGGGGCTAAACCCCGAGCGGAGTTAGTAACTGACCCGGGGCGGCAATCTCACGATTGCCGCCCCGGGCACATATCTCTCCGATATCGTGCTTGAGACCTTTGAAACAAGGAGGCATCCGGTGTCCCAGGCCCCCACGGTGGACCTCGCTGAGGAATTCATGGAGCGGCGAACCCCGATCCAGCGCGTGCAGAGCACCCTGCACCGCTATCCGTACCTCAGCCCGCTCATCGTCCTCGTGGTCGCGATGGTGGTCTTCACTCTTCTCAACGAGAGGTTCCTCCTCCCGGGAAACCTCTCCTTCCTCACCCAGCAGTCCGTGGTCATCGGAACCCTCGCGATCGCGCAGACCCTCATCATCCTGACCGCCGGTATCGACCTGAGCATCGGCGCGATCATGGTGTTCGGCCAGATGCTCATGGCCAACCTCGCGGTCTCGGTGACCGCTTCCAATGTCCTGCCCATCGCGGGTCAGAACCCGGCTCTGTCGATCGTGCTCGGCATCCTTGCCGCAACCCTGGCCGGTGCGGTCAACGGTTTCCTCATCGTGCGCTTCAACCTCCCGCCGTTCATCGTCACTCTCGGCACGCTGAGCGTGTTCACCGCATTGACGTTGATTCTGTTCAAGGCGCGCACCATCCAGGGTCCGGAGATCCCCGAGCTGCTCAAGTGGCTCGGCACCACTGTCAAGATCGGCGACTTCCAGCTGATGTACGGCGTGGTCCTGATGCTGATCCTGTTCGCCGTCTTCGCCTACATCCTGCGCAATACGGCGTGGGGGCGGCATGTGTACGCGGTCGGTGACGATCCGGTGGCAGCGGAACTCTCTGGTATCCGCGTCAAGCGCGTGATCTTCAGCGTCTACGTCGTGGCCGGCCTCATCATGGGCATCGCTTCGTGGGTCTATATCGGCCGTGTGGGTTCGGCATCCCCCAACGCGGACCCACTGATCAACCTCGACACCATCACCGCCGTGGTGATCGGCGGCGTCTCGCTATTCGGCGGACGCGGCACGATGATCGGGACACTTATCGGAACATTCATCATCGTCGTGGTCGAGAACGGGTTGGCCCTTGCCGGGCTCGACCAGGCCTATCGAGTTCTCGCCGTCGGCATCCTCGTCATTGCCGCGGTGGCCATCGACCAGTGGATCAGGAAGGTGAAGACATGACGGTCCAACCAGTCCTCCAGGGCACCAACCTGGTCAAGACGTTCGGACGCGTGGTCGGCCTCGATGGGGCAAACATCGAGCTCTACCCCGGTGAAGTGCTCGCGGTCGTTGGCGACAATGGTGCGGGCAAATCCACTCTCATCAAGTGCTTCTCGGGAGCGCACTCCCCGGATACGGGCGAGATGCTGGTCATGGGGCAGTCGGTCGCCTTTCGCTCCACCCAGGATGCTCGGGCCGCAGGGATCGAGACCGTGTTCCAGACCCTCGCCGTGGCACCCGCGCTCGATATCTCCGAGAACCTCTACCTCGGCCGCGAGCAGCGTAAGAGCGGATTCGTCGGCAAGGTGTTCCGCACCTTGGACAAGAAGCGCATGCGGAAAGAAGCGGGCGAGCATCTGCGCAACCTCGGCATCGGCACCGTGCAGAACATCACGCAGGCCGTGGAGACACTCTCGGGTGGTCAGCGCCAGGCGGTCGCCGTCGCGCGCGCAGCCGTGTTCGGATCGAAGGTGATCATCCTCGACGAACCCACAGCAGCACTCGGCGTGAATGAGTCTGCGCGCGTGCTCCAACTCATCAAGGACCTGCGCACCCGCGGAATCCCCGTCATCTTGATCTCGCACAACATGCCGCAGGTCTTCGAGGTGGCCGACCGCATCCATGTGCAGCGACTCGGTAAGCGGGCCGCTGTGGTGACGCCTCGCAGCCACTCGATGAACGACGTCGTGGCGATCATGACCGGTGCGATGAACGTGCCCGAGAGTGAGCAGGCGCTCACCCCCGTGACCGCCTGAATAATTCAGGAATACAGGGCGGGGCGCGCCGGGAGATCGATGCTCTCCCGCGTTCCCGACGTGATGGAGTTCGCTGCAGCCTCCGCCATGGCGGTCGCCGCGAACCCGTCCCACGCGCTCCCACCCACCGGTCCGGAGACACCGCGGGTGGCATTGACCCAGGCCTGTAACTCGGCGCGGTAGGCCTCGGCGAAACGGCCGAGCCACAGGTCCGGGATCGCCTGTCCGCGCATATTGCGCGCGGTGCGTGTGATGAACGATCCATCCGACATGTCCAGGACTCCGAGGGAACCCACCGCCTGGCAGGTGACCTCATAGCCGTAGTGCGCATTGACGAATGCCTCGATATCCACGAGGGTCCCGTTGGCCGACGTCAGCATCACGATCATCGGGTCGAATTGCCCGGGGGGTGTCTGAGGGCCGGGGCGACCCTTGATCACCTGGACTGCGACGAACTCCTCGTCGATGAGCCAGCGACTGATGTCGAACTCGTGGATCACCATGTTGTACATCGTTCGATCGCTGAGCAGACCATAGGGGGCCGAGGCGTTGCGGTGCACGTTGTGCACGATGAGCACCTCACCCACCTCGCCCGTGGTGATCTGCTCCTTGAGTTGGACATACCCCGGATCGAATCGGCGCATGAACCCGAGGGTGATCAACCGACGCCCCAGGCTGACCTCGGCATCCAGCACACGACGTGCATCCGACACCGTCGGTGCCAGCGGCTTCTCCAGCAGCATCGGCTTGCCCGCCGCGAGACAGGTCAGAGCCTGCTCGGCGTGGAGGTCATCGGGGCTGGCGATCACGACGGCATCGACCTCGGCGGCGCGGATCAGATCCTCCGCGCTCGGATAGACGTCGGCCTGAACCTCTTGGGCCACCGCATCGGCACGGTCCGCGTCGACGTCGTAGACACCCACCACGGTTGCGCCACTGACTTCCCCGTGGAGGGACAGTGCATGCGAGGTCCCGATGTTGCCCGTTCCGATCACACCGACGCGCAGGTCCACGCGCTCATCCTGCCAAGGACCGTGCGCCGTTGGGCGGTCACGAGGACAATGTCCCCGTGACGTCATTCCTACCCCAGCTCACCGGCTCGTTCAGCACACCCGCCGCGGACAACCCGACCGTGCAGATCATGGAGGCGGCCTACACCGCCGGGAACCTGGACTTCCGATACATCAACTGCGATGTGAAGCCCAATGGCCTCGCGGATGCCGTGCGCGGCGCGGTGGCCATGGGTTGGCGTGGTTTCAACTGCTCACTTCCTCACAAGGTCGCCGTGATCGATCTCATCGACGGCCTCGCAGAATCCGCAGCGATCATCGGAGCGGTCAACACCGTGGTGAACGACGGTGGACGGCTGATCGGTGAGAACACCGACGGCCAGGGATTCCTCGCGTCCCTCCGCGAGGTGAAGGACCCGCAGGACACATCGATCGTGGTCTTCGGGGCGGGTGGTGCAGCGCGCGCCATCGCCGTCGAGTGCGCGCTCGCCGGTGCCCGGGCGATCACGATCGTCAACCGCTCCCCCGAGCGTGGCCGCGAACTCGCCGACCTCGTCGACTCTCGAACGCCCGCCGCCTGCGATTACCGGCCGTGGACTCCTCGGTTCGAGGTGCCCGCGGATGCCGATGTCGTGATCAACGCGACCTCGATCGGATTCGGAGCCGGATCCACGGAGACTCTCGACGTCGATACCGACTCACTGCAGGCGCGGATGGTCGTCGCGGATGTGATGGCCAACCCCCCGATGACCCTCTGGCTGCACGCCGCCCAGGCACGCGGATGCACCATTCTCACCGGGCTGGGGATGCTCGTGAACCAGGCTGCCATCAACGGGCGATTGTGGACCGGCGTCGACCTCGATAAGGGCGTCATGCATCGCGAGCTGAGCGCCATCTTCGGTCTCGCGCCATAATCTGTCTTCCCCCACCCCAGCAGGAGAGTCCATGAAGGTTGCCGCCTACGCCGCCGAGTCCGCCGGAGCGCCCCTCGCGCCGACCGTGATCGAGCGTTCCGAGGTGGGACCCGACGACGTCCTCATCGACATCGCCTTCTCCGGGATATGCCACTCGGACATCCACCAGGCCCGAGAGGAGTGGTTCACCTCCATTTTCCCGATGGTTCCCGGACACGAAATCGCCGGAACGGTGTCCGCGGTGGGATCGAACGTGACGCGGTTCTCCGTCGGTGACCGCGTGGGCGTCGGCGTATTCGTCGACTCCTGCGGCGAGTGCGCGAATTGCCGCAAGGACCTCGGCAACTACTGCATCAAGGGCTTCGTCCCCACCTACAACGGGCGCCACTATGACGGAACCCCCGCCTACGGCGGCTATTCCAAGCAGATCGTCGTGAACCAGGGCTACGTCCTGCGCATCCCCGACGGCCTGAGCCTCGAGGAGGCCGCACCGCTTCTCTGCGCAGGCATCACCACCTATTCGCCGCTACGCGAATGGGGTGCCGGACCCGGGAAGAAGGTCGCGATCGTCGGGCTTGGTGGGCTGGGTCATATGGGCGTGAAGCACGCTCATGCCATGGGTGCCGAGGTCACGCTCATCAGTCACTCACCGGGGAAGCGCGATGACGCGCTCCGTCTGGGTGCCGACCACTTCCTGCTGATGACGGACAAGGACGCGATGAAGGCCGCACGCGGAACCTTCGACCTGATCGTGAACACGGTGTCTGCATCGATCGACATCGACAACCTGATGAGCCTGCTCGCCACCGATGGCACACTCGTCTGTGTCGGGCTGCCGGACAAGCCGCTCTCGGTCAGCACTTTCACCCTGGTGATGCAACGCCTCCGTCTGGCCGGTTCGAATATCGGGGGCATGGGCCAGACCCAGGAGATGCTCGACTTCTGTGCGGACAACGGCTACGGGTCGGACGTCGAGGTGATCCGTGCCGATCAGATCAACGAGGCGTGGGAGCGCGTCGTGAATAGCGACGTGCGTTACCGGTTCGTGATCGACGCATCAACGATTTAGCGTCGCGAATGGGCACGACGCATCAACGATTTAGCGTCGCGAATGGGCACGACGCGTCCACGATTTAGCGTCGGGAATGGGCACGACGCATCGACGATTTAGCGTCGGTGAAGAGGACGGGTAAGACATGTGGGCCCGCCCTCACCCTTGTTGATCTCACTCGCAGCGTAGGTGTGCACGGTCACCCCGTGATTGCGAAGGCGGGTGACGGTCGCGTCGTTCCCTTCGGCGATGATCACCTCGCCTGGTCGGATGCACAGGATGTTGCAGCCCAGCGATACGTAGTCCTCCTCGGGAACCGACACGGTCTCGATTCCCCGGGCGCGCAGGGCCTGCAGTAACGGGACGGGCGCGAGGCGCTCGTAGACCACGGCCAGGTCCTCGCGCACCGGTGACACCACACTCATCAGGTGGAGGCAGAACTCAGGGCCCTGATCGTGCGGGAGGTCGAACGTCTCCACCGTGATCCCGATGGGCGCGAGCATGGCCGCGATCTGATCGACGGCCGCCTGATTGGTGCGATAGCTACGTCCGATGGCCAGAGTGGAGCGGTCGAGCCAGAACATGTCACCGCCATCGGCCGTGGCAGGTGCTCGCAGTGCACCGACGAGCGGGATTCCAGCACGTTGCAGCTCCATCGCGAGCAGAGGTGGCTCACCGGCGCGCACCTGCTTGGCTCCGCGTAACTCGATGACACCCGTGGGCACCACGAAGACGGGGTCGTAGGTGAAGATCGCATCGGGCATGTCATCGACCGGATCGAGGACGAGCACCTCGCACCCCAGGCGGGTCAGCAGCTCGGTGAAGGTGCTGTGCTGGGCAGCGAGTCGGTCGAAGTCGATGGGGGTCGCCCAGTGGGCCACGGAGTAGTCCCCCCGCGGCGACGGTGGGCGCACGGCGACCCAGGCCAGGTCACCGACCATCGAGTTCACGCCGAAGTCGGTCATGTCATCCCTCCGTGATTCGGGTCAGTATGTGAGAAAGACGGATTCGATTGCTGCGCAGGATCACCATGAACGGTGCGTTCCCGACGATCACGATGATCGCGAAAGCCAGGGTCAGCCACCACGGGTTGAAGAACGCCAGGGGAACCCAACTGAACACCGAGGTCCAGTGCACCCACTCCGCTCGTCGTAACTCGACGAGGTATTCAGCGATCGCTCGGGAATCTCGGTCGGGGATGTAGCGCTTACTCCGTCCACCGAAGGTTGCCCCCATCTCCGGAAGCACACGCGCCCAGGTGGCGGTGGGGAAACGGCGGAAGTAGGACGGTGTCTCCCACGGCGCTGGGCGCAGCAGGAGTGAGTCCCGCGTGAGCCAGTCGCCCCGCCAGCGCGGAGCGGTCAGACCTACCGAAGCCGAGATAACGATCACGACGAGGATGTCGATGGCGATCAGTCGGATCAGATCGCCCATCGCCACCTCCACTCTGCGGCGAGGGAGGGATTTGAACCCCCGGAGGGTTGCCCCTCGGTCGCTTTCAAGGCGACTGCATTCGGCCGCTCTGCCACCTCGCCCGGGGAGCCCACGGTAGTGCACCTGCAGGCACTAGCGTCCGCACATGCGCCTGCACCGCACGATCAGTCCGGATCGACCATTGCTCGTGGTCGCGTTAGAGGAGGAGGCCGCGCACCTGCATGTCTCCGATCTGCCGGTGCTGGTCACGGGAGCCGGAAAGGTCAACGCGGCGGTCGCGCTCGCCACGACTCTGGCCATGGCATCCCCCTCGGAGGTCATCAACCTCGGCACCGCAGGTGCCTTACGTCCAGGGGTCGAAGGAACGCACCTCATCACCACCGTGACACAGCACGACCTGGACGATGCAGCGCTCTTCGCCCTCACCGGCCTGCACTTCAGCGAACCGATCCACCTCGAAGCCGAGGGCTTGACCCTGACCACCGGTGATGCCTTCATCGCCGACGCAGCACAGCGCGCAGAACTCGCAGCCCATGCCGATCTCGTCGACATGGAGGGCTATGCGTATGCGCGTGTCTGCCACGTACTCGACATGCCCATACGGCTTGTGAAGCAGGTCAGCGATCAGGCGGATGGCTCTGCCGGAAAGAGTTGGCGGGAGACCGTGGACGAATGCGCGGAGATTCTCGGAGCGTGGGTACGCACGCACCTCTGAGGTGCTATTCGGCAGCCTCGATAGGCAGGACTGTGCGCGGCGCACTGCGTCGATCCAGGAAGAGACCGACGACGGTCAAGACAAGTGACACGGCAACAACCGTGGTGACGATTTCCGCCACGGAGTTATTGCGCCATCCGGCGACGATGACCACGAGCACGATCAGCGCAATCCACACCGCGACAACTGCCTTGCGATCTTGCGCGGCAAGGCGCGCGTAGAGCAGCACCTGCACGAGGGCGAAGGCAGAACCCTCGAGGGCGAACATCCACGCCTCGGATCCGAGTTCCACGTACTGCGCACCACCGAGGATGCGGATGACCAGGTCACCCAGGAAGAAGCTCACGGATGTGATCATGAGTCCCACGAAGGCGGTCAAACCCGTGGCGACGAAGAGTGCACGCCGGGAATCCCCGGCCGCCATTTTCGGGAAGAGCACGATGATGATCGCGTTCGGCAGGAAGAAGGCGATCTTCGCGAGCAGCACGCCCACGGAGTACTCACCCGATTGAGCTTCGGTGAGGAAGACACGCGCGAGAAGGACATCGACGTTCGTCAGCGTGAACAGGACGATCAGGGCGTGGGCCACGTGCCCGAACTCGACGCCGATGCCGTCGCGCAATTGCTTGCCCCAGGTGCGTGGTGCCACGAGTTGGTAGGAGATCGCGGCACCCACCGCGCAGCCGACCATGATGCCGATGCCCACACCCGAGACGCTCTGCAGGACGAGAACCCCGATGACACCACCGACCGCCCGTGATACCCCGTTGGCGATGAAGGCACCGGCCAGTTTCAGGTGTTGCTCGCGACCCTGGGCGATGCCCATGGCGGCGGACCCGACCACCACGAAGGCGATGGAGAGCACGCCGGTGGCCACGGCCACCGGTGGAATGGTGAAGATCACGCTGACCGGCCAGGTGAGGACCAGGGCGAGCACCGCCAGCCCGATACCGATCAGGACCGAGAGTCGGATGGCCTGCGCTTCGACCTCGGCACGGAGTGGTCCCGCCGAGGCCACGCGGCGGGCGGTGAGGGCTTGGGCCGAGATCCCCAGGGTGGCCAGGATGATCAGGAGCCCGAGCAGGGCGCCCATCGCCCCGAAGTCCGCCGGCGTGAGCACCCGGGCCGCGACCATGCTCAGGGCATAGGCCGCACCGTTCCCGATGAGCGTGGCTGCCCCCACGAAGACCAGACCCTTGGCCAGCACGGAGCGCGGGGTGTCGTAGCCGCTCTCAGCGCCCGCAGTCACGCGGATGACCTTAATGGGCGGCCCCCTCACGAGGAGGCTGCACGGGCGCCCGGCTTGCCCGGCCAGAATTGGGGATGACCCAGTGACCTGGGCCACAGACCCCGGCGTGGTCGTCCGAATATCGGTGTTTGCTCGGGCAAGCGGTCAGACCTCTGACCTAACGTCACACGGTCCCCAAAAGTCACATCGGAGGTCCGAATGACCGCGTCCCAGGGTGCCCGGAGGCTCATCTCCGCGCTCGCCGCGGCACTGGTCGTCGTCACCTCCGCGGGCCCCGCAATGGCCAAGTCCGAGAGCGTCAGCGCGGACCGAGCCGCGATCAACCCCAGGGTCGCCACCTCCGTGACCAAGTCCGTCGTGATGGCGAATGTGCAGAGCGTCCTGAATCTCCGTGCGGAAATGGCACGTGCGGCCTATGCGAAGGCAACGCGCACAGCGGTCCTCAAGGTCGCACGCGCACAGATCGGTGACCCCTACGTCGCCGGTAAAGCGGGACCCGATGGCTTCGACTGCGGTGGGCTGGTGCAGTTCGTCTTCAAGAAGGCACTTGGGAAGGAACTGCTTCGATCATCGCGTCAGCAGTACACGCAGGTGAAGAAGATCAAGCGCAAGAACGCCCAACCGGGGGACCTGGTGTTCTTCTTCGAGGGTGGGGCACACCACGTCGGGATCTACATCGGCAACGGGAAGATGATCGACGCGCCTCGTCGCGGACAGAAGGTTCGCGTCAGCCCGATCGAAGGATCCTGGTGGGGCCGCTCCTACACCGGAATGGGTCGCGTACTTCCTGCCGTGTGATCGGTCGCGGTCGATCAGCGCACGATGCGAGCGACCACGTAGTCGGCAACCGCAAGCGAGCTCGTCCACGCGGGTGAGACCGCATTGAGCATGTGTGTGGAGCGCTCATCGCCCTCCACCACGAAGTCCATCTCGAGTTTTCCCGTGGGCACGTGCAGCAGTTGCGCCCGCACACCCGGATGCCCCTTGATCGTGAAGTCCTCGGGACGCACACTCGGTACGAGGGCGGCTGCCTGGGAGACGAGATGCTTACGTGAGTACTTCGGCATCTCGGTGCGCACCAGTCCGGGCACGTCGTGGTGCGGGCTGCGCAGGAACCTGGGGTAGGTGCGCAGTACATCCCAGACTTCGCGGCCACGCATTCCCTTCACGCCGCCGTAGTCCTCACGCCACAACGCCGGGATGGCGGTCGGTCCGATCTTCGCGCGTCCGTCCACGGTCACGGTCAGGTGCACACCGAGGAAGGGATTGCGCGCATCCGGCACGGGATACACATGCCTCTGCAATCGACCCGGCTCCCAGGAGCCGTACCAGTACAGGCCTTTGAAGGGCAGCATCCGGTAGTCGCGACCAAAGCCGAACCAGTGCGCCACGGTGTCCGCGTGGAGCCCCGCCGCATTGATCACGTGCCCGGCGCTCACCCGCCCTTCCGTCGCCGACATCACCCACCCGGGGGCAGCTCCGGTGACTGCGGAGTCGAGGACCACGCGCCCACCACGCTCCTGCACCCGCTGGGCCAGCGCAACGACCACGCCTGCAGGTGAGGACACGGCCGTGTTCGGCGACCACAGGCCCCGTCCCACCGTCCGCGCCATGGGCTCGAGTTCACGGATCCCGGCCTCGTCGGTCATCTCCAGGGTCACTCCGTTGGCACGGCCACGCTCGAACAGGGTGTCGAGGGCCGGTAGTTGGTCTTCGGACGTGGTCACCACCACCTTGCCGGTCTCGCGTAGGGGAACACCCCGCTCGAGGCAGAACTCACGCAGCATGCGATTCCCGTCACGGGTCAGCCGTGCCTTCAGGGAATCGGGGGCGTAGTAGAAGCCGGCGTGCAACACCCCGCTATTGCGCCCGGAGGCATGGGCTGCGAAGTGCTTCTCCTTGTCGTAGACCACGACCCGATCCCCGGGATTGCGTGCCAACCAGGCATCCGCGAGGGCCATTCCCACAACACCGCCACCGATCACGGCGAGATCGACGGTCGGAGTCACCCGTCGAGGATAGGTGAGTCGAACGCCGGCAACCGGACGGTCACCAACGCACCGCCCATATCCGACCGCCCGGCGGAGGCACTCCCCCCTAGCGCTTCGACCGTCTCGCGCACCAGTGCGAGGCCCAGGCCCGAGCCTCCGGGTATCGCTCCCGGGGCACGATGGAATCTGGCGAACACTCGTTCCGTTTCCGTATCGGGGATTCCCGGACCGTCATCAGCGACCTGCATCACCACCGCCGTGCCCTCGCGCGACACGGAAATCGCGATGCGCGATCGCGCATAGGACAGCGCATTTCCCAGCAATTCATCGACGATGCGAGCCGGTATTCCCGCCGGCGCGGAGATGCTGCACTCACCTGCCGACTCGACATCGATGCGTATCCCGGACTCTTCGGCAATGGGCGCGGCAGCCTCAGAGCGATGTTGAGCAATCTCGGCAAGGTCGACCGGGAAGCGTCGACTATCACCCGCGTCGGTCCGCGCTAAGGCGAGGACCTGATCGATACGCCTGGTGAGTCTGTCCACTTCACCGATCGCAAGCTCCGCCTCATCGTGTACGCCCTGGTCGGAGGCGGTATCGGCGATAGCCTCGAGGCGCAGGCGTAGTCCGGTGAGTGGTGTGCGCAGGTGATGCGATGCATCCGCGGCAACCCGCTCGGTCCGATCAATGATTCCGGCAAGTTTCGCGGCGGTGGAGTTGAGTGACGCGGCTACATCGCGCACTTCCTTCGGTCCATCCGTCTCGCTTGCGCGCAGATCCAAGTCGTTGGGCAGATTCCCCGCGACCACCGCGAGTCTGGTCAACGGCGCAGCGATGGAGCGGGACAACAACCACGCGACGAGACCAGCAGCGATGACTACGCCCACCACGAACGCCGCAAGCCATGCCTGTGTGGTCCGAATCTGTCGATCAACTTCGCTCTCGGAGAGGGAGAGACGGACAGCACCGACCACCTGGAAGTTCTGCACGATCGGGGCCGCCACGTAGCGCAACTCCGACGCCAGGGTCTGGGAAAAGCGGACATCCGATGCGAGGTCGCCCGAGAGTGCAGCATCGATCTCCGGCCGATCGAAAGTGCGATCGAGACCACTGTCACTGCTATCGGCTACAAGGTTGCGATCGGCATCCACGACGATGACGCGCCCTTCGATGCGCGCAGCTTCCATCTCGGCGGTGGCCTGCCAATCCACGCTCGGCTGGGATGACATCAATGAGGCGGTGGCGATGGTGTCTACCTCGAGTTCCGAGACAAAAGCTGCGCGCTGGTCGTTGGACACCACCAGCGCCATGGGGATGGCGAGTGCGATCGCGGTCACGGCCACGAGGATGGTCATGGCGATGACGAGTCGTCGGGTCATGCATCTCCCACGGAGAGCCGATAACCCACTCCCCGCACCGTCTCGACCAAGGACGCGTCCCCGAGTTTCTTGCGCAGTGAAGCAACATGCACATCGAGTGTCTTACCGGTGCCGATCCAGACCGGATCCCAGACCCGCGAGAACAATTCCTGCCGGGGTACGGCACGTCCCGGTTCCTCCGCAAGCACGGCGAGGAGGTCGAACTCCTTTGCGGTCAGGTCGATTTCCTTCCCGTCGAGCGTCACGCGCCTTTGTGAACGGTCGATCACCAGGCGACCCGTGTCGGTCGGTGGATCTACTCGACGACGGCGCGCGACGGCGCGAATCCTGGCGGCCAGCTCCCGCACACTGAACGGCTTGACCACGTAGTCATCGGCACCGAGTTCCAGCCCGATGATGCGGTCCGTCTCATCACCGCGAGCGGTGGCGATGATGACTGGAATATCCGCATGTTTGCGAAGCTCGCGCAACACATCGAGACCCTCGCCATCGGGTAGGCCGAGATCCAGGATGACGACATCGGCCCCCGCGCTCGCAGCGAGAACCTGACTTGCGTACACCACGTGGTCGACCTCGATGCCATTACGCCGCAGACCCTGGATGAGGGGCTCGGCAACGGCGGGATCATCCTCGACCACCAGCGCCTTCACGCGCCAATGGTGTCATGCTCCGTGGAGGCCACAACCCACGCAGGAGTGCGATCCCCATCTCCTTACCGTGCCTTTACCTCGCCTTGTCCTCGCTCGAGAAGCGCCGATCTACCTTGGTGAACAACGAGAGGGAGACCATGGAACGACGTAACGCCATAGCGGTGGCCGCAGCATCAGCCGGCGTGCTCATCACGGGCACAATCGCCGGTGTCGCGGTGGTGAATGCCGCAACCAGTTGGACCGAGGCGGACGATACGACCCTGACGGTCGTCGCACCTGCGGCGAGCACGCAGCTGATCCAGCCAACCGCGCTTGTGATGCCGGATGCGGATGCACTGCCCACGATCGTCGTCCCCACTGCCGACGAGTCCACGATGGTGGTGACGCCCGGGATCACTCGGGCTCAGGCCGCCGATCTGGTCGCGGCCGCGACAGGTGGCACCGTGCTCAAGACGGCCAAGACCACGCACTCCGGCTATGAGGCCTACGCGGTCCGGGTGCAGCGGGCAGATGGCTCGATCATCACCGGAATGGTGGAGAGCGGATCAGGGGTCATCTATGACTGGCGCGTGAACAAGGAAGCACCCGCAGCACCCGCATACGCAGACGACGAATACGACGACGAGTCGGACGAGCACGAGGAAGAGCACGAAGGAGACGATGACGATGACTAAGCCCAAGACCCGTGGAGGAGCTGCGGATAAGGCATGGTCGATCGGCCTCGCCGGTGCCACCTGTCTGGGATTGGTGGGACTCGTCGGTGTGCGGACCATCACGGACGCTTCCGCGACAGCGACGCCGCCGGCTGACGAGGTGACTTCGAGTTCCGGACTCACCAGGGCCGACCTGGACGCGTACGCCAACGCCCTCGATGCGCAGAGCGCGCAACTCGAGAACTACCACGTCCAATTGACCGAGGCTGCGCACCAACTTCAGGCGGCCGCTGGATCCACCGGACGCGATCAGAAGGTAGCCATCCAGCAGGTAAAGAAGCGCAAGAACCTCGTTCCCCGACCACAGGCGGCACCGCAACTGCAGGCCGCTCCCCAGGCAAAGACTCGGAGTAGCTGAGATGGATACCGCCACCACGGCACGGATCGATTTCCGCGCGATGGGTACCGACTGCGCGATCGAAGTGTGGGCACCTGCACAGGCAGAGAAGCTCGCGCAGTTGGCACGCACGCGGGTGGAGATCCTGGAGCAGTGCTGGTCGCGTTTCCGCGCTACGAGCGAACTCTCACTGCTCAACGCACGTGCGGGCCAGGGTCCGCTCGAGGTGTCTGAGGATCTGTCCACCCTCGTGGTGGCGATGAAGCGCGCGTGGGAAATCACCACGGGTGCTTTCGATCCGACAGTCGGCACCGCGATGCGCACCTGGGGGTACGACGTCACCTTCTCCGACGTCATATCCCGCGACTACAGCGCCCAGGTGTTCCCGCAGCCCGCACCGGGAATGGGGGGCGTGGTGATCGATGGCTGCACGGTGGAACTTCCCTCGGGGATCGAGCTCGATCCGGGTGCGATCGGTAAGGGCCTGGCCGCAGACATCGTCGCCCGTGAGATCCACGCTACCGGCGCCACGGGCATCCTGGTCGATCTCGGTGGGGACATCGTGGTGCGTGGCCGCCCCGGGACCGACACCTGGCGCATCGCCGTGACCGACGAGCGCACACCCGACACCGTGGTGCACACCTTCGAGATCACCGACGAACACGCCGGGATAGCGACGTCCTCGGTGCTGCGCCGAAGGTGGGCCGGCACCCGTCACCACGTGATCGACCCGGTGACCGGGGCGATCGCCGATACCGGTGCGGTCCAGGTCACCGTCGTGGCTCCCACGGGCGCCGACGCCGAGGTCATCGCAACCGCCGCTCTACTGGATCGCGATCCCGAGCATGTGTTTGCCCGGCACAACGTCACCGGTATTGCACTGCACCCCATGTCGTCCACACAGACCCTTCACCTATCGGAGTCCGCACATGAATGACATCGCCTGGACCTGGTTCGGCATCCGCGCTTCTGGCATCACAGCGTGGGGACTGCTGACCGCCGTGATCGTCTGGGGCCTGCTGCTGCGCACGCGCTTGCTGCCTGACGCGAGTCCTGCCCGGCTGCTGAACATGCACCGTTGGCTCGGGGCCCTCGCGCTCGGTTTCCTGGCAGTGCATATGGGCTTGCTCCTGATCGACCCCGAGATCCGGTTCACCATCCCGCAGATGCTCATTCCCGGTATCGCTCCGTGGGAACCGCTCGCGGTCGCGCTCGGCACCATCGCACTCTGGTTGATGATCCCGGTGAGCGCCATCGGTCGGCTGCGCCAGAAACTCGGTAAGAGGGGTGCCATGCTTTTCAAGCGCAGTCACCTCATCGCCTACGCGGCGTGGCCCTTCGCAACCGCGCACTACGTCCTGGCCGGGACCGATGCGCTTTCGGAGTGGTCGATCGCAATGCTGATCGCAGCATCCGCGGTGATCGTCTTCCTGCTGATCGCACGTGGATTCGTGCCACCCCAACGTCGACGCAGCGCGGCACCCGCACCGACCAAGGAGCTCGTGTCAGCATGATCGAGTGGAGGGAAGCCTCGGCCTCGACGGTCTGCTGACCTGGCACCAGGCACGCCAGGTCGCCGTCAGGGCTGCAGCTCCCCTTCCCACCAGGACCGCGCGTCTCGACGAAGCCAACGGGAATCTGCTCGCTGCACCGCTCGTCACTTTGCAGGACGATCCCGCTGAGGACGTCGCGGCGGTGGATGGCTACGCCCTGTGTGGTGAGGGCCCATGGCGGGTGATCGACCTCGCTCCCAACGTCGCTCTCCCTTCGCACTTCGCAACCCCGGTGATCCGTGGGGAACCGACACCCCCGCACAGTGACAGCGTGATCGCGCACGCCCGGTGCGTGACGAACATCAATGACGTCGGTGACACGGTCATCGTCGCCCGTGACCCGCTCACCGATATTCCTGACGAACGCGCACGTCCCCGCCTCGGTGAAGGGATCGTGCGTCGGGGTGCGGGCAGCACGGCGGGCGCGCAGGTCCTCGAGGCCGGTACCCCCATCACCCCGCCGCTCCTCGCCCTCGCAGCGTCGCTGGGCTACGACCGGCTTCCCATCACCCCTCCACCCGTGGTGGGGACGCTCATCCTCGGTGCGCACCTTCTCGAGCACGGCCTTCCCCGGTACGGCCGCCCCCGCGACGCGTTGGCACTGACCATCCCTGCATTCGTCGGGCGGCTGGGTGCGCGAGGGAATCCCGCGGTGCGGGCACCGGAGTCCACCCGATTCCTCATCGAGGAGATCGGTGACTCCACGGCGGACCTGATCATCACTGCGGGATCCACCACCCCCGAGGCGGCGAACCTGCTGCGCGAGGTGCTCCGAGACATCGGCGCCCACTGGCTGATCGACGGTGTCCTCGCAACCCCGGGGGCGGAGACGCTGCTGGTCCGATTGCCCGACGGAAGGCTCCTCCTCGGACTCTCCGGGGATCCCGTGCACGCCCTCGCGGGCCTGGTCACCCTCGCGCCGCCGTTGATCGGCACCCTGCGGGGGATCCCCGGTGCCGATGCACCGCCCACCAGCACTGCGGTCCTGGCAACACCTGCTCCCGAGGGTGATGCTCCGACGGATGAGGTGCTGGTGCCCGTGCGTATCGATCGGGATCGCGCTGGGGCTACCGCGTCGGTTCTGCGCGACCCCTTCTCCCTGACCGCGTGGGCGTCGGCGGATGCGATCGCGGTGGTCCCGCCGGGCGCCGGTGCCCCGGGTGACGTCATCCCCGTGATCCCCACCACGCCACGTCCGCCCGAGCCCACGGTCGGGATCGATCAGGACTAGATTGCTGGGGATTCGTCACCCGAGGGATGCCCGTGGCCACTGAACGACGACGCTCGCTGCGCGAGCGGAGTGAACGCTTCCTCGACACGAACCCCGACGATGGCAAGCGCACCCTCATGTTCGCGCGCCATGCCTGGGGCCCTGTGCGCAACATCGGTACCCGCGTCGGCATTGCACTCTTTGCCCTGTTCGCCACCGCGGTAATCGTCTATCTGGAACGCGACTGCTACGCGGATCGTGGTGAGGTCGGAACCCTCACCCCACTCGATGCTCTCTATTACGCCACGGTGTCACTGTCCACGACGGGCTACGGCGACATCGTCCCGGTCTGCGCGTCGTCACGCGCCGTCAACGTCCTGGTGATAACGCCGCTGAGGTTCCTGTTCCTCATCGTGCTGGTCGGGACCACTATCGAAGTCCTCACCCAACGCACTCGCCAGGAGTGGCGCTCACGCAATTGGAGGAAGCACGTGGAAGACCACACCATCGTGGTGGGCTACGGAGTGAAGGGTCGCTCCGCGGCACGCGCCCTCATCGACGCCGGCTACCCCAAGGCCAGCATCATCGTGATCGCACCGGATCGCGACTCCGTCGAACTCGCCACTCGCGACGGACTCGTCGGGATCGTCGGGGATGCACGTAGCGAGGAGATCCTGCAGGACGCCGCCGTCGAGAAGGCCGGGCGCATGATCATCGCGACCGATGAGGACGACACATCCGTGCTCGTCACCCTGACGGCGCGACGTCTGGCCAAGCCGAGTTGCACCATCGTCGCGGCGGTCCGCGAATCGCAGAACGCCCAGATCCTGCGCCAGTCCGGGGCGAACAACGTCATCCCCACAGCGGAGTCCGCGGGTCGACTCATGGGCCTCTCCGTCATCTCGCATACCGCGGGCCAGATCATGGAGGACCTGCTCGACTCCACGCGGGGTCTGGAGGTCGTCGAACGGGAGATCACCAAGGAGGAGCTCGGCCTCACGACCGCTGATCTCGACGCCCGCGGCCAACTCGTCCTCGCGGTCATCCGCAACGGTGTGGCGCACCGTTTCGGCACGGAGGACATCCGAATGTTGGAGCGCGGTGACCGCATCGTCGTGATCCAGAGCAACGGCGACGAGGGCCACTGATGCAGGCCATCACCCTGCATGGCTTCGGGGGCCCCGAGGTCATGCAGTGGGAGCGGGTTCCCGACCCCACTCCCGGTCCCAGTGAGGTGATCATCGAGGTCACGGCCACCGCCGTGAACCGTGCGGACCTGTTGCAGCGACAGGGCAAATACCCGCCACCGGTGGGGGGATCGGACATCCTCGGTCTCGAATGCTCCGGCACCATCCAGGCGGTGGGTCCAGCTCTCACCCTCGATCGGATCGGTGAACGGGTCACCGCACTTCTCGCCGGTGGTGGCTACGCGACCAAGGTCGCAGTGCCCGTCGGCCAGATCATGGGTGTCCCGGACGGAATCGACATCGTCACTGCGGCCGGGCTGCCCGAGGTCGCATGCACCGCGTGGAGCAACCTCCGGCTTGCCCACGTGCGCGCGGGTGAAACAGTGCTGATCCATGGTGGCGGCTCCGGTGTGGGAACGATGGCGATTCAGATTGCGCGCCAACTTGGCGCACGCGTCGCGGTCACCGCTGGGTCGCAGGCCAAACTCGATCGGTGCGCGGAACTCGGTGCCGAGATCCTCATCAACTACCGGGATACCGATTTCGTCGATGCCATCAAGGACGCGACGGCTGGCAAGGGTCCCGACGTCATTCTGGACAACATGGGTGCGGCCTACCTGATGCGCAACATTGACGCCCTCGCCCGCAACGGCCGGATGGTGATCATCGGGATGCAGGGGGGCACCACCGCAGAGTTCGACATCGCCCCACTGCTTCGCAAGTGCGGCACCATCCACGCCACGAGCATGCGCACCCGGTCCGAAGCGGAGAAGGCGGCGATCTGCCGTGAGGTGGAGAAACATGTGTGGCCGTGGATCGAGTCCGGTGAGATCCGTCCTGTGATCGGTGCCGTACTTCCGCTCACCGAGGCAGCAGAGGCCCACCGGATGCTCGCGGACGGGGAGGTCGTCGGGAAGATCGTGCTGACCGCTCCCTAGAAGGGTGAACCTTCCTGGCGAGCACGCTCGATGCCCGCACGCTGGGTCGGCACCGACTGTCCTAGCAGGTTCTCCACGCGATCGCAGTTGAGGGAGAGATCGCGATTCGAAATGGGTGACAGCGACGGCTCGATCAATCCCGCGTCAAATCCGAAAACGTCGGCGACCAAGCAGCCGAACTCGTACTTGCTCTGTGCATCGGATGAGGCCATGTGGACGATTCCGGCGTGGCCGCCCTCGACGAGCCCGTGAATTCGCGGGAGCAGGTCCCCGACGAAGCTCGAGGTCACCGTGTAGTTGGTGAAGCCCGGGACCCGATTTCCCTGGGACAACTCGCGGACGAAGAACTCGAGGATGGATCGTGTGCCCGAGGGGCTCCATCCGAAGAAGTTGGTGCGAACCACAAGGGCAGCGTCGGTCGCGAGCACCCTCTGCTCAGCCTCCACCTTGGTCCGGCCGTACACCGTCGTGGGCGAGACGGGGTCGGTCTCTTGGTAGTCGCCGGAGTCACCGGAGAAAACCGCGTCGGTGGAGATGAGGACGAAGCGTCCGCTCCCCGTGGATGCGAGGACTTCACTGCCGACGACGTTGACCGCCTCTGCAATCTCCGGATCGCGTTCGCACGCGCCGTGGTCTGCGAGTGCGGCGCAATGCAGGATGACATCGGGCTGCACCGCGTCCACCGCACGCCGCAGGGAATCGGGGTCGAGCAAGTCACCCGCAATGACGGATGGGCACCACGGCAGGGCACGGCCGTCGCGTGCCAGTCCGACGACGTCGACGTGACCGCGCAAATGAATTGCGGCATTCCCCCCGAGTGTTCCAGTGACGCCCGTCACCAGCCACGTGGTCATGCGCACCTCCCGGTGCCCAAGACTACGGCGTGGTGAGTGCGGCGATCCGCTTCATCAGGTACGGGGAATGGAAGCCCATGTATTTGGCCTGGAGTACCGGGTCACGCCAGTCCGCGCCCGTGACGATCCCACGACAGGTACGTGTCCCGCAGAGACAGGCGAACTCGTCGTAATCGGACGCATCACACATCGCGTAGTCGAAGGTGAGTTCCTCCCCCGGAGCGATATCGCGCATGGCGACCAGCATCTGGGATCCATCAAGACCGCAGTTCGGTTCGCAGGAGTGATTGAGCATGTCACCGGGCTCGCGCTCATCGCCCGAGACCAGGTAGAGGTTCTCCTCGACCTGGATCGAGCGGGCCTGACGATCCGCCGACATAGTGGACAGGACCTCACGGGTCACCACCCAACCGCCGAATGCGACGACCAACTCGCCGCGAAAGATGGGCTCCAAGGTGAACGAGCCCCAACCCTTATCCCCAGCGGGGCGCGCCTGCGCCTTAGGGGTGAGCCAGTTGAAGTCCAATAAGACCGCCTTTCAAGGCCCCGAGTGTCCCGAGGAAGTGGACAAAGTCCACGAAGTGTGCCATACCGAGATGCCCGGCTGCTACCCCCATGCCACGATGTGGGGATGGCCGACGCCGCGATCGTCACACCCGACGGCACCCCCGTCCCCGAGCGCTTCGTTCCGGGGCTCTCCACCGAGGAGGCCGAGGGTAATGGTCACGGTGCGATCACGGACCTGGTCCAGCAGCCGGCCAAGGTGATGCGGATCGGGACGATGATCCGTCAGCTCCTCGAGGAGGTGCGCTCGGCGCCCCTGGATGAGGCGGCCCGCACCCGCATGCGCGAGATCCACACGCAGTCGATCAAGGAACTCGAGGCGGGGTTGGCCCCCGAGCTCATCGAAGAACTCGAGCGGCTCTCGCTTCCCTTCACCGACACCGCCGCCCCCAGCGACGCCGAACTCCGCATCGCCCAGGCGCAGCTCGTCGGATGGCTGGAGGGCCTGTTCCACGGGATCCAGGCCGCGATCTTCGCCCAGCAGGTGTCGGCCAAGGCACAGATCGAGCAGATGCGGCAGAACGCGCCGCAACTGCAGGCGGGCAACACCGGCCACTATCTGTAGGCACGCAGCACCTAGGCTTGTCGGGTGATCGACCCGGCCATTCTGCGCAGTGATCCCGAGCGCATCCGGGAATCCCAGAGCCGGCGCGGTGAGGACGTCACCCTCGTCGATCAGCTCATCGACGCAGATCAGGTGGCGCGGCAGGCACGCCAGCACTTCGATGAGTTGCGCAACCAGCAGAAGACTCTCGGCAAGGAGATCGGCCCGCTCCAGGGGCAGCTGAAGAAGGCCTCGGACGCGCAGCGGGCATCACTGCAGTCCCAGGTCGACGCGCTCATGGCCCAGGCCCAGACTCTCGCCGACGATGTGAAGGCCGCGGACCAGTCCGCCACCGAGGCGCAGGAACGCGCGGACGCACTCGCGCGCGAGATCTCGAACCTGGTCCACCTCGATTCGCCCGTGGGTGGTGAGGAGGACTTCCGGGTCCTCGATCATGTGGGCACTCCGCGCGATTTCGCCGCGGAGGGATTCACGCCCAAGGATCACCTGGAGCTCGGTGAAGCACTCGGTGCCATCGACACGGAGCGCGCAGCCAAGGTGTCGGGGTCACGATTCTTCTTCCTCACCGGTTCGGGAGCGGAGTTGGAATTCGCGCTGCTCAACCTGGCCCTTGACCATGCCCGACGTCATGGCCTCACACCCGTGATCACGCCGGCGCTGGTGCTGCCCAGTGCAATGGACGGCACCGGCTTCCTCGGTCAGGCTGCAGAGAACGTCTATCGCATCGAATCCGACGATCTGTATCTCGTCGGCACCAGCGAGGTTCCGCTGGCCGCGATGCACTCCGACGAAATCATCGACGCCGCAGAACTCCCGCTCCGTTATGCGGGATGGTCGAGCTGCTTCCGTCGCGAGGCCGGCTCCTACGGCAGGGACACCCGCGGCATCATCCGCGTGCACCAGTTCGACAAGGTGGAGATGTTCGTGTTCTGCGCACCCGAGGATGCCGAGGCCGAGCACGCGAACCTGCTCGCCTGGGAGCGCGAGTTCATCGACGCACTCGAGATCCCCTACCGCGTGATCGATGTCGCCACGGGTGATCTTGGATCGAGTGCGGCACGGAAATTCGACATCGAGGCGTGGATCCCCACCCAGAATGCCTACCGCGAGGTCACCTCCACCTCGAACACCACGGAGTTCCAGGCCCGACGCCTGAAGATCCGCATGCGCGACGGTGACACGACCCGCCCGCTGGCCACACTCAACGGGACGCTCTGCGCGATGCCGCGAATGATTGTGGCGCTGCTCGAGAACCATCAACAGGCCGATGGCTCCGTTGCCATCCCACCAGCGCTACGCCCCTACCTGGGAGGTCGAACCCACCTGTGAGTGCAGGAACCAACGAAGAAACAAACGATCGTCAGTACGGCCGCCCCTACAAACTCAACACGTCCTCCAACCACGGCCTACCTGATATCCGCGATGGGCTACCGATCGACTGGATGCCGCAACTGGTGGCGATCGACGTCGACGACACGCTGACGACGTGGCTGGGGTCCGTGCGCCCGGAGGTCACCGAGGCGGTGAAGCGGGCGCAGGACGCGGGTGTGATCGTGACGCTGGCGACCGGGCGCAGTGTCAGCACCACCGTTCCGGTGGCGCGCAGTGCCGGGATCCACGACCTGATCGTGTGCAGTAACGGTGCGATCCTCGCCGACAGTCGGAGCGAGAAAGTGGTCGAGGCCGTCACCTTCGACCCGCAGCCCCTCGTCGAACAGCTCATCGAAATCGTCCCCGACGCGGTGTTCGCCGTTGAGGACCTTCACGGCGAGTTCCGCACCACGCACTACTTCGAGGCCGGTGCTCTCGGACTGTCCCTCGAAGTCGCCCCGCTGGAGGAAATCCTCGCTGAGCCCGTCACACGTCTTGTGGTGCGCAGCGAGGGGCACGCCGAGGAGGGCTTCGCGAAGGTCGCCGAGCACCTCGGATTCCACTCCGTTGTCTTCGGTGTCGCGGATGTGGCCTGGATGGACGTGGGACCGAAGGGAGTCAACAAGTCCACGATGCTTACCGAGCTGTGCGCACGCCACGGCGTCGATCCCACGCGCACAGTGACGATCGGCGACTACATCAACGACATCGAGATGCTGAAGTGGGCTGGACTCGGCGTCGTGATGGGCCACGCACCGGACTCCGTCCGCCAGCATGCGAACGCGGTCACCGACCCGGAGCCCGGGATCGGTGTGGCCCAGGTCCTCAACGCCATCGCCGACACGCGCTAGCAGGCAGACCGGAGGATTGCCCCCGAGTATACGATCGGTATACTCTCTCCATGACCGCCACCACGATCAAGTTGGATAGCTCAGTGCGCGATCGCCTCAACGAGGTTGCCGCGGCCAAGGGCCTCACCGCCGGGAGCCTGGTCGAGAAGCTCCTGGATGAGTACCTGTGGCAACAACGCATCGAGTTGGTGAGACAGCAGATGCGGAATTCTCCACAGGAGGTGTGGGACGAGTACTGGGCGGAATTCCATTCGATGGACGCCTCTATGGCTGATGGACTTGAGGGGTGGTGAAAGAACCCCTTCAACCTGGATTCGTGATACTCGTTGATTTCGGCTCAACAGTCGGCCGCGAGCAGTCAGGCATTCGCCCAGGAGTAGTCATCTCCTCCTCCAGTTTCCACGCCTTGATGACGGATACTGCGTTGGTGGTGCCTTGTACGCGCACAAACCGCAGCTGGGACAACCATGTCGAATTGGGCGGGCCCACTGGACTATCGGACAGGACATTTGCCATCACCCAACAACCTCGGGTCATAGATCTCAAGCGTGTCCTACGAGTGACTGGCTCCGTCGACCAGACCACCTTGGCGGAAATCGCGGCGTGGGTGAAGCGATGGATCTACCACCTGGTGTGATCGCCACACTCACATTCCGACAGCAAGGGAATCTGCGATCGCCTCCTGCCATGGGCGCATAACGGGAATCCCGAACTCCTCCCACTTCCGATGGCCCAGCACCGAATACGCGGGCCGCGGCGCCGGCCGCACGAATTGCTCACTCGTCACGGGGATAACTCGCGCGGGATCGGCGCCGATATGTCGATAGATCTCCCGGGTGAACTCACACCAGGACACCTGGCCCGAGTTCGTGGCGTGGAAGGTGCCTGCCGGAGGACGCGCATCGACGAGGAGTGCGATCTGGGTCGCAAGATCACGCGCATACGTGGGTTGGCCCACCTGGTCGTCGACAACATCGACGGTCTCCCTCTCCTTCTCCAGGCGCAGCATGGTCTTGACGAAGTTCTGGCCGCGGTGGCCGTAGAGCCAGGCGGTGCGTACGACGTAGTGCGTATCGGGAAGCGCATCGCGCACGGCTTCCTCACCCACCAGTTTGGTACGCCCGTATGCCGATTGCGGATTCGGCGGTGCGTCCTCCGCATACGGTGAGGTTGCATCGCCGGAGAACACGTAGTCTGTGGAAATCTGCACCATCCAGGCCCCGGTGGCCGCGCACGCACGGGCCAGGAGGTCGGGTCCGATGCCGTTCACCGCGAGGGCCGCAGCCTCCTGCTCCTCCGCTGCATCGACAGCGGTCCACGCGGCGCAGTTGATCACGACGTCGGGGGGGAACTCCAGGAACGCCTGCGCCACCGAGTCCTGGGAGGTGATATCGATATCGGGGATGTCGAGGCCACGCA
Organism: Candidatus Nanopelagicales bacterium; assembly: GCA_044375955.1. Classification (GTDB taxonomy): domain Bacteria; phylum Actinomycetota; class Actinomycetes; order S36-B12; family S36-B12; genus VGCC01. The sequence continues at coordinate 79,868 of JBILLS010000002.1, read as the reverse complement.
CCACATCACCGCGTGATGTGTAGAGATCCACGAGTTCCGAGCCGAGTTGGCCGTTGCTACCCGTGACGAGCACCCTCATGTCAGCGAGTGACCGTGATCGCAGCGCGCTCCTTCAGCGGGCGCCACCACTCCTCGTTGGTCCGGTACCACTCCACGGTCTCGGCCAGTCCCTGATCGAAGGAGTGCTGCGGGGCATAGCCCATGGCACGCAGCCGGGAGTCGTCGACGGAGTAGCGGCGGTCGTGGCCCTTGCGGTCCTCGACGGGTTGCACCATCGACCAGTCGGCACCCATCGCGGCGAGTACCCGCTCGGTCAACTCGCGGTTGTTCAACTCCAGCCCGCCACCGATGTTGTAGGACTGGCCGGGTTGACCCTTCTCGATCACGAGTGCGATCCCACGGCAGTGATCATCGACGTGCAGCCAGTCGCGGACGTTGAGCCCATCGCCGTAGAGAGGAACTTTCTTCCCGTCGATCAGGTTGGTGACGAAGAGCGGGATGACCTTCTCCGGGAACTGGAAGGGCCCGTAGTTATTCGAGCACCGGGTCGAGGAGACGTTGAGCCCGTAGGTGACGTTGTAGGCGCGCACCAGCATCTCGGCTGCCGCTTTCGCTGCGGAGTAGGGCGAGTTGGGCTTCAGCGGCTCGTCCTCGGTCCAGGATCCCTCATCGATGGAGCCGTAGACCTCGTCCGTGCCGATGTGCACGGTGCGCGGGATCCCGTGCCGCACGCAGGCATCGAGGATGGTCTGCGTGCCCACCACGTTGGTCACCACGAAGTCCTGAGGTCCGTGGATCGATCGATCCACGTGGGTCTCGGCGGCGAAGTTGACCACGACGTCGTGACCGGGGAGCACATCGTCGAGCAGATCCCCATCGCAGATATCTCCGCGGATGAATTGGAACCGGGGATCGCCCGAGACCGAGGCCAGGTTCTCCAGATTTCCGGCGTAGGTCAACTTGTCATAGATGGTCACCCCCGTGGGTTCCACTCCGTAGGAGCCCGCGAGGAGTTCCCGCACGAAATGCGAGCCGATGAAGCCCGCGGCCCCGGTGACGAAGTAGCGCATCAGCCGTTCTCCTTGAGTTTCCGCAACCACTCCTGCGCCTCGGAGAAGTCGGCGTCCGTCACACCGCTGCGCAGAACAGGGGTCTTCCCATCATGCCGGGGGTAGGAGCCGAGGAAGCGGACATCCGAGCACACGCGGTGCAGGCCCATCAGCGCCTCGGACACTCGGGCATCGGCGACATGGCCCTCGATGTCGACGCTGAAGTAGTAGTCCCCGAGTTGCTTGCGGGTGGGACGTGACTCGATGCGGGTCAGGTTCACGCCCCGCACCGCGAACTCCGTGAGGATGGCAAGCAGGGCGCCGGGCTGATCCTGATGGATGAACAGGCTCAGCGTGGTCTTGTCCGCGCCGGTGGGCGCGGGCAGCGACCCGGGGAGTTGCACCACGACGAACCGGGTGAATGCGTCGGCGGTGTCACCGATCTCATCGGCGAGCACGTCGAGGCCGTAGATATCGGCAGCCAACCGTTGCGCGATCGCGGCATCGAACGGTGCAGAACCATCAGCGATCGCCGCTGCTGCTGCGGCAGTGGACATCGAAGGAATGACCGATGCCTTCGGCAGGTTCTTCTCCAGCCACCGCCGCACCTGCGCCTGCGCGTGCGGGTGGGTGGCGACTCGCGCGACGTCGGTGAGCGCGGTGCCCGAACGTGCCATGAGCGCGAACTGCACCGGAAGGACGACCTCATCGATGATCACCAAGCGCTTGCCGTTCGCGAGTTCATCGAGGGTGACCGACACAGATCCCTCCACCGAGTTCTCGATCGGGACGAGGGCGCGATTCACCGTTCCGGCGCGGGCTGCGTCCAGGGCGGCCTGCACGGAGTCGGCGGGCACCATCTCCGCCGATTCACCCGACGCATCGACACCCAGGTAGGCCAGAGTCGCCGCTTCCGCGAATGAACCGCGTGGGCCGAGGTAGGCGATGGTCATGCCGCACCTCCTTCGATGTCACGCATCGGAGGGATGACACCGCGCGCGATGGCGATCGCCTGCTGCTCCTCCGGAGAGAGATCGATGTCACTGGCTCCCGCACGCACACCCTTGAGGTAGCTGCGCGTCTCGGTGCGACCGTGGATGGAGGTGATCATCAAGCCATCGCCTGCGTCATCGAGCAGGGCCGCAGAGAACGAGTACCGGCCACCCATGTCACCGAAGGCGTCATAGCGGACCACAGCGACATGGCGGATCGCGGCCGCGAGATCGCGGCGGGTGGCGAGCAGTTCCCGCTGGGTGGCCACCACCTCGTCCGAGAGGTCGGCGATCTCCTCGCGCGTGCGGGCGATTACATCGACCATGGATTCCTGGCCCTCGCGCACGGAGAGCAGGTCGTAGGAGCGCTGCAGACGGTAGAACTTCAGCAGGGCGACCGCGGCGAGCGCGACCCCGACGACCCCGACGGCTATGCCCACGATCGCGACGATCATCGCCGATTGGGCATCCAGGATCACCCGGCAAGCGTAGTCGGGCGCGGGCTCCCGGATTCCTCACGCATCTCGGTTCGGGGCTTCCCCTCGCCATGGCAGAGTTCCCCCGTGGAAGCGGTGCAGTCCCTGAGTCTCGAGCTGTTCTCGCGGACCTTCGCCACGGTCCTCGGCGTGTTCCTGTTCATCGCCACCACCACCAGCCTGTTGCGCACGGCTGTGGTCCCCCGTGCCCTGCGCTCGGGAATCTCGCAAGGGGTCGCGGCGGGGGTGCGCGGCACCTTCTGGGGTCTGGCACGTCTGCGTAAGGACTACTTCAAGCGCGACAGCATCCTGGCCTGGACCGGGCCGATGATCATCGTCGCGTGGCTGCTCACGTGGCTCTTCTTGTTCGTGTTCTCCTACGGGCTCTTGATCTATGGCCTGCACGGTGGCCGAGATCTCGGTGCGGCGATCGCACAGGCGGGGTCGAGTCTGTTCACCCTCGGTTTCGCCGCACCCGAGACCGCGGACGCGACGATTCTTGATTTCGCCGCAGCCGCAACCGGACCGATCGTGATCGCACTCCTGATCGGGTTCCTGCCAACGATCTACGGCGCCTACATCGATCGGGAGATCGAAGTCACCATCCACGGCTCCATCGCGGGCCAACCCGCCTGGGGACCTGAGTTCCTCGCGCGGATTGCGATGACCAATCAAGTTGATCGGCTCCCGAGCATCTACGAGACCTGGGGTAAATGGGCGGCCCAGATCCGGCTGACCCACGTGACGTACCCGGTTCTCATCTACGTTCGGTCACCGCGCGCCACCCGCAGTTGGATTGTGTCCCTCATGGCGACACTCGATGCCGCATCACTGCAACTCGCTGTGAATCGCACACTCCCCCGCGCCGATGCGATCTCACTCCTGATGGCCGGCTCGCAGACGCTCGAAGTTATTTATTCGACCCTCTTCTCACGACGCCCAAGGCGTTCGCGTCTGCGCTTCCGGGGCTTGATGATCAGTCAACCCTCCGTCCGCAAATTCAGCTCAACCGAGGTACCCGGGGTTACGCACAGGATGGTGGCCGTCGAGATCGCATCGGCAAGTGACACAGCTGAGGGTCTCCCCACCGCGAGTATCGAGAACCTGGAGGAGCAGGAGAGTCAACCCATCCACCTCACCCGCGATGATTTCGATCAGGCAGTCGCACTTCTGAAGTCGGCGGGGTTCCCGGTTGAGGTAGACGGCGACGAGGCGTGGAAACAGTTCCAGATCGGGCGCAGTCGCTACGAGTACACCTCGTACATGATCGCCAAGGCGATCGATGCCGTGCCCGCACCGTGGTCAGGCTCACGCAGAATCCCGACCCCGGTGCTGTGGCCCACTCTCGCGACCAAAGTCATGCCGAATATCCCCGGGCATTTCTCCGATGACCCGCCTGCCACCGCATGACGGTCGATCTCCTCACCTCGCTCACCACGTTCGCGCTGATCTTCCCGGCCGAGCTGCCGGACAAGACGTTCATCGCGACCCTCGTACTCGCAACCCGCTTTCCCCGGCGAGCAGTCTGGGTCGGTGTTGCGGCCGCATTCGCCGTGCAGACGGCGATCGCGGTTCTCGCCGGAGGATTGCTGTCGCTGGCCCCCGAACGGCTCGTCCTGGGCATCACGTTCCTCCTGTTCGCGGCGGGCGCGGTGATCATGGCCCGTGGGGGCCTGAAGTCCAGGTCTATGGAGCAGCGCGCGGAAGCGGATGAGGTCGACGAACTCGAGCGCTCGGAACGCATCAACGAGATCCCTGCGCAACCGCGATTCTGGCTCGTGGTCACCACGAGTTTCGGGGTGCTGTTCGCTGCGGAGTGGGGTGATCTGAGTCAGATTCTCACCGCGGGGCTCGCTGCGCGCACTGCGTCGCCCATCAGCGTCTTCCTCGGTTCCTGGGTCGCGCTCATCACCGTTGCCGCACTGGCCTGCCTGCTCGGGGGATTCCTGCGCGACCGCTTCCCCATCTGGCGGATCAAGCTCGTCTCTGCGGTGATCCTGACGGGCCTCGCAGTCTGGACGTTGATCGAGTTCATCAACGCCTAGGCGCCTCAGCGCAGGGTCACCTGGCGGGTAGTCAGCCCGGCACGTGCTCGTCGCTCCGCGTCGGTCAGTGGCGTGGATGCCGCCAGCGCCTCGGCCAGCCGCGCACCGAACGCCGCGGCGGGTTCCTCCGTTGCCGCCGCGCCCATGCCCAGCGGCAGGTCCCACACGGGAACCACGAGACCCTGGGCACGGAACATGCCCACCAACCGGGTGTCAGGGCCCAGAGACGACGCATCGGAGGCGTGGAGTCGCGCCAGCGCGTCGAGCAACTTCTCCTCCGGGTGCGGCATGATCCAGCGCAGGTGCTCTTTTTCACCCATCTGGGTCCAGTACGCCGCTTCCACGCCGGTGAGTCGGACCGTGGGGTGGGCGTATTCCTTCGCCCGCTCCAACGACTGCTGCACATCGTCGGAAACCGCATCCGAATCGATCCAGAAGCCGAAGTCCTCATGCACGGCGATGTCAAGTCTCTGCCCGGCATCGACGAGGTCTTGCAGTTGCGGGGTGTCGGGGCCCACGCGTTCCAGGGGCACGGGGTTCCCCGGTTCGGTTTGCAGGGCCCGCGTCAAGACGTCGGCGAGGTCACGCGACGCGTCACCCGAGCCCACGGTCACCTGCAAGCCGAGCAGGATGTCGCCGTTCCCGCGGACGAGGCCCGGCCACGCCAGCGGCAACACGGTCGCCAGCGTGACCGTTTGCGCACCAGCGGGCTTCTGCAAGGTCAGGGTCGTGGTAGCCGACGGCACCAGCTCACGCATCGCCACGATGTCGCACTCGGAGGCGAACCCCTCGAAGGGGCGGGCGGGAACGGTCACCGCACGGGAGGAGTCCTTGCCATGGCAGGCCTTGTAGCGGCGCCCCGATCCACACGGACAGGGCTCCCGCATCCCGACGACGGCGACATCCCCCTCGACAATGGAGCCGGCCCGCTTCCCCTTTTTCCCCATGACGGAGGAACCTACCGTCCGAGCCACGCCAGGATCTGCGACGGCGTGTTGGTGATGATCACGTCGACGCCGAGTTCCCGGCAGAGGTCGAAGTCATCGCGCGAATCCACTACCCAGACGTGCACCTGACCACCACGGGCTTTCACCGCACGGACCAGGTCCGGGTGCGTGCGCACTACGTCGATACCGGGACCGAGTGCCCTCACGCCCGGGGGGAGCCGACCATCGCGGTAGAACCACGGCTTCCACCCGCACAGATACACCGTGGGAATCCCCGGGACAAGCCTCGTCATGCGCACCACGGCCATGCGGGAGAAGCTCATCATCCGCACTCGGTGCGCACCTCCATTGCGCACCAAACCGAAGGAGCGCAAGACCCGCGCCAACTCTTCTTCCACGTATCCACCGAAACGTGTGGGGTGTTTGGTCTCGATCGCGAATTCCACCGTCGATGACGCATCGAGAAGGGTGGACAGAAATGTCTCCAGGGTGAGTAACCGTGTGCGCAACTCTGACGGTGGATCCTCGAAGTCGTGCCAACCCTGGCCACCGAAGGTGTGCTCCTGCAACTCCGCGAGCATGAAGTTCGAAACGGCACCGGAACCAGGACTTGTGCGATCGATGCGTCGATCGTGGACCAGGACCAGGGTTCCGTCGGCTGTCAGCCTCACATCGCACTCGACCGCGTCTGCGCCGGCCTCCACCGCGCGCAGGTAGGCGGCCATCGAATGCTCGGGCTCCTCCGAGGAGTACCCCCGGTGGGCGACGACCTGGACGCTCACACAACCAATCGTGGAGCACCTGCCATCATCCGTACATGCCGACCCCCATGAGTTCAACCCCCGCACCAGTGGAGGCCGTCCTCTTCGACCTCGACGGCACCCTCACGGATTCGGCCCCGGGGTTGGTCAGCTGCATCCGCTACGCCCTCGATGAGTTGGGCATCGAGCCTCCCGACGCGGAGACGATGCGCACGTTCCTCGGGCCGCCGCTGTGGGTCACGTTCCGCGACCACTTCGGTCTCGACGAGGAGCAGGTGGTCCGCGCCATCGAGCTCTACCGCGAGCGCTACCACGACACCGGCATGTTCGAGAACACCGTCTACGACGGAATCCGCGACACCCTCGAGGCGCTGCGCGACGCGAACATCCGCATGGCGATCGCAACATCGAAACCCGAGTACTCCGCCACGCGCATTCTCGAGCACTTCGACCTGGCCCAATACTTCGAGTTCATAGGGGCCGACGACCTCGAGGGGTCCCGTGCCTCGAAAACGAAGGTGATCGCCCACGTGCTCGCGAACACGGGACTCGATCCCATCGCGCAGCGAATGATCATGGTCGGGGACCGTCGTCACGACGTGGAAGGGGCCGCAAGCCACGGCATCGACACCATCGGTGTGCTGTGGGGTTACGGGGACCATGCGGAATTGGCGAATGCCGGGGCGCGGGTGATCGTCGCCAATCCCGTCGCTCTCACAGCGGCCCTGAATGTCACGGCCACCGGGATTTAGTGACGCCCCATCCGGCGTTGGAGGTCCTCGGTCACCAGGATGCGGATGTCATCGCGGGTGAAATCACCGCCCCACACGTCGGTGCAGATCTCCCACACCTGATCGACCTCGGTGAGAGCCAAAACCTGGCACAGCACCCACAGGTCATCGAGATCACGTTTGCCGCGTGCGGCCCGTGCCTTCATCGCCAAGAGGTGCCGCGGTGATGCGACATTGACGGTGATCCCCGGTGCACCCATCACCTCGATTCGATCGGCATCGATCGAGCGGGGCAGGAGCGGCAGCACCCGCGCATTCAGCCAGTCGGTGTCCAGGTCACGATGATCGGCGGCGATCGCCGCGACTTCGATGTCGATTTCTTCCTGGGGCACACCCACCGCGTCGATGTCACGGGTGACGCGGGTGCGGTCGTAGGCCAACATCATCGCCGCCCCGCCCACCACATAGATCTCCGCTTCGATACCTCGACCCACCAGTCGCTCGCCGAGTTCGGCAAGCAGTGAGCGCACGCGGACCTCATCGAGTGCTGTCATACCGACTCCAGGTTCCTGCGACTGAACATGACGCCGCGAGCGCGCATCGCGGGGACCGCATCGCGAAGGCCAAGGGCATGCAGCGAGGGCGCCGGACTGTCGAACCACCAGATCTCGTCGAGCATTCGACCGGGGGTCCGCGTCCACGCGGGCGTCGACTCCATGCCCGCTTCACGGCATAGGTGCACGGCGAGGCCAGCGAGCAGCGCATCGAATCGCGCATCCCCGGTGACACCCGGCTCGGATAGGAAGAACGCGCGCTCCGCTGGCGAGGTCAACTTCGGAAAGTCGTCCGAGGCTTGGATGATGACGCGCAACATGTCACCCTCACTCACGCCGGTGTGGATGTCCTCGCGCAGGTGCATCGCAGTGCTCGCCAGGGTCGGCGGCCAGAGATCTCGGTAGATGGTGTCGTCGGGCAACGCGGTGAAGGCCGCGATGCGAGAGGCGACGGTGGGACCCGGGGTGAGGCGACCGGTTTCATACGCGCTGACATTGGCCTGGCTGGTGCCGAGGAGTTCCGCTACCCGGCCCTGGGTCAAACCGAGGCGCTCGCGGGCTGCTCGAAGGTCCACCAGCAGATTATATAGGAACAGTCCATGAATATATATTCTGGTTGTCAAGCAGAGGCTGCGCGCTGCCACTCCCCGGCGGCCACCGACTCCGCGATGGTGATCTCCGCGAGGAGACGCACCAACTCGTCGGAGTCGTTGCGGTAGCGCAGGGTGAATCGAGCCCCCGGCACGTCCGCGCCGGCGGCGACCACCGTGGATCCCCGCTGGGTGCACCAGTCCATGAGTTGCGGCTCCCACCGTGAGCCCGCAAGCAGGAGCATGCGGTAGTCGGTGGTCTTAGTCAGGTAGACGTCGATGTGGGACCAGTCCCCGGTCTCGCACGCGATCGCGGGGCGGCGCGGTCCCTCCCGGAACATCAGCGCGCTCTGCCGAGCGTTCGACAACCGACTCACCGGCGCCACCACGGATGATCCCTCCGGTCCGAGCAGCAACTCCGACACGGGAGCGAGCCAGCTTCCGCGGGTGTTGAGTAGGTCTGCGGCCGCGTCCGCGGCATGTCCAAAGACCGACGTATCGATACCCCCGACGAGGTGCTCCTCGAGTAGCAGCAACAGTGCTTGGGTGTGGGTGAAGGACCTGCAGGCGACACCCCCAGCCTCGATTCCCGCGTGCATGGGAACGACGTTGTCGGCGAGGTCGACCAGTGTCCCCGTTCCGACATTGGTCATCACCGTGACCGGACAGCGGCCATGCAGTTCTTCCACCGCCGCCAGGGTCTCCACCGAGGACCCGCCCGCGCTGATCGCGATCACGTGATCGTCAGCATCCACCGCGGGCAGCAGATCGGTGCTGGCCAGGACCGCCGTTGCGGCGACACCCCGGTGCTGGAGTCGGTCGGCCGCCACACTCGCTGCGAAATACGAGGACCCCATGCCCAGGAGGACGAGCCTGCCCGCGCGCATGCCGGTCCACGGGTTGTGTTCGGCCCACGCCGTGGAGGCCTCCCGCAACCGATCGGGGCGCGCCTCGATGTCTGCGATGAACAGTGCGGCGTCCATCAGTCCTCCTCGGGCAGCAGGTGCGTGATCACGGCATCCGGAACGTACCGCCAGTGCGGGAGGTGGCGTGCGGAGTAGATGTACTCACGGCACTCCTGGTCGATCATCATCGGCGCGAGGAGCCGGTCATCGAGCAGGTGCCGCAGTCCGGCCTCGGACAACGTCGCCTGATAGGAGGCGAGGAAGGTATCCTGCGCATGCGCGATCCACACCAGCGCAGGACGCGGGTCCAGGTTCTCGGTGCGATGGGTCACCACCCGCGCCACGTGGTCGATAGACGCGAGCATCCCGGCCACATCGCGGGCCGCCGGTGCCGGTGCGCCGCGCACCTCTGCACTCGAGAGTGGATTCCCGTCGAAGTCGATGATGCTCAAGCTCTGCCCACTACGCAGTACTTGGCCGATATGCAGGTCACCGTGGATCGCGATCACAGGTGTGGAGTCCACATCGCGCGCACGGTCGATGATCTCCGCCAAGGCCACGCGGCGCGCCCGCAGGCGCTCACTCTCCGGGCCGTCCATCACCGCAATGGCCTCGTCGAGGTCCGCGTGCATCGACGCCACTAACTCCGCGCACTGCGCCGCAGTCCACTCACCCACGCCGTCACCCGCGAGCACCACGTGCATCCGCGCGACGAGTGCGCCCAGGTCCGCGAAGGGACCGATGGCATCAACCTCCTGGCCGCGGGCGTGCGCGCGCACCAGGTCCACCGCCCAGGTCCAGCCGTCTTCGGCACCAGGGAGGTTCACAGCTGCCGTGAGCACGGTGCACGTCCGCCCGTCCGGGTCCACCCACTCCACGATCGCCCGGGGCTCCGGGGTGATCCCCGTTCCCGCCAGCGCGCGCAATCGACTCGGCGCGGGCGAGGGCGCCACGTCGACCTGCCACTTCACGACCACGGCGTCACCGAGGATCACCGAGTCGTTGCTCTGATCGACGTCGATGGTCCGCACAGCCGACGGCAGGGTGCCCATGACATCGACGTGGAAGGCACCGGAGTCCCCGGCACGCAACAGGCTCGCGACACCCGGATCGCGCACCAGCCGACCGTCCACCACGCGTGCGGGAACCACCACCCGGCGCTCACCGATGTCCACGATGCATACGGCGCACCCGTCACCGAGGTCGAGCGCGTCCACCAGCAGAGGCTCACCGACAGCGTCGGTGGCACGCGCCTGCGAACGATGCGGGAGCAGGTCCGCGACGGCAGCCCGCCGCAGCAATTCCCCGAAGGGTGGAGTGGTCACGAAGCGACGTGCTCGCGTCCCACGCGCTCGATCACGTCCGCGCCCACACGCAGTCCATCGCGCGACCGAATCGCCTCACCCATCGCGGTCAAGCGCGCCCGGAGCTCCGCATCACCCAGCAGAGACGTGAGAGCGTCATTCATCTCCTCGTCGGTGAAGGCATACGTGGCCAATCGGCGGCCGAACCCGAGCTCGTGAATGCGTTGCGCGTTGTCGTACTGGTCCCAGAACAGCGGCAGCAGGATCATCGGCTTGCCGAAGTGCAGGGATTCGGTGGTGGTGTTGTTGCCGCCGTGGGTGATCACCAGATCCACCTCCGGGATGATCCGAGTCTGGGGGACGAACTCCGCACCCACCATGTTGTCGGCGAGTTCGTACTCAGTGTGCTGGGGACCCTTGGACACGATGTACCGGTGCGGGGTCTTGCCCAGTACTTCGACCAGCCGCTTCATCAACCCCACATCGGCGGAACCCAACGAACCCAGGGAGAGGTAGATCAGCGCGCTGCCCTCGGGCCGGTTGGCGACCTCGGCCGGAATCACGTAGTCGGAGTCAGTGGTACGCACGGAGGAGTCCATCCGCGTCCAACTGGCATCCAGTGGCCGCTCGGCTACGTAGTCGGCTTCCTTGGGATAGACGTAGAGATTCGCCGCGTTGTCCGAGTGGATGAACTCGAGGTCCGGTAGCGGCGCGGCACCGGAGGCCACCACGAACTCGTTGAACGCCTCCCACATTCCCCGGTGGGTGCGCTCGTACTCCGCACGGAAGGCCGGCCACGAATCAGGGTCGGACTGGGCGTACCCGGAGAAGGCGGGTGCCACACCCGGGCCCTTCACCTCGAGGGGGTTGCAGGACACGATGCGCACGAAAGGCACGCCTGCACTGGTCAGTGCCGGGAAGCACAACACGTTGTCTTCGACGATCACATCGGGCTTGACCCGCGCGATGATCTCGCGTAGTTGCGGCTCGCAATACACGGCACCGTCGATCAATGCCTGGAACGTCGGCTGGATGAAGGTGGAGAGCTGCTCGATCGTCGGCTTGCGGAACTCCGGTGCTGTCTCGCGGATGAACTCCTTCCAGAACGCACCCGCATCCTGCTCACCGGCATCCTCCGGCGGTGGTGGCGCGAGGTCGACAAGGTCCTCCTCGAAACCGAGGGCCGCCAACTTCCCTTTCCACGATGCCTCGGCGGCGAACACCACGCGGTGACCGCGCTCGAGGAGAACCTTGCCGATGCCGATGCACTGGTTGGTCGGACCGTAGGCCGACTCGGGCATGAACAGGACGGTCAATGGGCGATCGGACATCGGTACCTCACTTATGTGCGGGTCGGGATAGACGGGTGATGCGGCTCGGGACCGGAAGTGCTTGGTCGGTGGCCATGCGTGCGTAGTCGAGGATCAACTCCACCGCGGTCGCGTAATCCAGGGTCGGGTGCTTGGCCATGACCCGGTAACCGTAGGCGTCTTCGAGTGCCACGAGGTTGCGGGAGACAACGAGTGCATCCTGGGCTAGCCGGAAATCACCGGAGGTCACCCCGGATTCCAGGATCGCCTGGAACATGCCCACCTGCCGGTCGTAGAGCGAGGTGAGCAGCACCGCGTAGATGGTGTTGCGTGCGGCCTCGCCGCCCAGGGAACAGAGCAGCCGCACCTCCTCATCGTCCGAGGAACGGGGAACACCGAGGGCGATGGTGGTCACCAGCTTCTCCACCGGGTCGGTGAGCCCCGAGATCGCCTGCATCCGCTGGTCGTAGAACCGCTCCATCCCGGCGCGATTGGCGTCGACCAGGAGTTCCTCGATATTCGGGTAGTGGTAGAGCACCGCGCTCGAGGTCACCCCGGCTTGCTCGGCGATCTGGTTCAGCCGCACGGCGGTGCCGTGCTCGGACATGGCCCGCTGGGCGGCCTCGATCAGGACGGCCTTACGGCCGCTGGTCCTCCCCATGGGTCGAGGGTAGGAGTTTCTTGAACCCGAATTCAACAATTTGGCAATAACCCTGGTATTCCCCCAGTCCGTGCTGTTTCATGAGCAGGACACGCATTCCAAGCCGAAGGAGAACTGATGCGTCGACTCACACCACGGACCGGCGCGCTGCTGGTCACCACCGCCGCGGCCGCCCTGGTGCTGTCCGCGTGCGGAGGCGGGGACAGCGCATCCGAGCTGGACCCGAACGCCGATCTGTCCCAGCAGACCCTCACCATCTCCAACTGGGCGGGCTACTACCCCGAGGACCTCGCGGAGAAGTTCGAGGGTGCCGTCGGGACCCCGATGACGATCAGCAATCACGCCACGAACGAGGAGATCATGGCCAAGCTCACCGCGGGCGGTGATTCCGGCTTCGACGTCGCGTTCGTGTCGGGTCAGTTCGCGCAGGCCCTGAACGAGGCGGGCCTGGTCGAGCAGCTGAACCCCGAGTTCATCCCGAACCTGGCGAACCTCTATCCCGAGGCGCAGGAACTGTCCTACGACCCGGGCAACAAGTTCTCGGTTCCCTACGCCTGGGGCACCACGGGCATCTGCTACCGCAGCGACGTCGTGGACGAGCCCACCAGCTGGAACGCGATCCTCGAGCCGAGTGCGGAGAACAAGGGCAAGGTAACCGCGCTTGCAACCGATCGCTGGCTGATGCTGCCGGCGCAGAAGGCTCTCGGTTTCTCGGCGAACACCACCGACGAAGGTGAGCTCGAGCAGGTGAAGGAGAAGCTGCTCGCAGCCAAGCCGGGTCTGCTCGCCTACGACGACACCACGTTCTACTCACGCCTGGTCTCCGGTGAGGCGAACATGGTCGTGGCGTGGGATGGCTGGTGCAACTACGGCACCGCCGAGAACCCGGACATCAAGTTCGCCGTTCCCTCCGAGGGCAGTGACCTGTGGGCGGACACGATGGTGATCCTGAAGTCCTCGAAGAACAAGGAGGCGGCGCACGCCTTCATCAACTACATCCTCGATCCGGCCAACCACGCCTGGGTCGCGGAGAACATCCTCTACAAGGTCCCGAACAAGCCCGCCATGGAGCAGGTGGCAGCGCTGGCCGAGACATTCCCGAATATGGGTCTGACTCCGGCCGACCTGCTCAAGGGCGAGAGCCTCGTGGATCTCGGGGATGCCGCACCGAAGTACTCGGAGATCGTCACCGAGGTCACCTCGAGCTGACGTGACCGCTGCACGTAGTGCATCAGGGCGCGGCGCCACTCGGCGCCGCGCCCTGAATGCGCGTGCCATCTTCGCCGGACCGGGGCTGCTCTACATCACCCTGTTCATGACGATCCCGGTCGTTCTGGTCCTGGTTTATTCGTTCTTCCAGCGCGGCCGCTTCGGTGGCGTGGTGTGGGAGTTCACCTTCGAGAACTACGCCCGCGCGTTCGAGCCCGTCTACGTCAACGTTTTCACCGAGTCGCTGCTAATCGCCGGGACCACCACGGTGCTCGCATTGCTGATCGGTTACCCGGCGGCGTATGCGATCGCGCGCCTGCCGAAGAAGTGGCGCACCATCGCCCTCGTTCTCGTGGTGCTCCCGTTCTGGACCAACTTCCTGATCCGCACTTACGCCTGGATCGTGCTGCTGAACTCCGAGGGTCTGCTCAACCGCGCACTGGTGGATATCGGTTTCATCAGCGCACCCCTCGGTCTGCTCTACACACCCGGTGCGGTGATCGTCGGCTTGCTCTACGCCTATATCCCGCTGGTGATCCTGCCGGTCTACGCATCCGTCGAGCGACTCGACCGGCAACTCCTCGAGGCCGCGAGCAACCTCGGTGCCAGCCGGGCCCGCGTCTTCTTTGACATCACCCTGCCGCTCACCCTGCCGGGCGCGATGATCGGTGCGATCTTCGTGTTCGTCCCGAGCATGGGGAACTTCGTTGTTCCCGAGCTCCTCGGTGGTGGAAAGACCGTGATGGTCGGCAACCTGATCCGCGACCAGTTCCTGGAGACCCGCGACTGGCCCTTCGGTGCCGTACTGGCCCTCTTCGTGATCGCGCTCCTGGTGATCCTGTTCGCCCTCCAGGCATACATCTCCCGGCGCATCAACGGGAGGACCGCCCGTGCGTAGCATCGGTTGGCTCCGTCTGCCGCTCTGGTTCACGTACCTGTTCCTTTACCTGCCTATCGCGGTGCTAGTGGTGATGAGCTTCAACGCGAGCAAGATCCCGTTCGTCTGGACCGGGTTCTCCACCCGGTGGTACGGGGAGCTGGCGCAGAACGAGCTTGTGCGCGAGGGCCTGATCAACACCCTCATCGTCGCGGTCGGCGCGACCATCGTTGCCACCGTGCTCGGCACATTGCTGGCGATCGGGGTCGCGCGCTACGTGCGTTCGGCGATCGTCGAGGCCTACAGCCTCGCTCCAGCGATCATCCCCGACCTCGTGCTGGCCATCGGTCTGCTCGCCTTCTTCTCCCTCATCGGGGTCTCACTCAGTCTTTTCTCGGTCCTGCTGTCCCACGTGGTCTTCGGGATGGCGTTCGTGGCCGCGGTAGTGATCGCACGCCTGGGTCAGACCGACCCGAGTCTCGAGGAAGCAAGTCGCGACCTCGGCGCGAGTGCCACGTCGACCTTCCTGCGCATCACGCTGCCCACACTCGCCCCGGGCATCATCGCCGGAGCCCTGCTCGTGTTCACCCTCAGCATCGACGAGTTCGTGATCGCGTTCTTCACCAACGGTCCGAGCACACCCACGCTCCCGATCGTCATCTACTCCATGGTGCGCTTCGGTGTCACCCCCGAGATCAACGCCCTGGCCACGATCCTGCTTCTCGTGTCCTTCACCATCGTGATCTCCGCCCAGCGGATCACCCGACTCACGGATGCCGTATGACGAATCTGCTCACCATCGCCCACGTGTCGAAGTCCTACGGATCCGTCGTCGCCCTCGACGACGTCAGCGTGGACATCGCGGCCAACGAGTTCTTCGCCCTGCTCGGGCCCTCCGGCTGCGGCAAGACCACCCTGCTGCGGGCAATCGCCGGGTTCGAGGATCCGGATGCGGGCACCATCACGATGACGGATACCTCGAACGCGGGCACAAACATCGACCTACTCGCTCTTCCGCCGAACAAGCGCCCGGTCAATCTGATGTTCCAGTCCTACGCCCTCTTCCCGCACATGAACGTGCGCAAGAACATCGCGTACGGACTCGAGCGTGAGGGCCTGCCTGCGACCGAGATCACCGCGCGGGTCGACGAGGTGCTCGAGATCGTCGCACTCACGGACAAGGCGACCGCGCGACCGCAGCAACTGTCCGGTGGCCAGAAGCAACGCGTGGCGCTGGCCCGCGCGATCGTCAAGCGCCCGCGCCTGCTGCTGCTCGACGAACCACTCTCCGCCCTGGACCGCAAGGTGCGTGCGGAGATGCAGATCGAACTCAAGCGGTTGCAACACGAGGTCGGCATCACCTTCGTCGTGGTCACCCACGATCAGGAGGAGGCGATGAGCATGGCCGACCGCATCGCGGTCATGCACGAGGGGCGCGTGCAGCAGATCGCCGACCCGATCACCCTCTACTCCAAACCGGCCAACGTGTTCGTCGCGGACTTCATCGGTTCTGGAACGCTCATCTGCGGGACAGCCACTGCATCGGGATTCGAGGCGCTCGGCACGCGGTTGCCCGCGCCCGCCAGCAGCATCACCGGCGCCGCCGTCCTGCTCATCCGGCCGGAGAACGTCACCCTGCGCACCGATCCCACCACCACACCCCTGCGCGGGACCGTGGTGGAGACGCACTTCTACGGCGGGTCGTCCACCACCTCCATCACCGTCCCGGGCCTGGACGCACCCGTGATCGCCTCGCATGCGGGCGCACCGACCGTCCACGCGGGCGCGGAGGTGGGGATCACCTGGGATGCCTCCGGCGCGGTGCTGATTCCCTCATGAGCGTCCTCACCCCCGGTGACAGCCGGATCCGCGCGTCCCTCGCCGACGTCGTCCACACGCCGTTCTGGACCGACCGCCCGGACCGACCCACCCCGCACCCGCCACTGGAGGCACCGACCACCGCGGACCTGCTCATCATCGGAGCGGGCTTCACCGGCCTCTGGACAGCGATCTGCGCCAAACAACACAACCCCGAGCGCGACGTGCTGCTCATCGACGCGAGCACCATCGCGCACGGTGGGTCGGGGCGCAACGGCGGTTTCATCTCCGCCTCGCTGACCCACGGGCTGGCCCATGGCGAAGCGCTCTGGCCCACCGAGATGGACCGACTCGTCCACCTGGGCCGGCAGAACCTGGCCGAGATCGTCGCATTCACCCGCGAGCACCACATCGATGCAGACCTACAACTGGTGGGCAAGACGGCCATCGCGACCACACCGCACGCGCAGCGATCCCTACGCCCGATGCTCGAGATTCACCGACGGTGGGATGAGGACGCCGAACTCCTCGACCAGGGCGCGATGCGCGCCGATGTGCACTCACCCACCTACCTCGGTGGCCTGCGGGTGCGCACCGGTAGCGGACTGATGGATCCCGCACGCCTCGCCTGGGGACTCGCGCGCACCGCCCACGCACTCGGTGTCCGCATCCACGAGAACACACCGATCACCGCCCTGCACCGCACCACCAACACACGAACCATCACCGCCACCACACCGATCACCACGATCACCGCACGCCACGCAGTGCTCGCCACCAACGCGTTCACGCCACTGCTGCGACGCCTGCGCTACCGCGTCCTCCCGATCTTCGACCACGTTCTCGTCACCGAGCCACTCACCGACCGTCAACTCGACGACATCGGCTGGCGCGAGAACCAGGGGCTCACCGACATCGGCAATCAGTTCCACTACTACCGCCGCACCCCGGACAACCGCATCCTGTGGGGTGGCTACGACGCGATCTATCACCGCGGCAACCGCACCGATCCGGCCCTCGAGCACCGGGATGCCAGCCACGCACTCTTGGCCACGCAGTTCTTCGCGACGTTCCCGCAACTCGAGGGACTGCGCTTCACCCACAAGTGGGCCGGCCTGATCGACTCGACGAGCCGGTTCACTCCCGCGATCGGCACCGCGATGGACGGGCAGCTCGCCTACGCCGTCGGCTATACCGGCCTCGGCACCGCCTCCTCCCGGTTCGGTGCCCTGACGATGCTCGATCTACTCGACAACTGCCGCACCGAACGCACCGCGCTCACCCTGGTGCGGCGCAAGCCGTTCCCGTTCCCGCCGGAACCCTTCCGCTACCCGCTCATCCAGTTCACTCGCGCGCAACTGGCGCGCGAGGACGCCACCGGACATCGCGGTGCCTGGCTGCGCACCCTCGACAGGTTCGGCCTCGGTTTCAACTCCTGACCGACTCCGATGGCCGCCACTCCACTCACCACGAATCCCCTCCGCACGGCAACGTCCGGTGCCAGACTTCCTGTATGACAGCTGCCACCCCAGGACCCAGCACGAGCCATCGCCCGATTCAGGACCTCCTGGACCTCACCGGGCGCACCGCGATCGTCACCGGTGGAGGAACACACCTGGGGAGGGCATTCGCGGAGTCCCTGGCCGAACTCGGTGCGAGCGTCTACATCGCCTCCCGGCGCAGTGAACTCTGCGAGGAGGTCGCCGCGGACTTCCGTCAACGCGGGCTCGACGTCACCGGGCTCGGGTGTGACGCGACGAAGGAGGATCAGGTCCGCGACGTCGTCGCCCGCGTGATGGCCGATCACGGCCGGCTCGACGTCATGGTGGCCAACGCCGGTGGCCACCGCACCACACGCCATCCACCGGATGCTCCACTGGATGAGTTCTACGCGGCGTTCGAGATGAACCTCGTCAGCACCTATATCTGCGCCCAGGAGGCGGCGAAGGTGATGCTGCCCGCGCATCGTGGCTCGATCATCACCGTCGGATCGATCGGTTCCCGGCTCGCGATGAACCCCCGCACCTATACGCCCGCATTCCAGCGGTCTGGGGCGCCGTATCTGGCCTCGAAAGCCGGGGTTCTCAATCTCACCCGGGCCCTGGCCGCCGAGTTCGGCGGGTCCGGTGTCACGGTCAACTGCATTTGTCTTGGCCAGATTCCGCCACCGGCGACGGACCCGGCGCAGGTGGAGATCTTCCGCACCATGAACGCCCTGCAGCGCACCGGCGTTCCGGAGAACGTCAAGGGCGCGGTCGCCCTGCTTTCGAGTGACGCGGGTGCGTGGATTACCGGTCAGGAGTTAATGGTCGACGGCGGATGGTCCATCTGGTAGGTATGCCCAATGACCCGCTGGATCCTGCTCGCCCTTCTTCTCGCCAGTGCCGTCCTGCCCCCGGAGGGTGTGAACCCGGCGCTGGCATTCGTCGTCGGGGAACTCCCGGTCGTCATCGCGTTGTGGCACTTCATCGCCTGGGCCGGCTGGCGCATGGCGCTCAGCGGGTTCGCGGTGATCTACGTCGTCGCCTACTCCTACGAGTTCGTCGGCACTCACACCGGCCTGGTTTTCGGTGAGTACTTCTACTCACCCACCGCGATCGGTCCCTTGCTCGCCAAGGTCCCGATCCTGCTACCGCTGGGGTATTTCGCCATGGCCTATGGCGCACTCATCGTTACGCGCTTGCTGCTGGGCAACCTCAACCGCAAACTCAGCGCCATCGGTGTGGTGGTCACCGCGTTCACAACCTCCCTGGTCATGACCTTCCTCGACCTCGCCAGCGATCCAATCGCCTCGACCCTGCTGGGCAAGTGGACCTGGGTGGATGGTGGCTCCTACTTCGGTGTCCCCGTCCACAACTACATCGGCTGGGTCGTGACCACCTTCACGTTCTTCCTGATCGTCACGGCGCTGCTGAACCGCGACAGCATCATCCACGGCTGCGAGGCACCGCGGCCGCGGAACTTCTACGCCCAGGCGATCGTGCTCTACGCCTCCTTCGGCCTCCCCGTGGTGCTGAATCCGCTGCTGGGACGCACGGGGGAGATCTACGACTCCATGGCACTTGTGGCCGGGTTGGTGATCACGGTCCCGGTCATCGCAGCCGCGGTTTCGCTTACGCGGCATCCGCGGGGGACGTAGGCATTCCCCGCCAACGTGGGAGGAAGCGAGAAGGAACTCTCCGTGGTCAGCCTGCGGCCTCGAAAGCTTCGATCACCGCGCAAGGATCCGTCCCCGGGTTGGGCAGGCCACACCGCTGACGGCGGCCCAGGCGGGGATCGTGGCGCTGAGACTCTGAATCCGGCGAACCACCGGGCACTCCTCGTCTGCTTTACGTCAAGCTGAGTGCGGGGCGTGCCCAATGTCGCTTCGGACTACAGGCGCCCTGACCAACATTGCTACGCGGAGCCGGAAGGGAACAACACGCCCGGGTTGAGGATCCCCAGCGGATCCCATGCGTTCTTGATCGCGCGCATCGCGGCGATCTCCGCACGGCTGCGGCTCAACTCCAGGTAGTCGGCTTTGGCGCGGCCGATGCCGTGCTCGGCGGATACCGACCCGGAGTGCCGTGCCACGCATTCGAGCACTAGTCGATCCACCCGGTAGTCATCCGCCGCGGGTCCGGTGAACTCGACGTGCAGGTTCCCATCGCCCAGGTGTCCGAAGATTCCCTGCGCCATAACCTCCGAATCTCCGTCCAGCAACGCAAAGAGTTCCTCCGCGCACGCCGGTAGGGCATCCAGCGGAATCGACACATCGAGCTTGTGCAGCACACCGAGGGTGGCGAAGGCATCGGCCTGTGATTCGCGGAAGGACCACAGCCGGGCACGCTCCGCGGCGTCGATCCCGACGACCACGTCGCGTTCGTCGAGTCCGAGGAGGCCATCGCCCGTGCCGCCTTCGGCGACCTCGAGGAGCAGCACCAGCGGGTGCCGGGATGCCAGCGGGTAGCGCTGACCGATAACCGGCTCCACCAACGCCATGCCGGTGTCATCGATCACTTCCGCACCGATCACCGCGACACCCGGTGCGACGGCGCCGTGCATCACGTCCAACGCGTCCGCATACGACGCGCATCCGATCAGTGCCACCGTGGTCGCACCCGGTGGGCGGTGCAGCCGCAGGCGCACCGCGGTGATCACCGCGAGGGTCCCCTCGGAACCACACAGCAAAGCGCCGAGGTCGAAACCTGTGTTGTCCTTCATCAGGCCGGCCATGTGGGACAGCACCGTGCCATCGGCCATCACGGCCTCGATACCGACCACCTGAGCCCGCGTCATCCCGTACGCCACCACGTGGATGCCGCCGGCATTGGTTGCGATCGTGCCGCCGATGGTCGCCGAGTCCCGTGCCGCGAGGTCGATCCCGTAGAGCCATCCGGCCGAGGCCGCAGCCCTCTGCACGTCACCCAACGTGGCACCGGCACCCGCACTTATCTGCCCCGAGAGCGGGTCCACCTCGCCGACCCAGTCGAGGCGGCGGGTGGACAGGATGACGGGCAGGCCGTCACCGGGCACGGCTCCCCCCACCAGTCCGGTGTTGCCTCCCTGCACCACCACAGGGACACCCGCCCGCGAGCACAGTCGCATCACGGAAGCAACCTCGTCGGTGCTGCCCGGGCGCACCACGCATGTCGCCTCACCGCGGTACCGGCGCGTCCAGTCCACCAGGTGCGGCTCCATCACGGCGGGGTCGGTGATCACGTGACTCGGCCCGACGACGGCGCTCAGTTCGGCCGCGATATCCACCACCCGCGCATCCTCCCATCCGGCACCGACAATCGAATCCCACGCATGGAATTCACACCACATCTATGCACTTACATCACTGTGCTTGACCCATGTCGCAGTTCGTCCACAGCTCGATGACGAACACGTTTCATCGACGTCGGACCCGATCACTCCTTCACCAAGGAACCTGCAAGGAGAGGGTCATGAAACGCACACTCGTCGCCGCACTCACGAGCACCCTGCTCGTTGGCTTCGCAACACCCGCGCTCGCGTCCACATCGGATAGCACCACCTCCGGCGTCGTCATCGCCGAGGACACGCGCGGGCGACTCACTGCAACACCGACAGCTCCCGGAACGATCTCGGTGACCACCACACCACGCACCCGGGTCAGCGTGTTCCCGAAGCAGAGCACGCGTACGAAGGCATTCGAACCGCGCGAGGGCACCACCAACGCGCGTGGTGTTGTCACCTTCACCGGGCTGCGCAACGGCGTTGTCTACACCGTGCTCACCACGTCCGCGTCGACAACCGTCACCCCCATCGCCGCCACCGGTGAAGCCTCCGGATTGCGCGTCACGACCACCGGATCGAACTCCAGTGTTCGCCTGACCTGGGCTCATCAGGAGTCCACGCAACAGGGTCCCGTGCGCTTCCTGGTCGAAGCGATCCCGGACACAGGGACCACGAGCATCGTCGACACGGTGAAGTCCCGCTCCACCACACTCAACGGCCTGGACCCCAACGTCCGCTACACCCTGCGGGTGACTCCGGCGAACGCACTCGGTGAGGGTCGCGCGACATCCGCGCGGATGAACCGGAGCCTGGGTGAGATCACCGGGCTGGTGGCCCAAGCACCGCAGGCTCCGGTCGAGCAACCAGTACCTGTGAAGCCCGTGGCCACCCCGGAACCGACACCAACGGGGCAGGCACCGATCGCACCCGCGCCAGCGCCCGCACCAGCGGCTGCGCCCGCTGCACCCGCAGCTCCTCCTGCACCACGCACGCGCACTATCTACGTCTGCCCGGACGGTTTCAGCGATGCCGGTGACCTGTGCACACAGACCCGCGCGTACACCTATCGCACCGAGACCCAGACCCAGCCCTACTCCTATCGCACCGAATCGAGGGTCGAGCAGTGCTCGGGCCCGGATTGCCCGGGTTCGGAGTATCGGAACTTCGGCACCGACTGGTCGGGTACCACGTGCCCGAACGGAGGCACGATGCATGGCGGTGCGTGCATGGGATGGAGCGGTAGCTCACGCACCGTCACCTACCAGGTGAAGAACGCAGCTCCCAGTGGTTGGTACGACAACGGTTCGGCCTACGCGCAGGACTCACAGGTCAAAGACGCCATGCCATCGGGGTTCACCGATAACGGCAGCGCGTGGGTGAAGTCCGCGGCGAAGGTCGCCAAGGAAGTACCCGCGTAGTCCTACCAGCGTCGCGGGTCCAGGAGCACCTCGTCCGTGGAGGCGAGGTGCTCCGGCGCGCGTTGAGCCTCAACGTCTCGCCATGCAGCACACACCTGCGCCCACTCGTCCACCGATGCAGCTCCCACCACCACCTGCGACACCCAGGGCAGCGCCTTCACGTGAGCGATCGCCGCTCCCACCGCGCCCCCACGCTCACGCGACGCCCAGGTACGAAAGGCCACGATGTCCAGGTGCGAACCGAACGCACCTTCACCAGCCCCGGTGAGCAGGCCCTGCAGGAACACAGAGCGCACCTGCACGATGCACCCCTGCGAGGCAAGCGCTATCAGCGCAGCACACGCATCGAGGCGCTGGTCGATGGCATTCGCGGGGGCCTGCACGATCCCCAGATCCACACCCGCGGCGGCGAACACTTCGACAGCGCTCTCCACCCCCGACTCTCCATACACCGACACACCGACCCGCGCAATCACGCCATCGCTAGCCATCTCACCGAGCACACCGACAACCGCACCACGCGTCGCGTCATCCAACGCATCCCAGTCGTGCAGCATCACCGCGTCCAGCGACGTCACCTGCAACTGCTCGAGACACACGCCCACCTGCTCGGCCACATCTTCTGCGCCCGACACCTTCGTCGAGATCCAGAACCTGTCCGAGTAAGGCGCCAGACGCACCTGGGCATCGCCGTACGCGAGGGCGGTATCCATCGCGGTCACACCGCAGCGTTCGGCCTCGGCCACCATCGCGACGAGGTCAGCGTCATCGACCCGCCCGTGCGTGTTGGTGATTCCGTAGGAGGACCCCCACTGGGCGGTTCCCAGGACCAGCTCCGGCACGAGCCGATCCTGTCATCCGGTAACGCGAAACCCGGCCCGGCCCACCGTCCGGAGGGCTGCCGGGTTCACTTCTCGGGGCCAGGGCCCGTCGCCCCTGAAAAATACCTCACGTCCTTCGACTTCTGCAAGATCGACGTTCGGCAGGCTCCTACAAGGTCCCGAGAATCAGACTGACTAGCGTTCCAGCCGTGGCGAATTCAGCGCTTCTCTCGAGCGCACTCGAACGACTCGGATCGAGACGCCGCTGGGAACTCGCCCTCCCGGTTCTCCTGTCCCTAGGAGTTCTCGCGATCACCCAGCGCTTCTCCGGCCTCGACACCCCCGACAGCAGCTTCTACGCGAGCCTGTCGATCTTCGGCTCGGAGGTCACCGACCGTGCACCCGTCGACAGCTACTACTGGACCCGCCTGGGCTACATCGCGCCCGTCCGAGGCCTGACCCTGGTTCTGGGGCCGTGGCTTGGCTTCCTGGCCTATAAGGCGCTCCTGCTGCTGATATTGACCAGCAGCGCGTACCTGCTGCTGCGCCGCCACGCCCCCTGGCTGATAGCCACGTTCCTCACCCTCATCGTGACTACGTCCACGGTGATCCTGAGCTACCTGGGCAACCCGTACCTCACTGGCTCGGTGCTCGCCGGAACCGCCGCCGTCATCGCTCTCGGCACACGTCCCACGCGCGCAACACTCGCGATCGCCGGCGTCATCCTGGGGTGGCTCGCCATGGTGAACCCGCCGGGGTTCCTGCTCGCGGCCGTGCTCTGGGTCACCCTGGCGATTCACGCGGGGGCGACCGCGAAGACACCCACGAAGAGACAGCTTCAAGGCCTCGCGCTCACCGCGGCAACTGCTGCCGGAACCTTCCTTGTTTTCCTTACCCTCGGAGCGCTCATCTTCCCGGGGCTCGACTGGTGGCAGACCTTCACCGCCACCACCGAGATCACGATGTCGAACTTCGCCAGCACGGAACCGGTCTGGTTGCGCGATATCTCCCTCCTCGTCCCGTTGTCCTCATTACTCATCGTGACGGCCACCTGGTTGCGCACCCGGGCGAGCATCGCCGCCCAACAGGCCTTCCTGACATCACTCGTGAGCATCACGTTCATGCTCGTGTTCTCCCCGATCATGGGCGGCATCACCCTCGAGGCACCGCTCTATCAGGCGATGCTGTGGCCACCAGCACTGATCGCAGTCACCCTCGGCATGACCGCGAGAACACCTGACTTCCCCGGTGCGCCCATCCCCTGGTTCATGATCACCGCCGCCATCGGAGTCGCACTCACGATCACCGCCGGTTTCATCGACCCGGGATTCACCTTCACCACCGGGCTGATCGTGATGCTCGTGCTCACGGTGATTGTTGTCCTGACACCCCGCGCCACGATCGCCACCATCATCGCCCTCAGCACCTGGGCGGCGGCCGCCCAACTCACCCAGAACTCCCGCGAGGACTTCGGCCTCTACTACCTCAGCCCCTACCACTGGGCCTACGCCGATAACCCGATCGAGACGAAGCTCCGCACCGCCGTCAACGCCCAGCAGTGGCTCCTCGACAACACCAAGGACACCGACGCGATCCTCGTCTGGGTCGACGGTCCCTGGAAGCAAGGTGACCGCGAGCTCTACGTCGCCGCCGGCATGCAGCTCTGGGGTGAGAACCGCATCACCCTCGAACCCACACTCACCGACGACTACGCAAGAACCCAACTCGCCACCCACACCCCCGACGTGCTCGCCCTCTACGGCAAGTCCATGGATGCGGTCATGGCCTTCTGGAACTCCATTCCGAGGGAGAACGACCCCACCGCCCCGATCTGCTACGACTACGCCTGGCCTGCGGACACCAGCTCGGACTTCCCCACGACCCAGGGCCATACGTGCCTGACGCGCCTGACCTGGAATGACCGATGATGGGTTCCGTGACCACGCGCCGCAGGGCCCTGCTCGAGGCGTCCGTGGCAGCAATTCTCGCTGCTTCTCTGTCATTGATCGTGTTCATCCCGATCATGCACTTCTTCGCTGATGGGTGGGCTGGGGGCGACATGCTCGCCACATACGTGAATGCTCATGTTTGGCAGGGATTCAACTACTCCGTCACCGACCAATTCGGTTTCCCACTGGGAATGAACCTCAACTACTTCCCCGGTATCGACATCACCGAGAACACTTTCGCGAAGGTCGTCGACCTGATTGCTGGCGAGCCGTTCATCGGCATCAATCTGCTGGTCTTCCTCACCTTCCCACTCGTCGCATTCCTGTCCTACTTCCTTTTCCGACTCGTGGGACTTCGCGGTGTGTTGGCGATTGCCGGTGCCGTGGTTTTCTCGTTGATTCCCTTCCACTTTGGCCGGGCACTCGGCCACACCTATCTCGCCACCCTGTATAGCGCAGTCACAGGGCTGGCGATAGTGCTGCTGATCGGTTCGGGCAGATTCGAAAACTGGATTCGCGTGATTCGACAGAAGGGCACCTCGACACGGACAAGGGTCTGGCTGATCGTGGTGATCGCAGGTCTGATCGTGGTTACAGCGTGGACGGGGGTCTACTACGTCGCCTTCACGTTGATCCTGGGCGCTGCGGCGTTGATGTGGCGATGTGCGCACCGCGTTCAGTGGCGCGCACTCTTCATCGACGCGATACCTCTTGTCGCTGTCGGTGCTCTGGCTCTGATCGGATTCCTGCCCAGCATTCTGACCACCCAGGCTGACCCCCCCGTCGCCCAGTTGAGTGAGCGTCTCCCCTACGAGTCCGTTCTCTTCGCCGGGAATCTCGCGGTGGCAGTCCTTCCCTTGCCCCAGAGCAACCTTCCCGGACTGGACTTCTACAACGCCTCCGTGGTGGAGGCGATTGGGGTCGCCGGATGGGGCGAAAGCACAGCGATCACGAATCACGGAACATGGATCACGACACTCGCGCTGCTGATCACTGTGATCGCCCTGATCATGCGAGCCCGACGGGGTCAGTCGGGTGAACCGACAAATCGCCCCTACGCCTCCCTTACGTTCATCACGTACCTGATTGTGGTTGTCCTGCTGTGGTTCATCCCGTGGGGTCTCAACTACCTATTCGCGGGGACAGTCACGGCCCAGATTCGGGCATGGAATCGGTGGACACCGATCCTGCTATTGCTCTTCCTGCTCGGCGCCGCCGCTGCGCTTGCGCGAACGAGGGTCGCGCGAAACCCACGGTTCGCAATCCCCGTGGCGGTACTCGTCCTCGCCCTCACCGCCGTTGATTCCGTTCTCCCCTTCCGCTCCGCCTACGCCATCAACGCTGGCGAGGCGGCGGAGATCACACAGGCAGGACGTGCTTACGCGATTGCGGTCAACCGCGCGATCCCTGAGAGGTGCGGGATCCTGCAATTGCCCTACATGGCCTATCCCGAGTTCGGCAAGGTGCGCGAGATCAATGACTACGACCACTTCTGGTCATCCCTGACTAATCCCGGTAAGGCATGGAGTTACGGGGCCGTGAAGAACACCGATGCTGGGATTTGGTCGGCTCAGATGCCCAGCCTTCCCACGGACGAACAGGTGTCCCTGCTCCGTGCTGGTGGTTTCTGCGCGATTCACGTCGACACGCGCGGGTACATCTCCGAACAGTTGCCCGCGCTGACAGGCAACCTGGAATCTCGCTTCGGCGAGCCCACGGCGACGGGATTCGATGACACGTGGCTCTTGTTCGACATCCGACAGGCGCCGGCTGCAGACAGTGCCCAGGACTTCTTCCATCAACCGTTGATCACCGAGGACTCCCAAACGGTCCAACCGCGCGAGTCCGCACTGGAGCAGAGCTGGTGGTGGATGAAGGCACCCACGACCGTCTTCATGCTCACCAGCACGCGACCCGAGACCCCTGTCACGACTATCCGAGGCAGCGTCCAAGCACCCACGTGTGGTGCCCGCCCCGTGAACCTGATTCTCGCTGCAGACGGCGTGGAGTCACGAACAACGGTCATCGCCGATCCAGAAACCGCGACTCCATTCGAACTAGCCCTGCCGGATCCGGCATCAGTCGCAACCCTGGAAGTGCAGGCACCTGGGGTCGGCTGCGAGGGCCCCGAGTGGGAGTGGAAGCGCTACGCTCAGGTGCTCGACCTGAAGCCATACTGAAGTTCACATTTCTTCCCCCATACTCGTGGAAAATATTTGACGCGAGTTCATTTCTCGGCCACCACAGGAGTGGCAAATCGCAACCTAGATCTTCAACTATGAAAAACACACGCCACGTAGCGCGTCTCTTAAGGAGAAGAAATGGTTTCGATGAAAGTCGCCGCTCTCGTCGCCGCACTGGGGACGGCAATCTCCACGCTCCTCGCTGCTCCGGTCCAGGCGCACACCCGCCCCGTCATCCAGCAGCTACCGATGCCCGCTTCCGGACTGTGCGCGGATGTCAGCGCCCCAGCCTCGCTGAACATCGGCGGGGCTGGATCAGGTGGGTGGGCCCGTCAGTGGGCCGCATGGGCTGACTCTGGCCGCGGTGGGTTCGTCTGTGGTCGGACCCTGGTCTTCAACAACACCCTGACGAACTATCGCGTC
Organism: Candidatus Nanopelagicales bacterium; assembly: GCA_044375955.1. Taxonomy (GTDB): domain Bacteria; phylum Actinomycetota; class Actinomycetes; order S36-B12; family S36-B12; genus VGCC01. Next base: position 52,102 of record JBILLS010000002.1, on the reverse strand, counting down.
CAGTCCTAGGCGACTCCGCGTAGTGCCACATGCACGGGGCGGAATGTGCATCTCTGTGACCGAGGGTGGACACGGCCTCGCCGTACGCTGAGCCCGTGTCCACAGGCGGTGATCTCTGGAAGCGCGCCAAGGGCTTGATCCCCGGCGGCTCCATGCTGCTCTCTAAGCGGTCGGAGATGTATCTCCCCGAGGGCTGGCCGGCGTATTTCGACCGCACCAGCGGGTGCGCTATCTGGGATCTCGATGGGCGCAAGTTCCTGGACCTGGGATTCATGGGGGTGGGCACCAATGTCCTCGGCTACTCCCATCCCGAAGTCGATGCCGCCGTGCGCGAGGTAGTGGACAAAGGCAACCTCTCAACGCTCAATGCACCTGAAGAGGTGTATCTGGCCGAAGCGCTCGTGGACCTGCATCCGTGGGCGGACATGGTGCGGTACGCGCGCTCGGGAGGCGAGGCGTGCGCGGTTGCCGTGCGGATCTCCCGCGCCGCATCGGGACGCGACAAGGTGGCCTTCTGCGGGTATCACGGCTGGCACGACTGGTACCTCGCAGCGAACCTGCACGAGGATGACTCGCTGAATGGGCACCTGATTCCCGGGCTCGAGCCCAACGGGGTCCCACGCGCTCTCGCAGGAACCGCTCTCCCCTTCCACTACAACGACCTCGAAGAGTTGCGCACACTCCTGAAGACACACCCCGACATCGGTGTGATCTACATGGAGCCCCAGCGCTCCACGCCTCCTGCCCCCGGATTCCTCGAGGGTGTGCGGGCGTTGGCGACTGAGCACGGTGCGGTGCTCGTCTTCGACGAGTGCACTTCAGGATTCCGTCGAGTCCTCGGCGGTCTCCACCTCCACTACGGGGTAGAACCGGATATTGCGACCTTCGGCAAGACCCTGGGGAACGGGTACGCCATCACGGCGATCATCGGGCGGGCCGAGGTGATGCAAGCCGCCCAGTCCACGTTCATCTCCAGCACCTTCTGGACCGAGCGCATCGGCCCCACCGCGGCACTGGCTGCCCTTGCGGCCATGCGCGCCGAGAATGCCCCGCACAGGGTCCACGAGATCGGAAGCGGCGTGCAGGGACGCTGGCAGCAACTCGCACAGGAGTCCGGGATGACGATCAGCACCGGAGGGTTACCCGCCCTGGCCACGTTCAGCATCGAGCACCTGGATCCCATCGCCGCACGCACGTACATCACTCAGCAGATGCTCGAGAAGGGATACCTCGCGGGGGTGAACCTTTATGCGAGCATTGCGCACACTCCGGAGATCCTCGACGGCTACTTTGATGCACTCGCCCCCGTCTTCGCCACGTTGGCGCAGATGGATAACGCCGCATTGACCGCAGCACTGCCCGCAGGCCCTGCCCACGCCGGTTTCCGGCGGCTTACCTGACCGACACTCCCGTGACCGGCAGTTCGCGGATCCGCAGACCCTCGTCGATGCGGGACCAGAAGTCGGTGACCGCGATCGCTTCCGCCTTCTTCTGAGCAGAGCGGGCACCCACTGTCCGTGACGATGAGTCCAACCAACGCTCGATCACCGCGGGCAGTTCCGACGTACCCGCGAAGGACCCGAACTCCACGTTCTCGTCGAAGTAGTGGCGGGTGCGGTCCCGATCGTCGGTGAGAAGGAACGTGCCCGCGAGGGTGGCTTCGATCACCCGGGTCTTGAGTTGCTCGAACCCCCCGGCACTCGATCGGGAGAAGTTCACGCTCATCCGACTCGCGGCCAGGCCCGCCATGTAGTCCAGCCACTCGGGTTGATTCGTCCGACTGGTCACGAAGTCGTGGGTGGTGTCCGTGCGGTGGGGGTTCACGGCCACATCGATCCCCGCAGAGCGCAACTGTTCGATGAGCTCCACGCGGTAGGGATAGAGCGCCCCGATGAAGGAGACATCGTGTGTCGGCGTGACCCCCGCGATGCGCTCACGGATCAGCGCCAATGACTGACGGGAAACAGGCATCGTCACCGGGCCGACTTCCCGCCGGCCTCGGATGAGCGTTCCGTCCATCGGCATGCAGATATCGACACCGACGAAGTTCGTCGACATGCGTGCCAGGCGCCGGGCCTTCATCGTGACGAGGTCGAAGGCGGAGTCGAACATGACCCCGAGAGCCACCCCGTCCCATTCCGGCGCGATCCCATTCCACGCGACATCCCACGTCCAGGAGTCCGGCGAGCCCGGGTCGTGCTCGATGTGGGTGAGGAAGTGCGTTGCGTCGGTGTCCCCGAGCAGGTCCCGCAGGCGCTTCACCCAGGAATGCGCAGCCTCACCCGGGGCCACATCGAGGACGCTGACCGCTCCGGGCCCCAGAGCCTCCACGGCGGATTGGTAGGCCTCGTAGTAGAAGTTGCGCGTCCCCGGGCGCCAGTCGTGGAACTGCGGGCCTTCGATGGGCACGATGACGAGGTGGGGTTGCCTTTCCCGGAACCTTGGCGATCGGTACCCGCGACGCGGGGCTCGGGACTCGGGGACGGCTGCCGATCGATCACGGTTGAACGCGATGTCGCCAGCCCCGGGGATCAGACCGCTGAGCCGTGCGCGGAGCGACGTCACGTCAGCCAATCCACCGGAAAACGGTGGTGCAGGCGATGTTCGGATGCGTCGGCTCATCGAGCCCGTCACCCCAGTTCGGTGGCCAGAATGGGGTGAACAGCGGGCGCTCGGTGATGGCCGGATCCTTGATGCAGAACGCCTTCACCCGCTCCACCTCCTGCGTCCACGGGGGAGCAGGTGTCGACCTGAACCAACTCGCGGGAATTGCGGGCCACCAGACCACGAGAACTATCGCGCTGACGAGCGCCACAACCCACCAACGCGTACGACGGATTACCGGATCGAGCGTTATGAGTACGGCAGCGCCCCAGAGCACCACTGGGACCACGAAGTAGCGATTGTTCGCGAAGCCGATCGCGGAGGGGATCAGGCCGAACGCCAATCCGGACAGCACCAGCATGCCGATCACCGCGCGCCGATCATCCCCACTCCACCCGCGGATCACCTGGATAGCACCCAGGGTCACGAGCAGGGCCACGATCAGCCACCCGGTCCACGACATCGGCGTCAGCGTGAAATTCGTGAAAAAGTCGAATTCGCCGAGGGAGAGCCCCGGCCAGTAGGTGAGCAGGGAGATGGGGACGGAATCCGCCCAGGAGTTCAGCGTGTCCGCACCGAAAGCAATCGGCCGCCGAGTCACGGCGTTCACCGCAGCCCACGCCTGCGCCATGAGTCCAACCACCAAGGCCGTGAGCAAGCCCAGCGACCAGCCGCGCGTGATGCGTCCACGTGCCCACTGCACCAGCACTAGCGGCACAAGGACCACCGCGGATGGGATCGTGAGCGCGGTGGTCACCATGAGAACAACCGCAACGATCCACCACCCGCGGGACGGCTGTCCGAATACCAGGGCGAGAGTTGCGACGTAGAGCAGCAGCATGTAGCTGCTCCCGATGGCGTTGATGGCCTCCAAACCTGACATCGGTGCGATCACCGGAAGCAGCGCGATAACCAGCGACGTGAAGATCGAGAGGCCGAATCGTCGGGCGAACACGAATGCGAGGAACACGGCGATGCCGGCGAGCAGGGCAGCGGCGAGGTTCGTGGCCAGCGCCCACTGCTCCAGCGGCAGGACCGAGACCGGCCAGGCCATTACCCGAGGGAGGAGGAGCAGGTACCCCGCGAAAGGCTGGGTTGTGCAGGTGAGGAAGTCCGCCTTGTGGATGCACAGCGGGAAGAGGCCGTCCTCGGCCCACAGCACCTCGGTTAGGGCCTGGGAATTGCCCAACCAGAGCCTCAGGAGCGAGATCAGTGCCCCAGCGACGCCAGAAGCCAGCGCAACCGGGATCGTGGCGGAGGAGCCTCGTGTGAGGGTCGTGGACACACCCTCAGACTAGAGGCCGTGAAGGGCTCACCTCTCGAATGCTGCGCCACAGCACGACACCCGCGACACCTGCACTGAACGAGGCAGCGATGAGCCCAGCCGAGGTCGCGAGCACCGTGTTCCACACCACCACGGACTGCACACCGATCAACGCGAGCACGGCAACGCCTGAGGCCAGCAGCACCCGGATCCGGGACGACACCAGACGCGACACCAGCGGAACGGTGAGGAGCAGGAACACCGCCTTGTAGCCCCAGCCGAATCCGGCGACCAGCACGCTCACCAGATAGATAGATGCCCCGGCCACGGCCAGCATTGACAGCCACGGCCGACGAACGCCACTGGCTAGGCCCACGCCGATTCCCCAGACGAGGGCAACCACAGCCAGCGCCGCTACGAGGAGATCGGCGCCCTGCCAGATACCGGGATCGCCACCCCACATGCGGGCCACGACCGGTACGCGGCCCAGCACTACGTAATCGTCCAAGTTGATCATCGCGCTGTTGGAATCGAGGCTGAAGAGCACGTTCTCCCATGTGAGGATCACGAACACCGCACTTGCGACGAGGAATCCGGCGATCACCATCCAGCCGCGGCGCAGACGAAGTACCGGGATGAGCATCAGGCCCATAACGAACGGGTAGTACTTCCACGTTCCCATCAGCCACACCAGGGCGGCGGCCAGTGACCACGCCCAGAGCGCATTCCAGCGACGCACCAGGATCACGGTGATCGCCGCCGACCACAGCAACACCGCATCGATGTTGCCGCGTTCGAGCAGCAACATCCACGGTGCACCGAGAGCCGCAACGCCGAGCACGATCTGGCCGATGCCGGAGGACTGACGCGCCAACCACACCAGGACCAGCGATGTGATCACCATCATGATCACGCCCAGGACCGTGACCGACTCCTGAGAGAACACCGACCCGGGAACGTATTGCAACCACAGGGTGCCCGGCGCATAGATTGACGCGTCCTGCATGCACCCGTTGTTGTCGACATACACGTCGAAGCCGAAACGTGCGCAGTCGACACTCTGCATCACCAGGGACAGATCCCAGAACTGCACAATGCCCTGCGGAACCCGAAGCCCTCGGTAGATCGCTTCGCCCAGGATCGGGTTCCCCTCGGCCACGGCCCACCACGGCACCACAGCCGCGACCAGGGAGATGACGCCGATCAACCACGGGAAACCGCCGCCCAGACGGATGTCGATGCGCCGCACGAAGAGGGCCAGGAGCCCCACCACCAGAAGGACCGCTGCCGCCGACCACACCAGGGGCGGATAAGCAGGACCGGGATCACTCCCGGCCGCCCGCGCTAGCACCGATATCAGGATGGTCGCGATCAGACCAGCAGCGAGTGCCGCTCCCACGACCGCACCACGCGACCCAGCACGCGCCGAGGTGGGGCCGCTCACAGTTCGCGATACTAATCGCCATGCAGCCGCTGGTATCCGTGGTCGTGCCGGTGTTCAACGGCATGCCCTACCTGATTGAGCTTGCGCGAAGCATCACCGGGCAGACCTATTCGAACCTCGAAATCATCTTCAGTGACGGGGGTAGCACAGACGACAGTCTGGAATTCCTCACCACACTGAACGATCCGCGCATTCGCACCATCCGCATGCCGGCCGGCACGAGCGCCGCCCAGAACTGGACTGCGGCAACCATGGAAGCCCACGGGGCATTTACCAAGCTGATCTGCCAGGACGACGTGCTCTACCCGCATGCGATCACCATGCAGGTGCACGACCTCACCGAGCATTCGCAGGCGGTCATGGCTGTCGCCCAACGCGACATCATCGACGCCAACTCGCGAATCGTGTATCGCCGACGTGGCCTATCCGGGATCCCCGCATCACTCGGAGCGACAATCGAAGGCGCTCAACTCGTGCGCGCCTGCTACCTGCAGGGCACCAACATCATCGGAGAACCGCTGGCCGTTCTGTTCCGCACAGACGCGCTTCAAAGAGCGATGCCTTGGGATGACTCCGACCCGCTCATGCTGGACCTGAGCACCTACGAGAAGGTGGCACCATCGGGCCCGGTTGCCGTGCGCCGTGAGTCCATCGGGGCTTTCCGAGTGAGCGCCACGTCCTGGTCCACCCGCATCGCGTCGGCGCAAGGACAGCAGACCCGACGGTGGCAGGACCGTTACGCCACCGCGCACGCGCCGGAGCTCTCCCACGCGGACCGGACCCGAGCGGTGCTCGGCCGACACATCACCACCACCGCCCGCCGGATCGTCTACGTCGGCCTCCGCGCTCGCGGATCGCTGACCACGTCGACGAGCCCTCCCAGCGACAGAAGTGGGGCCGACACGTGATACCCCGTCGTCGGATCGGCACCGTGGACTTCTCAGTCATGCCTCTCCGGAGTGCGGTCACGCACCTCCTGGGCCTGCCCAATCGGTTGGCCTACGAGGGTCACCCAGGCATCGCAGTGCATTTCGCAAACGCCTACAACGTCGCCCTCGCCCGCACCGATCCCGATTACGCGCGCATGCTCAACTCTGCTGACTACGTCTTCAGCGACGGGGTTCCGATCACATGGGTGGGCAAACGCGCCTACCCCGAGCAGGCTCACGACTGGGAGCGCGTGTATGGGCCGGACGCCATGACCATGGTGCTTGAGCGTTCGCAACTGAATGAGCCACGCCACTTCTTGCTGGGTGCATCCCCGGACGTGTTGGAGCAACTCACAACCCGGCTCGCTGCCCGATTCCCGAACGCGACGGTGGTCGGAAGCGAGAGCCCCCCCTTCCGCGACCCGACACCGCAGGAGTTGGCCGACCGCGACCAGCGCATCATCGAATCCGGAGCCACCATGGTGTGGGTAGGTCTCGGCACCCCGAAGCAGGACTTCGAGGTTGCGCGCCTTGCCGCCAACGTCCCCGTGGTCGCTCTGGCAGTAGGTGCCGCATTCGACTTCCTTGCGGGAACCACTCCCCAGGCCCCCGCATGGATGCAACGCAGTGGCCTGGAATGGGCGTATCGCTTCGCGCGAGAACCGAGACGACTGGGACATCGCTACGTCTGGGGCAACTCCGTATTTCTCCTCGAAGCTGCGCGCACACTTCAGTCACGGCGTTGAGCGATCCGTGTCGACACACGAACGCGCACTAGAGTAAAGATGTGGTGTCCTTCGCGATTGGCAACCGACGCATAGGTGCGAGTGAGCCCACGTACTTCATCGCTGATATCGCTGCGAATCATGATGGTGACCTGCAACGCGCTTTGAGCCTCATGACACTGGCGAAGGAGGCCGGGGCCGACTGCGCGAAGTTCCAGCACTTCCGCGCGCCGCATATCGTCAGCGATTACGGATTCAGGTCTTTGGGGAGCCAGCAGTCCCACCAGGCCACGTGGAGCAAGTCGGTTTTCGAGGTGTACCAGGACGCAAGCCTGCCCTGGGAGTGGACTGCCCAGCTTGCCCGTCATGCACAGGACATCGGTATCGAGTTCATGTCCGCGCCTTACGACCTCGAGGCCGTGGATCACATCGACCCGTTCGTGAACGCCTACAAGGTTGGCTCCGGGGACATCAACTGGATCGAGGAGTTGACCTACATGGCCAGCAAGGGAAAGCCGATAATTCTTGCGACAGGTGCGGCGACAATCGAGGACGTCACGCGGGCGATGGATGTTCTTCAAGAAGCCAACGTCTCGGTGGTACTCATGCAATGCAACACGAACTACGAGGGGACGATCGACAACATCCACCACGTCAATCTTGAGGTGCTGACCGAATACGCAGAGCTGTTTCCCGATGTCACACTGGGGCTATCGGATCACACCCCCGGTCACGTGACCGTTCTCGGCGCGATAGCGCTAGGGGCACGTGCGATCGAGAAGCACTTCACGGATGACACCCGCCGTACTGGACCCGACCATGGCTTCTCCATGGACCCGACCACCTGGCGCGCCATGGTGGACGACGCGCGCATGCTGGAGGCAGCACTCGGCGACGGGGTGAAGAAGATCGAAGGTAACGAGTCACAGACCGTGGTGCTCCAGCGCCGCTGCGTACGCGCGGCACGCGATCTGCCTGCTGGGGCAGTCCTTCGCCGCGAAGACCTCGAGGTGCTGCGTCCGGCGCCGCTGGATGCGATTCCTGCGCACGACGTTGGTGACGCCGTGGGTCGCACAACAGCGAGGGCCCTGGTCACCGGTGAGTCCCTCACCTGGTCCGACCTCCAGGGGTGAGCGTGAGCGCATGTGTCTACGTCACCGAGGGGTGGGGGATTCACGACGAGAGGTGGACAAGCGCCCTCTCCACTCTGGGATTCACCCCACGCATAGTCCGACTCGGAATTGATGTCGCGGATTCCTCGGAACTCACGCGCCACGTCACACAGCAGGCGGGAGATGACACCCCGGTCCTCGCCGGGCCGCTTACCACTGTCACCCGAAACCTCGTCAACATCCCGGCACGTGTGATCGGGCTGTCCTGGGGTTTCGATCTGCAGGACCTGGCAGATATCTCATGGCTAAGGAAGATCGATGGCCTGATAGTCGATTCACCCGCCACCCGCGAAATCGCCATCACGGCAGGCGTGGACCCCTCCCGCATCACCTTCCTGCCGTGGGGAGTTGATCTCGACATCTTCCAGGAGTCAGGGCCAAAGGCAGATCTATACCGATTGGGCGTTCCCGCCGGTTCGCGCACGGTGCTCTCCCTCCGCGCCCACGAGCCGCAGTACCGGGTAGTCGACATCATCGATGCGTTCGCGAACGTCAGAATCCCAAACACTCATCTCCTCATCGGCCACACAGGCTCGCTCACGGGGAAACTGCGGGAACAGGTCGATGCACGCGGGATCGCTGACCGCACGCACTTTCTGGGATCCGTTCCTGAGACAGACCTCGCGGCTCTGCTTCGCGCTGTCGATCTCTACGTGTCAGCGAGCTCCGTAGATGGAACCTCGGTCACACTGCTCCAGGCGATGGCCTGCGGCACACCGGTGATCGTCTCCGATATCCCAGGAAATCAAGCTTGGGTGGACAACGGCATCACCGGTTTCCTGTTCCGCACGGCAGATTCCTACGACCTTTCCGTCCAAATGGGCGCAGCGCTCGAGTCTCCACCGGCAGCGGTTGCGCACCTGGCCGAGCGTGCCCGCACCCGGGTGAGCCAAGATGCCGATTGGCGGGCCAACCTGTCACGCCTCTCGCGGGCCCTGCAACCACGCTGAGCACTCTGGCGGCTACCCCGGCCCCCCTAGACTCTCGTGCGTGCAGGGCAGTGATAGCTCCGTCAGCATCGTGATCCCCGTCTATCGCGGGGAAAACACTCTGCCAGGCCTGATCGCTGAGATTGAGCCTCTCACCCACGTTCAGCGCACACCCCGTGGCCACTCTTTTCACGTGCACGAGGTCCTTCTGGTCTGGGACCGGGGTCCAGGGAAATCGGATCAAACCCTGCGCGAACTAGCGGCGCGTTATCCGTGGGTGCGCCCGGTCTGGCTCAGCAGGAACTTCGGCCAACACGCCGCGACTCTGGCGGGCATGACCTCGTCGGGTGGCGAGTGGATTGTCACCATGGACGAGGACGGTCAGAACGACCCAGCATGTATCCCAGCGATGCTTGATGCTGCCTACGACCGTGGTGCTCAACTGGTCTACGGACGTCCCACAAACCCACCTCCGCACGGTGCGGTGCGCAATGCGGGATCGAAGATCAGCAAGAAGCTCTTCGTCAACGCTCTTGCGGAGGGGGACTTCGCGGAATTTAACAGCTTCCGACTCATCCTCGGAGAGATCGGGCGCAGCGTGGCGGCATATACCGGTGCCGGGGTCTACCTGGATGTCGCACTGAGCTGGGTGGTCGCTGATGTCACTACCTGTCCGGTCGTCTCTCGCGGCGAAGGGAGAGCCGCGACGAACTACAGCTACCGCCGATTGTTCAGTCACTTCGGACGGTTGATTGTCTCCTCCGGCACGCGCCCGCTGATCTTCGTCTCATGGCTGGGTGTGCTGTTCGTCCTTCTGGGGGCGGCGGTGAGCGTGTGGGTGATCTACCAGCGCATCGTCGGCGAGTTGGTGATCGCGGGCTGGGCATCCACCTTCATAGCGCTCATGCTCATCGGCGGCGCCATCCTGCTAAGCCTTGGCATCATTGCGCAGTACGTAGGCGCGGCGACGAACATGAGTCTGGGTAAGCCGCTGTACGTGGTTGTGCGTGATCCAGCACTCACTTTCGATCCAACCGATACGCCTCGCACCTGATCGTGCGCACCTGGATTATCGGCGCGGGTGGCCTCTTCGGCAGCGCCCTCGCCCGCGCAGCCGAGAATCCCTTCCTCGGGCCGACGATCCCGTGGAACGACTCAGGCGCAGCACTATCCGTTCTCTCGTCGACGCTTGACGATTTTTCCCAGGCTACGAACGGTGACTGGTGCATCACCTGGGCTGCAGGTCGCGTCACCACAAACAGCAGCCCGGAAGCGGCCGTGGACGAGCTAACTACGTTCACCCGTTTCATCGATCACCTCGCAGAAAACCAACCCCGTGGGCGGGGTGTCTTCTTGCTCACGTCCTCCGCAGGTGGGGTGTACGCGGGGTCGGAGCACCCGCCCTTCACAAGGTCGTCCACACCCCATCCCCTCGGTACCTACGGTGATCTCAAACTGGCCCAAGAGCGGGTCGCGAACGAGGCTCTTCGCTGTCCCGTGGTCACGTCACGGGTGAGCAACCTCTACGGACCCGGCCAGGACCTCCGTAAAATCCAAGGACTGATTTCCCGTCTTGCGCTTGCCGCAGTGACGAAACAGCCCGTGCGCATGTACGTCCCGCTCGACACGATTCGCGACTACATCCACTCAGACGACGCGGCCGCTCGCGCCCTGCACTGGGCGCACGTGGCTCTGCACGCCCAGGAGTCAGCCGTGCGGGTGGTAGCGAACGGCCAATCTCAGACGCTCGGTCATGTCATCTCGTTGATGCGTGACATCACGCGAGTACGCATTCCCATCGCAGCCGGGATGGATGCCAGCGCCGCGGTCCAGTCACCGGACCTTCGACTCATCCCCGATCATGATGCGGTCACCACCACGCTGCCGCTGACACCCCTGCCCGCCGGGATGAAGCAGGTGTACCTCGATATCGCTCAACGGCATGCGGCGTCGCTGCTGCCCGCCTAAGGCTGCGACCATGCGGTGGCGGGGAAGCGGGCAAGCAACGAGCGCATGGACTCCAAGCCGATGACGTTGCTGCCGTCGTCGAGCAAGATCACTGGACGATCCAGGACTGAGTCAGGCATTTCGGATAGGTACCCGTACACGCCCTCCCATGCACGGGTGTTCGTCAGCCACTCCCGTCGCAACCAGTCGACCATGGGCTGCGCGCCCGCATCTTCACCCGCAAGCCCTGCCAGGAGGCGCGTGCAGGAGTAGACCCGCTGAGGCTCGGAGAGTTTCGAGTCGAGGATTCCGGATGGCGCCTTCGCGCCCGCGGGCAGGTAGACGCACCCAATCGGGTTATCTGCGATGGGCTGACTCGCCGATCCATCGACGTCAGCAGGCCACCAGTAACTGCGCGGGTTGTCGAAGGGAATAGGCGGGGACCACTGTTCGGGGCGCGCCGCTGCGATGGAACGGATCAGAAGGGAATCGACCAGGAGGACCATGACGATGGACCCGACCCCGACCCACCGGGCAGCGGTCATGCCGCGCGCACCCGGGGAGATCAGCATGAGCGCGAGCGGCAGGCATCCACCAGCTACCACGACCGCGACGAGGAAACCGAACTTGTAGGAGCCGTAGTGAGGTGCCGACCCCGTCACCCACTGATCGAGGGTCTGGAGGGCCACCAGGAACCCCGCCAACAACCCAACCGGGAGGAGGCGCGTGTATGCGCCTGCACGGCGGGAACGCAAGTCCCACAGGACGGCTGCACCGATCACCCCGGCGACAGCGAGGCCGATGAGAAGCGGTCCGGTCTTCTCGGTGCCTCCACCCGCCTCGAACAGGGTGGAGTCCACGAAGGTGCCGGGACGGAAATTCGCAATGACGCCGGCCACAACCTTCCCGCCACCGACGCCTAGGCCCGAGGCTGACAGGTCACTGGCGAACGCCAAGCTCGACCGCAGCGGCTGCCAGATTCCCACCGAGACCAGCACGACCAAGGCGATACTCACCCAGTCCCAGCCACGGCCGCGCGCACCGGTCGCTACGAGCACCACGAACCAGCCGATGATCAGCACGGCTGCGATGACGTTCATGGGCAACCACACCGTCATGCTCGCGATAACAGCAATGGACGTTACGAGCCTGGCACGTGGAATCGGGGATTCCACGAGGTAGGTGACCACCCACAGCGCGACGACGAGAACGCTGAATTGCCAGGTGATGTGCCCGTACGCGGTTGCCATAAGGACAGCGGATGAAATCACGAGTGCGCCAGCCCAGATCAGGGGTGCAGGAACCCGGCGCCAACCATTCAGCGCAGGTATACGCGCCTCGGCGAACGGCGCCAACGCGAGCGGGGCGAGAGCCACCAAGGCGAATTGCCCGTAAATGACCGTGTTGGCTGCCACCATCACTTCATTGACGCCACCGTAGAAGGTCTGCGAGATCACGGCCATCAACGTCGAGATGGGGATCAGGAACAACTGGAGTGGGCCACCGAGTGGAACTGCTTGTTCAATTGCTTCACCGGTGGCCAGGTGCGCAGTGAAATCAAGCCACTTTGCGTTGTCCTCCGCCTGCGCGTGGCCCATGAGAAAACTTACGGGTGTCTGGAACGCGGGGATCTGCGTCCACCAGGTTGTCACCACGAGGAAGAAGAGAGCCAGAACAATCACGGGCAGAGCAATTCCCACCACTTGCCGACGCCGCGGTGCATAGTGCCGGGCGGGCAGGGTAAGCCCGAGGACCAGCGGAAGCGCAAATGCAGCCAGAGTCACCCATTGCAGAGTGACCCAGGTGACGGGTCCGACATAGTCGATAACGAAGTTGATGCCCACACCGAAAAGGGATACCGATCCCGCGACGTAGATCACGGTCCATGCGAGCGAGCGTGTCCTCCACCAGGTCAACAGGGGAAGAAGCACGTACGCCGCGAGGAGGACTGCGTGCACGGGCTCAGGACTCCTTTGGACGGCATTTCGTGGGCAGGTGCTGTCCCCATTCAATCAGCCAGGAGCGCATCGACCGCTGCATCTCGGCCAGGGATAGCCGACTTTCCCAGCCGCGCGACGCAAGCCAACCTCCGGTTGATACCGGCCTCAGAGGCTGAGTCTCCTGACCGAAAGATGCGGTGCAGGGAACCCCTGATGATGCAAGAGCACCGATCGAGGCATCCACCAGGTCTCGTAAGGACAGTGAGAGCCCGGGAAGCGTGGCCAGCCTACGTCCAAAAGGCCTCTCTCCAATAACGGCCACGATCGCCCGGGCGGCATCGTCGGCACTCACGAATTCTCTCGTCACCGAGGCCTCAGATCGGACGGCGATGTGACCCGTTTCCCACCCCTCAACGAGCAGAGACCATGGGAGCAATTTCCTCTGGGGGGACTCAGGGCCTCTCGGCAAACAGAAGTAGTTCGCCAGACGCAGCACGACGGCCGTGTCACCTTCCATCCACACTTCTTCGTGGTCTGCGTTTGCTGTCGCGTACGTCGTGGTCGGACTGGTTGGCTGGTCATCGCCAAGCGCTGCGGTCGCGCCCTCACACACCCGGAGTGTCGAAATGAGGACTGCCGGGACGCCTGCTCGGGACGACCCGTGAGTCAGGTCGCGAGAGAACGGTTCAACCTCACGCTGCTCGGCTCGATGATCTCCTGGGCCCGCCGCATTGACGACGGCGTCGATTCCACCGCTGCCCAGGGCCTCAAGTGCGGCAGGGAGATCTAGAACCCCGCGTGGTGTCCCGCTCCCTAGGCGGGAGGTGAGGGGTATGACTCTGACCTCCTGCAACGCCAAAGCGCGGGACAAGGATGAGCCGACAGCACCCGTGGCACCCGCCAAGAGGATCTGCACACCGGTACCTTCTCACGCACACATCACACAGGTTCCCGCTCGGTCGGGCGAGAACCATCCGGGACAGAAACCAGCCCGACTCAGTTCATCGACTGACATCCAAGTAGTTCATAGATACGGGCGAACTGCCTCGGTCGGGGCTTGCTCATCGACATTTCCGTGGACATGTGGTTGCGGAACCCGTACGAAGGTGTGCCCGCAAGCCCTGGCGAGGAGCGCGAAGGTATCGACGGCCTCCTGGGGCAGAGGGGGTGAATCTCCACCACCACCCCGCCGGGTCTCATGAAAACCATGTAGGGCAGGCCGGCACCCTGCTGGGCAACGAGAACCCGCGTGTCTGCCGCCAAGGCAATCTGGTCGTTCACCTCGAGCTCTGTCATCTCGAAAACCCCGAGTGGGACATCCACACTCAATTTGTTAGCCCAGTCACTCAGATTCGGCACGGAGCGACGCTGCGCTCCCGCCATATCGATTTCGGACTCACTCGAGGAATAGAACCTGTCAGACATAAGCCGATCGATCACAGTGACCCGGGCAGGCGGCTCCGTGCTGACTTTCCTGTCTGCGGCGCGACCAATGCTCAACTCGCGGAATCTGCCCAGTTTCGCGGCATCGAACTCCTGAGGGAAGTCCAGGCCACGCAAGACATGGCATGGCTGCAACTTTCCTGCAAACACGTGAAGAAAGTGCCCAACATTCATGATATCAACGTCAGTATCAGGTGGGATCAATGAAAACCAGCGATTCATAGGCCCGCAATCGCGCACCGTGATTGCGCGCGCCGGGCGCGAGTCCTGCCACAACATGATCGGCGCCAAATACCCCGACAGGAAGTGGTAGTACTGCTGCACGGAACCACTCCATTGATTGGGAACCAGTGCAACTCGGCCGCGAGCTCCACGCGCAAATATCATGCGTTCTCAAAGACGAACGGGGAATCAAACTCAGCCAATGCCGGGTATTCAAGGTCCCTTGGCATGACAATGGGCGAATTGCTGACAGGAACAATGCCCGCGGAGTCGGCCCGAATTCCTGCATAACTGTTCGGATCACCAAAAGGGAGGTCTTGGGCGTAACACACGACCGTGTGATCTTCAAGCGCCTCGTAGGCGTGAGCACATCCCGCGGGTATAAGGATCGCTCCGACAGTGGCGTTCAGTTCAATCTCGAAGAGTTGCCCCTCTGCGGGAGATCCCTTGCGCAGGTCCACCACGAAGTCCCTCACGGCTCCGGAGACAACAAAGACCAGTTTCTGGGTAGCTTCGGGAGGCAACTGAAAGTGCAGCCCACGTAAGACTCCACGAACCGAGGACGTCCAGTAGATTTCGCGTCCCACGAAGTCTCCAAGTGCCGGATCAGATCCTGACAAAACCTTGGTGAATGATCCCCGAGCGTCAGTGACGCTAGCGCCCCCTGAGAGAAGTAGCCCAGGTATGGGGAGCGGAGTCCACGTGACCTTCATCCCGTCACCAGACCTTCCACGGGCTTGACCCTGATTCCCAGAGTTCTTGCAAGATCAGGTATTCCCGATAGGTGTCCATGGGCTGCCAGAAACCTTCATGTTTGTGGGCAGACAGCTGACCATCGGCGGCGAGCCTCGTCAGTCCCTCTTCTTCCAAGCCTCCCTCAGCTACCAGATAGTCGAGCACGGGAGGTTCGAAGATGAAGAAGCCTATGCTGACCCAGTCCTTCATCTTGGGCTTCTCGCGGAAGTGACTGACAGCACCAGTCTCATCGACGTCCATGAGACCGAATCGGCTCGTTGGCTGAACAGCGGTGAGTGTGGCGAGTCGGCCCGAGCGCTCATGAACATTAATCAACTGATCAATGTTGACATCGGCGAGGCCATCACCATAGGTGACAAAGAAACGCTCACCGTCTAGCAGTTCGCGAACACGGACGACACGCCCTCCGGTAGGAGTCTCATCCCCTGTGAAGGCAACCGTCACCGTCCAATCGCCTTCATCACCAGTTCCCCGAAACTTCCGGGCGTTCGATCTCTCCTCGATCACTCCAACCCAGTCACTGCTTTGTGAGAAGTACGCATCAATAACTTCACTCTTGTAGCCCGAAGCGATGACGAAGTCCGTGACTCCAAAGTGGGCAAGGTTTCGCATGATGTGCCAGAGAATCGGTTTGCCTCCCACTTCGACCATGGGCTTGGGTCGGTACTCGGTCTCCTCGCGCATGCGAGTGCCAAGTCCACCCGCGAGCAGTACAGCCTTCATGAGCTCTGGCCTCCACGAGCATTGAAAGCAGCGATCTGAGCCACGGTTACTTCACGTGCATTGGCCCCGTTGGCCACAGCCTTCTCCCAGTCGAGCGTCCACTCCACGCATTCCTCAAAGTTCAGTCTGTCGCTCCACCCGAGTTCACGGCGTGCCTTGGTCGAGTCGAGTGTGAGTAGATGGGCCTCATGAAGATGCTCGCTGGCAGGTGCCTGCCATCCTGCATCAGACGGCCACAAATCTATGGCGAATTCGGTTGCTTCACGAACGGTGCGGAACGACTGGGCATCGGGTCCGAAATTCCATGACCCTTGTCCGGAGCCCAACACAAGCTCATCCATGAGCATCACGTAGCCAGACAGGCAGTCCAGAACATGCTGCCACGGGCGCACTGCATCGGGATATCTCAGGACAACAGGTTCTGAGTTCACAAAAGATCTGATGATGTCGGGGAAGAGACGATCCGCACTGATATCGCCGCCGCCAATCACGTTTCCAGCCCGCGCAATCGCAACCGGGCACGGATCAAAACTGCGTGTCCACGAGGAAACAAGAATGTCTGCCATCGCCTTCGATGCGCTATAGGGATCGTCGCCCCCCAGGGCATCACCCTCGTCATATCCGGCTTGTTGATTCACATTTCGATAGACCTTGTCGGTGGTGACAATCACTGCGCCTTTTATTGAGGGAGTGCCCGAGATGGCTTCGAGGACGGACAGCGTGCCCATCACATTGGTCTCGACTGATCCCCGAGGATCCGCATAGGAAGCACGCACAAGTGGTTGTGCGGCGAGGTGGATCACCACCTGAGGCTGAAGCCGCCCCACATGACTACGAACTGCCTCGGCGTCACGGATATCGCAGCGGATGTCATCCGCCAATAGTTCCGAAAGTTCAGCCTTGTCGAAGAGGGATCCTGGCTCCGGATCCAGTGCCAGTCCTGAAACTGCGTGACCACGCTCCTTCAGGAGCAGCGTGAGCCATGAGCCCTTGAATCCGGTATGTCCAGTCACCAGCACACGCACGAGAGCACCCTACGCTGGGCAAATGGCTAGCTCCATGACCCGTGAACCCCGTCGGGTCTTGGGGGTTAGTTTGCCCCTCCACCCAGGGATGCTCACATGAGCAGAAAGTTAGGGATGGCACCCAGCGTTGCCCTGCTTCTTCTCGGCTCGCTCATCTTCCTCGTTACCTTCGCAGTGCCGCCCGTCACAGCGCTACTACTCCTGGTGGGCGTCATCTGGCAGTCAGTGGGTGGAGGCATTCTGTGGAAACGAGTGCGACCAAGTAGCGGACACCTGGAAACACTCGGCATGGGCATCGCACTGGGAACAGCGCTCGCGGCGCTTGCTGGTGTGGTGACGGCCACCATCGGACTGGGCCCTTGGGGAGCGTTAGTACCCACCGCGCTGATCGTGATCGGCACGTTGCTGCAATCGCGAAAGACTCCAACGAGGAAGTACGAGACTCCATCCACACAACACGTCCGTGTTGATCGACACGTGCTTGTTGCATTTCTTGCAACGCTCGCGCTCGGGCTTGCCATCATCATCTATTCCTTGCGCCTCTACCCCTTGGCATGGGAAGGCACGTGGGCCGGTTACCACCCCGATATGCCTTTCTTTGAGGCAATCTCACATTCACTTGCCCGCGAAGGCGCGTTCACGAGTCCATTCATTGCTGAAGGAATTCTTCGTTACCACTGGTTGAGTTACGCCTGGGCAGGACAACTCTCGGTAATGGCACAGGCTGATCCGTTCATTGCTCTCACACGCCTCCTGCCCCTCACAACTTTGGTTGGTTCCGCGGCCCTAGTGGTGGGCTGGACGCGGCGCCTTTCCCGTGTCTCGTGGACACCTTTGCTCGCCGGTGCACTACTTACTCTTGGTGGATTCACCGGTGCTGTCTTCGGTGGAATCCTTACGATGGATTCACCATCTCAGTCGATGTCGGCCTTGTGGCTCATTGGGTTTTCGATCCTGATCATCGCTGCAATTAGACGAGCCCGGCTGTCACTCAATCTCCTGCTACTGATTTTCCTTATGACGTTTGCCCTCATGGGGGGAAAGGTCAGCGCCGCCGCGCCCGCAGTTGCGGGAGTGCTGGTGATGGCATTCGTCTTGGCGCGGCAACACACCACTACATGGCCTCGCGCACTGACTCTTTCCGGGGTAACCGCGTTAGGTGCTGCGATTGCATTCGCCTTCTTCATTGCTGGCGCGAATGGAGGTGGTGGCCTCACGCTTGGGTCGCTCATCGACAAAGCCTCTAGCCAACAAGGCCTTAATCCACTTGACGGGCCTCGCGGCGTGATTCTCGGAACCGTGATTCTCGTTCTCGCAGTGCTGCCTCGATGGGCTGGAATCACCTGGCTCATCGTCAGTCCGCGATGGCGGCATCGACCTGAAACATGGTATTCCTTCGGTCTCCTAGCAAGCAGCCTTGGCGCAATCATTGCATTCAACGGCTTCAACGAAATCTGGTTCAGCGTCACAGTTAGTGCCCCACTTGCCGTCACATCCGCTGTAGGCGTAGGACTTGCCGGCAAGGCATTCGCGAAGGGGGGGATACGCAGGCCACAATCCCAGGGACTTGCGCTGCTTCTGGCTTCAGCGATCACTGTGGTCGTTGTCGTCGCAGCCTGGAATACCGGCGCTTCGGGGGGGAATCTTTTCGTCCCGACTTTGCGGTGGGGGGCTCCCATCCTTGCCTTTGTGCTTGCGGTCTCTCTTGGTTGGCTTATCGCAACGTGGAATAAATCTTCGAGGCTCTCCAAAGCTACCGCCGCAGCCACCGTAATCATCCTCGTGCTCTCAGCGGTGCCAGGAAGACTTCTTGCCGTCGGCACGAATCAAGCGGGATACCTCACTAATGGAATAAGGAGTGAGTGGTTCAGCACCAACAACGTCGACCGAACACCCGGCATCGATCAAGTCGTTGATTTTGAACTTTCATCGGAAGAACTTGAGGCGGCCACGTGGCTGCGAGAGAACGCCGTCCCCACGGACATCATTGCCACGAATGTCACGCTCAGTCCGCAAGTATCCGCACTCACACACATGCCAACGTTTGTCTCCGGCATCCTTTACCAAGGGCCCTATGGAAGACCCTCGCTCTTTCCTCAACTTCTCAAGAATGAACGTGACTCGTGGGCTTTTATTGACTCCCCATCACAATCAAGTCCCGCCCCGCTCTGTGAGGGCCGAGTGACCTGGCTGTGGATAGATCCCCAGCGAACGGAATCGCGAAATTGGGCACCCTATGCGTCAGTTGTAAGTGAAAATGACACCGTCATTCTTGCCAGACTGCAAGACTCTGTGTGCCAATAGATCAAGAGCATTCGCCACACTGAGTTACCATGTCAGCGTGAGCGTGCCGGAGAAACGAACACCTAGCGAAGTCCTCCGAAGTCACACCACGCGGTATGACATTCAGGGAATGCGCGGAATTGCTGTTCTTCTCGTTGTCCTCTATCATGCCGGCCTTCCTCTCCCGGGCGGTTTTGTTGGGGTGGACATATTCTTCGTGATTTCAGGTTTTGTGATTACTGGTCTTCTTGTTCGCGAACTTAGTCATACCGGCACCAATAGTTTCCGAGTTTTCTATGCCCGACGCATTCGACGACTCTTGCCTGCACTTGCCCTGGTTGTACTAATTACCCTCCTCTTGTCATTCGCTCTTGGCTCACCTTTTGATCGTCAACAGGAGGTCACCGCACTTACGGGCATGGGCGCCATGCTCATGGCTGCCAACGCAGTTATCTTCTTCAATTCGGGCAATTACTTCGCCACGCCGCCAACAAACAATCCCCTACTCAACACATGGTCATTGTCTGTTGAGGAACAGTTCTATCTCGTCTTCCCTTTGCTTCTTCTCGCCTTGTGGGCCTTAGTTCGAAGAAACAGAAAACTAGCAACGAGTCACCCTTGATCTCGCAACGTTGGCGTAATCGTGGGGATTGCAATCGTGGCCCTCGCATCGTTTCTTCTTTCACTCGGTATGAGCTACGGGGTGATTGGTTGGCGCTTCAGCGATCCTGACTGGTTTGCTTTCTACTCATCTCCCACACGTGCATGGGAGTTTGCTGTTGGCGCTCTTGTCTTCTTGGTTTTTGGTTACGAGACAAAGACTCAAAAACCCGGACTCGGCGCAGCGCTCCTTATCCTCGGAACACTCGGAATGCTTGCGAGCGCATTTCTTATTTCCGAGGCATCCGTCTTTCCCGGTTACGTGGCACTACTCCCCGTGCTCTCAACTGCATTAGCGATCACCGGCGGGAGTTTGTCAGCGACAGCTTGCCGGGGTCTCCTAGCTTCACGACCCCTGACCCGTCTTGGTGATGTCTCGTACTCCTGGTACTTATGGCACTGGCCACTCATCGCGTTCTCCGTGCTTGTATTCGGCGAGGGACTCTCTGTCACGCTGACGGCAGCTCTTGCGAGTCTGGGTCTCGCATCCTCACCCTCCGCTTCGTTGAAAATCCCATTCGATTTCAGATGCGTTTGGCCAGGGCGAAGGCATCGACTCTTGCTGTGAGCTCAATCGTTGTAGTCGGTGTCGCTGCGACCGCTCTATTTTTTGGAGCTCGTGCAAACTGGTGGAACTCGGAGCTCAGGAGCATGGATGATCAAGTCTCAGCAATCCATCTCTGGCAATCGACAGGCTGCGACACACCCACACCTATGGGGAATCGCTCGGCGGAGTGCGTGTGGAACACCGATGCGCCTGGTGCTCCGATTTACCTTGCTGGTGATTCCATGGCGGGCATGCTCAGCGAAGGCGCCCTCGGAGCGGGTGAAATCCTTGGGAGAACCGTGTTCCCGGGAACACTCGGTGCCTGCCCATTTATTGATGCAAGTCTGATTCTTGAGGGCCGCGAAGACCAAGAATGCACGACGTTTGTCCAGCAAAGCCTTGACTGGCTTGTGTCTGAAGCCGAACCGGGAGAGGTGATTCTGGCATCCTCCTTCGGCTACACCACCATGGGAGGTGCTCAACTCGATACAGGTGAGCTTTATGAGACCGCCTCGACAACTCCCGATAGAACAACAGCTTACCTCAACGCACTGGGGCAAACCATCAATCAACTCAATCATGCAGGCCATCAGGTGCATGTAGTGCTGCCGACACCCGGATTTCCGCAGACTCTTGACGCGTCTTGGGTCTGGTATCCATCCCAGTGTTCCACCGCTGAAGCGTTGATCTCCATCGAATCCTGCGGGATGAAGCGTGACCTCAACAGCGTCGAGGAGGAGACATTGGACCTCGAAATCAAGATCGGAAACCTTGTCCAAGAGAAGGGCGGATCGAGTATCCAGCTGCGTGACTTCTTGTGCGAAGATGGAGTCTGCTCCACGAGTAGGGGGAACAACTGGCTTTACTTAGACGGTACGCACATCACTCATGACGCAAGTACAATGATGTCTGGCCTCCTTGCTGAGCTTCTCAGATGAAGGAAGCCCACAGGATAATTGTCCAGAGTTGGAATTGTTGCTGTCTGTCGCTTCAGCATTGTCTGCGTCTCTTG
The DNA here is from genome assembly GCA_044375955.1 of Candidatus Nanopelagicales bacterium. Classification (GTDB taxonomy): domain Bacteria; phylum Actinomycetota; class Actinomycetes; order S36-B12; family S36-B12; genus VGCC01. The sequence goes on along the minus strand of JBILLS010000002.1, from coordinate 30,477 downwards.
GTGTGGTGAGACTTGGCTTGCTGATTGACTCGACACAGGGCGCCGCTGCTGCCAAAAGCTCTCTTGAATGGCAGTTGCTGGTTTTGAAAACTATAGGCCGCCAGCTGCCACGGCACCCGATACGAAATTGTGTATTAAGCCATACCCAATCGGCACCACCACACAGCTGGACGCAGCCTTCACCTATCTCGCTAAAAGTAGGCAACGCTGAACTTTGGTTTGATCCCCCTACATCCGTCTAAATCCGTCCTGAATTGTTGTTCCCCTCATCTCAACATCGCTGCCTGCGCCAGTTAACAGGCAAACAGGGAAGTTGCTCCAACATTGTTCCGATTCCGCGGGGTGAATTGATGGTGATCCGTCACCGAGAGTTCCGGGAGTTGTGCCCACCGATCGATGTGGGGTCAACTCAATCGGTACAACCAAGGGGCCCAGAGTCCACCAAACTGGTCTTGGCTCTGCCCCTCTTGGCGCCAGCCAACCACCTTGGGCAGCCGCATATAGTGACATCGCAATCGCTGTTACCCCGACCGCACGCAATTGCCCCTCATTGTAGGCATCGGTACCGAAGAGGAATGCGCATGCCACCCCGGCCGTTCCAATGAGTGCCATCCAGCCGAAGCGCAGGTCGGGAGCCGAAAAAAGCCATACTCCCCCAAGGACCAGACTGGGCACACTTGATAACGTTGCGGGTCTCCAGACGGTACGCCAAGCCGTTCGCCCAGATTTCCAGAGCACTGGTAGGCAGGCAATTACTACGAGAGCCCCGAATGCCTTGATCTCCCAACTGCGGATCGCAACGGACGTCCAAGGCCCAATCCACGTGCTTTCTCGCAACGCTTCACCAACATCCATTTGAGGACCTCGAGCGTAGGCAGTGATGGCTAGGGCTACGGGCGACGGGTTGAGTGTTGCCCAGTCGACTGGAAAACGGATCATCGCCATGGGGTAGAACAGCCACCCGGTGGCGATTACGTCACGGAGGCACATTACGGCAAGAAGTGCTGCAGGCATAGCCCATGCGTGACCAACGAATTCCCTCGTCTCGGACCAAGAGCTGCTTCTTGTCCTTGACACAACGATGGCAATGATCCCAATCCCGCCGAACAGGATCCAGCCAAGTGGGCGCACTGAGCCGCAGACTGCAGCAACCGTTATGGCGGACCACGCTAGTGAGCGATCGTGACTTCCGCTCTCAATCCAATCCAGGAAAAAACTAACGGCGACGGCCCCAACGAGAAGAAATAGCATGTCCTGGTTGGGACTGGAAATCCATCTTCCTGGATCACCGAGTCCGATACCGGCACTAAAGATTACGGCAATCGCTAGGAAGTAGTCGCCAGTAGTCGCTCCCCCCTTGCGCGGGATTAGGATTCTTATCAACAAGGTCAAGCCCGTCAGGAAAACGACTACACCGGTAAGAAGCCGGTAGCCCTCAGCACCCCATCCAAAATTCCCCAAAGTTGCGGCTAGTGGCCACACGCTCGACCCGAAGCCGAATCTTTCATGCAGATTCGCAAGCCCCGGGATGACCGTGTAGTCCGATGAATATAGAACGAGATTTAGTCGGTACAGCCCAAGATCAGCGTCGGTAGGCTCTCCGGCAGCCCACTGAGCGCAAGCCCAAATTCCTAAAACTACAAGGGCAAGAAAGGCAAGCACAGCCCATCGCCGAGCTTGCCAAGCATCATTGAAGCGATGTTGCAATATCCCACGATGTCGCGACATCCACGTGCTGAAGCGAAGCGCGCCCAGTCCGCCCAGCGCCCCCAGAATAAGCCCGACTACCAAGCTCCGTATGGGAAGGAAAAAATTAAGAATCAGGACAAGGATGACTACGCCCGCCGTTCCCGCCCAAATCGCCGAAAGTAAATCGGACCTGGGATTCCGGGCCATTCGGTACCTACGTGGTACCAACAAGCCGATACCGACAATAGCGACCCCCGCGATCAGCCAGGTCGCTAGGACCAAAAGAGTTGTCAACATTGAACTGTACTTTCCCTCACAGGTTCGTTTAGAGATGATAGGCAGTGAGGCACCCACGAAGAGCTATGCTGTCGAGAGTCAGATTGTAGGCGTAAATTGAAGTACACAGAGAGAATTCGACCGAGCAGACAACTAGACGGATTCTGGCTCACCGTAATAGTCATCTCCGTCCCGCTGTTGGCAATTTGGCCCTTTATCCCATGGGTTTGGTCTCCCGTCGATGACCCTGGACAAGTTCTCGCCATGCAAAACTTGATTTCGATACACGGGTTTCCCCAGGCTGTGATTATTCGCTTCCAAGAACTATTGATGGGTGACTGGGAAAGCGGGCTGTTTAGACCTATCGCATGGATCTACCCCCCACTTATGTATTCGCTCCCAATAGGTCTGGCTCATGAAGTGCGGCTTACCATGCTACTCCTGGCATTCATAGGCCCCCTTCTGTATTTCCGGCGTAGTGGGGCGTCTTCCGCGCGTCTCTGGTTGACGTTCTTATTGCTTCTCGCGGGTGCTGCCGCCCTCTATGAGGGGCTGCTGCTTTTGTCCCTCCAAGAGCTCGGGGGAATGGCTCTTGTCGGCCTCGGTCTCGCAATTCGGAAGCCCTGGATGAGGTCGGGTGCATTTTTACTCGCCGCCCTATTCAAGGGACCCTTTTCATGGGTCTTGATTGCAGACGGCCTCCTGCTCTGGCGACAAGGAAACCGCCGACACGCAACTGCGAGCCTACTTGCAGGCGGCGGCGTCCTCCTTATTAACGTTTTGTGGAGCCGCCAAGGCCTAAACACTGGTGGGTACAAGACGGATCCTCTTGATCCCGAACTGTGGCGGAGTGCAAGTCACATATTGGAAGTGCCAACGATACTCCTCGCGGTATCGATGCTCTGGTTTCTAATTGCAACTCAACTTGCTCCAAGGCGCCGCGACTACTTCATATTTTTTACCGTTGCAGCTGTAGGGTACTACGTGCAAATGGTGCCGTGGAGCATCACGGCATATTACTTGGGTCCAATCGCCTTCTTTTTTGCTTTGCTCCTCGCATCAGTGCTACCAGATGTAGGGACTCCCCGCTCGTTTTCTTTCGCGGTGGCCGTTTCTGTGCCTCTTCTTGTAGCCCTATTTGTCACATGGAACTCAATTTCGTTCATCTTGCGCACAAATGAAGTCGTGCGAGAGGCCGTCACATGCCTAAAGGGAGAGCCCAACTCTAAGACCGCAATTTTCGGACACTGGCTTTATGTCACGACCTCCATAGAAGGACCAATTCGCATTGAGCAGAACGTTGCACTTTTGGACCCCAAATGGAGCGGACATGTGCTCGAAAGAACGAACAACCCAATTGATTTGTTGAATGGGAGCACTACACACGCGCTGGTAATTGGAGCAAATGGTCTTCCGAAGGAACGACCGGGCGTTGCAGTTTGTTCTGGCTCCAGTCTGACACTCTGGAAGCTTTCCGGTAGATGATTCGGAGTTTGGTAACCTACTTCTCGGGAGTGAAAATTTCGCTATAGAGTACGGAAACTTCGTTACAGACCCAGCAGCTTTCGCACATAGAGGTTTCGCGGTGACATTGGCAGGGCAGGAGATCCAACCGTCTTGAGATTGGAAGGTCGATGACCTTAAGGGCATGTATCGCAAACGGACCACTGGCTCAGGTTGCAGTTTTGCCGATGCGCCTCAAGGCAGTGAGCGGTCACCTCTCACGTGAACTTAGGGTATCTGGAAGTTGGCTGCTCCGCAGCCGAGAGCATACAAATTTCACATACGACTTGACTGATCGCAACCTTAGACACCTGGCTTGGTGGGTTTCGACTGTCTCAGGCGCCTCATTAGTGGAGTGCGAGGTTTGGATAAACGAGGCCATGGCCAATGAGGAACTCAAGGCACATATTGTTCAACGTACCCAGCAGTCCCCAAGGCGGCGACTCGCGGACCCAGCTTTCAGAATCGGGCGACGAGCAGGATGGTACGCCCTCATTCGCGCGCTTCAACCTGACCACGTTGTCGAGACTGGAACCGATAAAGGTCTTGGGTCTGTCGTTATTGCAGCTGCATTGCTGGCCAATGGGCGGGGGCGCCTAACCACAATTGACATCAACGCCGAATCTGGCTACCTCATTTCCGGTCGGTACAGCGAGGTGATAAGTCGCATTTTGTCTGACTCGGTTGAGGCCCTTCGTGCCATGAATTTCGGCGTAGATATGTTCATTCACGACTCGGAGCACAGTCCTGAGTACGAGTACCTTGAGTACACGACAGTTGCCTCCAAGTTGAATTTGGGGTCGGTTGTCTTGTCGGACAACTCTCATGCGACGGATGAATTGGCCAATTGGGCTAGAAGCACTCAGCGCGATTTTTGGTATTTTCAGGAGTTTCCAAAGAATCACTGGTCGAGAGGAGCCGGAATTGGTGCAGCATCGCACCGTCCGCGTGATGACATTCGCGAAGCCACTGCAGACGATGGTCTGTGAGAGCCTGAACTAGCCGTCCATTCATGATCGACCAAATCTATTCTTCTGATGTTCAAGCAAGATAGCGGGGTGAATACTTGCCGATACGAAAGCGCGTCTTGAAGGCGTGCAAACGTCGCATTTTTGGTCCCCGCATTGTTACTGAAGACTGCGGGCCGCTAGTGCGGCTGGGGTCTGACCATGGAGGCTGGACACTAGTCAAGAGCAAGAACCTCCAGCAATCTACACTCCTGAGTTGCGGCTTGGGAGAGGACGCTAGCTTCGATGTAGAGTTTTCTTCCCACTTCCAAGCTAACGTAATTATTGTTGACCCTACACCCCGAGCAGTCACTCATTTCTCTGCTCTTTTGAATCGATGCGGGCAGCCCGCGAAGCATAACTATTCCTCAGACGGCAGACAAGCCCCTGACTCATACGATCTGGTTGGGATATCCCCTGACCGATTTCAATTGATCGCAAAGGCCCTATCGGACCGCTGTGGCAAGGCATTATTCTTCGCCCCGCCCAACCCTAGCGACGTCTCCCACTCCCTGATCGACTACCAAAATGACTACCGGAGACAAGGAAACTCAATCGAAGTCGACACCATTGACTACTCAACGCTCATGTCGTTGCTTGATCCTGCGAGCCTCTCGGTTGTCAAACTTGACATCGAAGGCAGCGAGGGCGGTGTCATTCCGCAGATAATTCAGCAGCCTAGGCTGCCAGACCAAATCCTAATCGAATACGATGAGTTGAATCGTCCCTCAGCCTACTCAAGAGATGTGTTCGAACGCGGTCATTGCGAGTTGCTACAGGCGAATTATATACCTACATATTTTGATGGCCGGACCTGCGTGTCCTACTTCAATAAAGACGCGATTACCCAGGAGGACTAAGAAGTCTTACACACCTGCGAGTGCATTGATCCACTGTCTTAGGACTTATGTGACCACCCTCCTCCGTAAGATGTTTTTCCAATACTCGTCGCACGGTTCCGGAATCAATAGTCGTCAACAATTCACATTTCGCCGGGTGAAAACAATGGACAACTTGCCTGAGGGTCCACGCTGGTCGACTCTTGGAAATCCGTATGACATCGGAGACGAGAAATGTTGCTCTTGCGCCGATACCGTCAGTGTCTGTGACGCATCACCCACCACTTAATGGATATTCCTCATCGGAGCCTGCGATTCGGACGCATTCCTTTGAACTGCGTCAAGTGTTGTACAGTCCCAAACAGTTGTATCCCTCCCCTATCTCCGTAATTGCCATGATGGCGCGGGCATAGGCGCCATTTGCATGCACGGTAATGAATTGCATCTGCTCTGCCATTCCTTGAAAGGTTTCGCACAACCAAACCTAACGGCAAGCTTTTTGTATGGACAAGGCTTTTGCCATCATCAGAATTGCTCCTGGGCACCACACCGAATTCAATGAAGACTCTTTGAAAATCGCTGTCAATCACGTACTTGACATTTTCCTTCGCCGCCCTGAGGGCATCGATAGTCGGAATTATGAGCGGTCCTGCTTGCGCGATACAGTCCTTCTCGCATCCGTTGTGACCTTAGAGGAGAGGGCTGGATGCTTAGTTCAATAATTCCGTTACGTCGCCTATCAGCGACCTCTAGTCTGCCATGGCCCGGCACTTTAACTCTCCGTCTTGACTTAAGGCCCCTAGGTATTAGCGCTGAATAAGCGTAGAATTTACATTCCGGTGGCCATATCTTTCCAAGTCCGAATTCCATTAGCGAAATTCTCAGCCATATTCTCAATTGAATAGTTCCATGACTCAACTTTGCAGCGCTTCGCTATCGTCGAAAGTTGCTTCTCATCAACAAGTTGTCTCACCACAGCACGCGCGTACTCAATCTCATTATGCGGTGAGATGAAGCAAGTACTCCCCGGGGATAAGTAGTCAAACTCCGGAGAGTGTGAACAATGAGTTGTTGTCATTATGGGGACGCCAGCCACGAGAGAGTCAACTGCCACTAGTCCCACCCATTCAGGAATGAGCAATGCGTCGGCGGCCCGGAGCATTAGAGCCTTGCGATGACCGTCTACTCGACCCACGGGGACTATCGCCCGATTCAGCATGGCTGCCTTTGACACAGTTGACTCCATGTCACCCGAGCCAGCTACAATCAATTTAAACTCTGGGAGCATCTCTGCCACGAGGACGGCCGAGCGCAAAAGGAATGGGATGCCTTTGCGCGAGTCAAGCCCTCCGAGAAACAAGGCGGTTCGCCCTGGAACTAAATCGTGTTCGGCGCGAAAGGCGGTCAAAGTATCTTGCGTAACAGACTCAAGATCTCGTCTCAGCATTTGCGTATCGATGGAATTCCTCAAGACGGTAATGCGATTGGGATTAAACCCAAGACGTGTAACGGCCGTCACTCCTTCTTTGGTGTAACTGAAAAACCAATCTGAGCGATTGGTCAACCAATTTTTGGCTTGCCTTGCGATGGCAGTTTCATGCGTTGAGTAGGTTCGCCCATGCCCCCACATCGCTACTTGCCGATGTGAACGGTTGCGCGGCCCTGCCAAGATCTCCCAATTCTCGAGGTTTTTAATTGCCTGTTCCACGATCACAAAATGCGGATCGAATCGAAGGATCGCCGTGCGAAGACTGCGCCGATTCAATGTCTTCGACCCAATGCCAAGGGACTTCGAATTGACCTGAATTTGTAAAGCTCCAAGTGGGACATGGTCCCGGCGAGCTCTATCGGCACCTTTGGGTGTAGGCGCAGCCACTCGCAACTCCACACCGAAAGCCGACAATCTCTCTTCCAATTGCGTGAAGAGGTTGACCCGATATGCAGGAATGTACGGCTGTACAATGAGTAGGCGGTGAGTCATTGGGTGTATGTTGCCTGAGCGCGAGCATAGACGGCCTCAATCGCATCGAGCCAGACACTTGGCGTCCATATTTTACTAGCTACATCAAGGGCTGTCTTCGACAGCTGGTCCCGCTCACGAGTGACGTAATCGAGTGCCTCCAGCAAGCTCTCGCGATCACTGTAGGTGGATCCGGCGCCAGAAATCTCAATCAGCTCTGCCGATGCACTACCTCCAAACGCAATGACCGGTACACCTAGGCTTAGGGCTTCCGCAACGATCTGGGGATCAACCTCGAACCAGCGACTTGGAAAGATGAGGCCAATAGCATCCATCATTAGACCTCTGAGGTCTTCTCGGGATCGAGGTCCCAAAACCCTTATTCCTCGGACCTGCGCCACTTTCCTAATTTCCTGCGCTTGTTCACCGTCACCAATCAAGGTCAACTCACGAGAACCAGGCCAGTCGTATACCAATTCAAGGAATCCCTTCTCAGGTGTGAAGCGACCCGCGGCCAACCATTTTTTCGGAGTCTTGGTAACTCCCTTTTGTGAAATTGGGGTTCCCAATTGCGTCACAAAATTGGGCACAACGCAAATTCGCAGATGCTCAGAAAGGAGCGAGGATAAGAGTCTCGCCATTAATTCCGATGTTGCGACCACGACCTGCGCGCGCTCAAGAACATTCTTTCGGTCTCGGGCTCGAGTTGCAGCAACGGGAATTGTTGCCGTGCGCGAATTTCGGTAGCAGCCATACTGCACTGCCCGTCGGTCACCATGAGATCGACACTCAACGCATACTGACCCGTTTCGGTAAAAGGTACCGTTCGAACATCCCCATCGAAAATTGTGAATTGAGGCAACGACGGGGCCAGGCCAGTCACTGACCCACTGGGTACTAAAGTTTGGAAACAGGTTTTGCACGTGAACAACATCGGGTTTGAATTTGGTGATCGCGCTAGACGGGTCTCGTCCTCGCCCAGTAATTAGCGAGATCCCCGTCTTAAACGGGTACCATCCGCTGGTAGGTTTCGAAGTTTCCTGCGCGAAGAGTTGGACCACGTGTCCGGCCTCTTCAAGAATTCGGAATTGATCCAGCACCACTCGATTCTCACCCGAAACCCCCCCATCTCTGTAAAAGCTGTGAATCATGGCTATTCGCATCAAAGCCCCAAGAGACCGGCCTGTGAATCAAAACGGGGAATCAAATCTCTAACCTCTTGGAACGTGGAAACCGCCAGAATCTTCCCCTCTTCAAGATAAGCGACTTGATCACAATCTCGCACCGTAGCTAGTCTATGAGCGATGACGATCCGGGTTACGTCTCTACTGAGGTGTTGCAGCGCCCTTGTTACCGCCGCTTCAGTTTCCGAGTCAAGTGCGCTCGTCGCCTCATCTAGTACCAACAAGTTCGGTTTTGAGTATAGTGCACGGGCAAGTCCGAGTCGTTGCCTCTGTCCACCGCTAAGTCGGACACCCCGCTCACCTACTTCCGTGTCTAAGCCTCTGGGGGCGGCGGAAATGATCTCCTCCAACTCAGCGAGGCGAAGCGCCTCCCATACTGCAACATCATCAATGTTTTCACTGCTCAACCCCAGCCCGATGTTCTCTCGAACGGTGCCACGGACTAAGTAGACATCTTGCGGTACGTATCCAATGAGACCCGGACTTGTGGCCAGTACCAATTCAGGTGGGCGACCACCCAAGAGTACAGAACCGCTGTCGGGTGCCAAAAGTCCCAGAAGAACATCTGCGAGAGTTGACTTTCCGGCGCCGGATGGACCAACGATAGCGAGTGATGTGCCAGCGGGAACAAATAGGCTTGCCTCTGACAACGCGCTTCTCGTGCTTCCCGGGTAAGAGAAAGAAACATTCTTGAGCCGCAGTGATGGCTCGAATGCTTTGCCCACTTCAAATGCCGTATCACGGGAACGAAGGCCTGCAGGGTGCCGTACCTTGTGAGGCGACAGGTTGATCTCAGAAGCGAATGCTAACGTCGGCTCTGCCATCCCTTCTGCTGCACGCATGCTCAAAGCAGCTTGCTGCATCCTCAAGAGAGAGGGAGTGACGCGACTAGTTGCTGCCAAGAACATCACCAGCGTCGCGATCGCAATCTCTGTAGATTCTGTCAGGAGTAGGAAGGCCCCCAGCAACCCAGTACCCACTATCATAGTTAATTCGAAAATATATTTAGTTACCTGGCCCAGTATCTGCATGTTCGACTGGTGATGAGCCGCGACCAAGCGAAGTCCCACGAAACGGCTCATGAATTCCGGGCGCCTTCCAAGGACTGAGTGCTCACGATACGTGTGCAAAAGATTCTGGACAGCCTCAGTACTCTCCACCTCAGTCTGGGCAAGAAGTGACCCTGACTCATGGCCCCAAATTCCAACCATGCGAAATACTGCGACCGCCACGATTCCGAAGAAGAGGATTATAAAGATTGAAACGAAGGGATTGATCACGAACAGGCCGCCCACTAAGACGAGCATGACGAGCAACTCTGAAATGACCACAACGCCGTTTCCCAGCACGCCGATCATGGCCGCGCTGACTCCCTGCGTCAAGGCGTAGCTGGTCTCCTGCGTAGTTCGCTTTCGGATGTCTAGCAAGTTTCGACTCAAGATAGCTCCAGCTAGCCAGTTCGAGACTTGGACCTGGCGCCCTGCAAGGAATCGATACGCGCGTCGCATCAAGATGAAACTGATAACACTCTTGGCGATGAACAGGAGGCCCACGAAAACCAGAAGTTGTATCAACCCGACGCGTGCCACAATCGCCATGGCTTGCTCCGGCACCAGTGCCATCTGCGACTGGGTACTCCCTCCTCCACTTGAGGCCACGGCGACAACAACGCCTACTCCAACGACGGCCACTAGGTCCAAGAGGGCCAGCAACCCCTGCACCATGACGATCAGCGAAAGACGGATTCGCCCACTCGAATCCAATAGGTTCAGACAACGACGGATGCTTGCTAGCAATGGGTACACTCCAAAACGCGGTCAGCTCTATCGTATCCGACTTCCTTGGAAGCCGGGACCTCGCAATGCTCTGGGGAGTAGGTCACAGGAGTGGTTCTAATCGCAAGGGGTAAAGATTGAGTATGGTGTCTGCGCCGCGCCGCGTCATAGCAATGACGGGCGATAGCGACTTTCTTTATCCATTGGCAATAGCGATGGTTTCCCTTGCTTGCCACTCAGCTGACCCAATTCATTTGGACTACGCTATTCCAGAAGATTGGGAGTCCGTAATCTCGGAAGAAGAGCTCACTCACGTTGAGAGACTTGCCGAATCACTGAACTGGTCCTTTTCTCGGGTAATTTGCCCGATTGAAGCCTCCCGCTTACCAAGAACCCGCCACATATCGTCAATGACTTTCATGAAGCCTGCCTACTTCGATGTCACAAGGCACTCTTTCGTGGCTTTCCTTGACGGCGATCTCATCGCGGTTTCCGAGTGGACTTCGATCTTTAACTCACTCGGAGAGTTTGCTATAGGTGCATGTAAGGAGGACAACATGTTCGAATTCGAGCGGGCCTGGGCACCGCATCTTCCAACTGGCTGGTACATTAACGCGGGGGTCTTGAGTGCTCAGCCTCGTATTTGGCAGGCTCGATATTCCGATAAGTGGAGGGGCCTCCTGGCGAATTACCCCAACTTCGGATTCAAGTTGCTCGAACAAGATCTAATGAACGCAGCACTGCTCGGCGAAACGGCCCCGATCAACGCCGAACTGAATGTCCGCCCGGCGTACGGCCATCCGCTCAAAGACGCTTCAATTGTCCATTACGCAGGTTGGTGGAAGCCCTGGCTTACGGTTGATAGTGAGGTGAAGGCACTCACTCCAGTTATGTTGGAGTCACTCGTCCTCTACAAGCGTGCCGAAGCTGCCTTTGAAGAGCACCTAACTCTAGGCTTCGAATCTTCCGAAGCAAGGTTTTGGGCCCGTGCCAAGACCGAAGTACGTGGTCGCCTTAACTGGCGGGCACATTGGCGCTACCGTAGGTGGGACGGTACCCGGCGGGCGCGACGGCTCCTATCCTCAATCAGGTCAGTTAGTCGAAGCTGAGAGAGAGACGGTCTCGATGAATATCGTGCGAGCAGTGAAGACTCGAGTCCGACTCGGACTAATGGGCCAACGAGCGATAGGTGAATATTACAGGCCAATTCTATCGTCCATGTTCGTCGCTGGGATTGAGATCGAAACCTCCGTTGACGATGTTATGCATTCGCTCGATCTTCCATTTGATCCGGCGGATAGGTCCGCTCACCTCGATGATGTGGCAAAGACCTTTCCCGTCTTGTACAACTCGGGTGGGGCTACCCTTGACGCACTATGGCACGTCGTTCGTGCCGTGAAGCCAGAAGTTGTGATAGAGACTGGCGTTGCTAATGGCTTGTCCACTCGCACATTGCTTGAGGCGCTTAACAAGAATGGATTCGGAAGACTCGTCTCCTTCGATGTGGATCCTAGAGCTTCCCAGTCCGTGCCCGAGTCCCTAAAATCTAATTGGGAATTCGTACTTCTAAAGTCCGGAAGTGCTGAGTCTGAACTGCAACGAATCGCCCAAACCTACTCTAATCACGTGGGCATCTGGTTCCATGATTCTGATCATTCCTACTCGTGGCAACTAATGGAGTATGACTTGGCAGCCAAGCTACTGGAACCCGGTGGGCTGCTCATTTCCGACGATGTGGACGGTACCGAGGCCTTCGCCGATTTTTGCTCAGCACATTCGAGTTGGATGTCTCGCGGGTTGTTTGATACCCGAAAGGTATGCGGATTCAGTCGCAAACCCGATCACGGATTTCCAAAGTAGCGACGATGGCAAGGAAGCTGCGTGGTAAGGATCGTATACTCGTGGGACGCCTTGAGATCTCCGGCTACTACGGCCAGCTTAGTCGTGGTTTCCAGGATCTCGGTATCAGACACGACTACATAACCTACTGGTCGAATCCCTTTGGTTTCGGTGGAGAGACAGTCGATCCTTTGTTTCTCCGGTGGGCGCGCCACTGGCCAACATTTTCTGCGAGCGCTGAACACCGATTGGCGTTTAGGCTTGTCTCAGCCGTAATTCGAGAGGTCCTCGTGACAGTCTGGGCCGTTCGAGCCCTACTTCGCTATGACGCATTCATTCTTGGTTTCGGCGAGACACTACTTCGCGGAAACCTTGATCTTAGGCTGATCAAATTGCTAAGGAAGCCAGTAATTGTGAACATGGCTCATGGATCAGAAGCGCGCCCCCCATATATCGACGGTAGCGCACTACAAGTGGCCCAGGCGGCAGGAACTTCCCCTCGAGAGATGGCTCGCAAAGCTCGCAGGCTGGCTTCGAGGGTCCGCCGAATTGAGCGTCTAGCTACCTATGTAATCGGAGCTCCTTACTCAACTTCGCAGTTTTCCACCCGCCCCTTCATCAATCACTTTTCCATAGGAATTCCCTACGACCGAGACGAGAATCCGCCTACTCCGGCGGGAGATGCAGCAGACCGCCCTATCGTGGTTTTGCACTCCCCGAGCAACCCATCGATTAAAGGCACCGCTCTCATCATGGATGCGATCAATCTATTGATCTCACAGGGCTACAAAATTGATTTTCGTGTTATAGCCGGGAGACCGAACCATGAGGTGATCGACGCCATAGTTGCGAGCGACTTCGTTGTGGATCAAGTCTTCTCAGATACCCCATTAGCCGGCTTTGCTACAGAGGCCGCCTGGGCAGGACGCTGCTCCGTTGTGGGTGGTTACGCATTAACTGATCTTACAACTAGGATCTCCCCGGATATGATGCCGCCGTCAATGCAATGTCGCCCAGCTGATATCGTCTCTGCAATTGCTCATTTGATCGACAATCCACAGGAACGACAACTTCTCGCCCGGCGTGCACAAGAGTTTGTCTTGAACAAGTGGTCGCCCAGAGAGGTTGCCCGTCGATATCTTCGCCTACTGCATGATGATGTCCCCCGGGATTGGTGGGTTGATCCCAAGTCAATTTCGTACTGCTATGGAATGGGCCTTCACGCGAGTGACGCGCGGAGAGCAGTTGAGGCTATACTTGAGTCAGAAGGGGTAGCTGGTCTGGCACTACCTCGGAAATCTCTGCGTGAAGCATTTCTGTCATTTTCCAGTGGCTAAGAATCAAAGTGTCGATCTCAATCAATTGACCTCCACCAGAGTTCCAGGGTCGCAAGACGGAATGCTAACGAATTAACCTCTCCGAATGGCAAGAATGGTGAGGACAGCTCATCTCTAAGAATCTTTACATTGAGCAGTCCGGTCTCTGCCAGAGCCAGATGTGAGTGAGAAAAATTTTCCACTCGCCAAATTCCACTCAGCCAACTTCGCACGGGGGGTGTAAAGCCTCGTTTCATACCCAAGTGATCCATGTTTGGAGCGACGGACTTCAGTGCGTCGCGTAAAGCGCCTTTACCGAGAACCCTCATTTTGGAATTGCCCTGACCTGATAAGACAAGTTCCATCAAACATCGATCCACGAATGGCGTTCTAGACTCAACCGAAGCAGCCATGGAAAGGCGATCAAGTTGCGTAAGTCCGTTTGACCTAAGATACGTCGATAACATAGCACTCATGAAGCCAACAGCCGACGAAGCAGTGACACCAGGAACAAAAATTGTAGGGTCTTTCGGCTGACGGCCTAACAGCGTCGACGCGCGTCTCTGAATGCGCCGAAAACTCGGACTTGCTGGATACAAGGGTACGTTTGTTCCAGAATCCTTCTCCGTGCTCAGGCGCCTCATCGTGGTATAGGTTCGAATTCCACCGAGACTTCGGAGTGCATTGGAAAAGGCCCCCGCGGAACTTATAGAGTCTCGAAGATACGCCCGCGGTGCGACGAGGGCAATGGGACGATTCTCCTCAACCATTTGCGCTGCCTGTCGCACCCATGGATAGCCCCAAAAAAGTTCATCACCGCCCTGCCCACTGAGCATCACCGGGGTTCCGGATGCCACAAACGCATTGGCTAAGGCTGCATAGGCTGGCCCAGCGATATCGGCGATCGGCTCATCCCTGACCGCGCACACTAGCCCATACGTCCTTGCGACTTCCTCGGTTCGAAGAATTATTCTCTCTATGGGTAGGCTGAGTTTGGCTGCAGTAGTTGCCGCGGCTACTGATTCATCAGTTGTGCTTGCATGATCGTAACCGATAGTAAATGTCCTTAGATCCGGCCTTACTCGAGATGCAACTGCGGCTACAAGAGTGCTATCCACTCCTCCCGAGAGAGCTACGCCAATGGGCACGTCCGCCGCGCACGTGGCAATCACGGCATCGAGTACCCCCTGAACTATGTCGTCTCTGCTCACCTCGGCAGATCCAATGAACCAATTCGGTGCCCAGAAGACATCTTCACGGCGCGAAAGATCCTTCAATGAGTATGTCCAAACTGTTCCGGGGGAGACCTGACGAATACCGGCAATGGAGCATTCAGTTTCCGGTATGAAACCGTGTAGCAGATAGCTCTCAACTAACTCCGCAGACAACTCGGGACGAACAACTCCGCACTTCAGCAGCGGGCGCAATTCACTTGAAAACCACAGGGCATCATCAAGTTCAAGCGTATAGAGCGGCTTTTCGCCCACGTGGTCACGGGCTAAACTGAGCCGACCCCTGGAGCGATCAAAAGCAGCGATTGCGAACATCCCTCGAAGGCGGCCAATGCCTGCTACCCCCGATTCCTCCAGGACATGCGGAATAACCTCAATGTCTGACCGTGTGCGAAGCTTATGGCCTGATGAAAGCATCTCCTCACGAATTTGTTCGTAGTTGTAAACCTCGCCGTTGGCGACAACCGAATACTTCGCATTCTCATCACTAAATGGTTGGTTACCATCTACCAAGTCGATGATGCTGAGCCTATGCATACCGACAAGGCAGCGTGGGTCACTGATTTCGCCGTATGCGTCTGGACCGCGATGTTTCAGAGCACGTGAGAGATCTTGGTACCTCGCAACATCCCACGCAGTGATCTCAGATGACTTAGCAACTCCAAAGATGCCACACATCTCTTAACCGTAACAAGACTTACTGTCTCAGCATAGGACCGCGTCTACCAAGAGGGGTAAAATGACTTCCACAGGTGATCGGAGGATGCCATGACTACAGCGCGAGAAGGTGACGATGCAGAAATCTGGTCCGCAATTCAAGCTCGGGCCCTTAATCTGCAGCATTCGCTCTTTGAGAGCTACGAGAGGCACGTCTCCTTCGGTGATTTAGTGATTGATCGTTGGCAACGGGCAAGCATTTATGGGTTTGGGGAGGGTTCTAGTTGCTATGACAACGTCCTCGTTTTGGGTAGTGTCAAGGTGGGGCGCCATGTGTGGATTGGCCCCAATGTCATCCTTGATGGATCGGGAGGCCTAGAGATTGGCGACTACTGCGCCATAAGCGCCGGCGCCCAGATCTATTCCCACAATTCCGTAGGGTGGTCCACATCTTTGGGCCAGTCACCAATAGAGCGGGCCCCAACACGTCTTGGCCAAGGGGTCTATGTTGGCCCGGGGGCAATTGTAGAAATGGGCGTATCGATTGGTGACTGCGCAGTTATTGGCGCCCTAACGTTGGTCAACAAGTCAATACCGAGCGGCGCCCGGATGTTTGGAGTTCCAGGGCGCCTCCAAGAGTGACTATCCGACAATTCCCGACCCGATCTTCAACAACTCTACGCCTTCGAATTTGGTGGGATCGAGGATTCTCCGCCCGTCATATATAGCCCTTAGTCCAGGTATGAATGCCTTGCACAGTTCCTCGAATTCAGGGTGATCAGCCTGGACGATTGCTCCAGCGGCGTAGCGACCAAGCACATAAGGCTCAAGTTGTATTGACCGCAACTCGTCATCTGAGAACATTGGGTCAAAAACCACTGGAAGGCCGCCGAAATCTGTGATCTCTCGAACCAGATCCCACACGCCAGAGAAGGCTGTCTCCTTTACCCCGCCTCGATAGCTGGCACCGAGAACTACAACCGTCTGGCCTACCAAACTTCCTAAAGCCCGATCCAATTCGCGGACCGCGTGCTTGGGCATCTTTTTGTTCACCGCTCTCGCCTCAGCAACCAATCGTGCGCCTGGGTCTGACGAGAGGTACAAATGGGGGTATACGGGGATACAGTGGCCGCCAACGGCCACGCCAGGAGAGTGAATGTGGCTAAAGGATTGAGAGTTTGCCGCTTCGATAATTGGTTCAACGTCCAAGCCCACAGATTCCGCGAAAAGTGCAAATGTATTGGCCAGCGCGATATTTACGTCTCGGTAGGTTGTTTCGGCAAGTTTCACCAATTCAGCAGCCTCTGCAGACCCCACGTCCCACACCCCATTTTCCCGCGCAAGGTCAGGTCGTTCGTCAAAACTTAGAGCCCTCATGTAGAACGCCTTCGCCTTGGACGCGCTACTTGGTCCGATACCACCTACAACTTTGGGATACCTCCTGAGGTCTGCAAAGACTCGGCCGGTCAAGACTCTTTCAGGGCTAAAGGCAACCATGAAGTCCATATCCGCGACAAGACCTGAGCGAGCCTCAATTTCTTTCGCGACTCTCTGACGCGTTGTTCCAACAGGTACGGTCGTCTCTAGAATGACTAGCGTTCCTGGCTGAATCCCTTCGCTTAGAACGTCAACAACATTGTCAAGATTAATGAAGTCCGGATTGAGGGCCGAATCAACAACCACTGGAACCATTACGACAACAGTTGAACTTCCCGCAACTGCCCGGGCACCATTTGTCGTACATCTCATTCGTCCACCCTTGACTACGTCCACCAATTTCGATGCGAGGTCCACCTCGCCTGGAAATGGCTCGAAGCCAGAGTTGATCAGCTCGACCACTTTGGGATTCACATCCACGCCGATTACCTGTAATCCGCTCAGTGCGTACTGGACTGCGACGGGAAGGCCAAGCTTGCCTAGGCCAAAAACTGCTACATCGTAAGACATGGTCCCCTACTATTCATCCCTCAAGACCCGCGCTTTCCCCTCTCGCGCCGCATCAAGCGCTGTAGCCGCAACCCTTACAACCTCTGCCCCGTCTGCCAGCATGACTACGGACGCCGGAAGTCCCTTCACAGCCGCTGCGAATGCCTCATGTTCGGACAACAGAGGCTCTTTCTTTGGAAAAGCAAATCGAGTGACATCCCCCTGAGTAATTCCTCTGTGTTGCGCAACCTGGCCCCACTCGTTCGGGATCGAACCGTTTTCAAAGAACGTGAGGTCACTCGTGAGAGTGTCAATCTGAAGTAGCCCCCGCTCACCCAGCACCGCAACTGTCCTTTCCTTCCGGGGTGACAGCCAATTAATCAAGTGGTTGACAACGACACCGTTGCTCATGAGACCAGTAATAACGAGCAGGTCCTCGTGCGCATGGCCGCTTTCATGGCTCGACTGAGCTGCAATAGATGTATAACGAGACTGCGAAAGCCACATCGCAAGGTCTATGTCGTGGGTTGCGAGATCTAGGCCGACACCAACATCATATAGGCGACCTGGGAACGGGCCTTGCCTACTCGAGGATATTTGAATCACCCTACCAATCTGACCCTCCTCAATCCGCCGTCTCGCTTCTACTGATGCGGCATTGAACCGTTCGATATGACCGACTGCCGCGATCAGACCCTTAGCCGCAAAAATCTCCTTTAGCGCTTTAGCTTCTTCAAAGGTAGCTGCTAGCGGCTTTTCGATTAGGCAGTGGATATCACTCTGGGCCAGGAAGGTTGCGACATCCAAATGAGCCGAAGTTGGTACTGCTACCACGCAGTAGTCAACACCTTGAGCAACTAGGCTCTCGATATCGGGGAAGACTTCGAACGGATATTGGTCAGCCTCAGGTTGAGGTTCACAGGCTCCAACGAAATCAACTCCACCCAGTTCCATGAGTATTCGGGCGTGCTGACGTCCCATAACGCCCAGGCCTACCAGACCCGCCCTCATCACTGAGCCCGCACTGCCAAGTCAACGGCCGCATTAACGGCCTCAATTACTCGATCTACACTTGCGTCATCCAAGTTGGGCCGTACTGGAATTGACAAGCAACTAGCCGACGCTTCGATCGTCCTAGGTAGGTGCTCATCGCGATCATATGCGGGCAAACTATGGACTGGTACCGGATAGTAAATATCTGAACCTACGCCACTTCGAGCTAACGCATCACGAAACTCGTCACGATTGAGCCCTTGAAGGAGAATCGTGTATTGGTGGAATACATGCGATGCACCTTCAGGGATCGTCGGGACTACCACACCGACGAGTTCATCAGAGTAGCGGCGAGCAATGGCCTGCCGACGATCAGTCCGATCCACCAGTCTCGTAAGTTGGACACGTCCAATCGCAGCTTGGATCTCAGTCATGCGGTTGTTAAGCCCTGCGATTTCGTTGCGGTAGCGAACCTCCTGCCCCTGATTACGTAGAAGGCGAACGCGGCGAGCGACCGACTCATCCCTGACTGAGACCATTCCTCCCTCACCTGTCGTCATGTTCTTGGTTGGGTAAAAGGAGAACGCGCCGGCATCGGCCCAAGTCCCAACTTTCTGGCCGTGGAGCGCGGCCAAATGGGCTTGACTAGCATCCTCAATCATCGCTAGACCAGCACGATCGACCAAATTCCTAAGAGCAGGCAGGTCTGCAGGGCAGCCATACAGGTGAACGGGAATTATCGCGGCAGTGCGCGGAGTCAATAAACTGTTCGCCGAAGAGACATCAATGCAAAAGGTATCTCGCTGAATATCCGCAAAGACTGGAGTCGCACCTGCCATAGCAACGGCGTTAGCAGTTGCGGCAAAGGTGAATGAAGGAACAATCACTTCATCTCCGG
Organism: Candidatus Nanopelagicales bacterium; assembly: GCA_044375955.1. Lineage (GTDB taxonomy): Bacteria > Actinomycetota > Actinomycetes > S36-B12 > S36-B12 > VGCC01. The sequence goes on along the minus strand of JBILLS010000002.1, from coordinate 11,383 downwards.
GACCAATACCCAAGGCTAGTAGAGCAAGGTGAAGGGCAGAAGTTCCAGAATTGACAGCGATGCCTTCATACCCTGGACTAACTAAGTTAGAAAACTCATTTTCAAAGGCTGCCACTTCATGGCCCTGCGCAAGTTTGCCGGACCTGAGTACCTCCGTTACAGCAGCAATTTCATCTTCGCCGATCTCGGGCCGCGCGATGGGAATCATGACAACTCCTGAATTAATCCGTTTTCGCCAATTTGATATTGGCTCCCGGTCAATGGGCAAAGCCACCGCCCCTCCTGGTCTTCCAATGAAACCAGTTTGCATCCCGCGCGCCCAACCCAACCGACATGACGTGCCGGGTTCCCCGCGACGAGAGAGAAGTCTGCTACATCTCGAGTCACAACAGCGCCTGCTCCTACAACCGCCCATCTACCTATGGTCAGAGGAGCAACACATATAGCGCCTGCTCCTACAGAAGCTCCCTCACGAATTGAGACTCCCACTGGAGTCCAGTCAGCGGGGGACTTCCGCGAACCATCTGGTGTCACTGCCCTGGGAAACCTGTCATTCGTGAGGATTGCTCCGGGGCCCACAAACACTCCATTCTCAATCCTCGCCGGCTCATAAACCAATGCATTGTTTTGAATCTTGCAGTTATCGCCAATGCGAACATTCGTCCCTACATACGCGCCTCGACCAACGGAAGAATCTGCTCCGATGACAGCGCCTTCCCGTACCTGGGCAAGTGGCCAGATATTTGCCGACGGGTGGATAATTGCATTCCCATGGACTTCAGCACCTGGGTGGATCACCTCAACGACCTCATCCAGTCAATAGTTAAACGCAAGCCGTCATCAAGGTCTGTTTGCGCCTCGAAGCCAAGTTCAGTCCTAGCTTTCTCTGTATTCGGGACACGCGCCTGAATCTCCGCACACGATGCTTCTACGTGTTGAATCTCAGAATTGGAACATGCCAACTTCTTAATGCGTCTCGCCAACTCCAAAGTCGTAGACACCTCTCTAGCGTTGCCGATATTGAAATTGCCCCCAACAGCCTCATCTCGTTCAATGGTGGCCATGACACCCCGTACAAAGTCATCAATGAAACACCAGGATCGAATCTGGTTACCTGAACCGCGCACAGTCAGCGTCTCATTCTTGATAGCACGCAATACGAAATTTCGAATTGCGCCTTCACCCAACTGCCCGGGCCCATACACGTTAAAGGGTCGAACTACGACAGTGGGCACATGAAACTCGCGCCAGTAGGCAAACGCCAAGTGCTCAGCCATCAATTTTGAGGCGGCATACGTCCATCTAGATTCACCCACCGCACCCACGACTGCGGAACTCGTCTCGGCAACGTCGAATGCGAAAGGTCCAAAAATTTCAGAGGTTGAGAAACAGACAACCCGCCCTGCGACGCCGACGTTCGCTGCTGCCGCTAAAACTGCATCCGTACCTAGAGCATTTACACGGAGTGTCGTCGCTGGTGAACGCCCAACAGTGTCGACGCCCGCAATCCCCGCAGCATGAACAACGACGTCGCATCCTCGCATTGCCTGCTTCAAGGTGTCCACGTCAAGCACGTCACCCTCAATGTATTCGACATCCGCCAGCCGAGGAGACGCTGTCTCGGCAGATCCTGTCCGCACGTACGAATCTAGGACTCTGACTTCGTCGCGACCCTGCATCGCGGCAGCTATCGAGCCTCCAATAAAGCCCGCACCCCCAGTAATGAGCACGCGTCGCCCTGTCATCCTTCTACCTCAATCCTTGTAAGAGTCTCGAGGACATGATTTACATCAAAATCCGACATGTGCTCATGCAGAGGTATCGCCAGACCTGTAGTCCATGCACGCCACGCATTGGGAAATTCCTCGGCAACGGACTCGAGCGAAATTCGATTCTCCCTATACCAAGCCATGGCGGGTATGCACTGTGCTCCCACAGAGGATTCTATTTCTGCTCGCCTGAGCTGATGCGCCGCTCGATCTCTAGCCGTAGTCGACCTAAACCTAATAATGAACGTTTGCCAGTTGAGATTGCCGGATGACGCACTCGGCGGCTGAATCGAATCTAGGTCTGCCAGCGCTGTGAGGTACACGGATGCAATCTCTCGTCTGCGAGCGATTGACTTGTCCAAGCCCTCCAAGTGTCCGAGTGCAAGGACTGCTTGCATCTCCGTCATGCGAGCATTCGTTCCAGGATATACACAGTCAAGCTGCCCATCAGACACTACAAGCCCGTGATTTCTAACCAACCGAATCCTATCCGCGATGTCTCTGTTTGACGAAGCAACCAAACCCCCTTCGCCTGCGGTAAGGACTTTACGAGGGTGAAGCGAAAAGCAGGACACATTTCCCTGTCGTCCAATCTCTCCATCATCGGTACCTAGCGCACAAGCTGCATCCTCAATGATGGGTAAATCGGCAAACTCTGGAATACTTCTTAGCGAAGCGATGTCCGCTGGGTGCCCGAACTCATGAACTGGCAATAATGCATCCACTGCAGCATCGCGGATAACGCATGAAGCTGCACGTGGATCTAAAGTTAACGTCTCCTCGTTCACATCCGCAAACACCGGTGTGGCCCCGATTGAGACCACCGCATTGGCGGTTGCAACAAACGAGTATGCCGGTACCAAGACACGTGCACCCGGGCCAATTTCGTGCTCTCTCAATGCTAACTCAAGCGCCACGGTTCCACTTGAGACGGCGACAACGTGATCGATATCAAGTCGAAGCGCTATTTGTCTTTCCAACTCGGCCACGTTTGTGCCCTGCACAAGTTGCCCGGAGGCTAAGACCATTCGAATTCCATCAACGACACTTTCGGGAAATCTCGGTTCAACTAGACGGATCACAGAACGGAGCCTTTCTGATAGTTACCTGAAGCCTAGTTCAGTGCAAGAAGTCAATGTGCGCCCGTTCCGCGGACAACTGCGCCGAGGGTCCTTCCAAGGAGAACTAGGTCGCCAGCCAGTGACCAACGCTCTACGTAGTAGAGATCCAGTTGAAGTGCCTCACGCCAATTCAGGGCTGATCGGCCTTCTACCTGCCATAGTCCAGTCATACCCGGCTTGAGTGTCAATCGCCGGAAAGCTTCATGGCCATAGCGATTGACATCGTCTAGCGGGCTGCAGGCCACGGTAATGCTGGACCGCTGGCCGTGATGGTTACCTACGTCATCACGGGAATCACAGCGCCCCGGAACAATTGGGTTGTTCCGAGCGCTACGGGATTCCTTATGATTCTCATGGTCTTGGCTGCATCTGCGAATTTCAGTGAAACGAGTAAAGGCACTGCAAGCCAGGACAACGGTAATAGGCGTCAATTCTTGACGAGAATAACCGGAGCAGACTCTAGTCCAGGTGAGGCAACAGCTTTACCCTCCGGATAGATTACCTGAACGTTGGGAGGGAGTGGAAAACTTAGTTGTTTCAGTGCTTCAGTGTCTTTGAGCAGAAGTCGATCGCTCGCTGACGCAAGAAACTTTTCAATTTCTTGTGGACCAGCCTTCTTGAAACCGCCCGTCGACTCCACTCCCCGCTGAATCCAAGCACCCTTTTCGGCCTCAAATTTGCCGCTGTATTCAACCCAATAACGGGTATCTGGGAAAACCCAGTCATCGACTATGACGGGAACGTCAGACCGGCCCGAAACTAAGACGGGCACCAGATCATCAAGAGCAGTCAGGTTGCTAGTTCTCTCATAGGACCACATGCGGAGAGAAGCAATCACAATGATCGTTAGTGCGATTGCCGGAACAAGGAATTGAGTGATGCGCGACATTCTAAGCCTGGTGGGTGCGAAATAGCGCGCAAGGGCTAGTAACCCAAGGATGCTCAGTGCTATCGACCCAATCTCAGTGATTGACCATCGTGTTCCTAGAACCCACGGAAGGAATCCCGTGACAGACAAGAGGGCTCCCGCCCCTGTCATCCCCAGGACATAGACCCACAGCAATGACACACTCATGAGTCGTTGGTTGTACAAGAGTCGTTTCCGTGGGATTCCTTGAGCGCGCGCAGAAAGAAGCAGTGCGAGAGGCAGAGCAACAAAGAACACCGTGCGCGGCAATGCAGTAAAGCTCAGAAAATTCGTTTGCAGCGTGTGAACGATGGACTCAGGCGCCATATAGGCAAGCACTCCATCCCTCACGTGGTCTAAGTCCGCTTCTGCTCCAGATGATGGCCAGCCCCGGGTGACAAGATAGATAAGCGGCAGCCAAAAAAGCAGGAATAGTGAAGCTGCGGCCAGAGTGAAAGAATTGCCGTTGCGATATTCACGTTTGCAGCGGTGTATTGCATAGCACCCAGGAATCCACCAATAACCACAAATACTGCCAAACGCCGAACTGACGGCCTGTCCGTCAGCCACCACGCAACTAGGGGAAGAAGCACGGAGGCTGCCAACGAAGCAGAGTAAGCACGGACCTCCACCGAGTAGTACGGCGTGATGTTGTCAAGCATCATGATTGCTGCACCTGCGAATGCGACAACTGGAGCAAATCCAAATTTTCGGTACCAGGCGATTATTCCAATGAGGTAGAGCACGAAAAAGACAAAGGGCAACGCTCGCAAAGCCTCGATGTTTGTGCCAAAGACTTCAAGCCACCCACGGATCAAGAGATGGAAGAGACTCGGATCAAGAAACGTACTGAGCGTTTGTTGAATTTCAGCAAGGCCCCCTGCTTCCTGACCAACACCTGGCCAGCCAAGTGCTGTGAAGAAGCTGGAAGACTCATCGGTCCAGAAGTACCGATCCCCCAAGTTCTGGAGTCCCAAGCCAAACACTCCCGCCACGAATGCGAGACCGCCCACCAGGGTCACGACTTTCAAAAAGGGGGAACTCTTGGGGTTACTCGGTTGATCCAAGGCGAGGAGTTCGGACACGTTGGTCACTGTCCTCGAGCGTGATCAAAACGTGGATCCCGCCGCCAACCCCATTGGTGGGTCTTCATAGCGGTAAAGGCGCCGATTGCTCCAAGTCCATACCTAATGCTTCTTCGAAACGAAATGCTAGATGCTTCCTTCATATAACGAACCGGCACGGGAACATCACCGATTTTGAATCCTGCGTGAACAGCTTGCATCAGGAACTCTTGGTCAAAGGCAAAATCATCAGAGTTCCGATCGAAGGGGATCTCCTCGAGCACCTTTCGCGAATACGCGCGAAACCCTGAATGGAAGTCGCCGAGCGACTGCCCAAGAACCAGATTTTCGGCAAATGTGCTGGTGCGATTGATTATGTACTTCCAGAGAGGCATACCGCCTTCGAGAGCTTCTTTTCGCGTGCGAATTCGATTTCCCAAGACGACATCGCAAATACCCAACTGAATGAGTTCAACCATGACCGGTGCCACACGGGCGTCATATTGATTGTCCGGGTGAATCATCACCACTACATCCGCGCCGGCCTCTAGGGCGGCTTGATAGCAGGTTTTCTGATTTCCTCCATACCCACGATTTCGCGGGTGGAGTCGCACATCAAGCCCGAGCTCCGTTGCTCGTTCCGCGGTGGCATCCGTACTGGCATCGTCTACGAGGATTCGAACATTCCCAAAGCCAGGGGGAATCTCCTCAATGGTGCTCCGCAGGGTATCCGAGGCGTTGTAGGCGGGGAACACCAAAGCAACGACCGTCACCGACACCCCCGCGTATGCTTTGCCCTAATTTCGTAAGCATAGCTTCAACGAAGGAATAGGAGACCCGCGTGGTGCTAGATGGTGGGGCAATTCTCATCACAGGCGGAACGGGGTCCTTTGGAAAGGCCTTCATCTCCGAACTGCTCGCTCATCACAATCCTAAGCGACTTGTCGTTTACTCACGCGACGAGTTAAAGCAGTACGAACTGCGCCAATCGTGGGGCGATGACGACCGCGTTCGATTCTTCCTCGGTGACATTCGTGACAAAGATCGTCTAGCGATGGCGATGCGGGGAATCGATTACGTCGTTCATGCAGCAGCTCTGAAGCAAGTGGATACAGCGGAGTACAACCCAATGGAGTTTGTGAAGACAAACATCCTGGGCTCTGAAAACGTTATCCAGGTTGCGATCTCTTCGGGCGTCAAGAAGGTGGTTGCTCTGTCCACTGATAAGGCATCCTCCCCAGTAAATCTGTATGGCGCCACAAAATTAACCGCAGACAAGCTCTTTATTTCCAGTAATCATTATGCGGAAGCGGGTGGTACTCGTTTCTCGGTGGTGCGCTATGGCAATGTCATGGAATCGCGGGGGTCTGTTATTCCGCTTTTCAAAGAACTTGGAATGATGGGCGAACCGTTACCCATCACGGATGTTCGAATGACACGATTCTGGATCACACTTCCGCAGGCCGTGCAATTCGTGCTCGACTCATTTGAGGACATGCGTGGAGGTGAGTTGTATGTGCCACGAATCCCGAGTATGCGGGTCATTGATTTAGCTCAAGCACTCGCTCCAAACTCAGAGATAGTGGAAATCGGAATTCGGCCCGGTGAAAAGTTGCATGAGGAAATGATCGCAGTTGCGGATGCGCCAAGAACAGTAAGGAGAGATGACCGCTATGTGGTCGCTCCCACCCTGGCAATCTGGGGAGGATTCGAAGCCCCCACGGGAGAGCCCGTACCTGCAGACTTCTCCTATTCGTCCAATACGAATGATCTTTGGCTCAGCGTCGATGAACTTCGATCAATGGTTAGTTGACCCTGGTGCGTCTTCTCTTCTTGCTTTGACTTAGCCAGGATCGGTAGCGCATGGCTGCGAAGTACGTTAAGAACGGCATCGCCTGAATTGCTTCCAAGGGCTGCAAGTAGCGCAGAGGAGTGATCACATCTGCACGCACGGGATGAAGAAGGCTCTGAAGTTTCCTTGCTCGCGACCATCCTTGGCGTGATTCCAGGCGATATATCTCCTCATCGCTGGTGCCGTACATGCGGCATCGGATGGCCACCTCCTCCCAGGAGGTCTTTCCAACTTCAACGACCTTGGCGGAACTGATGGCAAAACGGGCGTCGAAATCCTTGCTCCACCGCTCACACAGTTCTGAGTCGTCAGAGAAGCGGCGATGTGGGTCATAGGGACTGGCACGGAGTAGATCACCCACGAATAGGGTGGGTGTCCCGATAACCGAAGCTTCTCCTGGACGAAATCGTCCCTTGCGCCAAGCGTTGAGGCCTCGCGAGGGGTAATTCTCGCCTTCGATATGCGTCTGTGCGCTGACGCCTTGGTAGTTGCCCACGATCAGCGTGTTGATCATGATCTCGATCTGGCCTGGCGGCATGACATTGTCCGAGCCCATATTGAGGACCAATTGCCCTGTGGTGTGCGCAATGCCAATGTTCCGCGCATTACCTAGTCCTTTGCCTTCATCGTCAAGGACAAGGTCTGCGAGCCTATGGGCAACGTCGCGTGTTCCATCGGTGCTGTGGGCATCGACAACAATGATCTGTCCAGCGCCAACTTCACGCAGGCTAACAAGACACTGTTCGATTCCTGAAATCGAATTCATGGTGCACACCACAGCCGAGACATCTGCGGGGCTGAACATCTCGTCCACTACTTGAACTACAGTCCTAGGAGTGTCGCTTGGTTATTGAAGTCTGATGATGCGGCTCGCACTTCTTCGAAGGATCCTCGAGCACGTAGTCGCCCTTGGTCCAAATAGAGCACTTGATCTGCTTGCCTGACAGTTGCGAGCCGGTGCGCGACCGTGATGGTGGTTACTTGGCCTTCAAGCTCTGCCAATGTTTCGACGATGGCGAGTTCCGTCTCAGCATCGAGGGCACTCGTTGCTTCGTCGAGAACGAGGAGTTTGGGTCGGGTGTAAAGAGCTCGCGCAATACCAAGGCGTTGACGTTGCCCACCCGAAAGTTTGAAGCCACGCTCACCAATCCACGTGTCGAGACCCTCTCGATGTTCGGTGAGGAAGTCTGCAAGGTGGGCGCGGTGGAGCGCTTCCCATACCAGTGACTCGTCTATGAGGTCAGGCGGAATTCCAAGCGCAACGTTTTGTTTGACTGTCCCTGCAACAAGAGCCACATTTTGTGGGACATAAGCAACTGCGCCTGGCCAGCGCTGGATAGCCTCACGCGGCTTAACACCGCCGAGAAAAACTTGCCCAGAATCTGGTTCCACGACACCCAGGATGAGATCGGCAAGTGTGGACTTACCTGCTCCCGTGGAACCGACTAGTGCCACCGATGATCCTGCTGCTGCATCGAAGGGAATGTCATCAATGACAGGTTTTGACGCGTCGGGGAAGGTCAGACACACATCAGTCACCACCACATCTGCGATGAAACCTGGGTATCCACTGGCGATATCGCGGTGGAGGCGCTGGGTGATGGCGAGCGAACCTTCGTCTATTCCACGGGAATGTGGTTTCTGCAGTGAGTCGAACATGTAAAAGGTCGGCTGCGCCATGACTGCGGCATTTCGAATTGTGATTCCTGCACCTTGCAGGCGGAGCATCGAGGGAATGACCCGAGACCCCGCCGCGAGGAAAAGGGCCGTTGTTGTTGCGGCGGCAGACCAGTCCTTGGTGATGAATTGAACGACCCCTAGGAGCAGCGCGCCGATATAGAGTGCGGCCTCGAGAATGTACTTAGGGATCTCCAAGATGAAGGCATTGTTGGCACTGGCTGTTGCATAATTACTCACGATGCCGTCATAGCGCGAGACATAGAGCTCGCGACGATTTAGCACCGTGGTTTCCCGGTATGTGGAAAGCGCCTCCGCAACAACGCTGAGTGTGTCAATTGATGTTTCCTTAATGGATTCGGCATTGCGTGCAGATGCACGACCAAGAACTCGATGCAAAACGAAGACAATTCCAGTGAAGAAGATGCCAGCCACAATCGTGAGGATCGGGTCATAAATCAAAAGGGAGATGCCGATGATGGAAAAAAGGAAGACTTCCGAAGCCACGATGATCGCCGACCCCAGTAGCGCAACGGTTGCGGCGCTCACACCCTGGCCAAGCGCGTAAGTCGCCTCCGATGTTGTCCATCTTTGAACCTGGGACAGCGGCCGCTGCAAGAACTCACGAGCCAGTGTGACTGAAAGGTCTGCTTGCCGATGTGCAAGGAACCGTGTAATGACACGAGTCATGGCGGCCGAGATTCCAGTCTTGGCGACGAGAACAAGCACGGCTGTAAGCGCAATCGCCACGCTCAACTGAGAAACCGTGAGTGAGTCAAGTCCAAAAAAAGACTGCAGCGACTTAGCCCACTCGGGGAGCGATTCCGGGACTATGCCAGAGACTGCGACGGCGGCTACGAGACCGATGAGGGCGATTCCGAGAAGGTCCAACAATCCCAGGGAAATCTGGAATCCCGCTGCGGCAAAGAGCACCACCCGCTTGCCCTCAGGCAGCATGCTAATTGACTTACGAACCGCCCAAGACAGACTGGGTTGGCCGAAATCAGCGTGGTTCAGGCTTCCAACGTCACTGACTGGCGCGCGAGTTTCCTGCTCGGCCTGAGACACACCGCTAGCCTACTTAGGTGGCTGGCCTATCGATCTTTATCGGCGTGGTGAGCTACCCGGGCACTCGATTTGCCACAAGCCAAGGACCAGATGGTTTGGGTGCACGCCTCGCCGCGGAATTGACCGAGCGAGATGCGAACGTGAAGGTCGTGATTGATACACACAACCGTTGGGGCGAGACTCCTATCGCCCCCGAGGAGGTGCAGCGAGCACTCACTGCGCAGGTTCGCGTCGAGGGCGAATGGGTCCGCTATCTGGCGGCGGGGGAGCAGCGTGGTGCACGAGCACATGCGAAGAGTGCACTTCGTTGGGCACGACGTGCGTATCGCCGAGTTGTCCCACCCGACCCACGGTTCGTCACACGGCTTCTCAATATCGAGCTCGCCCACCGGCTCCTTCTCACCTCAGGTTGCGAGTCCGGGGCCGAGTGGATAGTGATTCTGGAAGACGACGCATACTCAGCGGATGTGAGTGAGCTTGCCCAAGGACTCATTTCGCTGTGTCAGAGTGTTGATTCTTCAGTTAGCTATATCAATCTTTCGGAATCCTTCGAACTTCGAGAGTTGGGAGTGGATTCACTCTTGGAGCAAACTAATGTGCAGTGGGCCGGTGCATCAGACCGAAAAATCATGGCCGGTTCCCGGCCGGTCACAAATACAGTCTGCGCCATCGCCTACCGGGCAGAGTTTGCACGAGCTTTACTCGCCGAATTCGAGTCACTACCGATGTTTCCCGTGATTCCTATCGATTGGAAACTCAACAGAGCACTCATGAATATGTATCAACGCGGTGACATGAAGCCTGGATCCTGCGTGTGGGTGGTTCCTGGTCCTATTGATCAAATGTCTATGCGGAATGATTCATGACGCAGCCATGGCTGACCGTGGTAACGGCTGTTCGTGATGATCCTGACGGACTCGAACGCACGCTGGCCTCGTTGCACAAGAATGATCTCTCAGGTGTAGAGGTTGTGGTTATTGATAGCTCGAAGCATCGTGACTCAGTTGTGAGACTATCCGCCGGGATCGCTCACGTGCATTGGGTTCCACCAGCTGGCATCTATGCCGCTATGAATGATGGGTTACGTCTGGCATCTGGGGATTTTGTGCAATTCCTGAATGCTGGGGATGTATTGCACGATTCAGGAGTCTTGTCCTCGGTTCGCATTCAACTGTCGGCTTCACCGGCATGGGCCTTCGGAACTGTTGAAATTGTGAGTCGCGCAGGCAAGCGAGTGACAACTCCCTCGTGGGACTATGCATCTCATGAACGATCACTTTTCAGTAAGGGCTTCTTTCCTCAGCATCAAGGAATGTTTACCCGGACCGAATCACTGAGATCGATCGGAGGCTTTGATACATCCTTCACGATTGCGGCCGACTATGCGGCCTTTCTCCGGCTCTCGCAAGTCGCTGAACCCTTGATTCTCGACCGCGTCGTAGCCGACTTCTTTGAAGGCGGGGCATCCACGATTCATTGGAAGCATGCACTCGCGGAATTCCATCGGGCCCGTCGTGAAATTTTCCAGCCACGTGGGCATGTAGCGCTCGTTGAGCAGTGGCGTACGAGCGTGCAGTTCGCTCGTGCATGGGCTTATCGAGCGGTGCTCGAGCCCTTGCGCGCCCGTCGCTGAACTTCGCGAGCCGCAAGCCGCGTTGCCACACGCACGGGGGGTTCCCAGATCCAGGCCAGGCGGCGGCCCCAAGGGGTCATTGCTGCACGCTTCGCACGTTCGGATTCCCTGATGTTGGTGTCGCGGTCATCGACCGTGAGTGAACTGCCGTGCCAGCGGAACTTCGACACGGTCATGTCCGTGTTGATCAACGGACCCAGCCGCTTGAGTTTGAGCAATAGGTCTAGGTCGAAGGCGAGCTGGAAACTCGTATCCAGGCCACCGACGTCACGCCACGCCAGCGCTCGGACAA